>JBBAKO010000030.1:0-1013 GCA_040403475.1 Algoriphagus sp. | reverse complement strand
GATTCAGTACCCGACACAGTGGTATAGGAATTGTAAACTACTTGACCAATACTAAAGGCCACCGATCCTATACTGGATGATCCATCGCCTCCAGCTGAATGAGCAGATTCTTGTGCTTGGACAGAATAGGTAAAAAATAATACCAATAAGGCAAAGGCTACTATTCTTACTTGATTCATATTCCCCTTGTAGCCCATTCGAAAAATCACTTATAAATTATATTTATGCTAAATATGAGAATAAAATTAGTTCTAAAATGATACTAGTATTAATTTTTCAAGAATACTGAGGGGAGCCTGGAGATAAATTGAACTGAAAGATAACACTAACTAATTAGTTCGATTTTAAATTAGTAGACTGCCTGCGGTATGCAAGGTTTATTTCGTGGAGATACTCCTTTCGCATTCTTCAATAATACTTCACTTCTTCCTTCATCCTATTTCAGGGAGCGCAGCGGAGTATATTTCTATCCTATTTCCACTATATTTCTACTCCATTTCCTCAACTCATGAAAACCATTCACGATATTCTCAAACTCGGTGATCCCCGACTGTATGAAGTGTGCGAGCCTGTCCTTCGGGAGGAACTTGTCGAAGTACCAGGCTGGATACAGCAGCTCCACGAGGCCATGGAGGATGTGCGCCGGGTGTATGGCTTTGGGAGAGGAATCGCCGCCCCTCAGCTAGGCATCATGAAGCGCCTATTCTACCTACAGCTCGACCGTCCCTATGTGGTGATCAACCCGGAGTTGAACGAATTGAGCGAAGCGGAGTTTGAATTATGGGACGACTGCATGAGTTTCCCCAATCTCCTTGTCCGCGTGAAGCGCCACCAGTCCCTCAGCCTCCACTACCTAGATACCCAGTGGCAACCGCAGGTATTGAAGGTGGAAGGGGCAATCTCCGAACTGATCCAACACGAATACGACCACCTGGACGGGGTGCTCTGCACCATGCGGGCGGTGGATGAAAAATCGTTTCAGTGGAAGGAATGAAATAATTGTACAAAGTACC
>JBBAKO010000029.1:0-1690 GCA_040403475.1 Algoriphagus sp. | reverse complement strand
TTCAAACTAAGTGGATTAGCATCAACACCGACACGTTGCAAGCTAGCGCGGCCGTCAGGAGAGTCTAGTGATTTGTTTATTTCTTCATTTAAACGCTGAACGATAGCTACCGGGGTATTTTTTGGGGCGGCAATCGTTTGCCAAGCTTGTATGTCGATTAATGGAAAAGTTTCCGATACAGTTGGTACGTTAGGGAGATTGGTATTTCTTCGAGACGCTGCCACTGCGATAACATTTATTTTGTTCGCTGAAATCTGTGGAAGTGCAGCTACTGCGTCAAGAAACATAAAATCAATACGACCACTCATGAGGTCACTCAAGGCAGTCACACTACCTTGATAAGGAATGTGAATTGCATCAACTTTTTCCTGAACTTTTATAGTCTCAACAATTAAGTGATGCATTGTTCCCGATCCAGGCGATGCAAAATTCAATTTGCTAGGACGTTGTCGCATCTCCTCCACCAGTTCTGCTAGGTTGTTTACTTTCAGATCTTTGCGGGTTACCAGAAAGAGTGAAACAGAGCCGATCATTGCCACGCCAACAAAATCAGAAGTTATCGCTGGAGGATTTGCATACAAAGAAGGTGAAATTGCAAGAGTAGAGCTGGTAGCAACAAGCAAGCTGTAGCCATCTGGTGGTGATTTAGCTATAACACTTGCCCCCAATAAGGTTCCAGCTCCAGGCCGATTTTCAACTACGATTGACTGACCAAGAATTGGCCTCAGTCTTTCAGCGATCATTCTTCCTAATGAGTCAGTCAAAGCACCTGCAGGAAATGGCACCACCAATTTGATTCCTCGATCTGGATAAACCGATTGGGCTAATGAAAATTCAGGCACTATGAATGACAAACCAATCGGTGCAATCTTTATCAACTTTCGTCTAGTAATCATCTTTTGCCTTTTAATTAAGTTCGTTCGAATTCACGAGTCGGACGCTTGTTATTTGTAAGAACAACATTGTGCCCATCTGGCAATTCTGTCACTCCAACCTCGGGTGAGTAGGGCATGGTGACTCCAACAACGTCGCTTCCAGCAACTGTCACCCGATTCATAGTTCTTCTCTGAGGGTAATAATCATGCGGCGCATAATGTTGCGTCGCACAGTTATCCCACATGACTATTGTGTTAGGTCTCCATTTGACCCTTAGCTGAACCTCTGGAATTTGAGCGCGGCTGTAGAGATAATTCAAAATCATCTCACTTTCAGTAGACTTCAATCCATTGATGTTCTTCGTGAACTGAGCGTTGACGTTTATCAGTCTCCTTCCAGTTACGGGATGTACTCGAACTACGGGATGAGAAGGGTTTGGAAACTGTGTTTCCAGTTCACGTAATTTTCTTTGATGCACTTCACTGGAGGTAAAAAGATGACGCCAAGGTTTAAAGTCATGCACAGCTTCTAAACCATGGATATATTGCTTCATTCGCTCAGAGAGTCCGGTATAAGCTGAAGTCATACTTGCGAACAAAGTATCTCCACCATATTCAGGGACCACCTTAGCTCGCAATATTGTTGCAGCTGGTGGAGCCTTCCGAAATGTTTCGTCTGAATGCCACTGGTCAGTGAGTGCTGGTGGGTTGTCAGCTGAGTAATCAAGGACGATGACTTCGCGCTTGTCTTCTAAGTTTGGGCTAAAAGGATGAATCGATAAGTCGCCAAAAAGCTTTGCAAAGGCTATTTGCTC
>JBBAKO010000028.1:0-2155 GCA_040403475.1 Algoriphagus sp. | reverse complement strand
TTGAACCACCAGCTGGAAAGGCAACGATAAGACGTATTGGCTTATCGGGATAATTGGCTTGTGAATTTGCTAGCAGCGGAAAACTGATGGCAATTGTTGTCAAGAACAGAGATAAAAACTTGCCTGTAGAATTTTTCATTGTTAAATCTCCTTGTTTATTTTGAACGTGTAAAAAATTCGCAGTTACATCAGCATTTGATGCAACATAATATATTTAAATCAGATTTCTCGCTACAACTTTGAAAGCCATAAAGCAGCCCCTGATTAAGATCCTTCGTTAAGCTCAGACTCATCTGAAAGCGTTATGAAACACAAATTTGCCATCATCGGTCTAGGTATCATGGGCCGACGCATGCTTGAAAACGTTCTTCAACACCCTGACTTTGAAGTGTGCGGCCTCTGGGATCCTTCGACTGACGCTGTTGCCAAAACACGCTTAATTTCGCCAAGCACACCTGTTGCACAAAGCGCCAAAGCTGCCATGCACGAAGCGCATGTGGTTTACTTGGCTTGTCCTCCTGGGCCTCGAAAAACCTATGCGCTAAAGGCGGCTGCAAATGGTCAGGGCGTCTTCATGGAGAAGCCCCTGGGCACTGACAACGCGCAAAGTCGAGACCTCCTCACGCAATTGGCCAAGGCTCGTTTGCCCAGCGTCGTGAATTTCACGCAAGCCGCCTCACGTGGCTTTGAAGAATTGTCTCGTTCTATTCATGCTGGGGACGCAGGTGAGCTACTTGGAATCGACATCGTTGTGAATTACCCCGCCTGGCCCCGCGCATGGCAAAAGGATGCCGATTGGCTGCGCTTTCGACATGAAGGCGGCTACACCCGAGAGGTTATCTCGCACTTTTTGTTTTTGGCTGGACGCTTTCTGGGCCCATTGACCCTGCAGCATGCCTTGCCGCGCTACCCACAAGACCCCGCCTTGTGTGAGTTAGACATGCTGGCTCGGCTGACAACGGCAGCGGGGCTGCCTGTTACCGTCATGGCTACCACCGGGGGAATGCAACCCGATCGGCAAGAAGTGACTGTGCGCGGCAGCCGCATGAGCTATCAGTTCAGAGAGTTCTACCAACTTTGGCGCTCAGACGGCAGCGCATGGCAAGAAGCGGTTGACTGGTCTCAGGAAGACCCTCGCAGCAGCGCCTTGCAACGCCAGCTGAGCGAAGTGAGCCGCTGGCTAAGAGGCCAGCCGCACAAGCTTGCTACTGCCCAAGAAGCATTGGCCGTACAAGAGCTTGTAGAGGCCATGCTTGTCGGACAGCCGAAAATTTGAGCTGCCCAGCGTGGGCTGTTTACGAATTGATCGTCAGAATTTCTTCAGAAATTCTTTCACCTAGACCTAAAACCAAAGAAGAAGGCGAAGAAAAGATTAACTGCTTTAAAAAGTTTTTTCTTCCTTCAAGACTTGCCACACTGCTGTGAAGGTGGAAATCAATTAACCGCCACTCTTGGGCCAAAGATTGCCCCAATTCAGGGCCATATTTTGCAGAGGCACTGGCCATCACATCGGCTTCGTTCAATAACACACACAGCCACTCTAAATTCCACTCAAATGCTTTGCCTGCAACAAGCGCGTGGTTTTGATGGACAACTGCAAAGTCTGAACGGACAATTACAGTGTCGATGATTTTTTGCCATTCATCTGGCACAGAATGAGATTTCAAAATAGGTTTCAAAAAGTTAACCGATTGCTTTTCTATTTCAGACTCAACCAGATTAATTTTACCTGGATGAACAAAATCATGTGCAATGCAAGTTAGCAATGCACATGCCATCCAATCCTGATTCGCTTCTTTCTTCAGTACAACCAAAATTGCCAGCTGAACACTCATAGACGTTAGCGCATCTGCAAAATGCAAACGATTGTGATATCTGGGCTCGTTAAGTTCTGACAAGGTTTCTGCATGTTTTTCTATTTCGAAGGCAACACTTTGAGCGGCCTTCAACATGCTTCTACCTGCCTCTGACATATTGTTTTCCTGAAGATTTAAAAATCTCAAGCATTCAAGCAATACAAAAGACATTCCAAGCCAATTGCCCGGCCATGAGGCTCGAAGAAAGCCATAAGAACTCTCTAGGCATTCATGCCAAAGATCCTCTTTTAAATTCAAATATTGAATTGAAGATTTCACAAACATCCAGCAATCAAGTG
>JBBAKO010000027.1:0-2478 GCA_040403475.1 Algoriphagus sp. | reverse complement strand
TTGGAAAGCGTGTATAGGGCAACCTATCGAGGGTTCAAATCCCTCATCCTCCGCGCTCACATTGAGAATTACCCTGCTCAAAATTCATTTAACATCTTAGACTTCTGCTGTGAACAAGCATCTCACCACGGGGTCCCTATTGGGTCTACTTCTTTCGGTGATTACACCATTTCAATCTCATGCGGCAAATGTAATTAACTCAGTGAGCATTGATAAGAAGAATTCTTATAGTGTAGGAGAGACTGTTTATTGGGATGTTGACGCAGCCTGCACTAGTGGCGCAATTAATCAGCTTTACGTCTCCTTTACCGATCCCACCGGTATCTATCAGATAGCAAATACCCCCGGAATTAATGGCAAAGTTTCGGGTAAAACTACTCCAAAAGGGCCTTTTAAAATTCCGCTGAAGATTACCGCTGAAGCATCTCCTGGTAAGTACACGGTCCAAGGTGTGAGCTTGATTTGCATGAATGGTCAAAGTCAAACCTCTTGGACTGACAATTTGGATTCAATTTCTTTTACCGTGTTGCCTGATGGATTAACACCTGCAGTTACGCAACCTCAGTTAGAAAAAATTGAAATGACAACTCCGGCCGACCGAAAAGTTGGAGATAAAATTTCTATTCGTGTAATTGCTAGCAACTCTGGCAAAATAAATACAATTTGGGTCTCCTTGCGAAACCAACAGGAGGGAATTGAGGTCTATAAGCTTTTATCTAAGTATGACTCGAGTATTAGTGGGCCTGATACAAAAAGAATTGATAGCACATTTGATTTTGAAGTCGGCTCCGATTGGCCAGCTGGAACGTGGACTATTTCAAAAGTAGAAATTGCCGGATACGCAGGGATAGATTTATCCACTCCCTGGGGAACGGATCCAAATCCAACTAACTCGACTGCAGTATTCAATCGCCTAGTTTCTATAGTTTCTATAGCGAACATGCCCGGACAAAATACTTTTGGGCAACCAGCTTCCGGAGCAGTACAACAAGCTGATATCTCAGTGATCAAGATAAATGTATCGAATGATTCTGCTGTTGCCATTGCCGCGCCTGAAATTTCAAATGTAAAGGTATCAACGTCTGTTATCAAGGCAGGAGATAGCTTTGATATGACGATGGATATTGATGGAAAGGGAGCAAATATCACTCAAGTATTTGGAAGTTGGGCTGATAAAGCGAGCTACAAGAAAGGCGGGGCTTCGTGTTATGTAAAGGATCTCGGAACTACGCCGTTTGTGAACCAAATGATAGGCGTGACGGTGACGTGTAAGAGCGCTAGAACCTCCGAACCTGGGGGTTATCTAATGCTTCAATTGTCGGTTTACACCACTTCGTGTTCAGGAACTATCAGAGATATAAGTTCTGGCGATAATCAAGATTGCCAGTCACAGCCCAAGCAGAGGAGAACAGATTATTTAAATGCCTATGGTGCAAGTTCAGTCAATTCAACTCCCGTCTCTAAAGTAAAAATGGTAAATCCTCTACAAAGCCTTGCCACTTTGACTATTGAAGCACCTGGAACCTTAACTCGCCCCAGATTACAAAGTACGACTACTACAGATTCTCAAATCGTATTTAAATTTAATCTTGATTATGATCTCACTTGTACATATTCTGCAAACGCAGGCGTCGTGAAATCAGATGGAATAAAAGGTGATGGCTCTGTCACCGTTTCAAAGGTGAAACCTGTAACGGAAGTTAAACTATCTGGTTCTTGCCGCTCTTCAGATGGACAATCAATAAGCTTTGTTGACATAGCTAAGACCAGCCTTCCAAAACCGCCCATTCTTCCAATTGCAGTAAATACTGATGCTGATTTGGATTCAGTCAAGATTACTTTCGATGAACTCAATGCTGATGGATATTCCTACGATGTCAGTGCTTCAGCGGGTGATGTATTGGTCCTTGGAGATGATGTTGAAATTTCAGATCTTAATCCTGATCAAAGCGTGGATGTAACTATCAAAATTACCGATGCCTTTGGTCAAATTTCGGAGGGAGTGGTAACCACAGTTAAGTCAGCCGCGCCCCCACTATTGGTCAAGCCAAGAGTAAGTCTGGTCAAGTCAACAAATGGAAACTATATTTTTAGATTTACTAAACTACTGAAAATAAAGTATCAAATAGTTGTCGTTAACTGTGTTGCAAAAATCGACGGCGAGCAAATTCAAATTACAAATTTAGTTAAGAAGAAATCTGCTTCGGCAACGCTTGTGGCTTCGGATTCTTTCAATCAATCGATATCAAATAAATTCTTTCAATACAAAAGTAGATGAGCTGATGCTCTCTAATTTCGTTCGCAAGTCAAAGATAGTGACGCTTTTTCAATAATCTTTCCAATTATCGCTACAAGTGGTGCGGTTCCAGTCGCCTTATTTGCTGAAAGAGTAAACGGGGAACTACCCAGGTTGAAGAGGATAACTCCCTCATCCTCCGCCAGGTTTTCCAGAGGTATCTCGCGCAGATTACGAAGCGA
>JBBAKO010000026.1:0-4571 GCA_040403475.1 Algoriphagus sp. | reverse complement strand
TAGTTGTTGGTGATTGGCTGATTTCTTGACATTCAATTTTTATTGAGCACTTTTGCATCAGGTCTAACGAGACAGCCAATCAATTATTTTGAAATTTTTGCAAACAGATGAGGTTTAGACACACAGTTATTTAAGATCGAAAGGCGTCCGCACCATGGATACTTCAATTTCTCTGCGCATCAATGGCAATCCTCAGCAGTGGGGAGGCAGCAGTTCATCTCAAGGTGAAAGGCAAAACCGCCGTAAGCAAAAGCTCGAGGCATTGCTACACAGCATCATTGCCGGTGATTTGGACTCTGCTCGACAAGCCTTTATTGCACTTGTCAATTTCGATCCTTCTGTGTCTACCGACCCCTACCTGACAAAGATTGGCGCTGCTTTACAGAGCAGTAACTTATACGCCGCCAAGCACTTTGCGCAAGAATTGCAGAGCCGTGGCGGTCAGCTTCAATCGCTGTCAATCGAAGGTCATGGCCTCAAACATTTGGGTGAAAGCTTTACTTCACAAAATTCTTACTCAGGGCAACTTCGAGTTGATTTGTCTGTTTGAGTCATGCAGTATGAAGGTTTGAGTTTTATGACGCAGGTACCACTAGGGAGCGCTCAAACATTTCTATCGCTCTTTCATGCATATCAATTGAGGCCAGTTTGAGTTGACTTCTCATTAAGCGCTGCGCATGCTTTTCAAGCAGCAAATCCTGTCCGTCTTTACTGAACAACCACTCGAACAGCAAAGCCCAGCTTGTGGCGCTGTCTTTGGTTTCACTGGTGAGGTCAATGATGATCTGACCCCAATTAATTTTCGGCAACAGAGCCAATCACTGCAGAACCCTGAGGTAATCCATCTGGACCTCTGAGTATGGCCAAGTGGCCTGTTAATTTAATGGACGTGCCAGACTTGTGCATGAAAGGCAAAACACCATCCTTGCGAATAGCAAATTCTTTGACAACTCCCAGCGACTTTGAAAAGCAGTTGCTATGGGCTTGTTGCATGTTCACGGGAATGACCATGTGGGCATGTTGACCCAAGGCCTCACTGGCTTCAAAACCTAAAGTCAATTCGGCAGCTTTGTTCCATATAGTAATGATGCCATCGTTGTCTACGGCAATCACAACATAAGACATACTTTCAATCAAGGATTGACTGGTTTGGGTGGTGGACATATTCATAGATATGGTTTCGTTAATTAAGCTAAGGCGTTGTCACCACTCATGTACACATAAACTTCATGGAAGTAATTACCTTGGAGTTTGAAAAAATTGCAATTATTTTTGTAAATCGTAGATGAACCAATTTTTGAATTTTGTACTTCAAACCTAGAACTGATCTTATTAGGACCAGAGGGGAAGTGATCAAAATTGCTGTGCAAAATCTTGTCGTATCTGGCAAACAAGCGTTCAAACATCTCGGATATTTCTGTATCGCGACCTTTGAAAGTGGTTTGATAAGTTGCAATCGTAAAGCTTGCGTCGGGAGTGAAAAAAGACAGAGCTGTTGACAAGTCTTTGTTGTCGACTGCGGCGAAATACTTTTCAACAAGTTGTTCTAGTTGTAGGGCTGGCATTTTAAAAATTGATTCGTAGAAAAATAATTAATGTTGATCTGACCCAAATTAATTTAACTGTATCACTTGTTTTGCTTCCTAAATTCCCAAGGTGGGGTAGGATTTTTGTCTGTCCAGATGCCGACGGTTTTCGTTCTTGCTTCAAGTTCAGCCTGCGCATAGGTTTCGCGGTCTTCTTTGGGTTGATCAGACTTGTACTGCTTGTAATGCCAAGCCATGCCCAATTTAATTTGCTCTAAACAAACGTCTGTGCCGTTTTGTAGCACCTTGCCCAAGGTTCGGCCGTATTTGTCTTTCTTCTGATACTCAACGGTAACTTGTTTGTTGTAAACCATCTGGCTTAAAGACTGCTTGGATTTTTGACCAAAAGGCTGCGCCTTCTCTGGTGCGTCAATGCCTTGCAGGCGAATTTTGTGTTGGGTGTTGGTCGCGTCTAGAACCTTGATGGTGTCGCCATCGGCTACGCTCACTACTTTGCCTTGAAGGATAGCGGCCTGCAGACTGCAGCTGAATAAAATGAGAAGAGTGGCAAATATTTGGGTGCGCATGATTAATTGGGGTCAGATCAACATTAATTTACTCTGCATTCAGATCACTTTGAGTCAGAAAAAATTAATGTTGATCTGACCCCAATTAATTGTGTCCACTAAATCATTACAATTTATACGAACACTGATGATCACCAAGCCAAAGACTGATATGGAATTTATTGTAGTCTTGCACACAGACGATGGTGAACGTTATGGCGTCACAGTTCCCGATTTACCAGGTTGTTTTTCTGGCGGTGACAGCTTGGAATTGGCGCTGCAAAATGTCGAAGAAGCCATCGACATGCATATTGAAACATTGATCGATGATGGCCAGCCCATTCCGCTGTTACTCAGTTTAAAGCAGCATCAAAAAAATACGAACTACAAAAACGGTGTCTGGGCAGTTGTCAATGTGTCCATCTAAGTTAAATACAAAAGGAAAACCTATGACACCCCAAACACTTTTAAAGCATCTTGATGAAGGTCAGCTTTGGCCTGATGAAGCACTGGCTGGCATACCGGCTGATGTGGGAGTTGCATATCAAACTGCTTTGCAGGTACGGCAGTTGCGAGAGGCTCGGGGTGAGCAGCCTCGCGGTTTCAAAATTGGCTTTACTAATCGCAGTATCTGGGAGCGCTATCAGGTGTTCGAGCCCATTTGGGGCACGGTTTGGAACACCACTTTGACCATGGCTAATGCGCAGGGCGAGGGCACTGTGGATATCAGCCACATGAGCCAGCCGCGGCTTGAACCAGAGTTGGTCTTTGGCATGCGCTGCACGCCGCCTGCAGACCTTACTGTGCAAAGCTTGTTTGAGTCTATTGATTGGATGGCGTCTGGTTTTGAAATTGTTCAGTCTCATTCGCTTGATTGGAAATTTAAAGTGGCGGATACAGTTACCGACAGTGGCTTGCATGCGCATTTGTTGGTTGGTAAGCAGGTGCCCCTGAAAGACGTAGCCGCTAATAGCGCGCAATTGCATGAGTTGCTTGCAGGTATGTCGCTAGAACTTATGCATGCGGGAGAGGTCGTGGAGAAGGGCCATGCCACCAATGTTTTAGACAGCCCGCTAATGGCCTTGCTTCACTTTATGAAGGCTCTGCGTCAATGCCCCGGTGCACCAGATGTCAAAGCCGGCGATGTGATTACCACCGGTACTTGGACCGATGCTTGGCCCTTGGTGGCAGGGCAGACGTGGGAGAGTCGTTACGACTCGCTCTTAACTGGCTTAAAGATTACGCTTGTTTAATTAATGTTGCTCTGACCCCAATTGATGCGATAAGATATACATTTACTTATGTATATCAATTTCAGAGGGGCTTATGCAAGTTGCAAAATGGGGAAACAGCTTGGCAGTTAGGTTGCCCGCCACATTGGTTAAAGAATTAGGGTTACAAGTAGGCGATGAATTGAAGCTTAAGCAAGCGGTACGTCAAAAGGGCCAGGTCTCAGAACTGCTTGTAGCCAAAGTGCCAAGCAAACTCGAGATATTGGCAGGGGTTCGAGAGCTTAGAACTGCAATGCCCCAAAACTTTGTATTCGATCGCGATGAGGCCAATGCGCGATGAAGTCGTTCATCGACAGCAATGTCTTAATATATTGGACAGATGACAGCACGCGAGCGGACGTCGTAGAGCAACTGCTTGTGGCTGATGCAAGCATCAGTATTCAAGTTCTAAACGAATTTACCAATGTGCTCTTTAAAAAACGTGCACTGCCATTAAAGCAAATTCGGAAATGGTGCGACACGCTGTTGGACGTTTGTGAAGTTCATGAGCTCAGCGTCAAAACACATTCGTTGGCCTTGCAGTTAATGGCCAAATACAAATTGTCTTTTTACGATGCAAACATCGTGTCAGCAGCAGGTCTTGCCGGATGTGATGTGCTCTATTCAGAAGATATGCAGGATGGTTTAGTTGTCCGATTTCCAGATAAAACTTCTTTGTCGATTCGCAACCCGTTTCGATAATTAATGTTGCTCTGACCCCAATTAATTTTTTTCAGTGTGTTTGGCAAATCTGTTTAGGATGGCTTGCCAGCCTTCTATTTGTTCCGCTTCGGTGTGCTCTGTTTCTGCATCAAACGTCACTTGCACAATTACGCCATCTGCGCTTGGTGTAAAAGTTACGGCGGCAGTTCGGTCTCCAAATGAATACTCAAGGCGCTCTTGGGTGATGATCTTTGTGTAAACGCCTGCAAAGTCAAAGCCGAAACTACCGTCTTTGGCCTCCATGCGCGAGCTAAAGGTGCCGCCTTCTCTGAGCTCTACCGAGGCCGTGGTGGTGTGCCAGTCGTCAGATGCTGCATTCCATTGCAAGATGTGTTCTGGCGATGTGTAAAAGCGCCAGACGGTTTCTATGGGAGCTTTAACGGTGGTTTGTACGCTAAGTTTCATGGGGCTATTTTTGGGTTAAATGCCTATTTTTGCTAATTAATTCAATCCAAAGCCAGTTTGTTGTCCAAAATGATTTTGGC
>JBBAKO010000025.1:0-4976 GCA_040403475.1 Algoriphagus sp. | reverse complement strand
ACTTCAACATTCTTCAATCAGCGTTCGGAAAAAGTATCAAGTAGCTAGTAGCAAGTATCAAGATTTTATTCGTGGCGATACGGGATTCGTATGTTCAACGAATTCTTACTTCAACATTCTTCAATCAGCGTTCGGAAAAAGTATCAAGTAGCTAGTATGCTGCCTGCGGAAGGCAGGCAAGTATCAAGATTTTATTCGTGGCGATACGGGATTCGTCTGTTCAACGAATTCTCACTTCAACATTCTTCAATCAGCGTTCAGCATTCGACATTAGAAAAGAGTATTTAGCAGCAAGTATCTAGTAGCAAGTATCAAGATTTTATTCGTGGCGATACGGGATTCATATGTTCAACGAATTCTCACTTCAACATTCCTCGATCAGCGTTCGGAAAAAGTATCAAGAAGCTAGTATCCTGTCTGCCGACAGGCAGGCAAGTATCAAGATTTTATTCGTGGCGATACGGGATTCGTCTGTTCAACGAATTCTCACTTCAACATTCTTCAATCAGCGTTCGGAAAAAGTATCAAGTAGCTAGTAGCAAGTATCAAGATTTTATTCGTGGCGATACGGGATTCGTATGTTCAACGAATTCTTACTTCAACATTCTTCAATCAGCGTTCGGAAAAAGTATCAAGTAGCTAGTATGCTGCCTGCGGAAGGCAGGCAAGTATCAAGATTTTATTCGTGGCGATACGGGATTCGTCTGTTCAACGAATTCTCACTTCAACATTCTTCAATCAGCGTTCGGAAAAAGTATCAAGTAGCTAGTATGCTGCCTGCGGAAGGCAGGCAAGTATCAAGATTTTATTCGTGGCGATACGGGATTCGTCTGTTCAACGAATTCTCACTTCAACATTCTTCAATCAGCGTTCAGCATTCGACATTAGAAAAGAGTATTTAGCAGCAAGTATCTAGTAGCAAGTATCAAGATTTTATTCGTGGCGATACGGGATTCATATGTTCAACGAATTCTCACTTCAACATTCTTCAATCAGCGTTCAGCATTCGATATTAGAAAAGAGTATTTAGTAGCAAGTATCTAGTAGCAAGTATCAAGACTTTATTCGTGGTGATACGAGATTCGTATGATTCACGAATTTCCACTTCTTCATTCTTCAATCAGCGTTCGGAAAAAGTATCAAGTAGCTAGTATCCTGTCTGCCGACAGGCAGGCAAGTATCAAGATTTTATTCGTGGCGATACGGGATTCGTCTGTTCAACGAATTCTCACTTCAACATTCTTCAATCAGCGTTCGATATTCGACATTGTTTAAATCTCGTCTTTCGTATATCGCCCGCCGCGGCGGGTATTTCCACCTTATTTCTAATGCCTACTTCATTTCCCAATTAAATTCAACACCCCTTTTCTCGTCTCTCCTGTTTCGCCAATCTTAATCACCCAGAAATACGATCCGATTGGCATTTCTTTACCATTATAGGTTCCGTCCCAACGTATATCTGGATTTTCGGTGTAGAACACCCGTCCTCCACCTCTGTCGTATACCGAGATGCGTGCCCCTTCGTAGAAACGAACTTCTGTTACCCCCCAAGTATCGTTGAAGCGATCCCCGTTTGGTGTGAAGGTATTGTAGATCGTCACGGCATTGAAGTCTGGACGAGTTCGTTTGATTTCGAAGAACTTATCGATCGTATTGCCATCCCGGTCTGTCACTCTGATTACGATGCTGAAGGTCGTCTTACCTGGCGCACGCTCGGCACTGTTCCAATACAGAACGTTATCCTTAATAGAGAAGAACTTGTTGTCGTAACCATCTCCAAGGAAGCTCACCACATGGATATTGTCCACCGGGTCATTGACCACAAAGGCGCCCACTGGAATGAAGAAGACTGTGGTGCTTCCTACGAAGCTAGTGTTGGTAATCGTCACATCACGAGGTGCAGGTTTTGGAAGTACCTGAACCTTTATTTTGGCAAGTACCTCATCGGGGTTTTCTATTCCTGCCGGAAGCAGTAGCCTGCCGGTAAGGGAGTAAGTGCCTCGTGCAAGTAGGTTCAATTTGCTCTTGTCCCATTTCACCTCTACTTGGAAATTCTGTCCATGGGCAGCCAACAGGTTGACCGTAACTGGTAGGGCCGCTTCCTTGGACCATGCAGTGGTCACCCCTGTCAATTCAGCCACAGACAAGACTTTCGCTTTCAAAATCTGTAGGCTGGCACCCGTAACCGTCAGGTTGTAGTTGGCCCTAGCACTGATGCTGCCTTGGTTGATGCGGTAGCTGCCAGGATCTTCACCCGCTTCTCTACTGAAGGCACCAACAAGTACCGCTTCTGTATCTAAACCTTTGAGGCCTTGCAAACTGTAGGTATAGACTGGGTCTACTTGGCCATAGATTTTGGTTACGGCATTAATTGCCAAGGAAAGCGGTGCTGGACTTACTTCCATTGTGCCTTCTACCAAAGTCAAGCTGTAGTTAGAATCCGATCCACCAGTTAAGGTGATTGGGTAATTCCCTACTCCTGAAGTGGTCGTAGCCGAGGTGCTGATGCTTGGAGCTTGGTCAATCTCAGCATCTCCGTCTACCAATCCGCTGTAGGTAAAGCTGAGACTTGGATTGGCATCTCCGTAGATTTTGGAGGCACTATTGGCCCGGACGTTCAACGCTTTTGGTAGGATGTTAAAATTCTCGTTTTTAGTGCTGGTATAGTTTCCGATACCCGTGATCGTCAACTTGGCCGTTCCTGCATTCGTATTGTTATAGCAGGATACCGAATAGTCCGTACCTAGCGTCAGGGTTATGTTTCCATCTTTCACCACCGACAATGGGGTGATCGCAGCTCCCGTGTAGATTAGGTTGGTGATGGGGTCGATGCTCAGTGTGTTCACTGCTTTTGGTAGGATGGTAAAAGTTTGGGTCTTGGTACCCGTATAAATGCCCATCCCCGTGATTGTAAGGATTGCCGTGCCCACATTGGTATTATTATAGCAGGATACCGAATAGTCCGTGCCTAGCGTCAGCGTGATGTTTCCATCTTTCACTAAAGCCGATGGTATGATTGGAGCTCCCGTATAGATTTGGTTGGTGATGGAGTCAATCGTCAAGGCACTCGCAGCTTTCGCTACGATGACAAAGGTCTGGGTCTTTGTACCCGCATAGTTTCCAATCCCTGTGATTGTAAGTGTTGCCGTGCCCACATTCGTGTTATTGCTGCAGGCTACCGTGTAATCAGTGTCGAAGGTCAAGGTCGTAGTGCCATCCTTTACTACTGGAGTTGGGGTAATTGCAGCGCCGGTAAAGTTTTGATTTGCAATCGGATCTATCGTTAGCGTGCTGGCTACTTTAGCGGTAATGTTCGCAGTTAATCCTGTTGGCTGACTAACTGTGTAGTTACCTGCTGCTGTACCGCCTAACGTGTAACCAGTTACAGTAACTGCTTTGTTTGTTCCTATACTTGCATTGTTAAATGTTGCAGTGGCTGTTCCAGCTAGTGTAACATTCGCTTGGTCTGCTGTTACAACTCCTACAAGTGTTGCAGTGCCGCCCAGCGTTGCTGTTAGGCTAGCATCGTATTCTTTATTGCTCGCAGTTACTCCTGTAATCGTTAAACCAAGAGCAGTTACTGTACTAGAAACTGTTGCTACACTAACTGTTTGCGCATTTGTAGAAGTACAAGTTACATCACCAGAATAAGGCGATCCTGCAACTGTACTATTCGATTTTAATCTTACATAAACCGTGGTGATTGAAACCGTTCCACTGGTTTGAGTTAATGTAACTGTAGTACCAAAGCCACTAGTTGGTGAAACACTTACTTCAAAACCAGTTGGGGCTGTAACAGTTATATCATTAGTTAAAAAAGCACCGCTTACATTGAAGCTGGTATTGCTTGATGCAGTTGCATATCTAGTAGTTAATGCCGCTAATGTTCCAGATGCTGTAATGGCCGCTACATTTGCTACGTTACTAACCGTAATGCCATTGGCCGTTAAATCTGCTAGTACTACAGCAGGATCCGCTCCTGCGTTCCAATCTTCTGCTGCTGCTAAATTATAGGTTGTTCCTCCAACTGAACTGGTTCCATTCTTATTCAACAATGCATTAACGGATGTTTTATCTGTAGGGCCTAAGCTTACTGTAAAACTCGTTCCGTTTGTTATTTCTACATTGGTCGTATTACTGGTTAATGTAACTGTTGATCCCCCCTGTCCCGTAAATGTTAATTTGGTAACATCTATATCATTGGTTGCACCCGATAGTTTTAATAAGTTGGTTCCCGTAACTACCAATGATCCTGAAACAAGGTCATAAGTTGCAGATGTAAGGGTAGGAACTGCTACATCACTAACTACAACAGCATTTCCAGTTAAATCTGCACTACCTGTCATCGCTGGGTTCCAATTATCAGCTGCTGCAATATTATAGGTTGTTGATCCAGTAGAACTTGTTCCATTTTTATTGAGGATTTGGTTAACTGCAGCAATATCTGTAGCATTAAGTGTAATGCTAAAACTTGTTGCATTAGTTAGCTCAACATTTGATGTAGTTAACGTGTAAGAACTCCCGCCTTCTCCTGTGAGGCTTAGCTTACTCACATCAATGTCATTGGTTGCTCCTGCTGTAGCTTCTAGGCTTGTTCCAGTTACTACCAATACCCCTGTTGAAGCATTATACGTTGCTGAAGTAATGGTGGGAGCAGGAATAAAAGTAAATCCTGCTAGTACACCTGTACCATCCGGATTAATAACGCTAACATTTCCGGAAGTTCCTGCAGCAAGCACAGCAGTAATGCTGGTGGCAGAAACTACGGTAAAGGAGGTAGGTGCTGTACCGCCAAAGCTGACTGCTGTAGCCCCTGTAAAGTTGGTTCCGGTTATGGTTACGGTAGCTCCGGTTGCCGCACTTGTTGGGGTAAAGGAAGTGATGACGGGAGTAGGAATAAAAGTAAATCCTGCTAGTACACCTGTACCACCCGGAGTAGTAACGCTAACATTTCCGGAAGTTCCTGCAGCAAGCAC
>JBBAKO010000024.1:0-7728 GCA_040403475.1 Algoriphagus sp. | reverse complement strand
GGGGTTTTAGGTTCAGATCAGTCAAATTTTTCCGCAATCGAATCATAAAAGAATCTCCTGGATCTGACTTTACAGTTCGGTAGTTGGGATCAGTCTCTTTCCAGAGCTCTGTTTTTTGGAAGCGCTGGTACTCGTGATGTCCAATGACGTAGTCGATCGGATACTTTCGTTTGAGGTAGCGGATGAGTTTTTCGTTGGACTCTAACTGGGCTTTAGTGAGGGGCATGTCGTCGCTGCCAATGTTTTCGATGCCGATGGCGAGGTAGTTGAGGCCGATTACATGTCGCGCAAAGGTGGTTTCAGGCAATAGGCGAAAAATGGTACCGTCGCGGTCGATCAAAAATTGACTGGAAACATTCAAGTTGCTTGCTCCGGTGAGGTCTGCGCGGCCTCCCAGGGTGATGGGATTGAATACGTCAAAGGTTACTTCTATCGTTGGAATGGCCGTCCAGTGAACTACCACCATTTGGGGCTTGATGGTAGCGGTTGTTTGCACTAATCCATACCGCTCCTTGAGGTAGTTGAGCGAGAGCTGCTCCCGTTCGGCATTCCAGGTGATGGGCTTGTCAAAAATGCGTAAAGTGGCCTTTTGGCTGCATGCAGTGAAGCTAATGCAGGTCAAAAGCCATCCAAGGATAAGCTTAAATCGGTTCATGGGTAAGGGATAAAGAAGACCTAAGGACTAAGTTAGGCAGAAAAATGGAGGAATTCACCTTGGCAAAGAGAGAAACAGAAAAACTGTTTTCTCCAACCAATTTTTCGAAAGGATCGGGCTATTTTGGAAGAATATTAAAAGTTTACCCCAAACTTTTTCCCCAACTCACTCAAATCTTGGACCACAGGGTCGAGTAAAGGAATACCTTCTAGTTTCCGAATGATTTCCAGTTCCCGCTCTGGATCTCCAGGGATCAATACCTTTTCGTGTCCAGGCGTAGGTTCGGCGGACCGAAATCTACGGATCCACTGATCCATATGTCCTTTAAATTCTTCCGCAGGACGGAAGGCATCCACCCGCATGGCACCAAAAAAGTGGCCAATGCCTTCGCCAACGAGATTGGGGAGGGGATCTAGAAAAGCAACGAAGGGAGGGACCCAAGGGCCATAGTTAGCGCCGGAAAGTACAGCAGAGAGAATGTCCACGACTGCACCTAGGCCATAGCCTTTGTGGGAACCGTGCTCTCTATCTCCGCCCAAAGGGAGTAGGGCACCGCCGTCTTTTACTCCATTGGCAGAAGTGGTGGGTGTGCCAGCTTTGTCTTGTACCCATCCACTGGGGGTATCCTGGCCTTTACGTTGAAGCATTTCTAGCTTGCCGTTGGCAGCGGTGGTGGTGGCCATGTCCAGCACAAAAGCAGGCTCTTCTTTGGCCGGTATAGCCACCGAAATCGGGTTGGTACCTAGAAGGCGCTCCTTCGAAAAAGTAGGGGCTACAAGTGGGCTAGCATTGGTCATCGAGATGCCAATCATGTCTTCTTCCAAGGCCAACATGGCATGGTAACCCGCGATTCCATAGTGGTTGGAATTTTTAACAGACACCCATCCTGTGCCTACATTTTTGGCTTTTTCCATGGCCACCTTCATCGCAAAAGGAGCCACCACTAGACCGAGTCCTGCATCGCCATCTACTACGGCGGTAGAGGGAGTTTCGTAGGTCACGCTCACTTTTGGGGTAGGGTTGATTCTGCCCTTTTCCCAGAGGCGTACATAGCCACTCAGCCGGGCCACCCCGTGACTGTCTACTCCACGAAGGTCTGCCGAAAGCAAGACCTTAGCGCCGAGTTGGGCATCATCGTCTGGACAGCCAATTTTTTTGAGCATGTCGTAGGTGAATCGGTACAAGTGATCGTAGGAAAAGTGCTGCATGGCTGCTGGGAAAATTGATACTGAGTTTCACAAAGATAGAAAGCAGCAGGCAGTGATCGTTCGCTTTGACCTTTAAAAATCAACTTGAACTCAACTAGTGAACAGGGAAGAAATGATTAACTGTGGAGGGCAATCTCTCCAGAAAGCATTCTAGAAACTGCCCCTTCTTTCAAAGAATAGTGAGAGCAGCGCATACTTGTCGCAGAGATATGTCGCAAGATAAAGTCAATCAGGCAGCTGGCTACCACAATCATGTCTACACGCATGGCAATCATGCCTGGGATGAGTAATCGTTCTGCTCGATTTTTGGTAACCAGCAACTGAAAAAGTTGGTAAAAATCGCTGACTTGCAATTCAAATACGTGCTGCCCGGTGAGTTTGCATTGCAGCATGGTCGCATAATACATGTCAACCAAGGTATCAAAAGTACCGGATGCGCCTATAAATCCACTGGGCTTGTACCTCTCAATGGCATCAAGCAAGGGCTGTAACTTTTCTCCGCAATACTGTTCTAGCTTTTCTACTTCTTCGGGTAAAATAGGATCGTGGTAGTGAAAGGCATCTAGGAGGCGCTGCCCACCGATTTCAAAACTTTGTTTCCAGAATGCCTGCTCGGCATTGCCGATGATAAACTCCACGGAGCCTCCGCCAATGTCCATCATCAAATAGGTATTTTCGTCCAAGCAGCCTGAAAAATGAATGCCTTCGTAGATCAGCTGGGCTTCTTCTTCCCCAGAGATGACGTGGATTTGTATGCCGAGTTCATCCTTTACTTTTTTGACAAAGTCAGGTCCATTGTTTGCATTTCGGACAGCAGAGGTAGCAAAGGCAAAAATTTGATCGATGTTTTCCCCATCAATCAAGTTCTTGAAATGCCCAAGGGTATGCAATGCTCTCTTCTCTGCGTCCGCAGTAATCTGATTCTGTGTGATCCCCCCTTGGCCGAGTTTTACGGCGACTTTTTCTTTGTAAAGCGTGTTGAATTCTTTTCCATGCAATTCCACCAACAACAAATGAAACGTGTTGGTCCCCATGTCTATCACCGCTGCCTTCTTGGGATGTGTCATTGCCTTTTTTTTGGATGGGCGAATATAGAAAGTTTTTTAAAAGTTCTATTTTAAGTTTTTATGCATCTGATAATTCACAGGTTAACAATTAGTTGGTAGAATAGTTGGTAGAAATTAAGAAACCGACTTCGAGAATAAAGGCTTTTTCTATCCGCGTCAGCGTTTATATTTGATACTAGAATTAATTCCCAAGATGACAGATCCAAAAAACTCAAATTACAGTCCTTCAGGCCATCTGGAGAAAAATGCGCTTTTGGCAAAAAAAAATGCCGAAGCTGAGCTAGGTGGAGGGCTTACACGAATTGAAGGGCAGCACCAAAAAGGGAAGCTTACCGCCAGAGAGCGAATCGCATTGCTTGTAGATGAAGGGACCTTTGAAGAGATCGACAAGTTTGTCATGCACCGAGCCAAAGACTTTGGCTTGGACAAAGAGCATTACTTGGGAGATGGTGTAGTGACGGGTTATGGAGAGGTAAATGGGCGCTTGGTCTATGTGTATTCCCAGGATTTCACGGTCTTTGGCGGATCTCTTTCCGAGACGCATGCCGAGAAGATCTGCAAGGTGATGGAGTTGGCACTAAAGAATGGTGCCCCAATAATTGGAATGAATGATTCAGGCGGGGCTCGAATTCAAGAAGGGGTGAATTCCCTTGGGGGCTATGCCGATATTTTTTACCGCAATACGCTTGCATCCGGAGTGGTGCCTCAGATTTCAGCCATCATGGGTCCATGTGCGGGAGGGGCAGTATACTCCCCAGCCATCACGGACTTTATTTTGATGGTAGAAAACACCTCTTACATGTTTGTGACGGGGCCCAATGTGGTCAAGACCGTCACCCAAGAAACAGTCACTGCCGAGGAGCTGGGCGGAGCTTCCACCCACAGCACCAAATCTGGGGTTACCCATTTTGCCTGCGCCAATGAGATGGAAGCGCTCAAGCGAATCAAATCCTTGCTGAGTTACCTCCCTCAAAATTGTGAGGATCGAGCTCCTGTTTACGCTTACGAACTAAAGAAAGACGAGACGAGGTATATCTTGGACACCTTGATTCCAGAAAACCCAAACCATCCCTACGACATGCGGGAGGTGATTGGTGGCATCGTGGATGAAGGCTCGTTTTTAGAAGTGCATGAAAATTATGCAGACAATATTGTCGTTGGCTTTGCGCGAATCGCAGGGCGAAGTATTGGTATCGTGGGCAACCAGCCGCAATCCATGGCAGGGGTCTTGGACAATCACGCCTCAGTGAAGGCAGCACGCTTTGTTCGCTTTTGCGACAGCTTCAATGTGCCCTTGCTCGTGTTGGTAGATGTGCCTGGATTTTTGCCAGGTACCGACCAAGAGTGGAATGGCATCATCACCAATGGGGCCAAGTTGCTCTACGCCTTTTCAGAGGCTACAGTACCTCGCATCACGGTGATCACCCGCAAAGCCTATGGAGGTGCTTACGATGTGATGAACTCCAAGCACATTGGGGCAGACCTCAACTATGCCTGGCCTACTGCCGAAATCGCGGTGATGGGTGCAAAGGGGGCGGCAGAAATTATCTTCAAAAAAGAGATTGCCGAAGCAGAAAATCCCGAAGCTAAGCTTCAAGAAAAAGTGGAGGAGTATACGGCCAAGTTTGCCAATCCCTACCGCGCTGCGCACCGAGGCTACATTGACGAAGTGATTCTACCTTCTGACACGCGCACCAAGTTGATCAAAGCGTTTAAGATGCTGGAAAACAAAGTAGATAAATTGCCACGAAAAAAGCATGGCAATATTCCTTTATAAGTAAGCGGAAGGAGGAGGTTAACGCCTTCATTTTCGTAATTTTCAATTTTCTAGAATAACCAAGCACCGGAGCTCCTTGAGCCAGGTGCAGCTATCCCCTAACTTATGAATGAGAATCAGTTTCTAATCAACTACCTCAACAATGCCTCGCCCACAGGACATGAGGCTTCCGGACAACAAATTTGGCTGGATTACATCAAACCCTATGTCGACAGCTACTTTACCGACTCCTATGGTACCGCGGTGGCAGTGATCGAGCCCGATGCGCCCTATCGGGTGGTGATTGAGGCGCATGCCGACGAGATCAGCTGGTTTGTCAACTACATCAAAGACGATGGATACATCTACGTTCGCCGAAATGGAGGCTCAGACCACATGATTGCTCCCTCTATGCGGGTCAATATTCATACCGACAAAGGAATCGTGCCAGGAGTCTTCGGTTGGCCAGCCATCCACGTCCGGAAAGAAGGGAAAGAAGATGCACCTACCTTGGACAATATCTTTATTGATGTGGGGGCACAGTCCAAAGCTGAGGTGGAGCAACTGGGAATCCATGTGGGTTGCGTGATCACCTTTAAAGATGAGCTAACTGAATTGAATGGGAAGTATTGGTCTGGAAGAGCTTTGGACAATCGAATTGGGGGCTACATGATTGCGCAGGTAGCTCGCAAAATCAAGGAGTCTGGGAAGAAACTACCATTCGGACTATATATAGTGAATGCGGTTCAGGAGGAAATCGGACTTCGAGGAGCTGAAATGATTGCCCAACGGATCAAGCCTGATGTGGCGATCATTACAGACGTATGTCACGATACCACCGCACCGCTTTACAGTAAAATTACCAGTGGGGATCAGGCTGCTGGCAAGGGCCCCGTACTTACCTATGGCGCTTCGGTTCATAAAAAGTTACTGGACCTTATTATTGCCGCTGCGCGAAAGCAGGAGATTCCCTTTCAGCGGGCAGCAGCTTCGCGAACTACCGGGACGGATACCGATGCCTTTGCCTATTCCAATGGAGGAGTGCCATCCGCACTGATCTCGCTACCCTTGAAGTACATGCATACCACGGTAGAAACTGCCAGCAAAAGTGATATTGAGCAGGTCATCAAACTGATGTACGCGTTCTTGGTGGACTTTGATCCCAGTTTTGACTTCCGTTACATTTCTTAGCAGGAATGACCTATTTTAAGGCCTTTAGTCTGCCGATTTAAGATCCTCTTGCAGCTAAGTTTTGCGAGAGGATTTTTTTCACTTCTAAAATTTTGCGATAGGTCTTTCGAGGACTTAAAAAATGTCGCTACATTTCTTATTCTAACGCTAGCTTAATTAGCGAATGAGAGGAGTTAGTTGAGAACAGAAAACAATTTAATAGATGAAAAAAGTAATTTTATTAGGTGCGGCAGCAGTAGGGATGCTTTTTTCCTGCAGCCCAAAGTCTGGTGAAGATGCGGCAAGTGCAGGGGATTCGCTCACCGTGGCAAGCCTCGACAATGTTTTGAGCCCAGAGGAGCAGGCCGAGGGATGGATGTTGCTATTTGACGGCAAAAGTATGCAGGGTTGGAGAGCTTTCAATGGGGATACCACTCCAGCCAACTGGATTATTGAAGAAGGTGCGATGAAGGGATTGGGTGCTACCGGCGGGGAAGATTTTGGTGGAGATGTGGTGTATGGGGCACAAGAATTTGAAGAGTTTGAATTGAAATTTTCTTGGAAAATCTCCGCAGGGGGTAATTCAGGCGTTTTCTACCATGTGGTGGAGGGGCCTGCCTACAAGGCTCCTTATTATACAGGGCCGGAATACCAGGTGATCGATCAGTTGGGCTTTGCACAGCCTCTTGAAAAGTGGCAGTCTCTTGCTGGGGATTATGCGATGTATGAGCCAGACTACGAAGGCGTGGTAAAGCCGGCAGGGGAGTGGAATGAATCCAAGATTGTTTTTTCTGAAGCTGGTGCCAGTTATTGGCTGAATGGAAAGCAGACCGTGGCCTTCGTACCTTATTCTGAGGACTGGAAAGCGAAGCGGAATTCAGGCAAATGGAATGATTTTCCCGATTACAAAATTGCCCGCAAAGGGCTGATTGCATTGCAGGATCATGGGGATCCTGTATGGTTTAAAAACATAAAAATCCGACCCTTATGAAAAAGATATTTTTGGTAGCGCTTTTGGCAGTTACCGTGCAAGTTGCTTTTGCACAGAAGAAAGAGAAGTTGTTTAACGGCAAAGACCTGAGCGGCTGGAAGGTGTATGGCACCGAAAAGTGGTATGTAGACAGCAACGGCTTGTTGGTATCTGAGAGTGGTCCTGATAAGGGCTATGGCTACTTGGGTACGACTGCAGAATACGGTGATTTTGAGGTAGAGCTTGAGTTCAAGCAAGAGGCAAATGGAAACTCTGGGGTGTTTATCCGATCTACAGTGGATGGTACCAAAGTTTCTGGCTGGCAGGTGGAGGTAGCTCCTCTGGGCAATGATACAGGCGGTATTTATGAATCCTATGGAAGGGGCTGGTTAATCAAGCCAGATCCAGAAAAGGACAAGGCCTTGAAATTTGGAGAATGGAACAAAATGAAGATAGTTGTTCAGGGTGATCGAGTAATCTCCTATGTGAATGGGGTGGAGATGGTCAATTACGCCGATGAGAAGATTGGTGCAGGAAAAGGCGGTGTTTTGCTTCAAATCCACGATGGTGGAGGAATAAAAGTCTACTGGAGAAATATAGTTTTGAAAAAATTATAGTTTACCAAATTTTAAATAAGTTGATGCCCTGTAAATTCCAGTTTACAGGGCATTTTTTCTGCAAATTTTTCTTGTTCAGGCTCAAGCACTTGTGCAGTTCCGGGCTAAAATCTTGATTTATTCTTGTCAATTGGATTCTTTTTACGATCTTTGCACTCCCAAAAGGGGGTAAAGTTCTCTGTTCGGTAGTTGTATCCGAGGAATCTAGGGATTGTTAGATGATGGATTTATTAAATTTATTTTAACAAATCTCTTGTTGTGGAGCGAAAGGCTGTTACCTTTGCA
>JBBAKO010000023.1:0-16914 GCA_040403475.1 Algoriphagus sp. | reverse complement strand
ACTTGGTACTTCGTACACTCTTCTCTGTACTTCGTACAATCCTGCTTCTTTTTGATTTACAGAGATCCGTTGAATTGGAAATTGGATTTCGGCTTAGAACAATTTGAAAATCCCATAAATTGAAACAGATGCAATGGAAGCTACGCTGAGCCAAAACATTAGTTCAGAAACAGGACCAGAAGCAATCTTTAAAAATTTGTTCTGGAGCCTGAAAATAATTGCAGCGAAGACAACAATCAAAAGTAAAACAGAGCCAACCACACCCCCTGAAAGAATCATGAAAGTTGGCATCTCTACAAACAGATAGGCGATTACCCAAAGGCATGGGAAAAGCCAAGCCAGAATGGCAACCCACTTTCTTCGATCAGTTGTGCTATCCGGATTTATCCATCCCAGTTGCCCAAATATGTCTGGGAATAGTCTTGACCAATACGCTAAAGTAGCAAATACGCTAGAGTACAAAACGAAGAAAGCACCGGCCAAATACGCAAAACGAGCTTCACTCCCTAATGACTGGGTGTAGATGGAGGCCAAAGAATTAATTAACTCATTCCCTTCTGGAATTTCCTTCTGACCATAGAGAATCGAGGCCCCCAAAAGGTAAAATGCAGCAGTGACAAGGGTGTAAATAATCATTGCAACGATCGCATCAAGTTGCATGATTTTTATCCAACCATTTGCTCTCAATTGCCATTCTTCGGATCCATCATTTATTCCTGTATGGTTTGCATATCCTTTTTCCTGACACCAATAGGTGTACGCGATGATTTCATCACTGGCAACTCCTGTGATTCCAAATGCTCCGATTGCAATGAAAACAAGATCAGGCGGCAGTTCAAATCTCAATCCACTCATTACATCTGAAAAAGTAAATCCAAAAGGAGTAAAAGAAATAGCTAAAACTGAAGCAAGTGTTAAAAGAGTAAATCCTGCAACCATCAAAATTGAAGTTTTCTCAATGATGGAATAATAATTTTTATAGATTAAAAAGCTTAGCAGGATTCCTAAAATCAGTGCCCAGATCAATATTGGGATTTGTGGAAATAGCATGCTGATAGCTATAGCTGAACCACCCAGCATACCTCCTACTTGTAAAATCTTTAACAGGGTAAGTAAAAAAGTTGCCCAAATTGCCCAATTCCCTTTTTTGAAAGTAGGGCCAGGGAGTTTTGCAAAAGAAAACATTAAGGTCTTCCCGGTAATGATTGCGTTTTTACCAAATTCAAGCTGTATCGCAACTTTCACAAAGCAACTGACCAGAATAACCCAAAAGGTGATAAATCCACCTTTTGCCCCCAGAACAGTGGTGGCAATTAACTCCCCAGACCCAACGATAGAGGCTGAAAGAATAAAACCAGGCCCCAAAAATCTAAGTTTGGAAAAAAACGACCGAGGCGGGTCTTGCGTAGAAGTTTGGGTTATAGATTGTGCCATAATTTTAAATTTAACAATTAATGGCTTGAAGCAACTACTAGTTGCGGAAGCAGATTTTTGTCTAGTTTTTTAGGATGGGAGATCTGTGGGAACTAAGACTTACTTTGAATTTTGTATAACTAATAAACCCATATCAGCTCATCCTTTTTCAACACTAGTGACTAGAACTGGATACCTTAAAGTTTATTTTGAAAGAAAAACTGTTTTTCCTGATGCATCACTTTCTTTTGCTGCTTCCAAAATCTCCATAACAATCAGGTTGTTTTCTAGGCTATAGAGATCAAATGCAGCAAGTTTAATTTCCCCCCAAACCACTGCTTTCAAAACTGAAAAGGGATCGTCAAAGGGCTCCTGTCGGGTATCCAACTCAAATTTTTCTTCCTCAAATCCGTCATAGCCTTTGGCCATTCGAACGCGAAGGTTTTTGGCATTGTCAGAAAAAATTGCCCCAGTCATCCCGTAAACTTCCATGTCTTTTCTTCCAATGGGCCAGTTCCACGAAGCTTCGATTATCGTCTGAGAAGTTGGATAAGTTAAAATCAGGGTTGCCTCATCCTCCACTTTGGGATTATCATCAGGATTAAACTGCTGTGTAATCGCAGTGACCGAAATTGGCCTCCTTCCATCCAATAGCCAGGTGCTGAGGTTGGCACCATAGCAACCAAAATCCATCAGGGCTCCTGCTCCATTCAATTCCAAATCAGTCAGCCACTCTAAAAACTCAGGACTTACTCCAATTTTTTTAGGTCCTCGGTGACCATCACGGACAACTATTTTTCTAGCATCACCAATTTGCCCAGCCTTAACTAGCTGGAATAATTTTTCATTGCTTGCATACCACGAAGTTTCGTAATTCGTCAATAGGTGAATTTGATGCTTTTGGGCAAGATTCGCCATTTCTTTGGCATGAGCCAAACTGACCGCGAGGGGCTTTTCCACCATTACATGGATGCCGAGAGGAGCGCATAACTGTACAATTTCCAAATGTGCAAAGGTAGTTCCAAAGCCAGTGACAGCTTCAGGATTCGTCTTTTTCAACAGTTCTTCAAGAGATTCAAAAATCAAATCCATGGACAATCCATGGGCTAGGACATATCTTTCAGCTAGAGCTCTATTGGGCTCAGCTATACCAACAATTTCAATATCAGGACGCTTATTCGCTTCAAAAACCCAGCCCACGTGGCCGTGATTAAGCCCAGCAACTCCTATGCGAAGGACTTTTTCCTTTCCCAAAGCGGGGTGAATACCGCAAAGAAAAAGAATGATTAGGATGTAATTTTTCACCTTAAAAAGGTAGGGATTTTGATTAAAAAAACCTTCACTACCGGCAAGAGATTTAAATGCCTATTTGGGATTGTATTCTCATTCCTAAACAGTGACTTTTTCAATTGCTGCACGCAAAAACTTAAGTTAAAACTCTATTTTTAGAAAGTATCAAAAAGCAGCCCTTCCCATGAAATCTCTTCCCCTCCTCCTGACATTACTTTTCATTACTTTTTCATCCCTAGCTCAAACCACCCAAGAACAGCTGGTGGAATTGGATAAGGGCTGGGAAAGGGCCCTCTTGAATTCGGAAGTGGAATTTTTGGAAAACCTCTTGGCGGAGGAGTTTGTCTGGGTTCACAACCATGCGGCCCAAATCGATGGAAAGGCAGAAGCACTCAGCCGGGCAAAAAAAATCCTCGCAGGACAGCAAGACGACACGCGAAACCGAAGTCCAAGAGACCATCAAGTAGTCCTTCTGGGACAAACCGCCGTGGTGAGCGGCTTTACGGTGGTAGATCGAGGTCCACAACCAACCACCTACCATTTCATGCGAACCTACGCGCTTATAGATGGCAAGTGGAAACTGATCGCCAACCATACCATGGCTATTCCCGAAGCCTAAAATCCACCGTTTTCTTTTAAAAAATGAACCAAATGAAAAATTTAAATGGCAAAGATTGATTTCATCTGCGATATAAATTTTTCAAATTCCAGCTGTTTTTCAGCGGTGCTTTCAAACAACCATTTCTTTTGTAAATTGATCTCTCAATCAAAAAATTATGAAATACTTTCTAATCATGATGCTCTGCATCAGTTCTTTGGTAGCAACTGCACAAAAGAAAAAAGCAGAATCCCTAGTTCCAGTTAAACCATCCCCAGATTCACTTTTTAGCAATCTCAAATGGAGAAACATCGGACCCTTCCGAGGTGGCAGGGCCAATGCAGTTTCAGGGGTGATAGGAAATGACCAGAAATTCTATGCCGGTTATACGGGCGGTGGCCTATGGACCACAGAAGATGGGGGAATAAATTGGGAGAACATTTCGGATGGATTTTTCACTGTTGGATCCATTGGAGATATTGCCGTATCTGAATCTGACCCCAATGTGGTGTATGTCGGAACAGGCGAACATGCAGTTCGCGGCGTCATGACTAGCTATGGAAATGGGGTCTACAAATCCACCGATGCAGGAAAGACCTGGAAGAATATTGGATTAGAAAAGACCCGCCATATTTCAGACATCGCTGTGCATCCGTCAAACCCCGACCTGGTATACGTAGCGGGACAAGGAACCGTGCACGGCCCAAACAACGAACGTGGCGTATTTAAATCCAGCGATGGTGGAGCCACCTGGAAGAAAGTACTGTACATCAACGATAGCACAGGGATTTCTTCGCTCTCGATGGACATGAACAATCCACGCATCCTCTTTGCCACTTCATGGGAACACAGAAGGCTCCCATGGACTGTATCCAGTGGTGGAGCAGGTTCTGCGGTTTGGAAATCAACCGACGAAGGAAATACCTGGCATAAGCTTACCGAGGGCTTGCCAAAATTGATGGGCAAGATGGGAATCAGCGTATCCCGTGCAAATTCAAATCGTGTATTCGCCATCGTAGAAACTGAAAAGAGCAAATCAGGCCTGTACCGTTCGGATGATGCCGGCAAAACCTGGGCCTTGCTATCCAACAACCAAGACATCAGCTCACGCTCTTGGTATTACATGGAAGTATTTGCAGATCCCATCAATGAAAACATAGTCTATGTGCTCAATGCCCCAATGATGAAATCCATGGATGGAGGCAAAACGTTCGCTTCAGTACGCGTTCAACACGGGGACACCCATGATCTCTGGATCAATCCAAGTAAAAATAACGTCATCGCACTAGGCGACGATGGGGGTGCTGAAATAAGTTTCGACTATGGAAAATCCTGGTCAAGCATCATGAATCAGCCTACAGCTCAATTTTACCGGGTGAATACAGACAATGTATTTCCTTACAAGGTATATGGCGGCCAGCAAGACAACTCATCCGTGATTATCGCAAGCAGAAACAATGGTTCTGCGCTTACAGAGCGTGATTGGACCACAGGTGCTGGTTGTGAATCTGCTTTTCTTGCATTTGATCCGAACGATCCCATCCTTGTGTTTGGCGGATGCTACCAAGGCTATATTGACGTATTGAATAGGAAAACCAATGAATCCAAGGATGTGCAGGCTTATCCAACGCTTAACCTGGCCATCGAACCCAAAGACATGAAATACCGCTTCAATTGGAATGCACCAATTGTGGTATCCCCCCATGATCCAAAAACAATTTACCATGCAGGCAATGTGTTGCTAAAGTCAACCAATGCTGGACTAAGTTGGGATGCCATCAGCGGAGACCTCACCCGCAATGACAAGTCAAAACAAGGTCCAGGGGGAGTTCCATTCACCAACGAAGGTGCGGGAGGAGAGAATTACAATACGATCTTTTATGTCGCTGAATCTACGCTAGAGAAAGGCGTAATCTGGACTGGCAGTGATTGTGGTTTGGTGAATTTAACCTTGGATGGTGGAAAAACATGGACCAATGTGACCCCAGCTGATCTTCCAGAATCACAAATCAATAGCATTGAACTTTCTGGGTTCGATAAAGGAGTTGCCTATATTTCAGCAACTCGGTATAAGTTGAATGATTATGGGGCTTATGCCTACAAGACCACTGACTATGGTAAAACTTGGACAAAAATAAACAAGGGCGTAAAGTCGGATGACTTTATCAAAGTAATCCGAGAGGATACCAAGAACAAAAGCATTTTGTATGCGGGAAGTGAACGAGGATTTTACCTTTCTACAGATGCCGGAAGCAGCTGGCAGCCTTTCCAATTAAATCTACCAATAGTTCCGGTCACTGATTTGATGATCCGAGACAATGACCTTGTGGCCGCTACCGCGGGCAGGGCTTTTTGGATTTTGGATGATTTGGGAGCCATCCAACAAGCTACCACTGCTTCGGCAGTCACCTTATTCACACCAAAGCCTGCTTACAAGTTTGGTGGTGGTACGGGATTGCCGGAAGCAAAATACAATGCTGGACAAAATGCCCCAGAAGGTGTGATACTTGACTACATCCTTCCTGAGGTGACCGACAGCAGCTCAGTGACCTTAACCATTACGGATGCATCCGGCAAGCTGATTCGGACCTACTCCAATAAAAAAGATGCTTTTTATGTGAAATATCCGGGCGGTCCAGCAGCAGCTACCTTGCTGAGTGCTAAGAAAGGGCACAACCGTTTCTTATGGAACCTGAGAAATGAAAACATCATGCCGGATGTAAAGAACGTTTTTGTGTACGGAAGCTACGATGGCTATGCAGTTCCTCCGGGAAAATACAAGGCGCAATTGAATTTCAATGGGACCATTTCAGAGACGGAAATGACGGTGTTGGCCAATCCTACCATTTCTGCAACAGCAACTGATTGGACCGAACAGCAGCAGGTGCTTTCTTCTATCACTACGGCAATTAGCGAAATGCATCAGCAGGTAAATGAGCTGCGGAAAATAAGAAAGCAGCTGGCGCACCATAGCGACATTCTTAAGGGCGTGAAGCCTGCAGAAAAAGTGTTGGACGAAGCCAAGAAGCTAATTGCAGGGATTGATGCTTGGGAGTCAAACATCGTGGAGGGTAGAATCCAAAACGGGCAAGACGTCATCAACTGGCCGAGCAGACTCAATGTTGAATTCTTCAATATCAAGCGGCTTGCCGATGCTCCTGATCCAAGAATTACACAAGGCATAAAAGCCAGGTTGGCTGACTTGCAATCCCAATGGAATGCAGAAAAAGGTAAGCTTGAGGCAATCAAAAAATCAGTAGCTGCCTACAATACACTGTATAAATCTCAGCAGCTCGAAGCACTCATTTTTTAAACTACTTGAAAAACCACATAGGCATATAAGTTTTTCTAATGTGCCTATGTGGGTTTTTTTCAAAGAGCCAAGAGACAAGAAATTAGACTCAATTCGTTGTGGTATTAGATTCGTTTCCAAAAGAGTCCGCCGCGGCGGATTTTTTCTTTTTTATTCACGCAAAGCCTGCCTTCCGCAGGCAGGGCGCCAAGACCTGCCTGCGGAAGGCAGGCGCAAAGAAATTGTGGTCCACTCCTATCCTCCGCGGCAGACAAGCTTCCGCAGGCTGGACACATTGTACCTGGTTCTTGGTACTTGGTACATGGTACATGGTACAATTTCTTCATTATTTTTATTCCTAATGACATATTTGTCTTATATTTCATACATTAATTGATATATTTACAATATATGAATGACATATCATACATAAATTGGAATTCCATGAATGATACTGCGCTTTTGCAGTACATTGGGCGCTTTGTCAAAGCAAAACGGATGGAACTCGATAAAACGCAAGAAAAATTAGCCCATGCAGCCGGTATCAGCCGCTCCACGCTAAGCTTACTCGAAAAAGGTGAGACCGTGACACTTGCCACCTTACTTCAAGTATTACGGGTACTGGATCAGTTACCTGTGCTCCAGGCTTTTGCCGTACAGCAGACAATCAGTCCTATTCAGTTAGCCAAACTAGAACAAAAAAAACGAAAAAGAGCCAGCGGAAATCCCGATTTGGCTACTCCTAAATCCTCCTGGTAATCCATGAATACCGCTTTTGTAAAGATATGGGGCGAAGTGGCAGGCGCAGTGGCCTGGGATGAAAGTACGGGTGTGGCCAGCTTCGAATACAGTTCCGAGTTCAAACGACTGGACTGGGATTTGTCACCTTTGAAAATGCCGATTCAATCCCCAAAAACAATCTTCAATTTCCCCGAACTAAAATCGGCGCGAAACTCTCCTGTGGATACGTTTAAGGGTTTGCCCGGCCTACTCGCTGATGTACTTCCGGATACCTATGGAAACCAGCTCATCAACAGTTGGCTTGCGCAAAATGGCCGCGCAGCAGACAGCATGAATCCTGTGGAGCTGCTTTGCTTTATCGGAACCAGAGGGATGGGAGCCTTGGAATTTGAGCCTGCCGTACTGAAAGATAGGAAGCTCCCCTTTGCGATTGAACTGGATAGTCTAGTCCATACTGCAAAAAAGATGTTGACAGAAAAATCATTCTTTCAAACCAATTTGAAAAAAGAAGAGGAACAAGCCCTATTGGAAATTCTCAAGATAGGTACGTCGGCAGGGGGAGCAAGACCCAAAGCGGTGATTGCCTACAATGAAAAAACCGGGGAAGTTCGTTCCGGTCAAACCATTGCTCCCAAAGGGTTTGAGCACTGGCTACTGAAACTGGATGGAGTGAGCGATGTGCAGTTAGGAAGTAGCACGGGATATGGACGAGTAGAAATGGCCTATTACCACATGGCCATCGCTAGCGGGATAGACATGATGCCTTCTAGGCTTTTGGAAGAAGGTGGGCGGGCTCATTTTATGACCAAACGATTTGACCGAGAATCGGGTGATATCAAGCATCACGTCCAAACACTTTGCGGCATAAATCATTACGATTACAATTTGGTGGGTAGTTTCAGCTACGAACAACTGTTTCAAACCATGCGCGAACTGAAGCTGAGCTATCCTGAAGCAGAGCAGCTATTTCGTAGGATGGTATTCAATGTGATCGCTAGAAATTGTGACGACCACACCAAGAATTTTGCCTTTCGATTAAAACAGAATAGCCACTGGGAACTGGCACCCGCTTACGATCTGTGTCATGCCTACAAACCCGAGCATCTCTGGGTTAGTCAGCATGCCTTGAGTGTCAATGGCAAGCGAAAAGGGATCACTAAAAGCGATTTACTAGCTATCGGCAAATCTATTAGCTGTAAACATGCGGCAGATATCGTGGATGACATTGAAGCAACTGTCATGAATTGGCCAACATTTGCGAACGAAATAGGTGTGTCAGAAAAGCTCAGTACCGCAATTTACAGCACCATTAGGAACTGGAATTAAACGCTAGCAAAGACCCCTTTAACCAGTTATACCAAGGAGTGATTTTTGTGCAAATCGTGTGCAAATGAAAAAAATGCATCTAAAATTGCAAATCTCCTATAATGCGAAAAAGGCCTTAGAGTCGCTTTTAAATGCCTTTTTGATTGCTCCCCCTCCTTGACATCCCAATTTCACTTCGTTGCATTGGGATAAACTTCTCGCTCAATAGGACACACAAAAAAGCCTGCCTATCCGCCAGACTCTTCGCGTCTTTGCGTCCGCCGTGGCGGATTTTTTTCTTTTTTATTCTCGCAAAGCCTGCCTACCGCCAGGCAGGGCACAGAGGCCTGCCCGCCGAGGTGGGCGCAAAGAAATTGTGGTTGTTAAGTAAATAATCCCACTCCCGCAATTCTGCGGGACAGGCATGCCCCCTTGTAAGAGCCTGTCCCGGTCCGCCGCGGCGGATCGGGAGGGAATTGCCCCAATTCCACCCATTAAAAATTTAAAGGAGTAAAATCAAAAATCCAACTTTATAAATTAATTGTGCGGGAGCATTTGGGAGACTCCCCCTTGAAAGGGGGATGGGGGGATTTTTGTGCAAATCGTATGCAAATGAAAAAATGCATCTGAAAATACATATCTCCTAAAACGTGAAAAAGACCTCAGAATTACTGCTAAGAACTTTTTTGCTTGCTCCCCCTATTAACAAAAGCCACAGCGGAACGTAAGCTGTTTTGCCAACTAAAATCCAGTCTGAATTTTGGGATATCTTACACAAGATTCCAAGGATTCATTTAATAGTAATACCCAAAAATAATATTCATCTCATCCTCGCTGGTTAATCCGAAATTCACCGTTTTAGTAGTGGTGTTATTGTAAGTCACCACACTGGTCAAACCTTCTCCTGCTTTCAGCTGAATGGGTTTAGCAAGGTTGATTACTAAGGGGTGCTCCCAATCCGTATTTTCATAAACAACCTCTCCATTTCTTGGGCCACCCAGAACTTTAATTTGAAATTTTTCGCCCAGCTTATGGAAATGTGAGGTAAGTGTAATTACAGTTACTTCTTCGTCAAATGTAAAATTGGTTGTAATCGTTTTACGTGAAGTAGCAGGAATAGAAAAATTATAGTTTGCAAAGTTTATAGACTGCGCCTCTTTTAAAACGTTTGCCTGAGAAACGGTATACAAATTGACATAGTTCTCGCCTATTAAATTGGTATTCTGTTGATTAAAATAATGTGCATTCAGGTCAAGCGCTGTAGCTGAGGGAATTTTCAAAGCAACACCTGGAGGAAATGTATAGGTTGTGTTTACATCTGTTCCTCCACCTAAAAATATATGATTCTGCATTTGTGCAAATGTGGTTATGTTGAGGGTTCCATTTGCATTATACAAATCCCTCAATTGGTTTGCGGGAGGCAACAAGGTATTGTTTTGGAACCCATATAAAACAAAATGGTGACTGTTTGGCCGGCCCTGCATCGTAATTTTATTCACATATACCGTGGAAGTATTGGGGGAGATTCTGTTTACAAACACCTCACGTTCTGTTTTGGGACTTACTGTAAACGAATTGATTGCTAATTGAAATCCCTCTGTAGGAGCAGGTGCCGTCATCGGTACAAAAGCCTGACTACATACTGTATTACTGGTCAGTATGCTTTCATCAACAACACTTCCTCTTTTAGGCGCCCCTTTGATTATCCATTGTTTGATAAATTCTATTTGTCCCGATGTCAGATTTGTCCCCCCCAATGGCATCGTTGCACCATATTTAGACGGTGTCTGACAATCAATTTTCTGAAATAACAAACTCATCATGTAATGACCCGGCTTTACCCTTAGGAGGCCGGCTGTTTTTGCTGCCTCATTTTTTGAAACGACATTAACTAAACTTTCATATGCGTTAGTTGAGTTTAGCAGTAGGTTATGCTGCGCGAAGGTAGCATCGCTAGTTGATCCATGACACCCACTTGTTGCACAAGACAGGGTTAGAATATCGTCCTGAATAATTGCCCAGGTATCTTTTGCAATAGGGCCACCATCAATTGCCTCCTCAGATTTTTTGGTACAGGATTCCATGCTAAAAGAAGCAATTAGTAGTACCATTAAAATTGTTGCTGTTACAAAATGTTTCATTCGGCGGTATTTTAAAATCTTTCAAAAGGTATGAATAATCAGATGATTTCAGATTCCATAAATCAGAACTTAACTTGATTTTCAACAAACCTGAAGAGAAATCCCACATGCTCCTAAAATTATTCTTTTACTTATCTTTTCTGATTATCCGCTTTTTCACCACAAGGCAGAGAAAAAAGGTTTGAGGTTCAACTAAATGAGCTGTGGACCGTGGACAGTCAACTGTCAACGATTCTCTTTATAGCCTATTGATTCAAAATAGAAACTAGTTCTCTTTTTCTCGGAACCCCCTCCTATATAATTCATGGTTTCTGCATCGTAGATCCGTCCATTGAGGATCACATAAACGACTTTGTCAGAATCTCGAATATCCTTCAATACATCTCCATCGATCACGGCTAAATCGGCTAGCTTCCCAACTTTGATTGAGCCTAAGTTCTTGTCTAATCCAAGGTGTCTTGCAGGCACAATTGTGGCGGCACGCAACGCTTCCATTGGGGTCATTCCACCTTGCTGCATCATCCACATTTCCCAATGCGCAGCAAGACCTTCCCGTTGACCATGACCTCCAATTGCCACCATGATGCCCCGATCGTGCATTTCTTTACCTGTTTTGACCACATTGAAATGGTTGTAGTGATGTTCTGGTGCCATCGTTCTTACCATCGATCGAGGTGCAAGAATATCCTGTGGTACAAACTTGCTTAATTTCGGATGTTTCCAAACCTCTGTTTTTTCATACCAATAATTTTCCCCAGAAAACCCACCAAACGAAACCACTAACGTGGAAACGGAAGCAGCTTGTGAATGGCTCCAAAACTGATACACATCCTCATAAAGCTTTTCTAAAGCTACTGAATGTTCTATGGAGGAGGCTCCATCAGCAATTTTTCCTAGATCTTGCTGAAGCAACGCCCCACCTTCTGAAAGAACCATCATTTCATACTCCGCTGCTGCTTCAATAATTTGCTGGTACTGCTCTCTTCTGGGATGATGGTGCATCTTAATCGCAAATGCACCCACACGCTTTAATCTATCCATATGAAAGCATGCATCGTCTATTCCATTTACAAGGGCTGTATGACCTGGCTCATACGCACCATACAAGGACATTCCCGTCGAAAAAATCCGCGGAGATAGAATATTTCCAGCTTTTTGCATTTCTGCCGCCCCAAAAACTTCTTCAGTAAAGGTATTTGGGTTAAACATCGTGGTCACTCCAAAGGCTAGCGTGCCATAAGCACTCCAGTTTTGTTGAGGAATAATCCCGTTGGTTCCATTGGGCTGATGGGCGTGCGTATCAATGATCCCTGGAATCAGTGTTTTTCCTTTTAGATCGATTATGGTCGCATGAGTTGGAATGATCACCTCTCCCTTTTTTCCAACTGCTAAGATGTGATTGTCTTCAACTAGGACCACGCCATCTACAATTACTTCATCCGCTTCCATTGTTACCACTCGTCCGCCTACCAATGCCAGAACTCCAGTTGGTTTAGCTATAGGCTGCGAAAAGCTGATCGATGTTTCCTTGATTTTCTCCCGGTTTTGGGTTGAATTACTGTAAAGATTTGGCCCCAGATTCCAGTGAATTTCGTTGGTTAGCTGACTAAAGCTAATGTTCGTTCCCGCTAAAATTGATCGTGTTTTTACCTGAGGTAAAGAATCTGCATGTGTGATGACTATCGGCTGATCTGATTCTACAAAAGGAAGACTTTTGACCCGATAATGCTCCACAAAAGCAAGTTCTTTACCAGTAGGAGCCATTTTAAATTCAGTTGCATACTTGATTGTAACCAGTGTCTTGAATTCCTTTCCCTCCAAATCAACCCGGGCTAAACTAGGCATTTCACCATCTAGGTGTAGGTAAATACGATCATTTCGATCTGCAAAATGAGGCAAGCGCCCCTTTGAGGTAATTAATTTTGGAATACCCCCTTCAGCAGAAACTTGGTAAATACCCGTTGCCAAATTGTATTCAGGGTTCAACAAGTTCTCCTCTTTAAACTTGCGGTAGACCACGGATTTTCCATCTGGAGAGAAAGCAGGTTCAGTATATTTCCCTGGCACATTCAAGAGACTTTTTATTTCACTAGTACTCAAATTGATCACTTGGACCCTGCCTTGTTCTTGATCATTCCAAGTACTGTAAACAATCTTTTTCCCATCCCTTGAAAAACTTGGCGCATATTCAAAATAGCTTGTTTGTTGGGTAAGTCTTCTAGGAGTTCCATTGGGTAGATCCTTCAAATAAAGGTAGCCTAGTGCCTCATAAACAGCCTTTTTTCCATCGGGAGACACCTCCACATGATGAAGCATTTTTACTTCAAAAGTCTCTTCATCAATGTTTTTAGTAAACCGGAGTGTCTTATTTTGGATTTTTTCTCGGCTCACTTCAAAGGGAATAGTGGTGGCAATTTTTGATTCGACCTGAACACGATTGATTTGACCATTGGCCCAAAACAGGATACCGGTATCATCTGGCGTCCAAGACATTGCAGGATAAACGCCATCAATGGCCCATGCTGTTTGTTTATCTCTGTCGAGTTTGTGATAAACCGCCGTTTTCTTTCCCGTCTGTAGATCATAAACAAATAGTGTACTCTGAAAATCTACTCTGGAGATGTACGCAAGTTTAGAGCCATCAGGAGATAGCGTAGGGCGGATGGCTCCACCTCGACCACTGAGTACTACTTCAATTTCTCCAGATTGAAGATCCAAGCGCTTGATTGCATAAATTCCTTTTTCGCTGTCCTTCGAGTATTCAAAAATAGCTCCGGGAGTCACATCTTGAGAGTAATACACGTAGCGACCATCTGGAGAAAAGGCAGGCTCCCCCATATCCTTTTGTTCATTCGGTCTCGAGGTTAACTTTATTCCTTCTCCCCCAGCGGATGGATACGCCCATATTTCTCCGGCTCCTAAAGATCTGGTTCCTGTGAAATGTTTTCTCACGGCTATGGACTTGCCATCCGGACTCCAAGCGGGGGAGTTGACCATCCGAAAAGTCTCCGAAGAAACAGCACGCTTATTCCCACCATCCAAATCCATAATCCAAATATTTTCCCCGCCACCTTCATCTGAAGTATACACAATATGCTTGCCATCAGGGCTGAAAGAGGGCTGCATCTGCCAAGCTAAGTCTGAGGTCAAGGGAGTTCCAATGCCACCACTTGCAGGAATAGAATAGATATCACCGAGTAGATCAAATACGATACGTGATCCATCAGGACTTGTATCGAGATTCATCCAAGTGCCTTCTTTGACATGAATCTTTACTGGGCTAGCAGCGCGTCTTGTGTTTTCTACATTCCAACTAGGGCTTTGAAGCTTAGATTGAGCGAAAGTGCCAATCACTAGAAATTGTGAAAGGAAAAGAATGATTTTTGTAGGTGCTGAAAAATTGGTGCTTGTCATTTTAGGATGCGATTAGAGAATTTGTAAGTACCTCTTTTTTCGAACTACTTGGAAGTTAAAGATGGGTATTCGCTTTTAGATAGTCAAGTTGCCTGTCCCGCAGAATTGCGGGTCCGCCTGCCTACGGTAGGTAGGCCGCGGCGGATTTTTCTTCTCGCAAAGCCTGCCTGTCGGCAGACAGGGCGCAGAGACCTGCCTGCCGACAGGCAGGCGCAAAGAAATTGTGGTGCGCTCGGTTTGACTTTCCGCCGCGGCGGACTGGCTTGGCGTCTTTAAGTCCGCCGTGGAGGATGCGAGCCATTTTCTTTTTCTTCTCGCGAAGCCTGCCGCAGCGGGCAGGCAGGATACTAAAGACCTAATGCACTTTGGAAAGGATGAAAAAAAATCGCAACCTTTAATTTAAATATAAGAATTCAAAAAATAGCCTTTTAAACAACCGAAAAGCTCCTGCTGTGGCGGCATTGAAATGCGAAGATTGGGTTGTAAAGCAACGGGAAAACAACTAATGAAAGAGCAACCAAAGCTATCCATACGTTTTTTCAATGACCGAGAGGTACGGGCTGTTTGGGATGATAAACATTCCAAATGGTGGTTTAACGTGTTGGATATTGTGGGGGTGCTAAACGAAGAACCGGACTATGCCAAGGTCCGCAACTATTGGAAATACCTAAAAGCCAAACTAAAAAAAGAAAATAATCAGTTGGTTAGTGCCACTACCCAACTGAAATTCATGGCGGCAGATGGCAAAAAATACGCAACAGACACTTTAGATAGTGAGGGTATAATTGTCTTGGCAAAACATTTTCCCAATAATCGGGCAATCAAGTTTTTGGATTGGTTTTTATACAGCGATACCAGCATAGATGGGCAAAGCAAGAAAAAAGCATATACTCTTTTTGAAAGCAATTTAATTAACGACTTTGAAATAGGCACAACTAGAGGTTTGCAACAAATACACGGGTATTTGTTTGGGGGCTTGTACGATTTTGCTGGGCAAATCCGAGAAAAAAGTATTTCAAAAGGCGGTTACCAGTTTGTCTATGCACAACATCTAAAAAGCACGCTGCAAAAAATCGATTTCCTACCACAAGCTACCTGGGATGAAATTAGTTTTAAATACACCGAAATGAATAAGGCACATCCTTTTATGGAAGGTAATGGCAGAAGTACAAGAATTTGGCTGGATATGATGCTCAAAAAACACCTAAAAAAATGTGTGGATTGGAGCAAAATCAGCAAAGAAAATTACATGAACGCCATGATTATCAGCACAGTTGATGGCAGCGTTTTAAAGCAACTTTTAGAAATCGCATTAACTGCTAAGATTAATGACAGGGAAATGTTTATGAAAGGCATAGACTATTCCTATTACTACGAAGAATGATAGCAGCAAGTATTGGAAATACCCATCATTTTGACGAAGACGAGGTACTTGTCCGCCTGCCTGCCGCAGGCGGGCCTGCCCCGCAGCATTGCGGGGCCCATTTCTTATGCTCCCCCTCTTGGCGATAGCTGCAGCTGAAAGTAAGCTGCTTTACCAACGTACAACCATTCTGAATTTTAGGGGTATTTACAATTGCATTTCACTTAAGTGTCAAAAAATGCTTCCAAATGGTCAAGGCTCTATGTTGTAAGTACCGTTTTCAAACCACTTATAAATCGGAAGTTAAAGGTCGGTAGTTGCATTTAGGTTGTCAACAGTAGTATTCAAAATTAGAAGGCCAAATAGATACTGACGTTTACATGGCTTTTGAAAAATTACATCAACTTAAAAGACCCTGACTGCCCGAACAAAATACTTATTACCCTTGTCAGCAATGAATCCACTCATCCCAAAACCAAAGTTATGTCTCCAGGCATTTTCCACATCCGTTTCAGTCGAGCTCCAATAATAGCTATTTGAAAAACCACCTATCGTAACTTGATTTTGATACAACAGGCTTAACTCCGTAATGGTGGGCAGACTCCAGCCATCACCTAATTTAGCACAAGCCTTTCTCGCATCAGACCAATTCATCTTTTGTGGGAAATCAAATTGTGCCACCTCTAATTTCCCAATTCTAATTGGGTTGCCTATGGTCTCAGTTGATGTCTGTGCCATAATAAGGCAAGGAATTAGTACTAGCGGAACGAAAAATAACTTTTTTATACTTTTTATCATTTATGATTTGGCTCAACCTAATCGAGATTAGCCATTTGTCAATGGTTTATATTCAAACTTCAGTAGCTCGTCCAGTGAGATATACTCCAAAGTCTTACTATGTGTCGACTTTAATAAAATGGGAGGAGCAACATTAGCTTGATAGGCCTCTATCCATCTGGATACACAAAGGCACCATTTATCTCCCTCCACCAAACCTTTAAAGCCAGACGATGGATAATCCATGGTCAAGTCGTTACCCCTACTTTTTGAATACTGTAAAAATTCATTTGTGACAACGGCACAAACCGTGTGCGTGCCTCTATCGTTACTACCCGTGTTGCAGCAACCATCTCGATAGGCCCCCGTCATTGGACTCGTCCCACAAATCAGTAGTGGCTCGTTGAAAACATTGAAAGAATTATTCATTAAAGTCATTGGGTTTTTTTTATACTTATAAAGCTATGTTTTTTTAACCACAAAAAGCTAACGAATTGTGGGCCTTTAAACAAATGCAGTTTGCCCATGTGAAGTGAAATGTAAACTTAACGAGAGGTGTCCACGTTTTACTCTCGCCAAG
>JBBAKO010000022.1:0-23812 GCA_040403475.1 Algoriphagus sp. | reverse complement strand
AAGCGTTGATTGAGATAGAAAAGAGTAAAAGACATATCGCGGGATGGAGCAGTTGAAAAAGATTAGCTGGGCTCATATCCGCCGCGGCGGACACAGGTTCGAAGCGTTGATTGAGATAGAAAAGAGTAAAAGACATATCGCGGGATGGAGCAGTTGAAAAAGATTAGCTGGGCTCATATCCGCCGCGGCGGACACAGGTTCGAAGCGTTGATTGAGATAGAAAAGAGTAAAAGACATATCGCGGGATGGAGCAGTTGGTAGCTCGTCGGGCTCATATCCGCCGCGGCGGACACAGATTCGAAGCGTTGATTGAGATAAAAAGAGTAAAAGATATATCGCGGGATGGAGCAGTTGGTAGCTCGTCGGGCTCATAACCCGAAGGTCACAGGTTCGAGTCCTGTTCCCGCTACATTGAAAGAGGATGCTTCGGCATCCTTTTTTCGTTTAGGGCGTATACTGGCTTTGGGGCCACAGGATTGCAAATAAGCCTACCCAACCTCATTTTTTCACTTAATTTTTTTAATCATGTACACTGTTTACGTATTGTACAGCCGAGCATTTGATACATGCTACGTGGGCTACACTTCCGATCTTTCTTCAAGATTACTTTCTCACAATGAATTGGGAACTTCCAATTGGACCAAGCGCTATCGCCCTTGGGAGGTCATCTACAGTGAAGAATATTCAACCAAAAGAGCTGCTATGCAGCGGGAAAAAGAGTTGAAATCAGGGGTGGGGAGGGAGTTTATTCGGAAAAATATTCTTAAGGATATATGAATCGCACGCTATCCGCTATCCGCCGGGGTGGACACAAGCGCTTTCGGACACAGACATTTTTGGCGTACAGATTTACCTACTGTCCCCGCTACTTCGCACCCTTTTTTCCGAAACGGATTAGGGCTCTTTTTAGGGGACACTATGGGGGACACTTTTGGGCCATTTCTAGACCAAACCAATTGGTTCAAGGTCCCACATGTTCTAAGGAAAGTAATGGTAATCCGTTTAGTGTGTTGGCCTTATTAAGCGACCGAGGCGATGTAAAGAAATTACAAACTCCAACGATTCTGCTCCTCGGAAAGCGGCATGCAAGGCTCATAGGTTCCCGGGACAGGATCATAGGCCAGTACGTTCTTCCCTATTTCCTCTGAACTGAAATAGGCCCAGATCGCCATAGACTTGATGGACCTGTAAAAACCAATAGGCTCTTGTTTTCCTACCGCGGTACCCCAAACTCCCGGACTGAATTTACCGGAGCTCTTTTCGGCAGCTTGCAATACTTTTTCTCGATCGGACGCATTCAATTTAATGAATGTACCGCCAAAGTTTTTTTCGCAGTCCGAATTGAAGGCAGCCAATTCTGACCGCATTTTCTTTTGCCCTTCTTCGTTATAGGTCTTTGCAATGACCTTATCAATAAAGATATCCGACTTTACGTCCAAAGCACCGGGCGTATTTGTGCGAGGCAAAATCGTGTCTACTAGGACAGAGATTGTTTTGGCCTCAGTTTCCGTAAAAAATAGCGGTTGCCATTCCAATCGGTTCTCGCTCTTGCACGATTGCAATAAAGAGAACAATGAGGGTATGGCAACTGCCGAGCCTGCCAGAACACCTGCTTTTTTGAGTGCGCTTCTTCTATCCATAACGATTAAAGATTATTCTTTTTTAATTCAGAAACTGCATAATCAGCGGCTCTGGCTGTTATAGCCATATAGGTCAACGAAGGATTGACACAAGAGGAAGACGTCATGCACGCACCATCCGTGACGAATACGTTTTTGACACTGTGTATCTGGTTAAAACCATTTAAAACCGATGTCTTTGGGTCCCGCCCCATTCTAGCCGTACCCATTTCATGTACTCCATATCCAGGGGAATGGTTGTTGTCAAAACCCATCACATCTTTTAGGCCTGATTTTTCCAACATTTCCACAGCATCTTCCTGTATTTGCTTGTTTATTGCCTTTTCGTTGGCTTTAAACTCTGCGTCTATCGATAAGGTAGGTTGTCCCCATTTGTCTAAGACCTTTTTGTTTAAATACGCCTGATTGTCATGGTAAGGCAGACATTCCGCAAAACCAGTGATAAAAAATTCCCAGGGTCCTGGTTTTAAGATGCTATCCTTGTAATCCGCACCAAATGATTCAATATTGGCGGGATTACCACCACGGAATCCAGCCCCTTGGTATCCAAAACCGCGAAGAAATTTATCCGTTTTGGATTTCTCATCGATGTTTACATATCTCGGGATGTAAATTCCATTGGGTCTTCGCCCTTTGTAGTATTCATTATCAAAACCATCTACTTTTCCCGTGGCACCTACTCTGTAGGTATGGTCCATCAGATTATGTCCAAGCTCCCCGCTATCATTACCTAAGCCATTCTCAAATCGGTTTGAAGTTGAATTCAATAAAATCTGCGTGGTACCTAAGGTTGAGGCATTTACAAATATGATTTTCGCTGAATACTCGATATCCTCATTCGTTTCAGAATCAATTATACGTACTCCTGTAGCCTTGCCTTTCTGTTCTTCGTAGATGATAGACTGTACAATGGAATAGGGCCTGATGGTTAAATTACCCGTAGCATCCGCTGCAGGAAGGGTCACTGCGTTACTGCTGAAATAAGCTCCAAAGGGACATCCCCTGCTGCATCTGTTTCTATTTTGGCATTTTCCTCTACCATTGAGTGGTTCGGTAAGGTGCGCAACCCTACCAATAATCATATTTCTTCCAGCGAAGTCCTTTTCTATTCGCTCTTTAACGTGCTTTTCCACACAATTCAATTCCATGGGAGGAAGAAAATGGCTATCCGGTAATTGTGGTAAACCAAGGGCCTCTCCACTAATCCCGGCAAATTTTTCTACATAGGTGTACCAAGGCGCGATATCCTTGTACCGGATCGGCCAGTCCACACCATGACCGTCTTTGGCATTGGCTTCAAAATCCAAATCACTCCATCTATAGGTTTGCTTACCCCATAGCAATGATTTGCCTCCCATTTGATGCCCTCTAAGCCAAAGGAAAGGTTTTACTTCTGTATATGGATTCGCTTGATCGTCTGCCCAGAAATGCTCTGTCTCCAAATTAACCCATCCAGAACGACCGTTTTTGTAATGTTTCTCCTTTTGCTCAGGGGTAAGTCCGCCTCTCAATTCCATGTCCCAGGGATCCAAGTTCATGGTCGGATAGTCTACCACATGTTCCACTATTCTTCCCCGTTCCAAGACCAAGGTTTTTAGTCCTTTTTCACAAAGTTCCTTTGCGGCCCAACCGCCGCTGATACCCGAGCCTATGACGATAGCATCGTAGGTAGTTTCTTTTTGAGCTTTTGTATTTAGGTATGCCATTACAACGAATTAAAATTCAAGTTTGAATATAAATGGAATTTTGAATCTTTCAGATTTACACAAGTAATTTAATATGATTATCCGCAATCATGCCAGTAGCTCAGCTCGCCTATTTAAAACTGCGGATAATCGTTGACAGACCACAGTCAACGGTCCACAGCTCACCTAATTGAACCTCAACTCTTTTTTTCTCCGGTTAGTGGTGAAAAAGCGGGTGATCAGATAATTTAACACGATAAGTCAACTTTTGTACCTACTTGTTGACTCAATCGTACTTCCACCAGACCGGTGCCTTGATTGTCCAGTTTCTCCCCTGTGCCCTTGCTGCGCAACTTCTACATTCTGCAGGGTATGCATCATCAGGCGTGCTGGGTATGAATTGACATGGGTCGAGGAGATAAAAAGGCACATCGGCATTCGTGGTATAGATTCTAGATGTTGTGGTCTTGGCTACTTCAAAATAGCCGAGTACCGTTTCTTCGCTGTTGTTTACATTGAAAATGTTCCCATTTACAGGAGCAGGAGGAATATCAAACAGGGATCCTTGGTTGTTGATGACGATTTTGATCCGCTCCCAATAGTTATAAGCATCCCTAGTAATGCTCAATTGCTTTACAGTGACAAAGAATGGATATTGAAATGAATTATCTACCGAGCGTCTTCCCAACAATAAGGTTGAATTCCGAGTACTTGTCCCTGAGCCATCAAATAAATTAATCCGATTTGGTTCAATCACATCCGAAATAAAGCAAGGAGGGGGTTGCGGGGGAGGAATACCCGTTCCTCTTAACCATGCCAAAGGCCATAAATAGGTTTCCTCAATCGTCCACCTCAGGTAAATTGGATCTCGAGTGTCAGGAAGCGTCGTCTCTGAAAAGACTTTAAACACGTATTCAGGCTTATCCGTTCTGAAAGGCTCGTTGTCAAAAGAAAAGCTGAGCACATCCTCTGCGTTCAGTTTTGGTACTTTTTCATACTTAGAGAGAAATACTTTTCCATCCACTACTACTTCCAAAGCATAACTTACACCTTCAATAGCCCTAAAGCCAACCAATTCATATTCCCCAGTCTTCAAACTGGTATAGGGATACCTTGCGCCGGATGTGCTCACTACTGTTACCTTGGCATTTGGGACACCTCTCGGTGCTAATCCTGATAGCGCAGTACGACTTACAGTCACTACCTGCCTTTCATCAACATCAGTGAATAAACCATAAATGACGAGCTGACCCTCTTTGGTTTCACCGAGAAAATCTAGCCTATCAATACAGGAAACAGTAAGCACTAGAAATAGGGCAAATACCAGGACTGAGCGGATTGATATTTTTTGATTCTTGCTCATTTTCAGAACTTTACTGTGTAGGTGAATGAAGGGAAAGCTGTTCCTAAAATCGAAATCTGATAAGGAACCAATCTTGGAACCCGGCCCTCTCTTTGGAAGAATACAGAATAAGCATTTCTCCTTCCGGTAAGGTTGTAGATGCTAAAATTGACTTTGTCATCCCATTTCCGTACGAAGCCATTTGTCAGGTAAGAAAAGTCAATTCTAAAGTAATTTGGAATCCTAAACTCATTCCTATTCCCAAAATTGGGAACGGAAACCGCTCCAATGACATAGTTGGATGAAATTCCTGTCACCGGCCGGCCTGATGAAAAATTGACGTTGGTGTTGAATGTTCTGCCCTTTTTCACATGGAAATTAGTCACCAAGGAAATGTTGTGGGGTTTGTCAAAATTGGTTGCAAACCAATTTCCTTGATTGACTTGGATTTCGGGAAATTCTGAAGTGGTCCTGATAAAAGACCGGCTGAAGGTGTAAGCAAGCCAACCTGTAATTCCTCCGCTGTTTTTTTGGATCATTAGTTCAGTGCCAAAAGCAAGGCCTTCTCCCTGTATCAATTCTGTTTCCAAATGTGGATTTAAGAATAAGTCCGCAAAATTACGGTACTCTATTTGGTTGTCCGTGCTTCGGTAGAATCCTTCAAGGGAAGTCGACCATTCATCTTCTTTGAAATTTCGGAAGTACCCCAAAGAAGCATTGTGGGATCGTTGAGGAAGAATGTAATTTGTGCTCAGCTGCCACAAATCAATGGGAGTTGGGCCGGTGGCATTTGAAATCGTCTGAAGGTATTGGTTCATCAACGAATAGCCACCTTTGATGGAATTGACTTTGTCAAAAGTCCATCTGAAGGAAAATCTAGGCTCAAGACCATTGAAGTTGACGATACTCCCACTTTCTACATAATCCACTCCATTGATAGTAAACCTCGATTTCGGAAGTCCTTCTTGATACCTGAAGATGGAGTCGGGCGCCAGTTGGGCATAATTAGAGTACCGAAGACCACCTGAGAAGGAAAGATTTTCAGTTGGGTTCCAATCTGCAGAGATATAGGGAGCATATTCCAACCCTCTTTGCTTTTGGATCGTTTCTGGCACTATCCCCGATTCCTGAGTCAAGGGGATTAAGGATTCCGATCTCATCTGGTATTGAATGGCTTCGGCTCCGAAGTTGAACTCCATTTTCTCCAAAGTCCATAATCCTGATATTTTTCCTTGATAGTAATACAAGCCATTTTCGATTTTGGATGGATCTATCGAAGAAGGTTCAAAAAAACTATTGTTGAATGAACCGTAAGCGACCATCCCGACAAGCGAAAGATTATCTGTTACTAAATTCTTACTTGTCAAAGAGCCAACAAGGTTGCTCCATTCAAATCCAAATTGATTGGAAAACTTGAAATAATCCCCGGTGTTTAGCAGGCTAAAGTCCAGGCTATTTTTTTTAGTAAGCTGATGGTTAATGTCAAAATAGATGTCATGGAACCTGATGTCACTGTTTTTGATATCTCCTGCATCGGCCAAGTTCAACAGCCAATTGGCATTGGACAATCTAGTCGCCAGAAGTAGGGAAGTTTTTTCAGGGACAATCGGCCCTTCTACCAGCAGTTTGCTAACGGCAGTGCCCATTGAGGCACTTCCTTCCCATTTTTCTTTATTCCCATTACGCATTTCAATGTTGAGGGCAGAAGAGCTCCTTCCTCCAAAATAGCTTGGAACAGCGCCTTTATATAAGGTGAAATTTTGTAAAGCATCGCCATTGAATGAGGATAAAAAACCCAAAGCATGGCTATTGCTGAGTACAATCGTCTCATTCATCATGATCAGGTTTTGATCTGCCCGACCCCCTCGGATATTCATGCCAGCTGATCCTTCACCAACAGTCGTCACCCCCGGCATGGATTGCAGTACATTAAAGACATCTGGCTCGCCAAGAAAAGCGGGTACAAGCTTGATGTCTTCGATCTTCATTTTGGTCACGCCGGAAATTGGGCTACGAATATTTCTGTCTCGTTCATCTGCTTCAACAGTGAATATGGCTAGCTCAAAATCAAGGTTTACAAGTTCCACATCTAATTGTCCATCCCCATACAATTGGATCTGATAATGAAGGGGCATTTTTCCAAACTGACGGAAAACAATTCGGTGTCTTCCAGAATCTAGAGAAATAAAATAGTACCCATTTTGATCTGTGTTGTTTCCCTTAAAAAAACCATCAATATGTATGGCTGCTCCCGGAATGGCTTCCTTGGTTTCCAATTGGCTTACTTTTCCAGTCAAAAAATACTGGGCTTTCTTTGGAGCATCTTTTTGATCAAACCTCAGCTCAATGAATTCTGTCTGTGCTTGAAGATTGGTGATACAGAAGAACAACTGGGCCAAAAGGAACAAAGACCAAGAAACGAGGCTTTTGAGAGGCCTTTCCCTACGCTGGTTTGTGATTTTGAAAATTGAAAAAATAAGTTGGTTTTTGACTGGCACAGTTTTTTTTGCTTGGTCTATTGGAATGTGAATTGATGGTTTTACTCCTCTTTTTTTTACCAAACCAGTAATCCTCGTTTTGGCACAAAGTCTTTTCTTACCAATTCATAGCATTCCGAGAAGGAATAAATGGATTCGGGAACACGGTAAAAATCCCTAAAATGGCCAACCTTGATTGGAATTTTTTAAGCCTGCTAAATATAGATGTTTTTAAAATGTATGGCAGCGATTACACCAGAATTGAGATTTTCTTTGATAAACGGTTTAAAGACCAATGACCGAGGTCCGAAATTCTCATTGTCTCCACCCTTTCGATTTAATTTTTGCGTCTTTAAGGAAGCTCTTCAGCTACTAACCAAAAAGGCCGCCATGCAGCGGGAAAAGGAGTTAAAATCAGGAGTTAGCAGGGAGTCTATTCGGAAAAAAAATTAGGTTAGGGTTTATTTAGCGAATTGAATTACCTGATAAGTTGGTATTTTTAGGGGCTTTTCAATTACCCCCCAGCTATGGTGAATTCCCCTCCCTTCTTTTTTAAACTAGAGATTTTTGAACATCTCTGATGTTACTGCCCGGAATCCCATTCCTGGCTTGGAGCCACTCTCTTCATTCCACGTTTCCTTTTCTGTGTTGCCCAGGGTGTTTGACATCGATCAATCCTTCACTAGAACTTAGTTTGGCAGTTTCTACTTGCTTTTAATTCTCCAAAAAAATTGAAATATTTTAATAAAAAACTAAAAAATAATAATTAAAAAAAAATAATAATTTAAAAAAAATAAGTAATTATGTAAAAAATAATAAAAGAGATAAATGGTGCCTCTCTTTATCTCATTCTAATCTGCTCTTTTTAAATAAACTGGGGATGTGTCCAAAAACAAGAATCACCTGTTACATTTTTTTGGTATGGGGAGGCTTGGTTTCTCTCCCTATCCACGCACAATCCCTTCGCAACGAAAGCTGGGTGGCTATGGGTTCTACTGCACAGGCTATTCAAGGGCAAGGGGTGGTGGTCCAACAATCCATTGGTCAAAGTAGTGTGACGGGGGTATTTTCCAATGCATCTACTAGACTTAGCCAAGGCTTTTTGCGCGGAGGAATCTCCTTTTCAAAAGAAATTAAACGTCCATTTGGAGTCATTGCTTTTCCCAATTCTTTCTCAGAGCACATCAACTTTAGGTTTACCACAAACCATCAGGAGGAGACCGTGCTCTTACTATTTGACGGAAGGGGAAGCCTCGTTTACCAGGCTACCCTGGTTCCAATTGCCAACGAGGTCCAACTCAATCTTCCTTTTTTGGCTTCAGGCGTCTATGTGGTCCATTTGAGATCAGGAAATAAGTTTGTACAAACACGCATAATCAAAAAACCATGAGGACTCTTTTTTTAGTATGCGCCTTCCTGATAGGAATGCAGCTTCCCTCGTCGGGGCAGGAAATTTTCATCAAAACAGGAATTAATTCCACTACCTACGATTTTCGATCTGCAGATGGGGCAAAGCTCCTTGATTTCACGTCAGGAATGGGGAATTCCATCGAAATGGGTATGGGTTTTCCCCTTGTTCCAAAAACAAAAAAGGAAGGAGCTCCAGAAAAAGAGCGCTCCTATTCTCCAAATTGGTTAAAAAATGAAGTATCCCTCAACCTAGATTCCTTCAATTCCTTCGGGGGGGATCAAAACAACAATTACAGTTGGGAAACGACCTACGGAGGGATTACCAATACCCTTTCATTTTTGGCACATATCGGTGAAGTAGAACTTGGGGTTCGGGGGCATGTAGGCCTTTCTGGCATGCTTTCAGGTACTCAGGTGATCAATAGTTCTCGCTTTCCTCTGAAAGGGAACGAGGATTTTAAGGGAGTATTTGCGAAAACTGGTGTTGGGGCTTCTGCTTCTTATCCCGTATTCCAGCGTGCGTTTTTGAATCTTACCTACAGCTATTCAAAAAGCTCCCGATTGGGAGGCCCAGTGGAGGAGCAAGTGCGCTTTCTTTCCCATGGGGTTTTATTCGGTTTGTACGTTCAATTGAAGTAATATGAAAAAGATCGGTTTTATTTTTTGGATGTGGGTGCTAGCGGCGCCTGCATTTGCCCAAGTGCCTGGGATTACCTATCAGGCTGTGATCCTAGATAGCCAGCTATTGCCTGGAGAAGATAATCGAGCGGCTCCACTGGGAGACAAGGATTTGTGCTTGAAGTTTGTTTTCAAAAATGGTTCAGGAATAAGTGAATACGAAGAAGTGATTACCACCCGGACGGATGAATTTGGAATGGTCAATGTGATCATTGGCACGGGCAGGCGTACCGGAGGTACAGCAACTTCTTTTGCTCAGATCGTATGGAATGCGCAAGCTAAATTTTTAGAAGTGTCTTTTGATAAATCAGGTAGCTGCTCCACGTTTGTTTTACTTAGTAGTCAGCAATTTACAGCTGTTCCCTTTGCGCTCTATTCGACCAACTCAGGAACTCCAGGGCCAGTGGGTCCAGTAGGTCCTCAGGGTGTTACAGGTCTCACGGGTGCAGTAGGCCCAATAGGTCCAGTAGGAAGTACAGGTTCAAGTGCCTATCAAGTAGCAGTGGCTGCTGGTTTTGTAGGAACGGAGGCACAGTGGGTAGCCTCTCTTCAGGGGGTTGCAGGTGCATCGGGCCCACAAGGGATTCAAGGTCCTGCAGGAGTAAATGGAACCAACGGAACGAATGGATCCAATGGAGTAAGTGCCTATCAACAATGGTTGAATTTAGGAAATACAGGAACTCAAGCAGATTTCATAGCAGCCTTACGCGGTGCAGCTGGAGCAGCTGGGGCCACTGGGCCTCAAGGTATTCGAGGTACAGATGGCGCGCCTGGTCCTCAAGGTCCTGCAGGAATTGCAGGAGCTACGGGCCCACAGGGTGCCCAGGGCACAAGTGGTGCCAACGGTCAAAATGGCCAAAATGGTCCAAGTGCCTACCAAGTGGCAGTTAGTACAGGTTTTGTGGGGACGGAATCGCAGTGGCTCACCTCTATAAGGGGTGCTTCGGGCCCAGCAGGCCCCACCGGCCCAACGGGCATACAAGGAGCAGCTGGACCAATTGGGCCAGCAGGATTGACTTGGAGAGGTTCTTGGTCAGCTACGGGTACTTATGTGAAAGACGATGTGGTTGGCTTTAATGGAGCGTCCTGGTTTTGTCTTGCCCCAGTAAGTAATTCGAATTCTACACCGAACACTGATCCGACCAAATGGGCCTTGCTAGCTTCGCAAGGTGCAGATGGTCCCCAAGGTCCCACAGGGTCTACGGGTGCTACAGGTGCTACAGGTTCCATTGGATTAACGGGTCCAACTGGCCCACAAGGAGTCGCAGGTGCCCAAGGACTTGCTGGAGCTACAGGTGCCCAAGGTCTTCAAGGTCCTGCAGGAGCTACTGGTCCCCAAGGTCTTCAAGGAGCTACAGGTGCTACAGGAGCCCAAGGCTCCACTGGATTGGCAGGTCCTACTGGGCCTAATGGCACCAATGGAACCAACGGAATATCGGCCTACCAAGCCTGGTTGAATTTAGGAAATACGGGAGCTGAGTCGGTTTTTATTGCCTCACTTACTGGCCCAGCTGGAGCGACAGGCGCTGCGGGTGCACAAGGGCCAAGTGGTCCTACCGGGCTCACAGGTCCTACTGGTCCTGCAGGTACTCCTGGTATACAGGGAGCTACTGGTCCCCAAGGGATTCAGGGTATCCAAGGGATTGCCGGAGCTCAGGGCCCCGCGGGTGATACCGGTCCTCAAGGCGCTGTAGGACCAGCAGGTCCAGCAGGTACGCAAGGAGCTACTGGCGCGAAAGGCGATATTGGTTTAACCGGATTGCAAGGGACTGTTGGAGCTACCGGCCCAGCCGGCCCTACAGGTGCAGCAGGCGCTGATGGAGCCCAAGGTCCTGCCGGTGCTATCGGACCTCAAGGACCAATTGGTGCTACAGGTTTAGCGGGAACTAATGGAGCGGCAGGAGCTACGGGTCCAGCTGGCCCAGCAGGTGCTCAAGGACTTGCAGGTGCTAAAGGGGATGCTGGAGCAATAGGCCCAGCTGGTCCGATTGGCCCAGTAGGTCCTCAGGGAATCAAAGGAGATACAGGGACAGCGGGTACGAATGGAACCAACGGAACCAATGGTACAAACGGAGCGGCAGGTGCAACAGGTGCTACTGGCCCTGCGGGTCCCGCACCAGCTGGAACAGGTATAGTGACAGTAAGTGGTGGCGCGCTACAAACTCCTGGGGCACTTACAGGCGATGTGACCACATCTGGAGCAGGTTTAGCTACAAGCATTGGTGCGGGTAAGGTTACCAATACCATGTTAGCAGGAGGTATTACTTCTAGCAAGTTGGTAGGAACAGATATCACCACGCTTGGAACGATCACCACAGGAACTTGGAATGGAACTACCCTTGCAATCACACACGGAGGGACAGGTTCGACTACAAAAAACTTTGTCGATTTGACTACTGATCAAAGTATTGGAGGAGTAAAGCAATTCCAAAAAGCAGCGACCAATACTGCAGCTCTCAATTCAGGAACGAGTTTGACCATTGATTTTGGACAGAGCAACATAGCCTACACGAGTGGAGGGGGGGCTTCACCTACCTACACGCTTTCGAATCTCAAGGATGGAGGTGCCTATACCCTAGTGCTTACCAGCACGACCAATTCTGGAGCGCCTACCTTTACTGCAACTGGATTTGCTACCGTCAAATACATGGGGACCACTTCCTTGTCGGCAGGAAAAGCCCATATTTATTCTTTTATCGCGGTGGGAACTGTGGTGTATGTCAGTATGGCTACCGAAAACTAAACTGGAATGAAAAAGATAGTATTCATTTTACTGTTCGTAAATTTTTATTTCGTTGGACAGCTTCAGGCCCAACTTTTTGGGGGTCAGATCAAATCAAGCGCTTTCTATCCTCCTGGGACATGTAATCCTAGGTTTCGAACTGCCGTGGTGGAGGTAACGAGTCTCACTGGGCGAATATGGATGGATCGAAATTTGGGCGCAGAGCAAGTTGCAACTTCTCCCACCGATGCGAAGGCATTTGGTGATTTGTACCAGTGGGGAAGGTGGGCTGACGGCCACCAATGTCGAAATTCAGGAACAAGATCTACGGTAAGTACCGTAGATAGACCAACTCATGATGATTTTATAACAGTATCATTCAATAGTTCTTCGGATGATTGGAGAAGCCCTAAAAATAATGCCATGTGGGGGATAAATCGGTCTTCAGGAGGGGTCAACAATCCTTGTCCAACGGGGTTCAGATTGCCTACCGAAGACGAACTAAGAGATGAAAGAAGAAGTTGGGTTTCAATTGGAGGGAGTACCAGTAATGGGGCTTTTAATTCAGTCTTAAAACTGACTTTATCTGGCTATCGAGAACAAACTGGGGAAATTTTGGCTGAAGCCCAAGGTTCGCCCTATGGGTTTATTTGGGGGCAGGATGTGGCGGGCTCGGATGCTCCAAGCGATGCTCGAGCTTTGGCGTATTTTAGCGGCAATGCTTTTGAAAATAACTACAATCGTGCGCGAGGGTATGCTGTTCGCTGTATTAAATTCTAGAATTGGGATTTTCGTTAGTTTTATTTTCTAATCTGCTCTAATTTGGGACTTCTTACAAGTTTATGTAATTCAGACACTATGAAAAGAAGCGTAATTCTAGGGTATATTTTAATTTTTGGTTGCTTTCAATCCATTGCCCAAACTATATCTGGGACCTTTCCTTCCCTTGCCAATCAAAGCCTTAGCCTGGAAGGCACAAAGGGCTTGGATACTTACTCCATCGGGAGTGCAAAAGCAGATGAAAAAGGGCAATTTTCGTTTTCCTATTCTCCCCAAGATTATGGAGTTGCCTTCCTTTCCGGAGAAGACAAAAAGCCTTTTGTAGTGATTTTGGAGAAATCGGCTGTTCGCTTGGAAGGGCAAGTGCTCAGCGAGGCAAGCAGCATCCGAATTTTGGAAGGGCAGGAAAACCGCTGGTTTGAACAGTATACACAAGAGCAGGGGAAGCGTGAACAAGCCTTGAGTGCCTGGGCATATCTGCAAAATCTCTATCAAGTTGACCCGCTTTTCGCAAGCCAGCAGGCACCAAATAAAGCCATTGGAGTGGAGGTCATGCGGCTTCAGCAGGAGGATGGAAAATTTATAAATACGCTTCCTTCCGAGAGCTTCGTCCGATGGTTTTTGCCCATCCGAAAATTGGTGAGTTCCGTCGGAGCCATAGCTCAGTACCGAACAGCAGAGCTTCCAAAAACTATTGCTGCCTATCGGACTATGGATTATGCAGATCAGCGTTTCCAGAAGAGCGGACTTTTTCGAGATGTCTTTGAAAGCCAGTTTTGGTTACTTGAAAACTCAGGTGGGACACTAGACGAGATCTATGAAAAAATGGAAGTCTCAATAAATGCAATTTTATCGAGTGCGGGAAAGAATGCGCCTCTGTACAACGAGGTGAGCGCTTATTTGCTAGAACTTCTCGAACGACGTAGCCTGACCACTGCGGCAGAATACTTAGCGCTTACCGTACTCGAGCAAAAACAAGTGGTTCTTCAACCCCGATTGGCAAGGCAGTTGGAAGGCTATCGTGCGATGAAGGTGGGTACCCAGGTGCCCGAAATCCAGTTTGCCGGGGATGTATTGCTTCAAGGCAAGCCCACTTCAGGCCCTTCCCGTCTATCGGAAGTGAGGGCTCCCTACCGCTTGGTGATTTTTGGAGCCAGTTGGTGCCCTGCTTGTACGGAGGAGATGACCCAGCTGATTCCCTTGTATGAAAAATGGAACAAGCTTGGATTGGAAGCTATTTTTGTTTCTCTAGACACAGATCCAACCTCCTTTAAAGCTTATTCGGAGGGGATGCCATTTATCGCGTTTTCGGATTACAAGAAATGGGATACGAAGGCAGTTGCGGATTACTATGTGTCAAGCTCACCCTCTTTTTACTTGATTGACCAGGCCGGGAAACTTCTCCTGCGCCCGCTATCCGCGAAGCAAATTGATGCTTGGGTGGATTGGAAGATGAGTGGGGATACGAAATAGGGGGATTTATTGTACTAAGTACCAAGTACGAAGTACAAAGTAGGGATTCGTAATGGGATCGGAATAACGACCCTAGCGAACTTTGGAGAAAAATGCGATTTCCTACTTTGTACCTGGTACTTGGCACATTGTACCTATCTATTTGCTATTGAAGAAAATTCCGTTAAAACTTATAGTCAAAGCACTTCAAAGCGCGATCCCGCTGTCCTCTTCGTTTTTGGTTGCCAGCAAGAAACTGGTACCGAAGGGAAAATTCATGGGAACCTTTGGTGTTTGCACCAATCTGAGAGATCATCCAATCGTAGGAATAGCCTAAAATGAGCCCATTTTCAAGTGAAACTCCTAAGATTCCAATGACTGATTCGTAGTTTTTTAGTTCTGCTTGAGATACTAGACCACGAAATCCAACGCCAAAAATAAAGGAATCGTATTTGGTTTGCGCACTTAGGTCCAGCTGTGAAAACACACCTTGCTTTTTATAGTTGGCCAATAACGAGAAATAACGTTCTCGATTATTGCTCCAATAGCCCGCGGAGCCTAATTCTTTTTCCCAGCCAGCCTGAACCCCATATTTGATTGGTAAAAATTCAAACTCGCTGTAAGTTGAATTCAACATTTTTGGGCTATTCAAATGGTGTCCACTCACACCAATCCAAAAACTTGGACTTGCAAACATGAATCCAAGCCCTAGATCTAAATAGCCAAAGGGTTCCAATTGGTCGAGATTGTCTATGGAATTGGGATTGACCGCTCGGTTAAACACGTCGATTTGATCTCCATAGATTAGGTTCTCTAGGTTTCCGCTTCGTCTTGCATAGGTGACTTGGGTTCCCATGCGCACACTACTAAAGTCTGAAACTTTCAAGTTGTAGGAATAGAGTAGACCCAATTCGCTTGTGTTCAAACTCATGTTTTGTTCATTGTAGGAATTGGCTACTAATCCAATTCCACTTTGCAGGTCAAAGCTGTAGTGATCAATAAAAGCAGAATAGCCATTGAAGTCAAAATCGAGGCCAGGCCATTGTTTGCGGTAATTTATTCCCACACGAGTCAATTCGCTCGACCCAGTTAGAGCTGGATTAAGGTTAAGTGGGCCAGCAAAAAACTGCGAAAAGTGAAAGTCTTGTGACTTTAGCACAGGGGTAAGCAGTAGGCTCAGTAGTAGGACTATAACTTTTTTCATGCTTATCTACCTAAATAAAATGCGGAGGACTGATCAATGACACGGCCATCAAGGGTGGTGTATCTTACTTTACAAACATAATTTCCAATTGGTGCGAGTTCCCCTTTGTAAAGACCATCCCAGCCTTTGGCTTCTAGGTCTTTCGATTCATAGAGTAATTCACCAAACTTATTCAAAATGAATACTTCAACAGCACTGATGTATAACACTTTAGGATAGTAATAATCGTTTATTCCGTCTTTGTTTGGGGTAAACACATTTGGAAATTTAAGGTAATAATCGGTGATGACAATTGTTTTAGAAAAGCTTACAATGCAGCCATCCAGGTCTTTTAATTTCAATACAACAGTATAGGTGCCTTCTTTGACATACTTGTGCGTTGGAACCGAATCTGTACTTGTTCCAGTATCTCCAAAATCCCAGGATAGGGACTTGTATTTCCCGGTGCTTAAATTTTTAAATTTCACGTCAAAGTTCACCAAATTTTCAGTGGTCTTGTCTAAAGATTCAGATTTATACTCAAATCCTGGAACCGGCGGATCAACTTCAATGACCTCCATTCGCTTGGTTTGAATGCATCCACGAGCATCTTTTACCGTTACTATAAACTCTCCCAACTCCTGGGTATCCATGATTAATCCTGCATTTGTCGCTGTCCCTCTACTCCAAGTTACGGTGTAGGGAGGAACTCCGCCTTTCACGTTTACTTTAAAGTTGGATTTCAATGCTCTTGGCTCACAAACCCGAACAGTTGTTTGGACCACAGATGCTTCAAGTGGGAGAGGTCGAATTATAGTGAATTGTTTTAGTACGCGGCAGCCATTTGCATCCACCAATTCCAAGCTGTAGGAGCCTGGGCCAATGGCAGCAAGATTTTGTGTTTTGCTTCCGTTGCTCCAGGTATAGGTGTAAGGTGGAGTGCCTCCAATTGGATTTATATATATGGCACCGGAATTTTGCACCTCGCAATCTAGGGCATCCGTTACTGATGAAGAAAGGTCTAGCGCCTGTGGTTCGTTGATTACAAACTGCTTGTCCACTTTGCATCCCCCAGCATCCGTGATCACTACACTGTACACCCCTTTCTCTAGGTTGTTTAAGGTAGCTCCTTGGGGTCCATGTGCCCATTTGATGTTATATGGAGTCGTTCCACCAGTGACAGTGAGCGAGATAGATCCATCCTTCTTGCCAAAGCAGGTGATACTTTTGGAAGTATCATTGGTGATTTGCAATGGGGCAGTGGGTTGTGTCAAGGTGATAGAACTGGTGCTTTTCTGGCATCCTGTCAGGTCTGTTAGGGTAAGAACATATTGTCCTGCCTTAAGTGTGGAGAAGGAAAAAAGCTCCAGGTCTACTGGGCCCGAAGTTAGGGAGATTGCTGTTCCTGTATAGTCCGTACCTGTGATGGTAAAGGTGTATTTTTTAACTCCTCCCGATCCTCGAACAGTGATGTTACCCGTAGCGTCTCCAAAGCATAGGACATTTTTTCTGCTGGTGTCCACCTCAGTTAAAGTGACTGCGACCACCTCAATTTTCGCTGGGTTAGAAGTAACCGTAGTACAGCCTCCCGTAGCGAAAGAGAGTTGCACATAGTAATAGAGCGTACCGACTGCAGTGGTAGGAGGAGTAAATGTTGCTGCAGTTTTGCCAGCGAGAGCTGTTCCACCCGTGTTTAAGTTAGTCGTATTGCTAAACCACTGGTAGGTAGGTGTTCCGGTGCCTCCTGAATAGGCGACAGTTAAATCCGGCGTAGTTCCATTCTGACAAACGGAAGCAACTGTTGGCTGCGTTGTCACCGCAGGTTGAGCGACTATTTGAATTGTGGCCGTATTGCTTGCGATCTTGCAACCTGATGGGCTTTGCGTTACTTCTACGTAGTAGTATAGGGTGCCGATAGTAGTGGCAGATGGAGTGAATGTTGGGCTAGTCTTTCCTGCGATGGCTGTTCCTCCTGTGTTGGCGTTTGTGGTATTGCTAAACCACTGGTAGCTTAAGGTTCCTGTGCTACCGGTAAGAGCGACTGTCAGGTCTGGAGTGGTTCCGCCTTGGCAGGCAACCCCATTTAGTGGCTGGGTTGAAATGGTAGGAGGCGCAACGACTTGAACTGTGGCAGTAGCGCTAATGGCTTTGCAACCGGAGGCACTTTGTGATACCTCTACGTAATAATAAGTAGTACCAACTGTCGTTGTTGGCGGGGTGTAGGTAGCAGAGGTACCATTGGTTGTGATTTGTGTTCCCCCGGTGTTGGAATTCGTGGTATTTCTAAACCACTGGTAAGTAGCAGTAGTGCCTATGCCGCCAGAAATTGTTGCGGTTAGGTTCGTTGGAGTCGCGTTCTGACAAAGAATTTGACTTGCGACTGGTTGGGATGCAATAACCGGATCTGCGACCACTCGAACTTGAGCCACAGTACTGGAAATGGAAGAACCGCAGATAGAACCAGTAAGGGTGATGACGGAATAGTAGTAGTAGTCTCCTGCAGTGGTAAATACAGGAGGAGTGAAGGAAGCGGCTGTAGCGCCTGCGATAGCAGTTCCTCCTGAGTTTGAGTTGGTGGGTGTGGAGTACCACTGGTAGGCAGCTGTGCCAGTACCTCCAGCGAAGGCTACCGTCAAGGGGTTGGTAGTTCCTCCAACACAGATACTTTGAAGGGCTTCAGGTTGGGTCGTGATTGTAGCAACTGACACTACCTCAATTTTAGCTGGGTTAGAAGAGACCGTAGTGCAGGTTCCAGTAGTGCCAAAAGTGAGTTGGGCATAGTAGTAGTTGATACCTACAGTAGTTGTCGGAGGAGCATAAGTTGCTGTAGTAGCACTAGCGATAGCAGTTCCCCCGGTGTTGGAGTTGGTGGCATTGCTGTACCACTGGTAGGTAGGAGTTCCTGTACCTCCAGTGTAGGCCACAGACAATGCAGGGGTAGTTCCATTTTGGCATGCGGAAGCACCTAAAGGCTGTGTCGTAATGGAAGCTCTTGGGTTGACCTGTACAGAGACTTGGAAAGTTGGACCACTACAAGTCCCATCCGTGCCATACCGAGGAGTCACCGTGTAGATGACCGTTGATGACAGGTTTGTGGTGTTGGTGAGTGTTTGGCTTATGGATGCTTCAGGAGTAGTGACAGCAGATTCTCCAGTGACGCTGGCGTTTGCCGCTACCGTCCAGGTATACTTCATGTTCGCAGGGACGATGTCGCCTCCACCTGTAGTAGGGGTTACTGTGAAGGTTTCTCCGGAGCAGATGGGGGTAGCTGTTTTATTACCAATAACTACAGTAACAGGTGGTTCTACAATTACGGTTAGTGTGAAAGGAGTTCCTGTGCAGATTCCGCTCCTAGGGTTTACATTGTATACTACTGTTTGTTGTACGTTGCTTGTATTGATTAAGCCAGAAGTACTTGTTGTGCCGCCGAAGAATTGCTGGTAAATATTCTGCGCATTTTCATTGGTTACATTAGTATTAGATCCATTAGTAGCGACGTTCCAAATGTATTCTGTAGTGGATGGGACGATGTCATTATTCACACCACCGGCAGGTACTTTGTACTGAAAAGCCGAACCGGAACAAACATAGATCGTATGCGCTGCTATGACCGGTGTTGGACAGAAGACGTTGTTGGTGAAGGCTTCCGATGGGTCCAGGTTGGCCGGATCACTTTCGATAGAGCTGGTGGTGCTAGTACCGGATGATGGGATTTCGATAGCAGTTCGATTGGCATCAAACAGCGCAGCCACTGGGTTGGCATTTAGGAGGGCTTCAAAACCTACTCCTGATTCAAAAGAAAATGAAGTAGCAATTGAAGCTAGAAAAAGAACTATGGACCCTACTATTTTCCTTGAGCTCTTCATTGGTTGACTTAATTCTAATTTAGAATGTGTTTTTTAGCTTTTTAGGTATCTGCAATTTTGCCAGGTGACCGTACTTGAAGTGAAGGTGGTGGACAATTGTCGATAGTTGTAATCCATCGTCCTTGGCCTATTTTTTTGAAATCAAACCTTATTTTCTTTGGGTGCTGCTAACAATGCGAATGTTATGTTTTGGGTAATAATAAACTGATTTGGGCGAATCAGAACTAGTAATTTAGGTAGCTATAGACTTTTTATTTGTATTCCATTTCAGTCAATTCTTAGTTAACTAAATGAAAAGTGCTTGCTACTAAAGACTTTAAAAGTAGGCTAAAAATTTGGTAATCAAAACTTTTGAGGGACTATTTTGTCAACAGTCCACAGTTGACTGTCGACAGCCGAGTCGTTGTGGGGACGGGTTTAGGATGTAAAATTAAATACGTCAATCATAAGTTAAGTACAATTGACTGTGGTCTGTCTATCGTTAGCAGTTGACTTTTTTTGTCAACGGTCCACAGTTGACTGTTGACAGCCGAGTCGTTGTGGGGACGGGTTTAGCATCCATACTTTGTACTTGTCTGCCTGCCGCGGTGGGTACATGGTACTTGGTACAATTTTCTGTCAACGGTCCACAGTTGACTGTCGACAGCCGAGTCGTTGTGGGGACGGGTTTAGCATCCATACTTTGTACTTGGTACCTGGTACTTGGTACAGTACTGTGGCCCGTCAAAAAACTTATCTGTATAAATAAAATACCGAGGACTGATCAAGTACACGACCATCAAGAGTGGTGTGTTTTACTTTAACCACATAATTTCCAATAGGAGCCTTTTCTCCCTTGTATAGCCCATCCCAGCCTTTGGCATCTAGATCTTTCGATTCATAAACTGATTCTCCCCATTTATTCATGATGGTTACTTGAATAGCACTGATGTGTAGGAATTTAGGGTAGAAATAATCGTTTACTCCATCTTGGTTCGGGGTGAACACAGTTGGGAATTTAAGGTAATAATCGGTGATGACAATTTCTTTGGAGAAGGTTACAATGCAGTCGCTAAGGTCTTTTAATTTCAGTTGAACGGTATAGGTGCCTGGTTTGCTATACTTATGTGTTGGATCCTTTTCGGTACTTGCTCCAGCATCTCCAAAATCCCAGGATGCCTCCTTGTATTTCCCGACACTTAAATTTTTAAACTGTAGCTCAAAGTTGACTAAGTTTTCCTTGCTCACGTCAAAAGAAGCGGAGGTATAATCAAAGGATGCAACCAATGGATCGGTTTCTACGACTTCTATTCGCTTGATTTGAAGACATCCACGAGCGTCTTTTACCGTGACTACAAATACGCCCAACTCCTGGGTATCCATGACTAAGCCCGCATTGGTTTGCGTACCTCTATTCCAAGTCACGGTGTAAGGAGCAATTCCCCCTTTCACGGTGACTTTAAAGTTGGATTTCAATCCTCTTGGATCACAAACTCGGACAGTAGTTTGGGCAACACTTACTTCAAGTGGGAGGGGATGGTTAATCGTAAATTGTCTCAGCACGCGGCAGCCCTTTGCATCCATCAATTCCAAACTGTAGGAGCCGGGGCCAATGGCAGCTAGATTTTGCGTTTTACTTCCATTGTTCCAGGTATAGGTGTAAGGAGGAGTGCCTCCAAAAGGATTCACAGAAATGGAGCCGGTATTTTGATCCGCGCAATCTAGTGCATCAGTTACTGAAGCGGAAAGATCAAGTGCTTGCGGTTCGGTGATCACAAATTGTTTTTCGATCGTACATCCTCCTGTATCTGTGATGGTGACACTGTAAACTCCTTTGTCTAGGTTGTTTATGCTAGGTACTTTGGGACCATGTGCCCATTGCACTTTAAATGGAGGAGCCCCACCAATGACACGGATCGTGATAGCCCCATCCTTCTTGCCGAAGCAGGAGACATTTTTGACTGTTTCCGTTAAGTCATAAATCGGGGCCTCTTTCATTTCTGTGCTGATCGAGATGGTACAGCCGATGGCATCGGTGACGCGAATGGTATAGTTGCCTGCTCGGAGACCAGCAAATTGGTGGCTCAGAGTATTGGTTCGTATGGATTTGGAAACAGGCAATCCTGTGACGCTGCTGCCGCTTATTTCGTATTGGTAGGGGGCTAAAGTAGCTTTTTTGAGGGTTACGGCGATGGCTCCATTGCTTCCGTTAAAGCAAGAAACTTGAGTGACACTAATGTCGTTGGGTGAGATCAAGAATTCGTCTGGGGCGAGGAGCGTGTATTCCTGCTTCAAGCTGCAGTTTTTGCTATCGATTACCGTTACTTCGTATTTTCCAGGAAGCAAGCCTTCGATTTTAGGCAGATTGGAACGGAACCCAGCTGGCCCTTCCCAGAAGATTTGGTAACCTCCATTTCCTCCAGTGATCTTGAGGTCAATCAGGCCATCGCTTCCACCTTTACAGCTAATTTGAAAGCCTATGTAGTCGGAGATAGTAGCAGCAAATGCGATTGGGTCTGGGCCACGCATTTCATACGTTTTCGTTAGCCTACAGTTTGCTGCATCGGTAACGATCAGGCTGTAGCTCCCCACTGCCAAGTTGATTAGGTTCGCGCTTGTGGAGGTGAATCCATTTGGTCCAGTCCAAGCATAACTGTAAGGAGCGGTACCTCCGCTCACTTGTAGGGAAATGGAAGCAGTGGTATCCCCAAAGCACGCGATGTTTAATCCGCCGTAGTCGGATAAAACCTCATTGGTAATTTGCAAGGGGGCAAGGGGTTGTGTTAGGGTGATGGAGCTGAGGCTTTTCTGGCAGCCGTTTAAGTCTGATAGGCTAAGGACATATTGGCCCGCCTTTAGTGTAGCGAAGGAATAAAGGTTGAGGTTGGTAGGCCCTGAAGTGAGGGATACTGCCGTTCCGTTATAGTCCGTTCCAGTTAAGGTAAAGGTATACACCTTTGTTCCACCTGTTCCTTCTACTGAAATGTTGCCTGTTGCTTCTCCGAAGCAGAGGATATTTTTTCTGTTGGCGACGACTTCACTAATAACCAATTGGGTTGGCTCGGTTATGACAAAAGTTTCAGATTTTTCGCATCCGTTGGTGTCCGTCACTTTAACCGTATAGCTTCCTTTCTTAATACCCGTTAGGTTTGCTACCGTTTGCATGCCTGTAGGGATCTGTCCTCCATCACTAACAGTCCAAGCGTAGGTGTAGGGTGCTGTACCTCCAGATGCCGTGATAGAGATACTTCCTGCATTCCCTTGGAAGCAGGCATTGTTTACTTGGCTGTTCGTAAGTGCAAGTTGTGTTGGCTGAGTGATTGTAATTTGAGGGCCAACTAAAGGCGTACAGGCATTAGCATCCCTCACCGTCACTTGATAGGTTCCTACCACCAGGTTCTGTAAGTCCTCAGTAGTGGAAGTAAAGCCATTAGGTCCCGTCCAAGCGTAGGTGTAGGGTGCTGTACCTCCAGATGCCGTGATAGAGATACTTCCTACATTCCCTCCAAAGCAGACATTGTTTACCTGACTTTGAGTAAGTGCAAGTTGTGTTGGCTGAGTGATTGTAATTTGGGGACCAACCAGAGTTGTACAGGCATTAGCATCCCTAACTGTCACTTGATAGGTTCCAGACACCAATGCAGATAGATCCTCATTCGTGGAAGTAAAGCCATTTGGTCCAGTCCAAGCATAGGTGTAGGGAGCTGTACCCCCAGAAGCAGTGATGGAGATACTCCCTGAATTTCCCCCAAAGCAGACATTATTTACCTGGCTTTGCGTGAGTGCAAGCTGGGGCGGCTGCGCAGGTTCAGTGATGGTAATTTGAGGGCCAACCAAGGGAGCACAACCGTTGGCACCTGTAACTATTACTTGATAGGTACCTGATACTAGGTTTTGTAAGTCCTCATTCGTGGAAGTAAATCCATTCGGCCCAGTCCATGCATAGGTGTAGGGCGCTGTACCTCCAGATGGGGTAATCGAGATGCTACCTGAATTCCCTCCAAAGCAGACATTGTTTACCTGACTTTGCGTGAGTGCAAGCTGTGTTGGCTGAGTGATTGTAATTTGAGGTCCGACCAAAGCCGTACATAAATTTGCATCCCTCACCGTGACTTGATAGGTTCCCGCCACTAGGTTTTGTAAGTCCTCATTGGTAGAAGTAAACCCATTTGGTCCTGTCCATGCATAGGTGTAGGGGGCCGTACCTCCAGATGCAGTGATCGAGATACTTCCTGAATTACCTCCAAAGCAGATGTTGTTTACCTGACTTTGTATGAGTGCAAGTTGTGTGGGGTGAGTGATTGTAGTTTGAGGACCAATAATTGTACAAGCATAAGCATCCCTCACTGTCACTTGATAGGTTCCTGTCACTAGGTTCTGTAGATCCTCATTCGTGGAAGTAAAGCCATTAGGCCCTGTCCAAGCATAAGTGTAGGGTGCTGTGCCTCCAGAAGCAGTGATCGAGATGCTTCCTGCATTCCCTCCAAAGCAGACATTGTTTACCTGACTTTGTGTAAGTGCAAGTTGTGCCGGCTGAGTGATTGTAATTTGAGGGCCGACTAAAGCTGCACAGCTATTTGCATCGGTCACCGTAACTT
>JBBAKO010000021.1:0-28073 GCA_040403475.1 Algoriphagus sp. | reverse complement strand
TAATACACTTTTATTCAATGGATTGAGAAAAGATTTGTCTTTTCGTAGGCAATGATTTTAATAAGGGGGAGTCGCCCAAATAGGTCTTCAGCCAACTACTTTTTAACTCAAAAATTTCACTCCTTAATTAATCTTTAAAGGGTGCAGGGATGTGATTCCCCCTTATAAGGGGGTAGGGGGGATTTAGAAGTTGAAAAATCTACAAAGAAAGAGCCCAAAAAAAGAGGCTGTCCCTAATCAGGACAGCCTCTCTTTTTTTACTGTGTATGTTTCTCCACTTTTTTACCAGCCACTAAAGAAAATAAGGTTTGAGGTTCAATTAAGTGGGCTGTGAACCGTGGACAGTCGTCTGTCGACGATTAATTCACCCCTCCCTTTCTTGTTGGAGATCGTTTGCCAGGCCATTCGGCCGGCTCACCTGTGCGGGCGTTGATCGGAATGCGTTGCTTGCGGGACACAAGTCCTTCTTCTTCGCAGGCCATGTACACCAAGATCGCAGTGAGGATTACATTTTGACGCACATCGTCAAACACAATTTTGTCGTAGGTGTCCAAGTTGGTATGCCAGGTATAGTTGAAGTAGTTCCAAGGCAAGGCACTCAAGTTGAAGGCCGGAACACCCGCTGCCACAAAGGACACGTGGTCTGTTCCTCCAGCCCCTGGATTTCCTGGAAACTCGGTTTTCAAGTCTTGGGTGATGTTGCGAGGCACCTTGTTGAGCCAGCGACCTAGGTACTCGTAGCTATCCACATACCCTTGACCCGAAATATTTGCAATTCGGCCGGTACCGTTGTCCTGGTTGAAGAGGGCTTGGATCTTGCCCACCATTTCAGGATGGTCTTCTACAAATGCACGAGAGCCGTTTAGTCCCTGCTCCTCAGATCCCCAATGCCCTACCAAGATGGTACGCTTTGGATTGGGATACACTTGCTTCAAGACACGCATCACTTCCATCATTAAGATAGTGCCTGTACCGTTGTCTGTAGCACCTGTGCCACCATCCCAAGAGTCAAAGTGGGCGGAAAGCATCACGTATTCATCTGGTTTTGCGCTACCCTTGATTTCAGCAACGGTATTGTAGGTCGGCTGCATGCCTGTCTCTTTGGACTGCGCATTGAGGTGCAACTGTGGTTTTTTGCCGCTTTCTGCCAAGCGATACAGTAGGCCATAGTCTTCTAGGGAAATGTCTACAGTTGGTACTTTTTTGGTGGAGGCAGAGAAAATCTTGTTGGCACCAAAGGCATTGGACCAAAGTGAAGTGATGATGCCTGCTGCGCCTGCATTTTCAAGTGCGAGGGGAAGCTGGTTGCGGTTTTTACCTGTAGCCTGAAGACGCTTGGTCCAAGATTCAGTAAGTTTTGTGCGAGCCGCTTTCATCTTTGCAATAGACTCTGGCGTACCGTGCTCATCCCAGTTGTAGTCCGGGCGCCCAGTAGGCTGTGGTACGGAGATCATCACGTACTTGCCTTTTACGGAAGGAAGCCACTTTTGGAATGCGAGTGAGTCGGCAAATTCAGGAAGGATGACTACCTCTCCTTTTACGCCTCCCTGAGGGGAAGAAGGGCTCCAGGCCAATTGAGTGCCTGCCAAGGACCTGGTCCAAGGAGCAATCAGGTCGATGTGGGTGGTGCCTCTTTCCCAGCCTCTCCATTCGCCCCACTTTTCGTTGCGGGCAGGGATGCCCCAACTCTGGTAGGTGGTGACGGCCAAGTCATGGGCCTTTTGCATTTGTGGGGAGCCGACCAAACGTGGGCCTACTCCGTCCATGATTTCATGAGCAAGAATTTCTAGTTTAGAATTTTCCGTTGCTTCTTTGATGATGGCATCGATGACTTGGTTTTGTGCCTGTAGCTGTACAGAAACAAAAAACACAAGACCTAGGTACCAGCTGTTGCGTATTTTCATGTCGAGGGAATTTAATTTCCTAAAACTAGGAATTAACTTCAATTTTCCTGAAACCGCTGGTGGATAAAATTAGTCAACAGCTAACGGTCCACGTTTGACCAAAAAATGTCAACAGCTAACAGTCCACGGACCACAGCCGATTGTAATTAAGGATAAAGTTGGTGCTGATGACAAGATCCACTTGAATACTAACCAAAGAACACAAGGCTTGAAGTTCACTTCGATGAGCTGTCGTCTGTGGACAGTCGACCGTTGACCGTATTATTTTTTCTCCATTTGTCTAAAACAGGATGGATTTTTCTTCGGGTTCCAGTTTCTTTACGTAGAAGTTTGGTAAATCTATCTCTCCATGGCAACAGCTCCGATTCAAGAATTTTTAAAAAAGGCTTTAGAAGCAAATGCGGAACCTGCTTCCCTCAGCTGGTTGGCGGAGCAAGCCGAAAAAATTAAGTCCTCCAGTTCCCCGAATCCCTTCTTTCTTGCCTTTTCCCGTGCCTCTCGGTATTTTAAAAAAGAGGCTGTTTCCTGGACGGAGGGAGCAACTAAGTCTCTTCCTGAGGGAGTAGACCCATCTGCCTGGGACAGCCTTCAAGTGGCTCGAATCTACCTAGTACTCCAGTTGCCCTTCCAGAATGAAGCCTGGCAGGCCATCCTGCAGCAACTCTTTGAAACGGGGGATATGTACGAGCAGCAGGCCCTCTATATGGCCTTGCCAATATTCCCGAATGCAGAAGGGCTATTGCCTCGTGCCATTGAAGGATGCCGCACGAATATGTCCTTGATCTTTGATGCCATCGCGCTGCGCAATCCCTTCCCAGCGCGCTTTTTCCCGGAGGCCAACTGGAATCAGCTGGTCCTCAAAGCCATCTTTATGCAGCGCCCGCTCTACCTTATCCAAGACCTAGATAGGCGACGCAATGCAGCACTTGCTGCCATGGCCACTGACTTTGCCCACGAGCGCTGGGCAGCCGGCAGGGCAGTGATGCCAGAAGTATGGCGCCTGCTCGTGCCATTTATGGGGCCTCAATACCTGGAGGACCTGAAAAAAGTACTGGAGTCTACGGATGCCACGGAGCAAAAAGCCGGGGCTTTGGCTGCCTACCAAAGTAGCTATGCTCCCGCTCAAGAACTCTTGACTGCCTATCCCTTGCTTCAGGAAGCCTGCGCTACCGCTACCTACAGCTGGGAAGACCTAGGAATAGAATTTCAAAAAAATCGAGTTTAATCGCTCCTCAACCGCTAAATTCACCCAATTACAGCCGCATCTACCCATGGAAATGTACATAGATCCCCACATTCACCTGGTTTCCAGGACTACCGACGACTACGAAGCCATGCGCAAAGCGGGCATTGTGGCCACGATCGAACCCGCATTCTGGCTGGGGCAGCCCCGTACTGAAGTGGGCTCCTTCAAGGACTATTTTTCCACATTGGTGGGCTGGGAGCGATTCCGGGCAAGCCAGTTTGGCATCGTCCACTACTGCACCATGGGCCTCAATTCCAAGGAGGCCAATAACGTGGCTTTGGCGGAACAGGTCATGGAACTTCTACCGCTGTATGCGGGTAAGGAAGGGGTGGTGGCCATCGGGGAAATCGGCTACGACGACCAAACCGAAGCGGAGGATCGTTTTTACCGCCTGCAACTCGAGTTGGCCAAGGAAGTGGAGCTACCCGTATTGATCCATACCCCTCACCGGGACAAGAAAAAGGGCACGACCCGCTCCATGGATGTGGCGGTGGAGCATGGCATGGATCCGTATTGGGTGGTGGTCGATCACAACAATGAGGAAACAGTCAAAGAGGTGTTGGATCGCGGTTTTTGGGCGGCATTTACCATTTACCCACATACCAAAATGGGTTCCGAGCGGATGGTGGAAATCGTCAAGCAGTATGGTCCCGAACGCATCATTGTGAATTCGGCGGCAGATTGGGGAATTTCAGATCCCATCGCCGTTCCCAAAACTGCCGCGCTGATGCGCAAAATGGGGGTGCCTGAAGAGCATGTTCGCTTGACCACCTACCAAAACGCACTCACCGTATTTGGCTTGAGTGGACAAATGCACGAGGACGATTGGCTCAAGGCTGCGCCGATTGATCAAACCAAAAAACTGGGCGGCAACTCCGTTCTTCGCGGTGGGCAGGTACCACGTGTGGAGGGTCCTGATGACCGCGTAGAAAACTAACCCATGGCCAAATCCAAGATTTTCGCCTACCTCCAACTCACCCGACCTGCCAATGTAGTGACCGCAGTGGCGGATATCTGGGCAGGCTTTGCCATTGCCGGAGCCTGGGATGGCATGGCCACCAATTGGATTTATGGAGATCAGCTGTACTGGTGGAACCTGCTTTGGCTTTCGCTGAGCACCATTGGCCTATATGGAGGTGGAGTGGCCTTTAACGACATCGCCGATGCGGAATTGGATGCAGTTGAGCGCCCTGAGCGCCCAATCCCCAGTGGACGAGTTTCCAAAAATGGGGCGATTGCCATGGCATCGATTCTACTTTTAGTGGGGATAGTCTGTGCATTTCAAGTCAATCCGCTTGCCGGGATCCTTGCTATTGGCGTTGCGGGATGTGCCTTGCTTTACGACTATTGGGGCAAGCATCAGTTCTTTTTTGGACCAATCAACATGGGCCTGTGTCGGACAGGGAATCTCCTGTTGGGTATCGCGGTAGTGCCTGCATTGCTGGAGAGCAACTGGTACCTAGGGCTACTTCCTCTCGTCTATGTGGCCGCCATTACCTTGATCAGTAGAGGGGAAGTTCATGGAAAAAACCGGAGTGCCCTGTTTCTAGGAGGAGCCATGTATTCGTCTATATTTCTAGCCCTTTTTCTGCTCGCCTACCAAAAGAGTCCGGGATACCTCCAAATCTTGCCATTTTTAGCCTTCTTAGGCTATCGCCTTTTTCCACCCCTCTTACAAGCGATCCGAACACAGGAACCCAAGTACATCGGGAAGTCTGTCAAAGTGGCTGTGCTTTCCTTGATTTTGGTAAATGCTACGCTAGCTACTGCCTTCTCGGGCTGGCCCATCGGCCTAGTAATTTTGCTTTTGCTTCCCATCTCTTTGGGCTTGGCCAAAAAATTTGCAGTGACCTAAGTACTAAATAATTCAAATTCTTTCACAACTTGCTTACCTAGACGAGTAATACCCACCCATTATGCCTACGATTCTCCAACAATCTTTCTCGGTACCCTTTCGCTACCCGGTTGTATTCACGGAGAACATGTTTGCGGAAAGCCAAACTCTTTTTGTAGATATCTTTCCAGAAGGGCAGCTGTCTCGGGTATTTTTTGTGCTGGATTCGGGGGTAGCGGCATGCCATCCTGAGTTAATTTCCCAAATTAAAACCTATGTAGCGGCCCATCCTTCACGACTAGCCTTGGTTGCTGAGCCGATGGTGGTAGCTGGGGGAGAAGCCTGCAAAAACGACCCAGAAGCCTACCGACAGGTAGTGGAGGCTACGCACCTGCATGGCATCGATCGGCATTCTTACATTGCTGCGGTAGGTGGTGGAGCCGTGCTCGACATGGTAGGCTTTGCAGCAGCGATCTCCCATCGAGGGATTCGCCTGATTCGCATTCCCACCACGGTGTTATCCCAAAATGATTCTGCTGTAGGTGTCAAAAACAGCATCAATGCCTTTGGCAAAAAAAATTACCTGGGCACCTTTACTCCGCCTTTTGCGGTGCTCAATGATTTTAACTTTTTGGAAAGTCTAGAAGATCGAGATTGGAGATCCGGGATTTCGGAGGCAGTCAAAGTGGCGCTGATCAAAGACCTTGAGTTTTTTGAGTGGCTTGAAAAAGAAGCTGCAGCTCTTGCTCGCCGAGAGATGGAGCCCATGAAGGAACACATCATCCACAGTGCACAGCACCACATGGCACATATTGCAGGCGCAGATCCTTTCGAGTTTGGCTCGAGTAGACCGCTGGATTTTGGGCACTGGGCAGCGCACAAATTGGAAAAATTGAGTGACTTTCGAATTCGCCATGGAGAGGCAGTTGCCATAGGCATTGCCCTGGATTCGGCCTATTCCTTTTTGCAAGGACGTATCGGAGAAGGGGACTTGATTCGTATTTTCAGCTTGTTTCATAACTTGGGGCTGTCTCTTTATGCCCCGGAACTTCAAGAAGAAGCCTTGCTTCAAGGTTTGAAAGAATTTCAGGAGCACCTAGGCGGCAAGCTGACAGTCATGTTACTCGATGCCTTGGGAAGAGGCGTGGAGGTGCATGAGATGGATTCCAATTTGATTGTGAAAGCTTTACATCTCCTTCAGAACTGGGAAGACCGGCATGCGCTCCGGTGATTCGCTAATTTTTGCCTATGAAAATTAAGGACATCCACCTGAGCTATTGCAGCAACATCCATGCTGGGGAAAGTTGGGACGCCACCTTTTGGAACTTAAAAATTTACATCCCTGAAGTAAAGAAACGCTTGGAACACAAGGGTCCTTTTGGGATTGGTCTTCGTCTCTCTCAGGAAGCGGCAGTGGTATTGGGGCGGACTGAGATCCTTCAAGAATTTCGAGATTGGTTGAAACAGATCAACGCCTACGTGTTTACGCTCAACTGTTTCCCTTACGGAGGATTTCATCGTACCAAGGTGAAGGAACAGGTTCATGCACCAGATTGGACTACGGAAGCAAGGCTAGCCTATACTATCCGATGCTTCAGAATTTTGGCCCAGCTGCTTCCCGAAGGGGTAGAGGGCGGAATTTCTACTTCTCCGCTATCGTATAGACATTGGTTTGTCTCCGATTTGGAAAAGAATGGGGCCTTTGAAAAAGCAACCACGCATTTGATAGCCGTTGCAGTAGAGCTGGTAAGACTGCAGCAGGAAACTGGAAAATTTCTTCATCTGGATATTGAACCTGAGCCGGATGGATTGCTGGAGAATTCAGAGGAGCTTATCCGCTATTTCAAAGAATGGCTAATCCCAATGGGAAAAACCAGTCTGGCTAAGCAGCTTGGGATTACAGCAACAGCCGCCGAACAATTGATTAAGGCTCACCTTCAGGTATGTTACGACGTCTGTCATTTTGCCATTAGATACGAAAAGCCAAAGGAGGCTTTTAAAAAGTTGAAGCAGGCGGGGATTGGTATTGGAAAGATTCAACTTTCTGCTGCGCTCAAACTGTTAATTCCAGAATCCCCTTTTGAGCGGTTTAGCATTGGAAAAAGGCTAGGCGAATTTGCAGATACCACCTATCTCCATCAAGTGGTGGGCAGGACAAAAGAAGAGGGATTGATTTCCTACCCCGATTTGCCGCAGGCCCTTGCCCAACTTGGGAATACCCAGGATTTGGAGTGGCGCGTACATTTTCATGTTCCTATTTTTTTAGCAAATTATGGAACCTTTCAGGCAACACAGGAGGACATTGTGGAAGTATTGAAATTGGTCAACGCAAATCCAAGCATTACAAACCACTTGGAAGTGGAAACCTACACCTGGGAAGTTCTTCCACAAGACACACACCTTACTTTGGGGGATGCCATCTCCCGAGAGTTGGCCTGGGTCAAGGAGCAGCTCCAGTAATTGAACGAAGTAATTTTCTGATTGTCCGCTTTGTCACCGGTACTGAATGAAAATAAGGTTTGAGGTTCAAGTAAGTGTGCTGTGGACTGTGGACAGCCTGTGGACCGAGGTCTATCGTCTGTCGACGATTATCCGCAGTAATTCAAACAGATATTAACCCACTAGTAAGATTGCGGATAATTATTTTCCTTTCTAACCCATGAAAAAAACCGTTGTCCTCGATATTGTCGCGCTATCTCCCAGAGTGATCGGAGAGCATACCCCATTTTTGAAACAATGGATTGCATCAAAGCACCAAGCGGTGCTGGAGCCCGTGCTTCCAGCAGTGACCTGCTCTGCTCAGTCGGTGTATTTGACCGGAAAATGGCCTACAGATAACGGGATTGTTGGCAATGGCTGGTACTTTGAAGAGGAGTGTGAAATCAAATTTTGGCGTCAATCCAACAAGCTCGTACAAGGCGAGAAGGTCTGGGATTTGCTGCGCAAAGAAGATCCGAGTTTTACCGTGGCCAACCTATTCTGGTGGTACAACATGTACAGCACGGCGGATTTTGCGGTGACCCCAAGGCCACTCTATCCAGCGGATGGGCGGAAGTTGCCCGATTGCCATTCACAACCCATGGAACTGCGGGACCGCCTGCAAGCGGAACTTGGACCCTTTCCTCTCTTTAGCTTTTGGGGACCTGCCACGACGATTGCTTCCAGCCGCTGGATAGCGGAGGCGGCCAAAAAGGTGGACCAATGGCATTCCCCGACCCTCAATTTGATTTATCTGCCCCACTTGGACTATGCCTTACAGAAGTACGGCATTGACTTCGCGAAGATTGGGAAAGACTTACGGGAAATTGATGACCTGGCCAAGGATCTGATCACCTACTTTGAAAGTCAAGGAACACAGGTGCTGCTACTTTCCGAATACGGGATTACTTCTGTGTCTAAGCCGATCTACCTCAACCGGGTTTTCCGGGAGAAGGGCTGGATTCAAGTGAAAAATGAACTGGGTCTAGAAACCCTCGATGCAGGGACCTCGACCGTTTTTGCGGTAGCAGATCATCAGGTGGCTCATGTGCACGTGCAAGATCAGTCCTTACTTGCCGAGGTGAAAACCCTCCTCGAAGCGCTTCCAGGGGTGGAAAAGGTGCTGGATGCCCAAGGGAAAAAAGACGCACATTTGGATCATGCCCGCTCAGGGGATTTGGTGGTCGTAGCGGATGCCGATTCCTGGTTTACCTACTACTTCTGGCTAGACGATGCCAAAGCCCCAGACTACGCCCGCTGTGTGGACATCCACCGCAAGCCAGGTTACGATCCTGTGGAGCTGATTATGGATCCTGCCATCCCCATTCCAATGCTGAAGGTAGGCAGCAAGCTCATCAAAAAAAAGCTCGGCTTTCGCTACTTGATGGATGTGATTCCTTTGGATGCCAGCTTGGTAAAAGGGGCCCATGGGCGTATCCCAGAATCGGATTTGGACAAGCCCCTGTTGGTTTGTGAAGCATCACTTTCCAATGCCGAGCGCATTGCTCCCACCACCGTATTTGACTTGATTGTGAAAGCCGTGCTGGGGAGATAGAACTTAACAAGTAAGTTCTTAGCCTATTTTCTCCATCAAAAACATCCCCATCTCCCGTTGCCCATAGACAAGGACCGTCTTGGGGGCTTCAAGAAATCGGAACCCCAGGCGCTCCAGTTCCTGCAGCCCTTCAGGTAGGAGTACATACCGTTCGGAGCCATCGGGCAAGGCATACCTACCTTCACCTAAATGCTGACTTTCTTCCAGGATGTTGCCAAGGCCGGTGCACATCCGCATCCAGAAAATTCCCCCTGGCTGGAGTACCCGATGGATTTCAGCAATCATCTTCCAAAAATGCGCATGCCCCTCCGCAAAGTGTAGGACGGCCGAACTGATGACTGCATCAAATGCAGCTGCATGAAAAGGAATTGCAGCACCATCGCCGATTTGAAAGCGGTGGATGTCTGTTTGGGGATTTATAGTTTTGGCTAGGTAGCGACAGTACTGGATGGCTACATCATTCGGGTCGATGCCAAAAATCGGGTAGTTTTTTTGAAGGAAATACACTGCATTGCGCCCTTCACCACAGCCCACATCCAAGATCTTCATTTCCTTGGTAAATCGCCCTTTTAGGAGTTGATCCAAGAGGTAGTTATCCACATTGCCAAGAAGGCGATTGAGTTCGTCAATTTCCATGTTCCAATCGATCTAAGGCTTCACAAGCTTTGATTCTCCCCACTTCAATTAGCTCTGCTGCCCGGTGAAATTCCAGCGTTCCTGCTTGAATACTGGCTACCTTGATTTCGACTTCAACAGGATAATTTTCAAGCAGCAGTTGACAGTAGCGGTCTTGGAGCAAGTCAAAGGAACGTGTGACCAGTTCCATAGCGGAATAGCGCTTTTGTTGCACTTTATTCTCCTCCTCCGGAAAATAGGCTTTCATCTTATTTTGGTAGTCCATAAGCCATCCTGGTAAGTTCATGGATTGTTTTTGGATTGTTTTTTTGTGTGCAGGTGGAAGAAAATGTTCTGCCAAGCTATTCGTATTGACCACGACAACTAGGGTGGTATGAGGATCAGAAATTAAGGAGATGGGGACTGGATTCAATACGCCTCCATCGATGAAGTTTCGTTTGTCGATTTGGGCGGGTAAAAAAACCGAGGGGATGCTGCCTGAGGCTCGGATAGCTTTGTACAAACTACCTTGGCTAAATACATGCTCCTTTCCGGAGTTGATGTCTACTGCATTGCAGGAAAAGCGAATGGGAAGATTTTCAATGTTTTGGTCAGGAACAACCTTTTTTAGGGCCTGATAGACCTTTTCTCCCTTGATAAATCCTCGGCTTGAAAAAGTAAAATCCATTAAGGAAAAGACATCCAGGCGGTCCAAATTGCAGATCCAATCTTTGAATTCGGGGAGCTTGCCTGCGGCATACATGCCCCCAACTAGGGCACCTGCGGAGCAGCCCGCAATCTCGCCAATGGCATATCCCCTACGCTCCAGCTCTTCGATGACGCCTACATGCGCCAATCCTCTTGCGCCGCCGCTGCTCAAAACCAATGAAACTGTTTTGTTTTTTGCCATATATTTAGGGTAAAATTTACTTCCAGCCCCTGAACACATCACCCAACGAAACTAAGCATTATGTCTGACTTTAAACCCTTCCACCTCGCTTTTCCAATTCGTGATATCGAAGAAACCCGCCAATTTTATGGAGGCCTCCTGGGCTGTGACATTGGTCGAAGCACCGACAAGTGGATTGACTTCAACTTCTTTGGTCACCAGCTTTCTGCACACATCAAGCCGGATGAACTCGCCAACGCCAAAACTAACGAGGTGGATGGAAAAAATGTTCCAGTTCGCCACTTCGGCGCTATTCTCGGATGGGACGAGTGGCACGACCTCGCAGACAAGCTCAAAGCCCACGGCATTGAATTTGTCATTGAGCCCTACATTCGCTTCAAAGGAGAGGTAGGCGAGCAAGCCACCATGTTTTTCTTAGACCCTTGTGGCAATGCCCTTGAGTTTAAATCCTTCCAAGATCCCTCCCAGATCTTTGCAAAATAACACCCACTTGAAGACTATTTCTCTGAATCAGTCCCTAGGCCCTGTAGTCCGTGTAGGAAAAAAGGACTATCTTTTTTTTAGCGGGACTTCCTATCTGGGGATGGAGGTGGATAGGCATTATGAAGCAGTGCTCCAGGATTGTATCCGGCAATATGGGACAAATCATGGTTTGAGCCGTGTCAACAATGTGCGGCTGAAAGTTTTCGAGGAGTTTGAGAAATTTTTTGCGAAAAATGCAAAGGCCGAAGCTGCCGTGGTGATGAGTTCTGGGTATCTGGCAGGGATTGCCGCTTCTCAATGGCTTTTCCCGAAGGCTGATACCTGTTGGGCAGCGCCGGACACCCATCCGGCCATTCTTCCCTTGGGGCTACAAGTCAACTCCCAGGAGAATTTTGTAACCTGGAAAAAAAAGTGTTTGGAACAATCAGAGGCACTTTCTCCCAGAAAAATTTTGATTTTGGGAAATTCGGTGGACCCACTTCGTGCAGCCATTCACGAGTACTCTTGGGTAAAGGAACTTGCAAAAAAACATGAGGTGACCTTGCTCCTAGATGAGAGTCATGCTTTTGGTGTATTGGGAAGATCCCTATTTGGGACCTATGCGGACCAGCAATATCCTCAGGTAAATCTGGTGGTTTCCGGATCCTTGGGAAAAGGCTTGGCCATGCCAGCAGGGATTATTTTGGGAAAACGAGAGGTGATCGAGGGGATAAAAAGTCAACCCATTTTTACTGGAGCATCCCCAGGTTCCCCAGCCAATCTGCAGACTTTTTTGGAGACACAGGATATTTATAGGGCTCAAAGTCAAAAAATTCGAGACTTTTCGGGAATTTTCAGCCAAGAAACAAAGGACTTATCCACGCTGATAGGCTCCCCAAATTTTCCAGTGTTTATCCTCAAGAATCCAAGCTGGTCGAAAGATCTAGAGAAAATGGGATTCATCACTTCCTCTTTTTCCTATCCTACATCTGATAGCCCAATCATCAGCCGCATTGTGCTCTCTGCGTTTCATTCGCTTTGGGATTTGGTGGCTTTAAATGAAGCGCTGCACTATCTTTCTAGTAAACCATGAAGAAGTTTCTTTCCATCCTCGCAGCTACTTTTTTGATCTTCTCCTGTCAACCTAAGAATCCGGTGCTCTTTGTGGATGGATTGGAAGCGTACCCAACTTTGCAAAAGGTGCTTGCGGATACTGCCAAGTACCAGGCTCAAATCCTTTACACGCAGATTGATCGCAACGAACATGGGAATCCGCTATTTACTACGCATTCTTTCAATCTGGATGATTCTCGATATTTCTATCCTGCCTCCACAGTAAAATTGCCGATTGCACTTCTGGTTTTGGAGTGGTTGGAGGAGCAACAACTCGAAGGTTTGACCCTGGAGACTACCATGCTTACCGATTCGGTTCGCCCATCGCAGTTGCCTGCTTGGAGCGATTCGAGTGCTCAAAATGGCCTGCCAAGCATCGGGCACTACATCAAAAAAATCCTACTTGTCTCCGACAACGATGCGTCCAACCGATTGTATGAATTGTTGGGGATGGATTACATCAATACGAAGTTGAAGGAAAAAGGGCTAGCGAATACCGTGATTACGCAGCGACTGAGCTTTCCCATTTCTGCCGAAGAAAACCGGCAGTTCAACCCCATTCGATTTGTGGATACCACCGGAAAGATCCTTTTGGAAATTCCTGCTCGACAGGCGGATAGCGCCTACGTGGTGCCAGGCTATCCCAAGTTGGGCCAGGCTTACTACAAAAATGACAGCTTGATTCAAGGGGAGATGGACTTTTCCTACAAGAACAAGTTTTCCCTTTCGGACTTACATGGCGTGGTGCAGCGGACCATTTTCCCAGAGGTCTTTGTCGGGATCGAACGGTTTAACCTCAATGAGGAGCATCGGAACTTTGTACTCAAGTACATGAGTATGCTGCCTAGAGAAAGTAGGTTTCCTACCTATGACACCACTGAATTTTACGACAGCTTCTCCAAGTTTTTCAAGTTTGGGACTGACAAAGCGCCGATTCCAACCCGCTTCCGGGTATTCAATAAAACTGGCTGGTCCTATGGGCACCTGATTGATGGAGGGTATTTTGTTGATTTTGAGACTGGAGTCGAGTTTTTTGTGTCCGCTATCGTCTATGTCAATGAAGACCAAATTCTCAACGACGACAAGTACGAAACAGATGAAATTGGATTGCCTTTCTTTGCAGAATTAGGGGAATACCTGTACCAACTGGAATTAAAAAGAAAGAAACAAATCTCACCAGATTTGAGCAGATTTAAGTTGAGCTACTAAGAGCGCTATCATCTTCCTGACGTCAGGAAGATGGTCAGAATGGGCTCAGGGGCAGAAAAAGAGGCCTAAGCCATTTTATTCACTCGCTATGCTAGTTGCTTGATTGCCAAAAAAGGGAATGACTCAAAAGTGAAATAGTTCGATCCGCCTTCGGGGATCGGGAATATCTATCTATTTTTTTTATCCGCCGAGGCGGATGTACCCGCGGCTATTCAAAGTTGGATACGCGGCGGCGGATCAGCCTAACACGGCAAATTCTATCCAAAATCAACTATAATCGCTTTCGATAAAAATTGTGGACAACCTATGTGCACCAAATTGTCTTGAGTAAGGATCCGCGGCGGCGGATCAAACCTTGCATAGCCCCTGGTTTACCCGCCAAGGCGGGTGAACCAGGGGAAAATAATTATAGCATCGGGCACAACCCGTGACAGCGGGTTGACCTACCAAAGGCAGGTTGACCTACCGCGACAGATTGTCCCTACAACAAGAATTTTTCTTCAAAGGCAATCCCATAATCTTCCAAAAGCCCTTTGTATTCATCAAAGTAGGACATTTTTTCATGGTGCTTCTCTTGATTCTTCACGTATTCGATTAATCGATCTTTGGTATTTATGTTTTCAGTAAAAGCTCCATATCCTTCTTGCCATCCATTAAAATTCTTGAAAACCGATTCCCTTTTTATAAAAAGGCTTGTTGAAACTTTGATGTCCTTGACTAGCGTTGAGATCGAAATAGACGGATGAACATGAGTAAGTATATGGACATGGTCCTCTACCCCGTTTATGCGATATAGAAAGCATTTTTTGTTTCTAAGTAGGTGAAAGATGAAAGCAAAAAGGCGCTTTTTCTGACTTTCTTCGAGCGTAGCTGCCCTATTTTTAGTTGCAAATACGATGTGGTAGATTAGTTGCGTGTGTGTAGCCATAAAAAAATGATAGATAGTTAAAAAAATACATTGAATTGAATTTCAACATTTTCATTGAAATTCATAATGTTTTATAAATGTTCGATCCGCCTTACCGGATCGGGGTACATCTATTTGATCTTCGTCCACGGGTTGCGCCCGCGGTTATTCAAAGTTGGATCCGCGGCGGCGGATCAGCCTAACACGGCAAATTCTATCCAAAATCAACTATAATCGCTTTCGATAAAAATTGTGGACAACCTATGTGCACCAAATTGTCTTGAGTAAGGATCCGCGGCGGCGGATCAAACCTTGCATAGCCCCTGGTTTACCAGCCAAAGGCAGAGGTGAACCAGGGGTAAAACGATTAGCGTCTTATGCACAACCCGCAAAGGCAGGTTGACCTACCGAAGGCAGGTTGACCTGCGGGGGTGTGTTGAATAAAATCGAAACTTGATCAAAAGTTATAACCGTTCGATCCGCCTTCGGGGATTGGGAAAATCCATCTAACTTTCTACCACGGGTTGCACCCGCGGCTATTCAGAGTTCGATCCGCTGCAGCGGATCATAAAAAGAGAAAATGGCAGCATGTACGTGCTGCCTTTTTTTAATAGGTCTTTTCCAAGGCGGGGATTTTCCTTAATGCCTGTGGATAGGTGTGTCCCAGTTGTATTTTTAGTTCCCTCAATTTTGAGGAATAGAGTTCCCAAGGCTGATGGATATCAAATCCTTGGATTGCCTGGAGTTCAGGTACCCAAAGCCGTACAAAATCTCCTTTTCTGTCGTAGGTACTTGCTTGGCGAAGGATGTTGAAGTAGCGGTTTTCCCGAGGATCATTTCCTACTCCGCCCACATACATCCAGTTGCCCCAGTTGGAGCAGACATCGTAATCCACCAGTAGGCTTTCAAAATAGCTTGCTCCCCAGGTCCAGTCGATTTCGAGGTCATTGACCAGGAAGCTAGCCACGATTTGGCGGCCTCGGTTGGACATAAATCCCGTCGCATTCAGCTCCCGCATGTTGGCATCCACAAATGGAACTCCTGTCTTCCCCTCTGCCCAGCGCTTAAATTGCACCTTATCCCTGCGCCAGGAGTCCACTTGATTTCGGATGCCGCTTACTTGAAATAGTTTAGTGCCGTGTTTTTTGGCTACAAATCGAAAATAATCCCTCCAGATCAATTCAAAGACCAGCCAATAGGTGCTGTCGTTTTTGACGCGCTCTTTCTCGTATCGTTTTACTTCTGTATAGATGGTACGAGGAGAAATGCATCCCAAGGCCAGCCAAGGCGATAACTTGGAGCTGTAGTCCATGCCAATCAAGCCATTGCGCGTTTCTTTATATTTCTTGAGTAGGTCTTTTTCCCAAAAATAGGACTGAAGTTGCCCCAGCGCGGATGACTCTCCTCCACGAATCTTCAACCACGAGTGTTCCCCTCGCTTGGGCTTCTCCAGTCCATAATCGGCAAACTGGGGGAGCAATCCCGCATCGGGGATTAGCGCTTCTCCAGGATAATTTAGTGCAGTTGGTGTAGGAAAGGGAGCACGGATTTTACTCTGCTTTTCTACCTCTTTGCGGAATTGTGTAAATACTTCAGGCGTTTGTTTGATGGGAAAAGGCAGGTCGTCCTTGTGGTAGAGGGTACTTTGCCAAAAGCTTTCGCAGGCAATCCCCTTTGAAAAAGCATTTTCCTCTAGGCCTTTATCCACTTGACGCTCCTCCGAAGTAACTTCTTTGGAAAAAAAGATGGCAGAAGCCTGGAGCTGTTTGGCAAAATCTACCACTACTTGCTCTGGTTTGCCATGAAGGATTACCAAATCAGCGCCAATCTGAATGAATGAATTGCGAAGATCTTCTAGCGCTTCTGTCAAAAACTGGGAACGAAAAGCGCCCGTTTTTGGAATGCCAAGTTTGGTATTCTCCACTTGTCTTGGATCAAAGCAATAGATTGGGATAACCTCTTTCCCCTGCTGTATTGCCCTAGTCAGCGTCTCATTGTCTGAGAGACGAAGGTCATTACGAAACCACACCACAATCCTATTGTACTTCATTTTTGGTTAACAGACTGTTGAAGTAAAGTGTTTGAGACTCTTGGTTAAATTTTCTTAGGATAAGTATTCTACCTGGAAAAAGGCTTCCGCTTGGAATTTTCGTGGATAGAATAGTTATCAGTTCAATTTTTCAATAGAAACTAATCTGATTATCCGCTTTTTCACCACCAACCAAAGAAAATAAGGTTTGAAGTTCAAGTAAGTGAGCTGTGGACCGTGGTCTGCCTGTGGGCCGTGGTCCATCGACGATTATCCGCAGTAATTCAAAGAAATCTTAAGCCACTAGTAAGATTGCGGATAATCAAATAACTAATTACAAATTTAACCAGTAGTTCAACTTAAACACGAGTGATCGCTGCTTCGGCATAAAGTCTCCGGGGAAGTAGTTGTCTGTGTATACCAAGAAAAAGTCAGAAACAGGAGCATAACGCCATTGGATACGGGTATTGATGTTCATGTTGTCAATCTGACTGTTGTATTGCACAAAGGTGGTCCAGAACAAATCCTTTGTCAGGGTCAGGTCAATTCTAGGCCCAACCAGAATCAAATCCGCATCGCGCTGAGGTTGGGGTAGGCGGATTCGCGCATAGTTGAAGTTCATGGAGATATTGGCGATGTACCCCAGGCGTAAACCGGTCTGTGTGGTGATGCGCTGTATATTTCCAGTAAAGTATTCTCCAAATTCCCCTATAAGGGCAACATTTAGTTTTTTGCGAGGGTTGCTTCGGTATTCCACCAAGAAATTACGGAAATTATAATCTGTGCCTGCGGCCAAAGGTGTTCCTTTGGAACGCGTTGGATCAAAATTATTGAACAAGTAGACGTATCGATTTTTCTGGGTTACCTCCAGTTCGGCAAGTGAGTTGAACCGGATAAGGTATCCGAGGTTGATGTCGCGATCCGTTGTACCTAAGGTTTCGTTCCAGAATCCTTCAAACTCCAATTTTGGACCATGTCGGTTGATCAACTTGGACTTGGGATAAAAGAGGTAGGTTACATCCGGATTGAGTCGTTTGAAATCAGCTCTTGGTAGAAAGCCTACTTCTGGGTTGAAAGACTTTCCTACATCTTGAACGCTGAAAGTCCAGCTCCAATGCAAATCGGTAAAGAGTAGGTAGGCATGGAAAGAGTAGGGTTTTTCTACTTCAGCCGATTCAAAAGTGCGGTGGTAAAATACCTTACCAGTCCATTTTCCATCCGAAGAATTGAGGTTGTAATCCACCCCTAACAGGCGATTGTAGGCGGTAGGATCAAACACCTGATTTGATTCACCCAGATCCAAAGACTCTTTGTTCACATAGATCAATCCAATGTTGGATCGTTCAAAAAGCTTTCGTTGAAGCGCAAAAACCGTGAAATTTTTACCCGCTATACCGGCATCAGTATCCGTAGCAGTTTGCATATTCATAGCTCCCACCCTCCATTTTTCGCTTAGCTTTCCACTAATACGTGCTCCATAGATGATTTTACTCTGCACATTTTGCCCAGTGGCCGAATCAATGTCTACCCCTATTCTGCGAGAGAAGAAAGGCCGAGAGCGGGTCTGTCCAAAGCTATCAAACAGGTCTCCGTTTTCGAGAAAAAACTGTCTTCGCTCGGGAAAGAAAATTTCAAATCGGTCCAAGTTAGTTACCTGTTGATCTACTTCTACCTGTGAAAAGTCAGGGTTAAAGGTCAGGTCAAGGTTCATCGCAGGCCCAATTCCAATTTTGGCATCTCCACCAACAGCAGGTCTCAGTCCTTCGCTGCTATTTTCAAGGAAGTTTTTTGAGGTACGTCCTGCCACATAAGGGATGAGCGAAACATTAGCTCCTTTTTTCTGCAGGGGCTCCTCGAAAGTCAATTTTTGAAGAAATGCAGTTGAAATGATGGGGATATTTCTTGGAATAGGTACCCAGGTTGAGCGTTCGCCTGTTTGGCTGTCGATACGGTAAAAGTTTACATTCCAACTTTCTGCTCCTTCTCTAAAGCGAAGGGTAGAGAGTGGGATTATTACTTCTACCTGCCAGTGATTTTCCAGCATTTTTGCTTCGGCATACCACTTGTTGTCCCAGGCGAGGTTAAGATCTTCAGATCTAGAACCCCCATTGGCCAATAGTGCTTCTCGTTGCACTCCGTAAGGATTCACGCCAAATTGGAAGGCATTGGTACCGTCATTGAAGGTGTCAAAAACAAAGCTAACCCCATCGTTTTGCTCTCCTCTAAAGTCTCTTCGTAGGGAAGTAGACACGTATTTCCGTGGACCTCCATTTTCCATAATGGCAGCCAAGTAGAGATTGGTGTCATCGTAGGCTACTTTTACTCGGGTAGGGTAATTACTTAAAGAGGTATCGGAGGGAAAATATTGCTTGAAGTCCCCATTCCAGCCCTCGGCATCTTTCCAAATCTCCTCATCTAACACGCCGTCTAGTGTAATGGGCTTTTCGAGCTTGAAGGCAAAAGCATTTTTCTTAGGGCTAGTTTGAGCAACTAGTTGCACGCTAAGCAGAAGACATGCAAGGGAAAGGACAGAAACAAAAATTTTCATGGCTATCAATAAGCATCAAAATTACACTTTTTTTTACGGGAGAGGGCTCAGAATTTTACCAATGGCATCTGAATGATCCCAATGGACTTTTTGTTAGTAACTGGAAATCAAAAGATAACTCAAGTAGTACTATTCTGGAATCTAAAAGCGAAATAGTAATGGATGGTTTCTTACTTTCCCAAGTAGTTTAAGTTGTGGGAATTGGATTTTTAAACAAAAACTTAAATGCTGCCTACCACATTGTGTAGTGTACCGATACCGGAAATGGTAATATACACCTGATCTCCTACTTCCAAGGTAAAGTCATCAGGTACAATTCCCGTACCGGTCATCATCAGGCATCCAATGGGAAAGGAGTTGGATCGGTAGAGCCATTGTGCAAGCTCATCAGGTCTTCGCTTGAGCTGTGCTAGGGTAGTTTCCCCCGACACTACGCTGATCTGGTTGCGGTGGATTTCAAGTTGGATGGTTGTGGAATCAGGTAAATGCTCTTCCTGGATCAATAGACAGGGTCCAATGGATGCGCTTCCTAGATACACTTTTGCCTGAGGGAGGTAGAGGGGATTTTCTCCCTCAATACTTCGGCTGCTCATGTCGTTGCCAATCGTAAATCCCTGCACCTTGCCGGAGGGGGATAGGAGTAAGGTCAATTCTGGTTCAGGAACATTCCAGTTTGAGTCTTTGCGAATATTGACTTTTCCACCAGGAGGTGCCACTCGGCTAGCCGTGGCTTTAAAAAACAGTTCAGGGCGCTCCGCCACATAGACCTTGTCGTAAAAAGTGCCTCCACCTGAATCGCTTGACTCTTCAATCCGGGCCGTTCTACTTCGGTAATAGGTTACCCCTGCAGCCCAGATTTCTTGATTTCCCATAGGGGCAAGCAAACCCTCTTGAATCAGCTCTTTCGCTTTTTCATCGGAGATGGTTTCCCAATTTTGCGCTTCTGCTGCCAGTAACTTGGAGAGCTGCTCTCTGCCCAATAGATCGTCCCATTCAAGCTCTGGACCCAAGAAGTAGGTGCCGTTAATGTCCAATAAGGTGCCTGAAATTAATTTGTATAGTCGCATCACAAATGTGGCTAAGGTGGAGCCATCAAGTTAAGTAAAAGAGAGTTCTGGAGAAACTTTGGAAAAAAACTTTTCGCGACTACATTTGCAACAGATCATAGGGGTGCCTTAAATACAACGGGCTGAGATCATACCCATACCACCTGATCCGGGTAATGCCGGCGAAGGGAATTGAGAACACGGAGTCAAAAAACTTATTCTTGCAGTGGAGGTGCTCGCCTTCCTGGGTAGGATTCAGTCGTAGGCTTCGTCCAAAGGGTAAACAAAACCAGGAAACCTCCCCACGGTTTTCTCATGTTTCACTCAAAAACCCGAAAGGGAGAAATTATGAAAAAGTTAGTACTTGTTGGACTGTGTGTAGTGTGCAGTCTACAGGCTTGGGCGCAGTCTAGCCTGAGCGGAAGAATTTTCGATGCCAAAACTACAGCTCCTTTGGTAGGCGCTTCGGTTTGGATTGAAAATTTGGGAAAAGGTGCCGTCACGGATTCAGACGGAAATTTTACGCTAACACGCGTGCCCAATGGAAAGCAGGAAATTCGAGTTTCCTACCTAGGCTACGAAACCGTACGGAAGCCGGTGGTACTTCCTTTGGCGGCCTCCTTGGAGCTGGGCTTGGAGTCCAAGGATTTCTTGAGCGAGGAATTCATTGTCTCCGCCACACGCGCCTCGGAGAGCACTCCAACCACCTTCACTACGGTGGATAAGTCGGAAATCGCAAAGCGGAATCTCGGGCATGACATACCCGTCCTCCTCAATTTTTCCCCTTCCGTGGTCAGCCATTCAGATGCTGGAGCAGGAGTTGGCTATACCGGTATCCGTATTAGAGGCACCGATCAAACCCGCATCAATGCCACCATCAACGGCATTCCGCTCAACGATGCGGAGGCGCATGGGGTCTTTTGGGTCAACATGCCGGACTTTGCCTCCTCGGTAGAAAATATCCAGATCCAGCGGGGCGTAGGGACCTCTACTAACGGTGCGGCAGCCTTTGGCGCCAGCCTCAACTTTCAGACGGACAACCGCCGGGACGAGGCCTATGCCGAAGTAGACAATGGATTCGGCTCCTTCAACACCTGGAGGCATACCGTCAAGGCGGGTACAGGCCTACTCAACAACCGCTTCGCCGTAGATGCACGACTGTCCAAGATTACTTCCGATGGCTTTGTGGACCGGGCCTTTTCGGATTTGGGCAGCTGGTTTGTGTCGGGGGGATACTACGGGGAAAAGAGCGTGATCAAATTGATAGCTTTCTCTGGAAAAGAACAGACCTACCAAAGTTGGGCAGGACTTCCTCAAGACAAATTAACCAACGATCGAACCTTTAATTCTTATACCTACGACAACGAAACGGACAACTACCAGCAGGACCATTACCAGTTGATCTACACGGGTAAAGTGGGATCCAATTGGAAAACCAATTTGGCATTACACTACACCTACGGACGTGGGTATTACGAGCAGTTTCGAGCCGATGAGGAATTTGGGAACTATGCTTTAGCGCCTGTTAAAATTGGGGAAGAGGTGATTGAACGTACAGACTTCATCCGCCGCCGTTGGCTAGACAACGATTTCTATGGTTTTGTAGGGTCGGTAAACTACATCTCTACCGATGGCAAACTCGATTGGATCATCGGTGGAGGGGCCAATCGCTACGACGGAGGACATTTTGGAGAGATTGTATGGGCAAGAATTGCAGGCCCAAGCAACATTCGGGATCGCTACTACGACAACAATGCCGTCAAGGACGACCGGAACATCTACACCAAAGCCACCTACGAGATCAAGCCGGGGCTGAATCTCTTCGGTGACCTGCAGTTACGAGGCATTTCCTACTCCTTCAATGGAGTGAATGACGACCTTCGCATCGTGGATGGTCAGGCAGATTACACCTTCTTCAATCCTAAGTTTGGCTTCTCCTACGAAAAAGGAAAGCAAACCTGGTACGCGAGCTATGCGGTGGCCAACCGAGAACCGACTCGATCGGACTTCACCGACAATCCCATCACCGAAGTGCCGAGACCCGAGCGCCTCAACAATGTGGAGGCGGGTGTACGATCCAAATCTGGCAACTTCACCTACAATGCCAACTTCTACTACATGGGCTATACCGACCAGTTGATCCTCACCGGTCAGATCAATGACGTGGGGGCTTACATTCGTGAAAATGTGGCTTCCTCTTACCGGGCGGGGATTGAATTGGAAGGTGCCTATATCCTTTCCAAAACCTGGACCTTGAGAGGCAACCTGGCACTGAGTCAGAATAAAATCCGAGACTTCACCGAGTACATTGACGACTACAGTGTGGACGAGTTCAGACAGGAAGCGATTACCTATTCCAACACGGACATTGCCTTCTCTCCAAATGTGGTGGGCTCGGCGATCATTGAGTACAAGCCAAGCAAAAACCTGTCCCTCAACTGGATGAGCAAGTACGTAGGCCGACAGTTTTTGGACAATACGGCCAATGATGCCCGATCCTTGGATGCCTTCTTCACAAATGACCTGCGGATCAGTTATTCCGCGACCCCTCGTTTCTTCAAAGGGCTAGAAGTAAATCTACTGATCAATAACCTCTTCAATGAATTGTACGAGCCAAACGGCTACACCTTCAGCTACTTTGTGCCTGGAGGAACGGGCCGAGAGTTGGTGACGGAAAACTTCTTCTATCCTCAGGCCGGAACGAATTTCTTGATGGGATTGAAGATGAAGTTTTAAGGTATTGGACCAGGTACGAGGAGGAAATACGAAGTTAGAAATACGAAGTACGGAATCTAAGCTAATGTCGAAGGCTGAAGTGGGAATTTGTGAATCAGACGAAACACGTCCCACAACGAGTCTCGTTTCTTGGCTCTCGATTCTTGCCTACCCGCCGCGGCGGGTAATGTCGAATGCCAAACGCTGCTTTTTTATTTGGATTGTTTGATACAGAAGTTTAAAAAAAACCACATAGGGTCTTTTCTATGTGTCTATGTGGTTGAAAAATAGAGTCTTACTCTTGGCTGCCTTCCGCAGTGGGTAATATCGAATGTCCACCGCCGATTAAAGAATATCGAAAAAAAATTGTACAATGTACCAGGTACGAAGTAGGGATTTCAATCAGGCCCTGAATTCGCATTACTTGGTACTTCGTACAATCTTGCTACTTGATACTAGCTTCTTGATACTTTTTTTTAATATCGAATGTCCACCGCCGATTGAATAATGAAGAAGTGGGAATCCGTGAATCAAACGAATCTCGTATCACCACGAATAAGTCTCGCTTGCCTGCCGTAGGTAGGTTTCTTGGCTCTTGTTTCTACTCAATCTTGGTACATTGTACTTGGTACATTGTACAAATTTCATCTCCTACTCAACAGCTCAAACAACCTTTCATTCACATAATAATTTCCGGTACCCAGCCTTTCTTTTCGCAGGACCCCGTCGGCAGCCAATTGATTGAGGTAGTTGGCGGCCGTGATGCGGGAGACGCCGAGATCGCGCACGAGAAATTCAATTTTGGTATAGGGATGCTCAAAGAGATTGTTGAGCAATTCTTGGGAATAGAATTTATATCGAGTACGAAGCAACACTTGCATCTCAGCAATTAGGATTTTAAGTTCCTCGATCAGAAGTATGGTTTCTCTGGCGGTGTTTTCCACTCCTCGGATCATGTAGCTGATCCAACTTTCCCAGTCTCCATTTTCTCTTACGCCCTGCAGCAATCGGTAGTAATCCGGCTTGTTTCGGATGATGTGGCTGCTCAGGTAGAGAATGGGAAGCTTTTGCAGACCGGTCAACACCAGATAGAGAATGTTCAGAATCCTTCCAGTTCGTCCATTTCCATCGTAGAAGGGGTGGATGCTTTCAAACTGGTAGTGAATGATGGCCATCTTCACTAAGGGATCGTAGTCGCTCAGCTCAGGATCGTTGATAAGCTGCTCCAGATTGGCCATCAGGCTGAGAATTTCATTCGGATCTTGTGGTGGGAGGTAGACTATTTCACCGGTTTGGGCATTTTTTAGGGCAGTGCCAGGAAGCTTTCGAAACCCAGCGTTGTTGCCTTCCAAGGTCTCTTGAATCTTTAGGATAGTCTGATTGGTGAGGAGTCCCCGGGTCTGCAGCAACTCAAATCCCCGCTTCATCGCGGCTACGTAGTTTTGTACTTCTTTGACATCTGGAGAGGTGTTGACCTCAAAGTCTAGATTGGCTTTGTACAACTCATCGTGGGTAGTGATGATGTTTTCGACGGAGGAACTGTCTTTTGCTTCCTGAATTCCTAGTGTGTTTAGCAGGATGATCTGATTGGGGATTGATCGGACAATTCCCTTCAATTCTGCCAAGGCTGCATGCGCGGCAGGCAGCTGCTTGAGGATGGATTTGGTTTCCAAATCTTCAGCATAGGGTAAGGGGATCAGCTTCCAAGTCATGTTTTGTAAAGAAAATCGTATTTTCTTTACAAAGGTATTCTCTTATGTAAAGAAAACAAGCATTTGCTTTACATATCTTAATTGATGTGTATTAATTTTTTACAAAGGGGAAATACCCGCCACGGCGGGCAGGCGAAATAAGATTGAAATACCCGCCTGCCTACGGTAGGTAGGCCGCGGCGGGTATTTCTACTGTGTTTCGTAGGTCTCGCTTCTAGAAAGTATCTCTTTGCGCCTCCACGTCTTTGCGTGAATAATCTCTCGCAAAGGCGCGAAGCCGCAAAGAAGGCATGTCGCTTAGTTCTTGCCTGCCTTCCCATCTACCCGCCGCGGCGGGCAGGGAGGCTTCTATAAACCAATGTCGAATATCGAACGCTGATTGAAGAATGAAGAAGTGGAAATTCGTGAATCATACGAATCTCGTATCACCACGAATAAAGTCTAGATACTTGCTACTAGCTACTTGATACTTTTTCCGAACGCTGATTGAAGAATGTCGAAGTGAAAATTCGTTGAACATACGAATCCCGTATCGCCACGAATAAAACCTTGATACTTGCCTGCCTGTCGGCAGGCAGGATACTAGCTACTTGATACAGCTATTCGTTTACCCACAACTACCAGTTAATCCCGATTCGAGTTTGATTTTTTATCCTTTCTGAAAAAATGTTGTCTCAGTTTTTAATAAGGTGTCTCTAATTCTTCAAAAAAGAAGTCTCAGATTTTTTACAATCCTATTTAAAATAAAATTGCAACACGGATGACAAGCCATCCGACTTCACTCAGGCCCAATTCAACCCTATTAGCACCCTAATCCGAAGTTTCTCGCTTCTTGGTTTTGAGAAAGCAGGCCTTCGCATGGCGGCAGGATTCAACATCAACAGCATCCGCTTTGAAGGTACGCGCGTGACTGTTGAGGAGGCCAACGCAAAGGCGGCCTCTCGACTCACTGTAAAAATTTTACCAATTCATTATCCGATATGTTACCAAGACAACAACAAAAGAACTTTAATTTCTCGTGGTCTAGTCCTGTCAAAGGCTTGTTTTTAGCGGTCATATTCATTTTTAGTTTTTCTCAATTACTCGTAGCAACGACCTCAATTCCAGCAGGTTCTCCCGTCGTTATTACATCGTCCTACACCTCATCTAGTAATGCGGTTACAGTAAACGGAAACGTTACTTCGGAAAATGGATCTACAGTTACTGAACGTGGAATAGTTTACGGGACAGCAGCAGCTCCTACGCTTTCAAACAATAAAATTGCATCGGGGGCTGGAACTGGAACATTTTCTGCAGTTACTCCTACCCTTTCACCTGGGATCTACTTTTTTAGAGCCTATGCGACAAACAGTTCTGGAACAAGCTATGGAGCAGAGCTGACCACGACCATTTGTTCTCCAAATTTACCAACGCTACTGTTTAAGCTTTCTCCACCGGACATTACGACTTCTGCCATCCAAGGACATCCAGGTATAAGAACAGAGAATTTCAATACGCAGGCAACTGGCGAAATTCCAGATTCTGGTACGGTTGCAAATGGTACGTATACCAAAACAGGACCAGCAGATAGAACGGTTGTTATTGAATCAAATGCCGTTTGGGGGGGAACAGAATCCCAATACCTTAGTTTGATGACTAATGCGGTATTAAATATTACGTTAACAGATCCCTCACGTTACCTTGGTTTTTGGTGGGGTGGTGGTGATGATTACAATAGGGTCACCATATTCGGTTCTTGTGGGGGTAATGAAATCCAGCTAGGCCAATTTACAACCTCTTCCGTCACCAATTTATTGGCCGGACCTACAGTAACGGCAGTAGATGGTAATTCCTACCCATCTGCAAGTTACCGAAGAGCAAATGCATTCAACCAAGCTTTTGCTTTCATCAATTTAGAGTTGAGTGATCCGAATGTCTACTTTACTAGGATGGAAGTTACCCAATCGGGGGGTGGCTATTTTGAAATTGACAACATTACCTCAGGTACTGTTTATGGTGCAGCGTCATACACGACACCTTCAGCGATGACCATCTCCTCCATCACAGCTGGTGGAAACTTAACGGTTAACTTTAACGCACCAAGCTCAAACGGGGGTCAGCCCATTACCAATTTCGAGTACAGTACGAATGGAGGTACTAACTGGGTGGCCGCATCTCCTGTGGTTACGACTTCTCCATTGGTCATTTCTGGGTTAAGTACTGGAACTACCTATTCAGTCCGAATCCGTGCAGTGAATAGCATCGGTTATGGCCCTGAATCTGTCGCGGTCAATGCTACACCAATCGCTGTTCCAGCGAGCAGCTTAACCATCGTTCCGATTGCCAACCAAACCTATACGGGGGCTGCATTGACGCCTGCAGTGGTCGTTAGGGATGGTGCCACGACCTTGACCCTAGGTACAGATTATTCAGTTGCGTACACCAACAACACGAATGTAGGAACAGCGACCGTGACAATCACGGGGATGGGCAACTATACGGGCACAAAAACCCAAACCTTCACTATAACTAACTGGACCTCCAGAACCTCTGCAGTAGATAGAAATTGGTACAATGTAACCTATGGAAACGGCTTGTTTGTAGCCATTGCTGGCTTAGGAGCAGGAAGTCAAGTCATGACTAGCCCAGATGGGATTGCTTGGACTGCGCAAACATCCCCTGCAGGTAGTGATTGGTATAGTATCACGTATGGGAATGGGTTATTTGTAGCTGTTGCTTTCTCTGGAACAAATCAAGTCATGACCAGCCCAGACGGAATTACTTGGACTGCACGAACAGCAGCGGCAGCCAATAATTGGCGCAGTATTACCCATGGCAACGGTTTATTTGTAGCCGTTGCAAGCTCTGGCAGTGGAAATCGAGTCATGACCAGCCCGGATGGGATTACCTGGACGGCAAGAATATCCGCAGCAGATAACAATTGGGGTAGTGTAACCTATGGGAATGGGCTATTTGTAGCCGTTGCTTACACGGGAACAGGAAATCGCGTCATGACCAGCCCAGACGGAATTACCTGGACAGCAAGAACAGCTGCTGTAAATAATGCCTGGTATGGCTTAACGTATGGGAAGGGGTTATTTGTAGCCACAGCTTTCGAAGTTGGCCCATTTACCAGTGGAAGTGGCAATCGAGTGATGACTAGCCCAGATGGGATTACCTGGACTACGCGAACATCGGCAGCAGATAATACCTGGTATACGGTAACCTATGCCAATGGTTTATTTGTTGCGCTTTCTGATAATGGTACAAATAGAGTCATGACGAGCCCAAATGGGATCACCTGGACCGCTGAATCAGCAGCAGTAAACAATGCCTGGAATGGCATAACGTATGGAAATGGGTTATTTGTAGCCGTTTCCAGCACTGGTGAAGATGATCGAGTGATGACTTCAAATGCAGCGGTCAGCAGGCTGACAATCGATGCAATTGCCAACCAAGCCTATACGGGATCCGCCTTGACTCCAGTACTTGTAGTGAAGGATGATGCTGCGACCTTGACCCTGGGCACACACTATTCAGTTGCTTACACCAATAATACGAATATAGGGACCGCGACCGTGACAATCACGGGGATGGGCAACTATATAGGGACTAAATCCGAGACTTTTAGCATTGCTGTTCCACCACCAACAATCACTTCATTTACTCCAACAAGTGCAGGTTCAACAGCAACAGTAACCTTAACCGGAACCAACTTTACAGGGGCTACCGCAGTCAGCTTTGGCGGTACGGCGACTACCTCCTTTACCGTAGTTTCTGCCACCAGCATTACTGCTGTGCTTGCTGCAGG
>JBBAKO010000020.1:10129-32139 GCA_040403475.1 Algoriphagus sp. | reverse complement strand
ACGGTGGAGTAAGTAGCAAAGTTTATTTGCGTAACAGCCTTAAACTCTTTATTTCCATTGATATTCAAATAAATACGCTTTCAATAAGGGAGGGTATTTATTTGGATTATCCGGAGTTTTTGAATTAGTTTATTTGCGGTTTATCCACCTTTTTCGTAGCAGGTAGCATGGGATACAGCAGGATTTCTCAGTACTCAAATACACTGGGATTGCTGACTCTCTTGGGAAACACTTTTTAATCAAGTGCTAAAACAAAAAAAGTGCACTTGTTAATCGAACTAACAGCTCAATTCATTAATTTTCCGCTTATATATGGAAAATATTTTACCAATACAACTGCATACTAATTTCAAATCCGATACAAATTTAGTTTCCCGGATTCTTGAACTTACCAATAAAAGTTACGTAACCAATACCCAACTTATTGAGCGAGAAATTGAACATAACAGTGATATCTATATCATTACTAATGATAGGGAGGAATTACTGGCATTTTTCATGGTTAATTTTGAGCAGGTTATTGGAATTGATAGCTATTATTTAGGTTTGAGTGCATGCAGGGATGAACTCAAAGGGAAAGGCCTTGGTAAATCATTGTATTTGTATTTTTTGAAAAATTGCAGGGAAAAAGAGATTCAGGCTGAAAAAAAATTCTTGCTGTGGTGGACCACTGCAACACCGATAGTTTACTACTGGTTTAACAAATATGTTTCAAATGTTCAACCTGATATGAATGGAAATTTTGATGAAACCGGTAGGAATATTGTTGAATCAATTATTAATGAAAAGTTTCCTGAACTTGAGATTGACAAACAACATCCTTTTATTTTACGTTCGGTAGCCGAAAATACAGTTTATTCAGCCAATGAACAGCAGCGATTAATTCAGGCCACAAAAAACCTTGGTATGGATGTTTTTCAACGATTTAATCTTAAAGAAGAGAATGCAGACCGATTTCTGATGTTTGGTTATGCACCTGACTGATTGTAGTCAATAAATACAGCAAGAGCATAAGCATCGATTAATAATCTGCCATAAGCCGGTCCCATATCAACTAAATAGGGATTAGCTGCTGAAGCTTTCGATGAACCCATTACTTTATCACTTTTAGATCCAGCCGTTTGGATCGCCTGATTAAATAGGTAGGTACATTGTAAAGTTGTTAATTTGTACTTTTCCTTCAGGTCTTCTAGAATCGTATCTTTACTACTTCGATTCTCATCATTTAATAATTGTGCTGCTTTAGAATGCAGATTTTTGATTTTACTTGAATGAAAGGCGTTTAGCGCTGTACTATCATTTGCAATTTTGCAATATGCAATCAGACAGGCTTCCCTCAGCGCCGGATCAACAAGTGTAAAATCTTTCATTAAAAATTCCTTCAGCTTAGTTCCTTTACTCTCAGAATAAACAGAAGCAAACTTTTGAATTCTATTAATTTTCTGATCAAATGGTGCCGGCTCAAAAATAGGAATTAGCCTGGTTTTTAACTGATCGTTTAGCGTATTGTCCAGTAGCTCAAGTGCAAAGAGTCGGTTTTCGATAGTTTGGGTATCCTCATTTGTAATTATATCATAAATTACCTGAATTGCAGATGGATCATATAAGACTTTCAGCAATTCAAATAAAACCTTAACCAACATACCATTGTATGCCTTTAGTTGTGATTGCAATTCAGCATCATCAATATTTTGAAGATCAGACTGTGCAGACATAACTAAAATCAATTCGTTACTGTAATATTCGCAGAGATTTTCAAAGTAAAACAACTCCGATACTTCAGTTTTCGTGGCGCTTGCATTGTAAGCTTTCAATATTTCATATCTTAATTGTAGATCTGAAGTCTCTGAAAATTCCTTTACTAATTTTAGTGGAAACTTCTTCCCTGGACCGCTGAAATAGTAAATTACCAATAGTCTGTGGAAGAAATTATCGGTTGCGAAATAAGAAGATATAATTTTCGAATTCAAATGATTTTTATCATCTGAGTCAATATGACTTAAAATTCTTGGCGAATAGTGTATTAATTGATTTATACCGCCTTTAATTTTAAATTCAGCGATTGAAGAGAGTGCTAAATTTAAAGCTACAACAACGGGGTCATTATTTTCTGTTGGAATTATTTTAAGCGCCTCTTTTGAACTTTCTAAATCATTTTCTTTTCTTTTGCGAGATTTATTAGATCTGATTTCAGACAGGTAACTCCATATTTTTTCTTTGTAATTAACGTGAAGTTTAAGACTTAATAATGTCCAGGTTATAAAGAGAATAAAGCATACGCCTGAGATAATTCCCAGAAAAAATTGAGGCTCATATCCCGAAAAAAGACCTGAAAATAAAAGGAGTAGCAGACCTGAAAAAACAGTAGCAACCTGATTTAGAACGCCTTCAATTGTTGCCTCAATCCTTAATCGATCTGGACCTGTAACCTGATATAAAACCTTAATTGCAGGCATTGAAATAGCTTTTCTGATAACTCGCTCTCCAAATTTTGCTAAAAAAATAAAGGATAGCATAAATATAGGTTCACCCTGAAACAGCAAGCTTCCAAAAATTGAAAATACGAAGCAAGAGGTTAATAAAACAGGTAGTAAAAGGATTGAAAATTTTAACCCTTTTGAGCTTAAAATATGACCTGAAATAAATGAAAGAATTAATTCTCCAATCTTTATAAAACTAAAGAAAAATCCAACAATACTTGCAATTTCAATTCCACTGTATGCCGACATAAATCTAACGGAGACTAGGTAGGAATAGTCAACAAAATAGATTGCAGAAACCGAAAATACAGAGACTATTGCGATAAGCATGTAAAACTTATCATTGCTAAAGAAAGATAAATTAAGTTTTTTAAGTTCTGTTTTTACTATACTAACGTGGCTTAGTTGTTCATTATTGTCCTTTGAAAGCCTATAAATTGGTATTAAAGCAGAAATAATAAAGGCTGAAGAAAGAACCAACAAATAATTTTGATTACCTATCAATTTACTAATCAGGGGTGCTGTCAAAAAGCCTATAATAGAAGCAATAATTTCACCGGTACCAACAAGTGCCAATAAGCGCTTACTTTGAGCCATATTGTAAAGTCGGGAACAGATTCCAGAAAAACTCAAACCAAATATGATGACAAAGGGCGCGTAAAAAAGAAAACCCAGATAGGCTAAGTAAACAGCATAATTCTTATCGTCACCTAAGTAGTTAAATGCAAGAAAAATACTTGCAGCAACTACAAAGAAAGCAATTATACTTTCTCTGTAACTATTAATAATTCCCCTTTTCTGCTGTCTATGCTGGTATGTTTTGATTAAAAGTAAACCTCCGAGCCCTGAAATAATATAGGCAAAGGGCAAGTTAGATACACTTGTTTTTTGAATCAGAAAAGAATTGACAGCAACAAAATAGTACGAAAGTCCGATACCAGAAATAAGTGACAAAAGAAAAAGCGATCTGAAAGATTTTTGTTCTTCCGGCCGCAGGTTTATCACTCCAGATAATCCTTTGATTAAGGCCATACCTATTTACCTAAATTTGCTATGATTCGAACTGTCATTGTTCGTCCTGGTTGTGGTATTCTAGAACTCTGAACACCACTAGCGGCTCTTACCCCTGGAGTAACATATTCCAGATCTGATAAATTATTCGTTATAATCTGGAACATGATTGATTTGGTAATATTGTAGCTTATGGCTGAATTTATCATGGTGTAGCTAGGGGTTTCACTAAATGGACTTCCACTAACAGATGTTTTCGCTCCGGTTGGTTTATCACCAACAAAATTTGCCCTTATGTTCAAGTTCAATTTGTCTTTGATGAATTTTGCGTTTATACCTGCATTAACAGAAAAATTAGAAATGTCCCCTATTCTCACTTCTTTGGCTCCGGTTGTGCCCGTTGAAATTCTTGTTGGATCCAAAACTGTAAAATTAGCAAATAGGGATACCTTTTCTAAAATTTTGGTCTCACCGACGAATTGAACCCCCTGAATCTGTGATTTGCCAATTGCACGGAATTGTGTTGTTCTGGTGCCCAGCGTATCAATATTTACGGTTCCGAGTGTATTACTGTAGGAGGCATTAAAATAGGCAATCTCCAAGAACGTATTGTTGTTTGGTTTAAAACGAGCAGAAGCTTCCAAATTTTTAACTCGCTCAGGCTCCAACAATGGATTGTTAACCAATCTTGCGGAGGAAGTAGAAAACTTGTTATAGACTGAAGCATCTAGGAATGCTTCAGAATAAACAGTTTTAAAAATGAACTTGCCAGGATAGTAAACAACAGATAACCTTGGATTGAATACCGTGCCATATCCGTAATTGCTATTGATTTTGTTATTGTCCATTCTTCCAGCAGCACTAATATTTAGCTTCTTAGCCCTATTCTGATAACTTAATTGACCGTAGACACTGACATCCATAATCGAATAGAAATTTCCACCTATAATTCCATTAGTAGTGGTTCCGTATGTTATAGGATCTTCGACTGTTGAGTTAACATAATCACCTTGAAAAAGACCATTTCTTAATTCAACTCCAAGGTTAAAGTCCATTTTCTCGTTGATCACATAGTTCATTTTGGATTCAGACCTGAACTGCTTGGATTGTTGAGAGAAATAGGTAGGGAGATAATATGGATTTTTACCCTTTAGGAAATCCTGAAAACCAATCCCAGCATTTGCATATCCAAAAAACCGGGTAATTACAGACTCTTTTCCAAAATCACTGGTACGGAAATATGAAAAACTAGAGAATGAAATTCTTTCAGATAAACTCTTATCGTATCTAAGGTAATAATATTGTTGACGAACCTCCCAGTGTGCAAGTTCTTTACTTACTGCATAAAATTTATCGATATAAATTGGCGCTACTCCTTCTGACCATTTTTGGTATTCCATGCCAAATTTAAAATCACCTACCCGAAGCTTTGTCGAGAAATAATAGTTGTTAGCTTCATCAGAATATTTTGTTCCAATTCCATTATATCCAGCCTTGTAATTGGCTTGATCTAAGGAATCGGCTCTGAATATCGCCGCTGCCGTTGGTAGTATTTTAGTACGGTCGGCATTGACTGTGAAATACTTTCTGCCGGGATCACTTGCTAAATAAGTAGCTTCTCTTGCTGCAGTATAATCTTGTGTTAGGACATTTTGATAACGATTTGGCCCAAATTCATTTGCAGACCATTTACTATCCCAGTCTGGGTAGGATGAAAGATCATGTTCATCTGAATGATAAACTCTACCCGTTACTGCAAAGAATACGTCCCTTCCCGTTCCCGAAACTGTTAGGTCTCCAAATTTTGTATTTAAGGAACCCAGTCCGCCATGGCCGTTTACTGCAATTCTGGACGTTTTTTCAATTGAATTTAACGCCTTTTCCTGCTTAAAGTAATCCTCCTCATTTTTTGTTATGATGTTCACTACTCCAAGAAATGCGTTTGCACCATATATTGTGGAAGCTGGACCATAAATTACCTCAACTCTTTTGATATTGGTTAGGGCGTATTGCCGACTGATAAAAGCAGAATTTGACCATATTTCATTATTTTCCACTCCATCTACTAGTAATAGAGTACGATCGGTATTTGCAGCTGTCCGGTACCCCCTTTGATAGATATTAGAATAGGTTAAGCCGGAATTCCTGGAAATGTCGAAGCCTGGAAGATCATGGAATAGCTGTTCAAGATCCATGTAACCTCGATTCAGGATATCTTCATAGGTTATAATCTGAATTGTTGCAGGGGCAAGTTCAATACTTTCTACTTTTTTGGATACAGAGGAAGTTAACCTAGCACGTAACTGTTGCCTGAGGAATAATACTTGAAGTCGGAATCGATCCGGATCCCTTGTATCTGCTTCGAAATTGTCTTTCAAAAGTAATAGCCGCTCAATAATTTCATCTGCCTTTTCAACAGAATCTACAGCAAGATAAGACATTGACAATAAACGATATGCCTGTACTTTTTCATTATAATTAAATCCCTTTCCAGAAACACAGGAATTTAGTTTATCTATGCTTTCATAAAATTTTCCAATATTATACTGGCCTTCAGCATCATTTAATGTATTTAAACCACATTCCTGAGCATTGGCCTTGCTAATAATTAAAACTAAAATTATCAATAACAGCTTAAAACGTAATTTTATAATCATAGTTAGTTTTTATCAGAGGTTAGGAAATTATAAATACCAGCCATTGAGGTATGCCATCCAATTATTCGTTTATCTTCACTTGCCGTGTAGAGAAATTTTCCATCAGGTGTGTATACTAAACTATATACCCACTTAGTGTGACCCCTGAGTGTAATGATATCTTCTGTATTTTTTGAGGCCATAATTGCACTTACATCCATAAGCTTAATCGTTTGGTCGCTGCTCGCAGATGCAAGTTGAAGATTCCCATTTACATAATTGAATTTAAGGTCATTTATTGAAGATACATGCGGAGTAAAACTTATTGCTGCCTTATTGGAATTAAGGCCAAGTAGGTAGATTCCACCCTCATAAGTACCCGCTGCCAAGAAATCACCATTCGGACTAATTGCTATGCTAGCAATTTTGGAATTCAAGTTAATTACGGTTTCAGGGTTTTGAGGAATATTCTCTGAACTGGTGTAAACGGATGCTTTATTACCTTCTACCAAATATAAATTGCCATTGCGATTATAGGTCATTGTTGAAAATATTCCTTTCGCATAGTTGATTTGGTTTACAGAGCTACCAATGCTGTAAATACCTAATCCTATATTAGTTAGTATGGCAAATTCAGTGTTATTCTTAAATAGAGTCAATTTGCCGATTCCTTCAAATGTGATTCGGGATATTTCTTTGATTGAATTTGTACTGGAAGAGATATCCAAAAGAATTCCAATACCTGCTGATGTTACCACAAGCGCTTTATTTCCATCAGGGGATATGGCTAAAGAACGTGCTTCAGCCTTGAGATTGTAAGATGAAATAGGTTCACTCATGCCACGATCAGCTTTTAACAAGTAAAGCATCCCTGATTCATCAATTGAAATCAGTTGGTTTTTGGATGGATTCTGAGCGATGCATCTAACAGCAAATTTATGAGCAGAAAATTGATTTTTATTTTGGATAGCACTTATCCAGTTAAAATGTAGAGCATTATAAATATCACTATTCTGTTTCGGTCCGGTATTCGCTGTATTGAGGTTGTAAGCATTTATACTATTCTTTCTACTTTCTTCCAGTTTGTTATCATTTAATAACATCATGGCCTCGTAAGCAAAGTTTCTTGCTTGTGCAAGATCTCTTAACCTGGAGGATATTTGCGTCTGTTCTTTTGCAATTTTCTCATTACTGACAGCTAGTCCGGTTTGGGTTTCAGCAATACCTTGCTGCTGTCTGGCAATCTCTGCATTCTTTTCTGCAATTACCTTTTGACCTTCTGCATACGTCTTTTGTTGATCTGCAATAAGTTTTTGCAATAAGGCATTGCTCTCGCTTATTTTGGCTTTCTCCTGTTCAGTTACAGCAATTTTTTCACTCTCTTCAGCTTCTGCTTGACTTTTTTGTGCAAGAATTTTCTGACTTTCAGCCAACCCTTTCTGTTTAATTGCCTCTTTACTTTCCTTCTTAGCCAATTCAGTTTGTTTAGTTGCTAAATTTCTTAAAGCGAAAGAATACACCGCCAAAAGAAAAGCGGCAAATGCAATTATGGAGATGATTATTGTTATTGTTCTTGCTTTTTTAAGACGATCCTTCTGCCTTCTTTCTTTAAAGAGCATTTCTTTCTCACTCTGCTCTTTGCTGTGATCAAGGTAAAGAATGGCCTTGTCAAATAGGTCATTATAGCGGGATGCCCAAACAGCGTTTGCAGAATTTTCCTTCTTCCAATTCCATGCAACCTGCAATTCAGGGTCTCTTAATAATCCACCTTTCCCAGCTTCATATAATTCTGCAGCTTCGCACAAGCGGAGGTAAGTTGAGGCTGATTGGTTTTCTACCTCTATCCAAAGTATTAAGCGTTCCCAAACGCGCATAATACTTTCGTGGGAGATATCAATAATTGAATCTTCTGTTAGTGGAACCCCAACGGGTGGCATTAAAAATCCTCTACCTTTTTTCCTGAAAATTTCGATAACCTGTATTGCTTGTTCAGGTTTGGCCTTTGAGAGCATACAAAGTTCAGCTAGCTGACTTGGGCGTCTTACCCCTCTTGCATCTGCTCCACGCTCTGTAAGTGCTCTGAAAATTGATTCACAAATTTGTTTTAGCTCGGGGGTTTCTAATTCGGCATAGGCTTCTTCAGCATGCTGAGACAAGGCATGCTCCATGGTGCCTATCTCATAGTAATCATTAAGATCGATCTCCTTTTCTGAATAGGGTTCAGGGTTATTTTTTTTAAATTCATCCCAAGTTCGCATTAGAGCGTGCTGTAGGATTGGCAACTGATCCGGATTATCTCCAACATCATTGAGCAATTGATTCAATAATCTTGGACTTATTCTGGCACCACCAACTCCTACAGGTCCAACAATTGCATCCCTTCTTTCTTCACGCGTCATTCTTGGGACAAGATATTGTCCTTCATTTATAGCTTCTGGAAGGCCTCTAAATTCTGTGCAATCACCCAGAAAGTCTGAACGCATAGTAAACACCACATATATTGGTAATTCCTTCTGTTCTGTAGCTTTTAAAAGGAGATTAATAAAGGCTACCGAATCTCTTTTACCTTCTTTGGCATCTTTTTCAAATTTTATAAAACGAAATAATTCTTCAAACTGATCGACAAGGATTAGAAGATTATTTTTTGGGTCAATTCCTGATTGTTTAAAAGCATCGATAAGTCCGAAATTACTCCTTCTAAGCACGCTTTCATTAATTGATGAATACATTTGCTCATCAGCATTGGATTCATAATTATATAAAGTCCCATTTTGTGATAACGCTCGGGCAAGGTTACCAATAGGATTCACTCCTGGTCTTAAGGAGCATATTTTCCAATTGGAACCTGCTCCTGACATAAAACCGCTATGGAGAGAGGGCAGCAGGCCAGATTTGACCAAAGATGATTTTCCACTACCGGATGAACCAATGACAGTTAAAAATCGCTGCGTGCGCAATTTTTTGAGAAGTTCATCAACCTGCTTCTCACGTCCAAAGAATAGAATATCCTCTTCTTCTTCGAATGCTCTAAGTCCCGGAAATGGATTTTGAATTATATCGTCTAACATAGACCAGATTGATTATATTTTGGATAACAAATTTTTTAATTTCTCTTCAGGAATTCCATCGATTGCATGAATAACTTCTGCATCAAGTGTCCTGAATCGTTGTTTTGATATACTATCTGGTGGAGCGATATAAATTGCTTTAAATGCCAAAGGTTTTGGTCTGCCGTAACCGTTTATTTTTAGAAAATCACGGGTTTTTGATCGGAGCCATAATTCATTTGCATTGCTAAAGAAAATGATGGCTGCTGAGCAGTTTTTAAGGTTTTCAATATGATCTTCCCTGATTCCTGATTCATCGCCTTCAAAAATGGGTAATACCACCTCGTATCCGTTATCAAACAGGTAATCCTCAAGTGGGCGGATTTCATCACTATCAGATAAATCGCATATTAAATAAATAATTTTGGATGAATCATCATAAACATCAGGCTGTAATTCTTCCTTCTTTATTTCCTTTTTCATTGATTTCAGCTTGTCGATTACAATACTCTTAAAATCTTCAAGTGATCCCTGTACTAAATCTGCACCAGCAATACCTTCCTTTCCTGAATTGAGTTTATCGATAAAACTGACTTGCCGCTCATCATTTGGTTCGCAGCCTTCAGGAATCCAAATGAAACGGGGTACTGAATTTGCAGCGCTAAAAGAAGCTGCCACATCATTTTGAATCTCGACAATTGATTTCTGCGCACCTTCAGGAATCACACCATAACTTTCTCCAAGAAGATGAATTGTTAAAATCGTCTCATTCAAATTTGAAATCAAACTTTCGTTTAGTGCTGTGGTAATAAGTGGTAACTGTTTATCTGGAAGTATTTGATAACCATAACCTTGTAATTCCCTTTTTAAACTATCTCGAAAATCCTGAGTATCGTAACTGGATTCAGCAAGAAATACTTTTTCTGGTACTTGTCCATTTGTTGATGCCTTGCTCGGCAATGTGCCTGCCACGGATTTTTTATGTTCAAGACTCTCTAAAAAGGAACTTATATCGTGTGCCAGGTCATCTAGTTTCTCCCAATACAACCTTTCGGTTTCATTGCCAAAAGTTTGGGTAAGCTCCTTCACACGGCCTGTAACAGGGTCATTATTATAAAATTCATATCCCAAAACACCTGAGATCTTTTCAGGATGCTGTTCAATTCTGACAGGTGTTTTAATAACTTTAAAAATTCTAGCTTTATTACTGACAGTAAAACCAATATTTGTTTTGCTAGTATTGAAAAATTCATCAACCTCTTTAATACACCAGTCAGATTTTACATAACGTGGAGTAATGATAGAAATCATGATTGCAACTTTTGAAAATTGATCAACAATCTGTTTATCAAATACATCATTGCCCTGTAAGGAATCATCTCTCCAGATTACCGGTCTTCTTCCTAATAGTTGTGCAAGCCGAATATCAAGGGCACGATGAAATTCAGAGATCCAGCCTTTCTGATTTTGGATCAGAGATTCATCGTCTATGTGAGCGTAGCTAATAAATATATCTGTTGGAAACTGCATGGATATCTGCTTAGTTTGACTTATAAATTCGGCTTAGGAGGGGCAATAAAAGAAAAAGATTAAGGTCTTTTTCTTTTTCTATTTCTGTTAATTTCTCGTACGGAATCAGTTGATCATGGATTTTTAATACATCCTTCAAAACATAACGATCGGCCTTGTCAGAAACCAAAGGACCGTATTTGTAATTAAAAACCATTTTTTCAGCACTCCACCGTTTGTGCTCCATAGGAGCTAACCGAGCGTAAAAATGGGTAATGTTTTCAACAGTTAAGGGGTCGCAACCAATTCTTTTCAAAGAGCTGAATTTCGAGGAGAGTTGCCTTGCTGCATATCGATTCGAATCTTTCTTCCGGTGAGTCAGAATATTCCATCTTTTCTCAACCGATAATTTAGAATAAAGGGAATTGTAATGAATACCTGTTTTTTTGGACAAAAGCGTAATTACACGCTTTTGAATAGTCCTTTCAGAAATTTTTTCATTACTCTCAGACATCTCATACAAACATGATTCAAGCTCGCTCACAAGGAGGTCTGCATTCTGTACTTTCCAGTGTTCCTTTAATTCATACGAAAACTCATATTTCATTGAATAATAATAGTTTATTATTTTAGAAAGGGTATCAATTTGTTCGGTTTGTTCTAGCAGATTCCGGATAGTACAAGTATCTGTAATCATGTGGAAAAGTTGAATGTTCAATCTTTTGCTGAAAACATAACTTGCATTTGTCTTAGAATCTCTGTTAGAATCCAATAAATTCGTGATACCTGCATCTTCAGGTAAACATATTAGGATTGGAATTTGGGAAATGCTTTGGGTTTGGTTGTATAAAAATTGCCTTAAATTCGTAGAATTGGCAAGTAATTCAGAATCGCTGTTTCCAAACATGTAAACAGCCTTTACTTTACTTAATTTTTCTATATCCTTTTTGGACCAGGCGAAATTTGCATAGAAACTTCCATTCAATAATTTTACTGGATAAAGGTCAATAAATTCTGAATGAAATGGATATTTAAAATTAAACTCATTCACGTGAGTATCTGCATCCTTATCAATGAGGTAAATTTTTAGATTATTCAATTCTGGATAATGACTTAAAATAATATTCTCAAGCAGGAATTCTTCAGCAGCTTGATTGTACCCAATAACCGCAATGGCACCTTCTTCATCTTTATCAGGAGTAAGGAATTCATGAACTGGATACAAATCATAAATCATACGTGCAGCCAGTTGAGAAACATTAAAGGTTTCCAAATCATAATCTTCATCCTGATTATGGATATCCAGATAGTCCTTAAGAATATTGATATTATTATTTTCCTTGATGTGTAAATGTATTTTTAAAGAATCCTGTGTCTCTTTTTTTTGTCGAAAAAATAATACTTCATTAGCAATATCCATGTTCTTATGATCTGAGTCGCCACATATGATACATGTTTTAGCCATCGCCAAACCTGCATCATTAATTATATGGCCATCTGAACCATTACCGATGATTACTAATCCTCCTAATTTCTTTGTCTGGTAAATAAAATTATTCTCTTTATCATTTTCAATTATTACCACTTTATGCCCCTTTTCAAGCAGTTCCTTAGCAAGTTTATGACCAATTTCATTTAAGGTAATGACAACTATATGACCTTTGTAAGTAAATCTGATTTTAGCAATTACAAATACATTATGTACCCGATCAAATACCAGTGAAAGCGCCCCCAATCCGAAAAGAATTAAGGCAAGGGATTTCGCTATTAAGAGAAATGTGCTACCGGGAATAGGATCTGGGGTTCCTAAAAGAAATAGGATGAATGTTGAATAAATTGCTCCAAAAATATTGAAATCATCACCGGTTATTTCCTTAAAACCAAGAATTCCAAAAACAAAAACAAGTAGAGCTGTAAAAAAAATAAGAACAAACTTAATTTTTTCTAGTCTAAAGTTTGATTTGGAACTCATTTTTGGATTTTTTCTTGAAGGTGCAAAAACCTATGGTTTTTATGAAATTTTGGGGTGGGTTTTTTATTCAATCCTTTAGGTTTACCCGTAAGCATCACCAAGACAAAAAAAATAGCTAACAAACTTGGTGTTCTGTAAGCCATTGAGGACCTTATCCGGAATGGAGGCTACTAAGGCTTAAGTCTCGCGCAACCTTGGGCCTCCTCCTCCATCATTAGCTGTAACAAGCAACTACTAATTTGAAATAGATTTATTTTAAATCAGTTAGGGTGGTATTGTGAACTTTGATGTCTGCCTCATTAATCACTAGAGGAAACGTTATTCCAAATCGCTGATCCCTACTCCTCTTCTTTTAAAACTACTATGAATACTAGCAGGGATGAATTTTTTACCTCTGGATGTAATTGCCGCATGAGCTAATTTTTTTGTATTTTTGCGCTCGCTTATGAATGAGGATAAAAATGAAGTTTTCCGATCTTTATGCCCAATAGCAACCGGCTTGGATGTTATAGGGGATAAATGGACCTTACTGGTCCTGAGAGACATGTTATTTGGGTATAAATCTACCTTTAATGAATTTAAGACTTCTCCAGAGTTGATGCCGAGTAAAATGCTTTCCAACCGACTTAAAAAGTTAGAAGCATGGGGATTTTTGAGCAGTAAAAAGGGAGAAACAAACAAGAAGAATGTTCATTATCTATTGGAAGATAAAGGAATAGAGACTTTTCCGATTATGGTCGAAATGGCCATTTTTACCACCGATTTTTATTACGATCACTTGGGTGATACCTATACAGGAATAGTAAAAACAAGAATGAAAAATGACAAAGAGAAGTATATAAAAGAGATGATGGATGGATATCGACAATTTAAAGAAGCGCTAGTTCTTTAACTCATCTCTAAAGTTCAAATCCTTGAGCCTCCGGTAGTTTATCGGAGGTTTTTTTGTTTAAATATTTTGAAAGAATTAGTGATGTATTTTAGGTTTCCTTTTAAAATATATAGTTGAATAATTTATCAAAAAGGTTGGCTAGGGAGAAGTCTAGAGCCTTACTTTCAGACTTTGATTTCCCTTTAGATTCGGAGCTGCTTTCTGATTTACACTGCGTTTTGGTGTCGGTTGCAGTGAGAAGTAATTTTCGCTAAAAAGGAAGATACAGGCAGTTCATCTTTCGTTAACCTCAAAGTTCATTCGCGAGCACAGTCCAAATTCTAGTGGCAATTCTTTCCATCCCGAGATCTCCAGGATGTCTTCCTACACTGATATTTTCAAATCTTTCCAGAGCCATATTTTCATTGGCCAATCCTAAATCATGCAAGGGAATGAGCGGCCATTTGTTTTTCTCTGAGAGCGCTAAAAAATTTTGGTTGACTCCAAGATTAGTCCAAAATGGCGTCGTCAAGATCACTTTTACAGGCCTTCCATCTGCTAAGTAGTCTACAAAAGCTTTGACAGCAACTTGCAATTGAGGATTTGCTGCACGTTCAGTTTCAGAAATATTTTCTCCAAATCGAATAATGATGATGTCAGCCTTAAAGTCTTTTAAATCTTCAAACTCAGTTAGCTTAATCGTTTCATAAGTTCTTTCAAAGGGATATACATTTCTCCCCAGTACTTCATTCTGTTCGTTATTTTCTTTGGTTTTTTTGGTCAACAGGGACAAAAAATCCTTATCAGCCGCAGTTGCGGCCATTCCCCAGTTCCCGAACCATTTGAGATCAGGTCCGGGCGGATGCCAGGTAATGCTATTTCCTAAAATCAATACTTTTTTAGGGGTTTTAACTGGGGTAGTTTCCTCCTTTGGGTTACAAAAAAATAAGAAAGAGGCAAGTGTCAGGGTCAACAAACCAGTCCCGTAAACTCTCAGGTAATTCATTTTGAAATACTTCATCAGGGATACATTAAGTGTGGTGTGTTTTCAAAATTACATTTCTACCACTTAATAAAAAATAGCAGCTCAGGATTGTGAGGCGACAGTAGCTGAGTCTAGTACAGGAAAGTGAATTTTATTTTTTGGCCTCAGCTAGTTGGTTGTATTGAATCCACCCCTCACTCGCTTAGTTCAATCCTTCTAGGAGTCCATTTAAAGCTTGCGTGTCAGCTACGGAAGTGTTGAAGCGATTAAAGATTCCAAAACCGTTACTTCCAAGATTTCCTTCATCCCAATAAAAAGGGACCATCCCGTTGGCTTTGGCTTGTTGGACAACCACCTTTAAGTAATAGGCTCTTGATGCCAAATGCAAGGTCAAGTTGCTGCCCGATAGATTGGATCGTCTTATAGCTCCAAATTCGCCCAAAATCACTGGAATTCCTTTATCGACAAATTGGGTTTTCATGGATTTGAAAAGTTTGGCTAAGTCAGCTTCTTCTCCCCAGTTAGGATTGCGCTCCGTATCTGTTGTGGAACGAGTATTTGCTCCCCAGTAGTAAAACATTTTTCCCCAATCCGCATCTTTATCCATCAGCGTAAATTGATAGGGCGTGTAGTAATGCACTTCCATCATCATGCGGTTGGCCACTTTATCGGTTGGCAAAGTCAACATCAATTTGTTGGTTTTTTCAATATCGGTATCAGGGCCTTGCACGACCACCGTACGGTAGGCATTTTTACCACCTGTTGAGCGAACCGCATCTATAAAAGTTTGATGGTACGTAGTCAAAACTGCCATTTCAGTTGCATTGGCCACTTTCGGTTCATTGGCACTAGCAAAAATTAGGTGTTCATCAAAGCCTCTTAAATAAGTTGCAATTTGCTCCCAATAGGCTTTTTGTTTCGCATTCGTGGCGGACTTTGCGGCTTCGTTACAATTATTTTCTAACCAGCCACCGTCCCAATGGATGTTGACAATGACATACATGTCGTTATCAATTGCATAGTGTACCACCTCTTTTACTCGGGCCAGCCACTCTTCTTTAATTTTTGCGGTTGTGGAATTTGCCAGGTATTGATCAAAAGAACATGGAATTCGAATGGCATTGAAACCATTGGCTTTAACCAAATCAATCCATGCTTTGGTCGCTTTTGGGTTCCCCCAAGCAGTTTCTCCACCGATGGCTTCAAGTGAATTGCCCATGTTCCATCCCAGCTTTATTTTTGCAGCAAGTTGAACCGCCGTACTACTCATTCCTGTGGCATCGGCAGCAATTGGGTTGGTGTTGTAACTTGGATATAAATTACTCCCAGCAGCCTGATTTCCTGTACCACTAGCAGGAGTTAAGTCTGAGTCAGAGTTGCAAGCAAAAACTCCAAAAAAAGTAAAGCAAAGGATGGCAAAAAGTGTTTTTTTCATTTTTTAGGGCTGCATGAACCTCATTTATGCTCTTTCAACTAGTGATGCTACTCGTTATTTTTTGGGCGTTTTTATTGGTATCGAAACTGTAATGTTTCTATAACAACGTATGATTCCTTGTCCGTTTTAGATCCCCGAAAGTATAAGTTGAAAAGGACAATTCATATCCGGAAGGAAAAAGGTTCTACAAATTCTTCTTCATCCACTCCGTAGGCGTCATGTTGTACTCCTCCTTGAAGGCGGCGTAGAAGATAGACTGGCTCTTGAATCCGGAGCGGGCTGCGATGCCCGTTGGATGCCTAGGGTCAAGAAGCAACTTGCGAGGTAGATCCGGGGCTGATAGCCAAAGAAAGCAATTTCTGATTTTGGTTGACTTAAAAATTGTTACTTTTTTATATAAAAAGGTAACAAACTCAGGAAAAATGTAGTAGCTTTGAAGGATGAAAGCGCATCAGGAGATTGTAAAGCAGATTAATTTAATGACGCCGGGAACCATTTTTTTTCCGGCTGCATTCCGTATGCTCGGAACAGACGATGCCATCAAGATGGCCTTGTCTCGTTTGGCAAAAGACAAGACCATCCTGCGCCTTGCAAATGGGATCTATGCTGTTCCTCAACAACACCCCCTAATTGGCCCCATTACCCCATCCCTAGAGCAGATAGCCACGGCTATCGCCGAGAGAGACCAGGTACAGATCAAGCCTGCGGGTGTTTATGCTTTAAATAAATTGGGCATTTCTCAACAAGTTCCGACCAAACACGTGTACATCACCAATGGCCAGCCAAGAAGGTATACCATAGGGGCAAACGAGATTCTTTTTAAATCTGCCAATCCGAAAAAACTGGCCCTCAAAGGCCCTATCAGTTCCCTCCTAATTCTTGCAATGGATGAATTAGGACCAAGCCAACTAGATGAGGTACTCAAGCATCAGCTTCGTGATTTAATCCAAAAGGAGGATCCTGAGCTGCTTGCCAATGACATCAAACTGGCCCCTTCTTGGATTGCGAGACAACTTTTTAACCTACTTTTTAAATCACCGACACATGAATTGGTTCGAATTAGCGATAGAAGATCGCAGGCTCCTGGTACAGCAAGCAAGTACGGTAAGCGGGATCAACGCAAAGGCGCTTGAAAAAGATCTATGGCAAGGCCCCTGCCTTTACGGAGTTAATTACTCGGTTAAAAATGCTGCAAGATAGCCTAGCAGCCCCTACAAATTCTTCTTCATCCACTCCGTAGGCGTCATCCCATACTCCTCCTTGAAGGCGGCGTAGAAGATGGATTTGCTCTTGAATCCGGAGCGCTCCGCGATGCCCTCAATGGAGATGGTCAAGTGAGCGCCTGCCCGCAGCAGGGAGATGGCATGGGCCACCCGGAGTTTATTTCGGTAGACGGGGAAGGAGGTATTCAGGTCCTTATTGAAGCAGTTGGTCACACGGATACGGGGAATATTCAGTGCCTTAGAGAGGTCATGCAGGGAAAAGCTGACTTTGACATAGGGCTTTTCGGTTTCAATATAGGCCACGATGCGCTCCAAATCCGATGATTTTTCGAAGGTACCCTCCTCGGCTAAAGCCGAATTAGAAGCGACTACCTTCTTCCAAGTAGCCATAAAATTATCTAAAAAGGAGAAGGGCTCCTTTTCATTGTACAACCAGTTGGGAACAAAAAAGAAACTCAAAGGCAATACCAAGGACTGAAAGTACAAGTAATTGTTATTGACCGCATCTGGGTTTAAAAAATCAATCATCCCCGCGCGCTCTGATTCCAAAGCCAACAAAAACAGCACGACTAAGCCAGGAATAATGGTCAAAAATGTCACAATAAAAATACGAATGATTAAGATGTTCACCTTCTTTTTGATGTAGACACTTCCCTTCGCTTTCAGGCTGTAAATAAACCAAGCCCCATAAAAAACAAAGGCGGTGTTGTAAATGGCTATAAAATAATATTGTTGTTCCAGCGATAGAAATAAGTAGCCTTTGAGGTCTGGATTTACTAGCGTACCACTAAAATAGGCCAACTGATCTGCATAGGGCAAGGCATAGAAAGGGATCAGATTAATAAAAAAGATCAGTGTAGGGATTGAAAACAACAGTAAGTACTTATCCCAAACGAAAGCCCCCTTCATGATGCTCTTCAAGTAGTATAAAAAGAAGGGGCCCTGGAGAACAATTAAAGGTTCCAAATAGTATACCCAGGTAAAGGTACTCGGGTCTTGCGTGGCATTGAGTTCAAGCAAAGCAAATTGGGTCAAGGCCTTATCTAGGGTGATAAATACCAAATAAATCACCCCCTTGTTTTGACCCCAGTGATTCCCTATAAAAATAAGCGTGATGATAAATACAAGAATAAGCGGACTATATAACATGGCTTGTATTTTTAGAATAGTCAGATTCCTGGACTAGGGGTTCTTTTGCTACTTCCAAATTCTTCTTCATCCACTCCGTAGGCGTCATGTGGTACTCCTCCTTAAAGGCTGCATAGAGGATGGATTTGCTCTTGAATCCGGATCGCTCGGCGATGCCCTCGATGGAGGTATTCAAGTGAGCGCCTTTACGTAGCAGGGAGATGGCATGGGCCACACGCAATTTATTTCGATAAGCAGGGAAGGAGGTATTCAATTCCTTATTGAAGCAGTTGCTCACACGGATTCGAGGAATATTGAGTGCCAGAGAGATGTCATGCAGGGAGAATTCGACCTTTACATAGGGCTTCTCAGTTTCAATATAGGTAAGGATGCACTCCAAATCCACTGATTTTTCAGCTGGAGCTGCTGCGTGATGCCTTGCTGCGCGTTGCCAGAGTCCTTTCAGGTAGGCTTGAATTTTATCAACCGCATGTACTCCCTCTAGGTCCGTGTACAACCAGCTTGGGATTAAAAAGAAGCTCAACGGAAGCAGCAAGGGCATGAAAAAAATAAACTCATTGTCCTCGAAAGCGACTTGCCGAATGATCAACTCTCCTTTTACGGGAGAATTAATCAGTGCATAGCCTATGAGTATCAAATTGGGGATGATAAGTATGGGAATGACCACCAAAATGCGGTTAATCAAAACAGAAACTTTTTTCTTGAGGGATGTTGTGCCGTTTTTCTTCAATCGGATTAGATAGGCAAAGTAAAACAGGATAAAGGTCAAATTAAATAGTGCGCCTACCCTTACCTGGTATTTTAAAGGAAAGAAGAGGGTTGAAAAGTTAGTGGGGCCATCTAAATAGTAATTTCCTTGAACGGCGGCACTTTCAGCTACTTTCTCGGCAAAAGGATAGCCGTAAAAAGGGAGGGTGTTGATCAGAATTAAAAGTGCTGGAAGGGCATACACAAGCAGGTACTTATCCACCACCAATTTCCCCTGTACGAGGCTTTTGAGGTAGTAAAGTAAGAAGGGCCCTATCAAAAAAGACAAGGGATCAAAATGAAATAGGAGCAGGGCAAGGACTTCTACTTCGCATCACTATGCATCAATAAAAAAGTGAATTGTCGGATGCAAAAAAGGAGAAGGACGACCACAAGGTAGACAATGCCTCTGTTCTGCGACCAATGGCTGATCAGCAAAATGCTTGATACAAGTAAAACGAGTAGGACCGAGGTGAACAACATACTTTTTTGGCTTCGAACAAACCTAGTTCGAAAAAATATATCGAACTATAATTTTAAGTTCTAGTTGTTCGAAAAAGTCATTATTGAACAAAAACCTGCTTAAAAGGCTATTTTTTGATGTTTTGAAAGGCTTGATTTACATCCAAATGCGAATTAATGCGCATCAATAGGTAAATCAATGCATCCTCGATTACTCTTCGTATCCTTCCTACTGTGCCTTTCCATGGCGGTTTTTGCCCAAGAACGCCCGGTCAAAATTGCGACGCTCTCCAGCTCGCTGGGCACCTCACTGTATCCCCAATCCATCGGCCAGTCCAGCGTGGTGATTGGTACGAGTACGGCTGCAGGCCCGGTGATGTTCCAAGGCTTTGTGCAGCCGCTGTCCTATCGGGTGAGCCCCTCCAAGGAGATCATCCCCGAGCTGCAGTGGCTGGCCTATCCCAACCCCTTTCATGCAAGCTTGACACTGAAGTTCTCCCAGAAGTTCAGCAGTCCTGCCTCCCTGGAGCTCTACTCCATTCTAGGACAGAAAGTCTGGTCGGGAGAGCTACCGGCCAACCAAACCCAGATCCAGCTGGTAGACTTCAACCGCCTTCCTGTAGGACAATACATCCTTCGTCTACTCTACTCCAATCAAGTCCTTACCAAATACCTTCAGAAGCGATAAACCATGCTACTACGAATCCTTTTCCTTTTCCTGCTGTCCCTACCTGCCTACTCCCAAAGCTACCAGTTAGCGGTAGGGTCTAATCTGACTTCCTACCTGTTTGTCAACTCAGCCTCAGTGAATCCGGCTAACATGCGTGCCGCAGCAGGAATGCACCTGAGCCTACACCGAGAGGCAGCGATATCGAATGACTTCTATTACGACTTGGGGATTAATTACAACCAGTTCAATGCGGTAGGAGATGTACAAAACATCCCGATGAGTTACCATACCGACTTTATCGGACTAGGAGCAGGAATCGGCCCACGTATCGCTTTGGGCAAGACACTCTCCCTGGTCTTGAAAGGCCGTGTGTCAGCGGTGAAGATGATCAATGGCAATCAGCTGCTGCTGAACCGCTACATCGACTTGGCCGATGACAAGCAGTTCAACTCCATCCGGACGAGGTACGGCTTGTCTCTAGAGCTGCGCAAGCAGATCAATGCACAGGTGAGCACCTTTGTGAGCTACCAGTACCTAACCAGCTACAAGCAATTCATAGAACCCAACAAGACCGGTACTTCTACGGTCAACTTTATTCCCACTACGTTCAGCCTTGGCCTTGTGCTTAGCAACTAATCATTCGTATGAAACACCTTATCCTCACCCTAGCACTCCTTGCCTGTTCCTTCCTTGCCCTTGCTCAAAAGGGCATCTCCTATCAGGCAGTCCTCTTGGATCCCAAGCCGATCGAAATTCCAGGCCAAGAAATCACAGGGCAGCCCTTGGTGAATGGAGCGGTATCCCTGAAGTTTAAGATCTTCTCCTCGACCTTTGTGCAGGAGTTTGAGGAGGTGCATGTCGCCAAGACGGATGCCTATGGACTAGTCAATGTACTGATTGGATCAGTCTCCCCTGCGGCATTTGCCAGCCTAATCTGGGACAGCAATCCCAAGAATTTGCAGGTATGGGTGAGCTTTGACCAGGGCGGGACCTACACCAAGGTTTCCGAGCAGGTGCTTACCTACAATCCCTATGCAATCTATGCAGAGACGGCAGGCAAGCTGGGCGGGACGCTAGGCATCGCAGCTGGAGGAACTGGCGCGACTACAGCTGCGGCTGCACGTACCAACCTAGGCTTAGGCAATGTGGACAACACGGCAGATGTCAACAAGCCGGTCTCTAGTGCTACGCAAAATGCGCTGGACAGCAAAGTAGATAAGGCAACAGGCAAACAACTTTCTACGAATGACTTTAGCACGGAAGAGAAGACCAAGCTCGCTGCCATCACAGGAACGAATACGGGAGACCAAGACCTCAGCGCTTACGCAACTATTACACAGCTTGCTACCAAGGCATCTGTATCGGATCTGGCCTCCAAAGTAGACAAAGAAGTTGGCAAGGGACTATCCTCCAATGACTACACCACGGAAGAGAAGATCAAGCTGGCCGCAATTTCAGGCAATGGTGCTGGTAGCCAGGGTCCAGCAGGCCTGCCTGGCGCGACAGGCCCGGCTGGTGCAACAGGCCCAGCTGGCCCCCAAGGGGTGGCAGGCCTGCCTGGCGTGACAGGCCCAACAGGATTTCCTGGTGCTACAGGGCCCACTGGTTTACAAGGTACACCCGGTCCAGTAGGACCTTCTGGATTAACATGGAAGGGTGCTTGGTCAACTACGGGTACTTATGCGATTGATGATGCTGTAGGCTATGGTGGCGCCTCTTATTTTTGTATAAATCCTGTAAGCCTTTCTACTACTACGCCAAATAATGATCCTACCAAATGGGCACTATTGGCCTCTCAGGGTGCTACTGGACC
>JBBAKO010000020.1:0-10029 GCA_040403475.1 Algoriphagus sp. | reverse complement strand
ACTGGACCGCAAGGATCAATAGGTTTAACTGGGCTTCAAGGCCCAGCAGGCCTGCCTGGTGCAACTGGCCCCGCCGGTGCGACAGGAGCTCAAGGTATTCAAGGCCTAACAGGCCTGCCTGGTGCGACAGGCGCGACAAGTCCACAAGGACCAGCAGGCCTGCCAGGCGCGAGAGGTAATGATGGTGTGGCAGGCTTGCCAGGTGCAACAGGAGCTCAAGGTATTCAGGGACTGACGGGAGCAACAGGTGCCACTGGTCCCACGGGAGCGGCAGGTGCTCAAGGACTGACTGGCCCCCAAGGGGTGGTAGGCCCCACTGGTGCGACAGGTGCCGATGGTGCACAAGGTCTTCAGGGGCTCACTGGTGCAACAGGCGCCACTGGCCCTACTGGAGCACAAGGTCTTCAGGGGCTCACGGGCCTAACTGGTGCTCAGGGCGCGACAGGAGCTAACGGAAAGACGGTAGCGAATGGAACAACTGACCCTGCGACAAGTACTGGAGTGGATGGGGATTTTTACATCAATACCGCCACCAATACGCTATTTGGTCCAAAGGCTAGTGGTGCCTGGCCAACAGGGCTATCCTTGGTTGGTCCAACCGGCCCTACTGGCGCTCAAGGTATTCAAGGCCCCCAAGGCATTCAAGGACTAACAGGCGCAACAGGCCCCCAAGGGGTGGCAGGCCTGCCTGGCGCGACAGGTGCGACCGGAGCTCAAGGCATTCAGGGACTCACAGGTGCGACTGGAGCTCAAGGTATTCAGGGACTAACAGGGGCTACTGGAGCAGTTGGGGCTCAAGGTATTCAGGGAGTTGCGGGCGCTACTGGAGCTACTGGCGCGACAGGTCCTGCTCCTTCTGGGACGGGTATAGTGACCGTTAGTAGTGGTACGTTGCAAACACCTGGTGCACTTACTGGCGATGTCACTACCTCTGCTGCCGGGCTTGTTACCTCCATCGCCACGGGCGCAGTCACCTCAGACAAACTTTTGGATGGAACCATCGCCACTGCAGATTTGGCGAATAGTGCGGTCACGGATGCAAAAATTGCAGGTATGGCAGGAAGTAAAGTATCTGGAAATATTACAGGAAACGCGGCCAACGTTACCGGAACTGTTGCCGTGGCAAATGGAGGAACGGGGGCGACTACGCTAACCGCGAACAATGTATTATTAGGCAATGGCAGCAGCGCGGTACAAGCCGTTGCACCCGGAACAAGTGGCAATGTATTGACCTCTAACGGAACTACCTGGGCATCTACTGCCCCAAGTGGTGGCGGATTGCCAACTTCTGGAAATACGGCTGGAGATATGCTGTATTGGAATGGAACAGCATGGATAAAGGTAGCAGGGGGCTCAAATAACAAATTTTTAGTATTTGCAAATGGCGCTCCAACTTGGGCCCCGTTTATAGGAGCAACCGATGTGTACAACCCTAGTACGGGCAAAGTATGGATGGATCGAAATCTAGGAGCTACACAAGTAGCCACAAGTGTCACTGATGCAAGCAGCTATGGCAGTATCTATCAGTGGGGTAGAGCTACAGATGGTCATCAATTAAGGACATCCGCAACAACAACTACTTTGTCATCAACCGATACACCTGGTAACTCAAGTTTTATTATAATTCCTGGATGTTCAGGAACATTGGATTGGCGGAGTTCGCAAAACGATAATTTGTGGCAGGGCGTAAGTGGATCTAATAATCCTTGTCCAAGTGGGTACCGTTTGCCAACAGAAGCAGAATGGGTTGCAGAATCTGGAACCTGGGCTGCGCTCGCAGCTGGGGCATTTGCTTCAGCCCTTAAGTTGCCAGTTGGAGGAGTAAGATCGGTTTGTGGAGGAGGGCTTGAAGTGGTTGGAGTTGCCGCCTTTTACTGGAGTAGCACGGTGTCTGGTACAGATGCTAAATCGATAGGAATTTGGACCTTTGGGAATTCAACTGCTATGGCATCATCAAAGCGTGCAGATGGCCGTGCTGTTCGATGCATCAAAAATTAATGCATTGATACTAGCGTAAAGCTGACCTGCAACTAAGGAGATTTAGGCTCTAAAAATTGGGATATCGAGCTTCGATATCCCGAAAAACAGGGGTAGGTGGCTGATATTCGTGAAGGACTAAGTTGTGATTCCTACAGATCTCCGTGATTGGATCCTGTGTGAAAGGAAACCGTCCGAGCATAACTACCTGAAGCCAAAGGCTGAAGCTTCCCCGCAGATTACTGCTCACTTTTCTGCCCGACTCTGCTAGTTGCTTTGTAACTTAGCCTTCCAGCTCCCGAAAGGAGATGCGGTAGCTGACCATCCCAAACCCCTTCCATGTCAGGCCTCTTTTCACCTACTTCTATGGCGCTTACCTTACGAAGGCTGGCCTGTCTCCTGCTCTTAGTCTCCCCAGGCATAGGAACCTCCTGCACCTCAGAGGAGGTTCTGCCGAAGCAAACGTATTTGGAAATCCCTCCGGTACCAAAGGGCCCCATCCGTCCCTTTCACGTGGAGGGAGGAAGCCTACATAACCAAGGCCTTCCCGTTTCCTATAGCGGGGTCAATGCCATGCAGACCTTTGGGCTGGTGGATCAGGCAAAGATGACGGAATGGAAGGTCGAGATTGTCCGGGAATTTATCGGCAACCTCCGGGAGCAACCCATCCAAGGAGCAGCGCTACAGGCCAGCGATGGCAAATGGTACCATTCCTTGCAGAAAATAGTCGACCAAAACCGTGCCCACAACCGGATCACGATCCTTTGCCCCTTTGGCTGGGTAGACGATGCGGGCAAGCAAACGCTCTTTACAGGCCTCAATCCATCCGCGCAGCCCTTCTATGCCGCCTACCGCAGCAAGATGCAAGCCATCGCCGAGCAGTTTAAAAACCAGCCCGATGTCTGGCTGGAGGTGTGGAACGAACCCTATTCCTGGAGCAACCAGCAAGGCTATACCCATGCGCTTTGGCTCAAAGACATGGCCGACCTGGTGGATAACCTCCGTCGGGTAGAGGGCTTTCAAAACATCATCCTTGTGCCCGGCAACGAGCAGGGGCAGTCGGAAGCGGCGATTTTTGCCAAAGGGAAGGAGTTGCTCACGGGACGCTACAACTTACTTTTTGACCTGCATGCCTACGAGAAGTGGCTCCAAAATACCAGTGAAGCACAGCTAATCTCCCGGCTGCAGACCTTGAAAAAGGCCAATTTTGCAGTGGTCATCGGTGAAGTAGGGGTGTATAACGCGGGCAATGACCTGGATCCTGCTACCTTTCTTTCTGCCGTGAAGCAGACGGATGTATCAGTGATGGGTTGGCTCTGGAATCAGGATTCATCCAATAAAAATTCGTTACTCACCAACGAAGGACTCCCCAATGCCACTGCGGCGAATGGTTATTGGGGAAAAAAATTCAAAGATTTTTTGACCCAGTAGCTCGCCTCGTACCTCTTTGTACCCCAATTTAGGCCAGATTTTTCATTTCGTTAGTGTCCGAAGGAACTACCTCAAGGTGGGGGCTTCGCATAGCGGACTAGCAGGTACGTTTTGAATGGGGAAGCGGAAAAAATCAGGTCTCTACGACTTGAAAATCCGATTCATCAACACCCACTTCTCTCCTTCTTTTGCCCAAGGCAAGGGCTTTTGGAATTTCCACATCAAGGCTTCCCACTCGGCGATCTTCGGATTTCCTTGATCGAAAATGGCCTTCGTCTCAAAGTTGAAGGCATCATCCGTTTCCAAAATCATAAACATGCGGTTGCCCGTCCGGAAAATCTCGATGTTTAAGATTCCCGCATCGATATCGTGCTGGGTTACCTCCGGCCAAGCATTTCCTGGAGCATGATGGGTTTCGTATTCCTGAATCACTGCCTCATCCTCAATTAGATCCAAGGCCAAACAGAATTTTTGCATAATAATTTTTTTTGAGTATTCTCTTTTTCAGCACTAACTAAAGAAAATTAGGTTTGAAGTTCAATTCAATGGGCTGTGGACCGTGGTCTGTCGTCTGTGGACGATTATCCGCTTGGTCAACGCTCAATTTGAGCCATTGGCATCCTTGCGGATAATCCTTTTATTTTTTAAAATAATGGGTAAATGCCTGAATGGTTTGTGCCGCCGCCGCATCCGAATCTGGCCATGGGAAAGCCTCTGCGGAGACATACCCGGAATAGCCAATGTCCTGCAAAGCCTTCGCCACGGAATTCATTTCGGTATGGCCAAAGCCAATGGGCCGGCGATTGCTATCCGCAAAATGCACATGCCGAATCCACCGCGCATTTTTTCGAATCGATGCGGCCAAGTCTACTTCCTCAATGTTCATGTGAAATAAATCAGCCAATAAACTCACTCCAGTGATCTCCTCGGCTTCCAAAAATGCTGCCGCATCCTCCAGCCGATTGAAAAGGTTGGTTTCATACCGATTCAAGGGTTCATAAATCAAGTCCATCCCCAAGGAAAGGCTTAATGCCCCCAATTCTTTCAAGGAGGTAGCCAAATCCCTCAAAGACGAGGCTCGATCCATGCCGGCATTCCCTTGCATCGATCCGATGATGGCTGGTGCTTCAAACTGCGCCCCAAAACGCATCATGTCTGCGATAAACTGAACTGCTTTTTGCCGAATTTCTGGATTGGCATCCGTCAGCGTCAAGCCATGGACCACTTTGCCTGCACCTGTGCCCACCGCAGAAATTCGCATCGAATGCGCCGCCAAACAGGCCTTCAATTCGGAAGCATCCACCGCCTGAGCAGAAGCCGTAAATAGCTCCACGGCATCAAATCCAAGCTCCGCTGCCTTTTGGATCGCTGCGGTTAAATCATGCCAATAGATCCAAGACCCCTGCTTGATATCGGGTACCAAGGCTATAGTCACACTAGACTTAATCATCCGCTTCAGCGTCTAAGTCCACGATAATTTTGACAGTTCCCTGTGCATTTTCTGACCAGGCAACCAAGGCTGCTCCAGATTCAGACAAGGGAACCACCCGACTGATTACCTCCTTTACCGGAAATCTTCCTGCTTCCAAATAGGCAATTACTTCCGGGAATTCATCGGTACAGTTGCGCGAACCCAAAATTTCAATTTCCTTCCGCACAAAAATCCCCGTATTGAATTCCACCGCCTTTTTGGCATATCCAATGCAGACCACGCGGCCCGTGTAGGCCACCGCCTCTACCGCAGCGCGGTAGGTAATGTGGCTGCCCACCGCCTCAATGACCACATCCGGGCCATCGCCTTGCGTGATGCGTGCCAATGCCTCCTCCAAAGATTCTTCACTCGTATTGACGGTATGTGCAACGCCTATTTTGCGGGCGATGGCCAGTTTGGTCTCGTCCAAATCCAAGGCAATCACCTCCGCCCCTCGATTCACGGCCGAAGCAATCGCTCCCATCCCCACAATCCCACATCCAATCACCGCTACCCGATCCTTTGCCGTCACCCGACCCCGAGCTGCCGCATGGAATCCCACCGTGAGCGGCTCCACCAATGCCAATTCCGTCAGGGACAGCTTTTCAGAGGAATACACATCCGTGTAGGGCACGGTGATGTAGCGCGTCATGCCTCCTGGTCGGCGCACGCCCATGGTTTTGTTGTCCTGACAAGCATTCCTACGTCCCTTTCGGCAGGAGATGCAGGTGCCGCAATTCAAATAGGGATACACGGTGACTTGTTGACCTATCTGAAATCCAGCAGGCACCTCGGAGCCAATTTCGGCAATCGAGGCCCCAATCTCATGTCCCAGGATGCTTGGGTATTCCTGCAACTCAAAGAGTCCTTTGAATCCATTCAAATCCCCACCACAAAAGCCCACCTTGCTAATTTTTAAAAGCAATTGATCCTTCGCCACCACTGGCTTCGGAATATCCTTGACTTCAGTTTGGCCCACGGCCGTTAGAAATAATGCCTTCATATCTTTTGTCTTAAATCATTTTCCGGTAATCCCTCGTACCACATCGTATTTTTAATTGGAGCCACCAGCTTCGCAATATCTTCCAAAAGGCCATCGGGCATCTTCAAATCGAAGGCCCGCAGATTCCGTCGGAGTACCTCTCGATCACTCATGCCCACAATGGTGGTGGCTATAGCCTCTTGATCCATCGCAAATCGCATCGCCACGTCGCTCAGCGCAACCTGGTAGTCTTGACACAGGGCCAATAGCGGTGCTTGAATCGCCTTCACCTCTGCAGGGGCGTTGTGCCAGGCGGGAATTGGAGCATCCGAAAGAATACGCTGCACCAGAGGTGCCGCATTCATCAATCCAAAGCCCTTTTCTTTTGACAGGGGCACCAATTCCTCCAAAATTTCATCCTGAATCAAGTTGTAGTGCGCCCAAGAAAGGACGGTATCAAACTCGTTTTCTCGGGCCAAAGAGGCCAGGTACCGGACCGGCAAGCCCGTCAAGCCAATGTACCGTGCTTTGCCGGAGGCCTTGATGTGTTGTATGGCGGGGATGGCTTCTTCGATAATTTGCTGGCGACTAACGAATTCGGTATCGTGCAACTGAAACAGGTCTACGTAATCCGTTTGCAAACGCTCTAGGGACTCATCGATGCTTTTCAAAATCCGATCGTAGGAAAAATCAAAATCGCGCAGTCCATAGCGCCCGCATTTGGTGGCCAAGTTTATTTCCTTTCGCTTGCCTTTTAAGGCCCGGCCCAAGCGCGTTTCTGCCAAAGTTTCTCCGTAAAAAGGAGCCACATCAAAAAAATTCACTCCCTGATCTATGGCGAGGTGCACCGAAGCAATCCCTTCCTTTTCGTCACAAACCTCAAAAACGTCTCCTAAGGGGGAGGCCCCAAATCCTAGAATTGACACGTTTAGGTCCGTATTGCCCAGTTTGCGGTAATCCATGAAGTTATTGAGTTTTGATAGGTATTTTGATTATCCGCAATCCTACCAGAGGTTCAACCTGTCTGTTCACCAAGCGGATAATCGTTCACAGACGACAGTCCACGGTCCACAGCCCACTCAATTGAACTTCAAGGCTTATTTTCGTAGGTAACTGGCTAAAAAGCGAATAATCAGAATTTTAAATATAAGGAAAATTGATAATTGTCAACAGCTGGTAGACCACGGATTAGAGTACAATGCACAAAGTACAAAGTACCAAGTACCCTGCGGCAGGCAGGCAAGTACGAAGTATGGAATCTAAGCCAAGTCAGACAAGGACTCGGCTGTCGTTATTGGACGGTCGACAGACTACGGATTAGAGTACAATGCAAAAAGTACAAAGTACCAAGTACGAAGTATGGAATCTAAGCCATGTCAGACAAGGACTCGGCTGTGGACCGTGGTCTGTTAGCTGTTGACAAAATTAAAGTCCTTCAACTAACTCCCTCGCATAATTGCGGATAATCCCGTAGCTTAATGTGTTGAATCATTTTCGAAACCCCTAACCCTCCTCCAATGAAGCGTTTATTTTCCCTGCTGTTACTCCTGCTCCTGAATCTGACTAGTGGACATACCCAAACCTTAAAAACCAATTGGACCGATCTGGTGAATCCTGCCAATCCATTGCCCGAATACCCAAGACCACAACTGGTTCGGAATTCTTGGCAAAACCTGAATGGTCAATGGGATTATGCGATTTTGCCCAAGGGAACAGCTCCAGAGGCAGCCTTTCAAGGCAAGATCACCGTTCCTTTTGCGGTCGAATCCCTTCTTTCTGGCGTACAGAAGACGGTGGGGTCGGACCAAGAACTCTGGTATGAGCGACAGCTGTCACTATCCCTAAATCGAACCAACAAGCGAACTCTTTTACATTTTGGAGCGGTCGATTGGGAAGCTGAGGTCTGGGTCAATGGAACCCGTGCAGGAAGCCACCAGGGAGGCTTTGATGGATTCAGCTTTGATATTTCGGAGCTTCTGATCAAGGGGGATAAACAAACGATTCGCGTGCGTGTCTGGGATCCATCCGATGCTGGCCCACAGCCTAGAGGCAAGCAGGTTCAAGATCCTAAGAGTATTTGGTACACCCCAGTGACTGGAATTTGGCAAACCGTCTGGTTGGAGACCGTCCCGATTCAGCACATTACCGCTGTTACTTCAAGAACGGATTGGGAAAACAAAAACCTGATTTTCACCCCAGAGATTCAAAGCAATCGTCAGGACCTGACGGTTCAAATTAGCGTGACGGATCCACAAGGATTTTCCGAAACAAAATCTGCCAAGTTGGGAGAGCCGATCCAAATTCACTTGCCTAATCCGAAGCCCTGGTCTCCAGGCGCTGCATTTCTCTATCCGGTTAGCATCAAGTTGTACCAAGGAAAAAACCTATTGGACCAAGCCCAGAGTTATGCCGCATTTAGAGACATTCGAATGGCGAAGGATGCCAATGGGCACCAGCGGATGCTCCTCAATGGAGAAGAGGTATTCCACTATGGGCCCTTAGATCAGGGTTGGTGGCCGGATGGCTTGTACACAGCCCCGACAGATGAAGCCTTGCTATTTGACATTCAAAAAACGCGTGAAATGGGCTTCAACATGATTCGCAAGCATGTCAAGGTAGAGCCGGCCCGCTGGTATTACCATGCCGATCTGCTGGGGATGCTGGTCTGGCAGGACATGCCAAGCGGCGATTTGGGGAATAGATGGGAAGTACGCCCAGGGATCATCCGAAAAGGAGTGAATAGGGAACGAACAGCGGCTAGCGAGAAGATCTTTACGACGGAGTGGACTGAGATTATTAAGGAATTCAAATTCTTCCCCTCGATTGTGGTCTGGGTACCCTTCAATGAAGCCTGGGGGCAGTTCAAAACCAAGGAAATCACAGCGCTCACCCGTGAATTGGACCCAACTCGCCTGATCAACAGTGCTAGCGGGGGCAATTTTGAACTGGAGGGCAATCGCGTGGTGGGAGACATCTTGGACTTACACAACTACCCAGATCCTGTGATGCCAGATCCAGCCGTTTTTGGAACGTCCATCAGTTTAGTGCTAGGCGAATATGGAGGATTGGGATTGCCACTAGAGGGGCATACTTGGCAGCAAAAAGACAATTGGGGATACCAGAGCTTCAAATCTAAAGAAGAATTGGAGGCTCGTTACCGAACTTTAGTAGATGATTTGAATGAATTAATACCTAAAGGATTGGCAGCTGCAGTCTATACACAGACCACAGATGTAGAAATTGAAACGAATGGTTTGATGACTTACGATCGAAAAGTGATCAAAATTCCTACAGAAGTGCTTTTTCAAATTCACCAGAAACTTTACCAGAAGAAGCGGTAATTTTTACCTCTTCTTGGCTTGAGGATTAGGCTTCAAAAAATGCACTTATATGCGTTTTTGAAGTCTAATCCTTATTTTTTGCTTTGGCGGACTGAATTAAACGAAGATAGGTAACTGTGTAAATCGGTTTCAAAAGATTTTTTTAAAACTATGTATCAATGCGTAACAATGCGTAACAATGCATTTGGCACCTAATTAACACGAAAAGTCTTAGATACTTGGTACCGACACTTTAGTTTAGATTAAAATTGTCATATGGCTTTTTGTTTATTTTTTTTAGGGAGGGGAGTCACGGTTTTCCTCTCCCTTTTTTTATGACAATGATTAGTATATGAGTAGGAAGCGATTTTCATGGTACGAATGATGAAAATAAGGTTAATTCTCCCCATCCTAATTGCCCTACTGGTCAGCTCAACTAGTTTGGCTGCTGACTATACTTGGTTTAGTACCGCTACCACTACTTGGAAAAATAGCCGTCGATCTGAATTTCTAGGGGGGCAGCTATCCACTGCAATTTTAGATTCTTTAGATAAGATCTACGAAAAATCTCCACACCAATACATTGTATATGAACTGGGTGCAAAGCGCTATGTACAGGTTCGCTGCACCTTTGACCTCTATGAAATTCAAGGGGATAAGTTGGTTAATAAATACCTGTATTTCAATCGAGGCTATACTTGTGGTGCCAATTCACTTGTTCGAGAAGACACACACTACATCCTCGGAGGGCATGGTTTCTGGACCAATCACCTCGATCTTCTTGCCTTCGATGAATTGCATGGTTCCTGGGAATTGGTAACCACCAAAAACCAGCCTACGGATTACTT
>JBBAKO010000019.1:0-32139 GCA_040403475.1 Algoriphagus sp. | reverse complement strand
GTAATCGAAACAGGAGAGATGAGACGAGGAATGTTGAATTTAATACGAAAATAAAATAATGTACGAACTGAAAAAGTACAAAGTACCAGGTACGAAGTACCAAGTAGGAGCCAGCCTGCGGCAGGCAGGCAGAATTCTTATCCTCTTGGTACTTGGTACTTCGTACTTGGTACAGAAAAATATGAAAAAGATAATTCTTTCCCTACTATTCCTTCTAACTGTGACAATAGTATGGGCTCAAGTGCCACAACAAATCAGTTACCAATCCGTCATCCGTGATGGGAACAATAAGGTGATTGCCTCTTCAACAGTAGGCATTAAAATCTCGCTACTGCAGGGTTCTGCTACAGGAACTGCAGTGTACGTGGAAACCCATCGCAAATCCACCAATGCAAATGGACTGGTGAGCTTAGAAATTGGAACAGGAACAGTTTTGTCTGGAAGTTTTACGAGCATCAACTGGGCCAATGGACCCTACCTGATCAAAACAGAAACAGATCCTACAGGAGGGACCAACTACAGCGCTCCAGGTGTTTTTGCTTTGAATAGTGTGCCTTATGCCTTGTATGCTGCCAACGGCACACCTGGTCCAAAAGGGGATACGGGTGCTACTGGCCTTCAAGGCATACAGGGAGCAACAGGTGCTACTGGAGTAGCTGGTGCAGATGGAAAGACGGTAAGCAATGGAACTTCCAACCCAGTTTCAGGCACCGGAGTGGATGGAGATTTTTACATCAATACAGCAACCAACACGCTATTTGGACCTAAGGCGAACGGAGCATGGCCATCAGGAGTATCTTTGGTTGGCCCCACTGGAGCTACGGGTCCTCAAGGTATACAGGGATCAACAGGCGCTACGGGTGCTACTGGAGTAGCTGGAGCTGATGGAAAGACTGTAAGAAATGGAACTTCCAACCCAGTTTCAGGCACAGGAGTGGATGGAGATTTTTACATAAATACAGCGACCAACACACTTTTTGGTCCTAAGGCGAACGGAGCATGGCCATCAGGAGTATCTTTAGTTGGCCCCACTGGAGCTACGGGTCCTCAAGGTATACAGGGGCCAACGGGCGCTACAGGCCCGCAAGGTCCAATCGGTTTGCCAGGTCAAGCAGCTACGGTGACTACCAATGCAAACCTGACTGGCCCGATTACAAGTGTAGGAAATGCAACCGCCATAGCTTCACAGACAGGAACTGGAAGTACGTTCGTGATGAATACCTCCCCAACCCTAATTGGCCCAGCCCTAGGTACTCCTGCCTCAGGAATTGCCACAAACCTAACTGGACTTCCTCTTACCACAGCTGTTACAGGAATACTGCCTGTAGCTAATGGAGGAACGGGATCTTCTACACAAAACTTTGTCGATTTAACAACCAATCAAACTATTGCTGGAGCAAAAATTTTCAGTAGCGATTTAACCATTACGGGTAAAGTAATAGCAGGTGCATCATCAGCAGCTAGTTCCTCAGCGATATTAGAGACAAATTCAACTACACAAGGATTTTTACCGCCAAGAATGACTCATGCGCAAAGAAATTTAATAGCTAATCCAGCAACTGGTTTAATTATATTTTGTTCTAATTGCGGGTTATACGGTGAGCCTCAATTTTATGATGGAAATGATAATTGGAGAAAATTTGACCAGAGTTTAGGTAGTAATGCTGGCGCACTGAACTTAGTAGTAGATGCTTTATTCTTAACCACAAATGCTACAAGTGGTTCAACTCGAGGTCAAAGTTTCACTACAGCATCTAATCCAGGTAAACTTATCAAAATTGTTACTAATGCTATAGGGGGAGTATCAGGAACTCAATTGACAGATGGAATTGCCAGTTCATATTTAAATATTAGGCGTTGGGTAAACAATAATGAAACAGCAAATACAAATGCATTAAGTGGAGAAATTTTAGCAACATCAAACACAAATCCTACTATCCTTAATTCTAATTATGGTGAATTTTACCCAACTACAGAGTTTACTTTTCCTAATCAAATAGTATTATCAGCAAATACAAAGTATGTTATTGAATTTGTTATTGGGAATGGTGTTAGTGCTTATGTTAAGATAGTCGGTACATATAGTGGTGGACAAGCGTATGATATAAATGGAATAAATCTAGATCTTGAAAGAGATTTTCCATTTCAAGTATACTTGCAGCAGTATTGATTAATGGTTGACCCGGCATTGGTTACCTTGCCTAGCTACCGAGGGTAGGCAGGCAAGGTTTATTTTTTTGTATTTTTCAATGTATTTTAATACTCTTAATACTAACTAGTACAACAATGAAAAAATTACTTTTTTCCCTCCTTCTCTTACTGACTGCTACCACAGCTGTGTGGGCTCAAGTACCACAACAAATCAGCTACCAATCCGTCATCCGGGATGGGAACAATAAGGTGATCGCCTCTTCAACAGTAGGCATTAAAATCTCGCTACTGCAGGGTTCAGCTACAGGTTCTGCAGTGTACGTGGAGACCCATCGCAAATCCACCAATGCGAATGGACTGGTGAGCTTAGAAATTGGAACAGGAACAGTTTTGTCTGGAAGTTTTGCGGGCATTAATTGGGCCAATGGGCCCTATCTGATCCAAACAGAGACCGACCCTACAGGAGGGGTCAACTACAGTGCGCCTGGTGTTTTTGCCTTGAATAGTGTACCCTATGCCTTGTATGCTGCCAATGGTACCCCAGGCCCAAAGGGAGATAAAGGGGATACGGGTGCTACTGGCCTTCAAGGAATACAGGGAGCTACGGGTGCTACTGGAGTAGCTGGTGCAGATGGAAAGACGGTAAGCAATGGAACTTCCAACCCAGTTTCAGGCACAGGTGTCAATGGAGATTTTTACATCAATACAGCAACTAACACGCTATTTGGACCTAAGGCGAACGGAGCATGGCCATCAGGAGTTTCTTTGGTTGGACCCACTGGAGCTACGGGTCCTCAAGGTATACAGGGAGCTACTGGAGTAGCTGGAGTAGCTGGAGCTGATGGAAAGACGGTAAGAAATGGAACTTCCAACCCAGTTTCAGGCACAGGAGTAGATGGAGATTTTTACATCAATACAGCTGCCAACACACTTTTTGGTCCTAAGGCGAACGGAGCATGGCCATCAGGAATATCTTTGGTTGGCCCCACTGGAGCTACGGGTGCTCAAGGTATACAGGGAGCAACGGGCGCTACAGGAGCAGCAGGTCCAAGGGGAGATACAGGTGCTACGGGCCCGCAAGGTCCAATCGGTTTGCCAAGTCAAGCAGCTACACCTAATTTAGCAGCTGTTTTAGCGAATAACACTAATGCCAATAATTTACAAATAAAAAATTTGGCTAACCCAACAGATGCTCAAGATGCCGTTACAAAACAATATATAGACCTTTTACAAGCGCAACTAACTGAGTTGCAAAACCTAACCACTCCGGTTCCTCAAAATGGTTTAGTGGCTTGGTATCCATTTAATGGAAATGCAAACGATGAAAGTGGGAATGGAAATAATGGACAACTAACAAATGCTAGTTTAACTTCTGATAGAAATAATTTACAAAACAACGCGTTTAAATTTGACCATATCGGTGCCTCTTTTAGTCAATTAAGTAAAGAAATATACATTCCATACAAGCCTACCCTTAATCAAGAAAAAATCTCAGTGAGTGTATGGGTAAACCCAAAAAGTTATTTTTGGACTGGTAATTCGAATGACCCTAATTCTGCGATTGTTTATCGTTTTGAAAATGGTTATTCAAATCCAAATGGACAGGTCTGGTGAATTAGGTATAATGCAAGTAATTTTGGTGCTTTTATACTTGCTGCATCTTCTGATAGCAATCAACAATCTTCCGATTTAAGACAATTAACTCCATTGGAATTAGGAAAATGGGCAAATATTACATTTACTTTTGATGGATCAAGTTTTAAACTCTATTACAATGGAGCTTTAGTAAAAGAAACTACAACAACTTTAGCTTTGAATAAGTTGGGAAATTCAGGTATATCTGTTGGAGTTAGTAGACAAGCAAATGGCTTTTGGTATCAAGCTGACGCAGATATTGATGATATTGCCATCTGGAATAGAGCTTTGACTGCAGTCGAAATTTTAAAGATTTACCAAGGAAAAAGATTTTAATGGACTCAAAATGAAAAAAGCTCTTTTAGTATCAGTTATTCTTTTGACCACTTTTGCTGCATGGGCTCAAGTGCCACAACAAATCAGTTACCAATCCGTCATCCGGGATGGGAACAATAAGGTGATCGCCGCTTCAACAGTAGGCATTAAAATCTCGCTACTGCAGGGTTCTTCCACAGGACCTGCAGTGTACGTGGAGACCCATCGCAAATCCACCAATGCGAATGGACTGGTGAGCTTAGAAATTGGAACAGGAACAGTTTTGTCTGGAAGTTTTGCGGGCATTAATTGGGCCAATGGGCCCTATCTGATCCAAACAGAGACCGACCCTACAGGAGGGGTCAACTACAGTGCGCCTGGTGTTTTTGCCTTGAATAGTGTACCCTATGCCTTGTATGCTGCCAATGGTACCCCAGGCCCAAAGGGAGATAAAGGGGATACGGGTGCTACTGGCCTTCAAGGAATACAGGGAGCTACGGGTGCTACTGGAGTAGCTGGTGCAGATGGAAAGACGGTAAGCAATGGAACTTCTAACCCAGTTTCAGGCACAGGTGCCAATGGAGATTTTTACATCAATACAGCAACCAATACGCTATTTGGACCTAAGGCGAACGGAGCATGGCCATCAGGAGTTTCTTTGGTAGGACCCATTGGAGCTACGGGTGCTCAAGGTATACAGGGAGCTACTGGATTAGCTGGAGTAGCTGGAGCTGATGGAAAGACGGTAAGAAATGGAACTGCTGACCCAGTTTCAGGCACAGGAGTGGATGGAGATTTTTACATCAATACGGCTGCCAACACACTTTTTGGTCCTAAGGCGAACGGAGCATGGCCATCAGGAGTATCTTTGGTTGGACCCACGGGAGCTACGGGTCCTCAAGGTATACAGGGAGCTACAGGAGCAGCAGGTCCAAAGGGAGATACAGGTGCTACGGGCCCGCAAGGTCCAATCGGTTTGACAGGTCAAGCAGCTACACCTAATTTAGCAGCTGTTTTAGCGAATGATAATAGTGCAAATAGTTTACAAATAAAAAATTTGGCTAACCCAACAGCGGCTCAAGATGCCGTTACAAAACAATATGTAGACCTTTTACAAGCGCAAATAACTGAGTTGCAAAATCTAACCACATATCCAGTTCCTCAAATTGGTTTAGTGGCTTGGTATCCATTTAATGGAAATGTAAACGATGAAAGTGGGAATAATAACGTATTACAATCTTTCGGCATTACAAGTACTACCGATCGATCTGGAAATTCGAATGCGGCATACAGTTTTTCAAATACACAAACCAATGTGACCCATTATTTGAAAGCTGTCAATCGCGCACCTTTTGCAACTGCAAACTACTCCATATCAGCCTGGTTTAACACCTCACAGTTTTATCCATCCACAGGGGGAGTCACTTACAATTACCAAGCAATCGTTTTCCACAGTCCACAAAATTACGCCTATGGGCCAGCGTATGGTCTTAGCTTAAAGCACACAAACAATTCCATTTTGGAAGGAAATCAATGGACCACAACCACTACAGGGCAACCATTATTTTCTCAAGACGGATCCATTTCTACCAATCAATGGTATCATGCCGCCTTGACCTACGATGGCACAACCATGAAAATGTACCTCAATGGGCAATTGGTTGGCTCTAGAACTGCAACTTTATCTTATTTTGAACAAGTTCAGTTTTTGATTGGTGGCGCTGGGGATGGCCCATCTCCAGGAGGAATTTATGGCGGATTCAATGGAAAACTTGATGATATAGGATTTTGGAGCAGGGTACTTACCGAAAAGGAAATTTTAAAGATTTACCAAGGAAAAAGATTTTGACCTTGCCTGAAATTGGTTGTCATTAATCCATCTAGAATCAAGAAAAAAAATTCGCCTCGATTTAGTTTTTCGGTTTCCTGAAAATCAGGCAATGTTGCAAGGGTAGGTTGCTGCTATTTTTTTCAAATGAAAAGCCGGCAGCCTTAAACTCTTTTACCGCCTGTTGCTGGCTCATTTTGTGGATGGCTTTGATTGGTACATTCGAATCTTCTGCTCTGAACTCGACCAAAACCAGCTTGCCTCCAGGCTTGAGTGCGTCCAACATGGATTGCCCCATTTCGTAAGGAAAAGAAAATTCATGGTATACATCCACCAGTAGCATCATGTCCATGCTAGTGGTGATCAGGATTGGAAAAATCAAGTTCAAATTCCCAACTCAGTGCTTGAAGCTGGGCCATTAACCCTTCCAAATTAGTAATCAAATCTTCAAAAGTGGGTTTCCTCTCTTCGTAGATCATCTCTTCTTTCATTTTGACATAATCAGATTCCCAATCGGCTATTACCTCCACGGGAGGAATGGGGTTAAGTGTTTTTGGATTGTGATTGTCATAATCTACATCCCCAACTCTGGAAAACTTGTAGCGGTGGGCCACAATGGTTTCGTATAATTCTTTATCACTGATTGCCTTTGCTGCAATTCCTGCTTGAGTTAATTGGTAAATATCGTAAAGATGGCGGCTTAGCCTATCCACTCGCATTTTGTCTGCCGGGCGGTGAAATTCTTCATGCAATAAGAATAGCTTTTCCAATACAGTGCGTTCCGGATTTACAGTGGGTACTTTAAAAAGAGGTTCTACAAAGTTTTCACCTGTAAAAAACTCATCTACTAAAGAACCAAATGTTTGAACAGTAAAGGGTTCTCTCAGGGAACGGCAACTTATTCCTAACTGTACTTTTGGCAGAAGGTATTCAGAATTTGGAGTAATGACATTCGGATAAAAAATTTCAATAATTCTTGGGTCTTGGTCACTGTCTTTGCTATCGATTACTTTGAAGGAAAGGGCTTTAAAGCCTTTTTCGCTAAACTCATTTTGCAATTCCTCAAAGAAAGTTCCTGTGGTATAGGCTCCGGCTACTTTTCTCAGCTTGGTAATTTGTGTTTTTGAAATATCTCCTTCATAGCCTTCAAAAAAGGCTTTATCAATAGCCAAATCAATATCTTCCGAAAATCTATTGATGAGTTTCCAGGCTTTGCTTAGTGAAGTGCCGCCTTTAAACACCAAGTGTTGCGCAATATCCATTTGAAAGATGATTTCCAGCGTCCGGCTTACCCACCAATCTTTCTCTACAGCAAAGGCTGTCATTCCCTTTGCTGTAGCAATGGCATTGAAAATAGCTACTTTCTCTGTCTTATCTACAGCGTAGAAATCAATTTTCGCCATCTTTCAATCCTTTTTTCATTATTTTTTGAATCCATACCGGAGCTAAGGCTAGGTCGTGTTTGAGATCTTTCTCGTCTTCTTTTTTTAGCAAGGCTACTATTTTTTGCTCTTCTCCAATAGTTATTTTACCATTTCCAATTTCCTTCATCGCCTGGATTACCAAGCGGCTAATTTTACCTTTTGCCAAAAGGTTTTTGGGAGTCGTCTTTTTAAACCTAATGGTACGCTTTCCTACTTTGAGTTCTCTTGGTGAGCCATCCGTGAGCAGGACGATATTCATCGGAACTTGTGTACTTAGTCCCAAAGCATTCAATGCATAGCTTCCAGTGGGCACAGTTCTTATTCGGTCTCTTCTGGCGATAGCCTCTGCCACTTCTTCAGCTGAGGGCACAAGCTTTCCAATCAAACTACTTTCTTTTGGGCGGACATAAATGCCCTGTGCAACTCGGCTTAGTACGCCTTGTTTCTCTAATCTAAAAAGTGATAGTCTTACCGCTTCAGATGATCCCAAGTCACTGAAATCAGCAGGAAGCAACAACTCTCCTTTTGGGAAGACTTTTATACGTGCTTCTATTTTGTCTTCTATGCTCATTTTTTAATTTTTTTGTAACAATTTTAGCATTATTTTGTTACAATTTTTCATTCTGATTTGTAATAAATCAAATCGAAATTTGTGACAGGTTATACTACCAAACCATCAACCGCCAACAATTAAAGGGGTGGAAATTACAGAAACCCACAGAGGAATGGTTCTTTTCTAAGTGACCTTGCCTGAAATTGGTTGTCATTAATCCATCTAGAATCAAGAAAAATTTCTCCTCGATTTAATTTTTCGGTTTCCTGAAAATCAGGCAATGTTGCCAGGGTAGGTTGCTGCTATTTTTTTCAAATGAAAAGCCGGCAGCCTTGAATTCTTTTACCGCCTGTTGCTGGCTCATTTTGTGGATGGCTTTGATGGGTACATTCGGGTCTTCAGCTCTGAACTCTACCAAAACCAGCTTGCCTCCAGGCTTGAGTGCTTCCAGCATGGATAGCGCCATTTCGTAAGGAAAAGAAAATTCATGGTATACATCCACCAGTAGCATCATGTCCATGCTGTTTGCAGGTAATGAAACTGTCTTTTCTGTACTCAATACTGGAATGATATTCTTTTTACCTTCCCGTTTGATCCGTTCATTCAAGAAAGCAATCATCTCCCGTTCCACATCCACGGCATACACTTTTCCGTTACCCACCATTTTGGATAGTAAGGTGCTGTGGTAGCCACTTCCAGCACCAATGTCTGCAATGGACATGCCGGGTTGTACGGCAAGATTTTTTAGTAACTGCGTCGTGTTTTCTTCTTGCTCCCTTTCTTCTCGCTCCAGCCAGCCAATTCCAAAGTGACTCATGACTTGGGCAATTTGGCGCCCCATGTACCATTTGCTGATGCCATTGGGATCCCCCGGTTTAACGGTATATCGCACTTGTGCCGCAAGGGTAGTCGTCTGCAGGATTGCAAAAAATAATAGGATAAATCGCAGGGAGTTTTTCATGATAGCTTGTTTTTAGGCTAAGACTAGTTGAAGTGGCTTTTCTTAGACACCTAAATTCAGATAAAATTCTTACAAGTGCAGGATATGAAGGTTAAAACTCTATTTTTATTCCATCGCTAAATAGCAGCCCTTTACTAAACGCTTATATTTAAGTCTTACTGCCCTCGCGGGAATTAAATAGTTAACCCAAAATGAAAACCTACCCAAGCATATTTAATGATGTAATCGGCCCAGTCATGCGTGGCCCTTCGAGTTCGCATTGTGCTGCATCCATTCGAATTGGGCGGATGTGCCGCGACTTGATGGATGGGGATATCCAAGAGGTGTATGTGGAGTTTGACCCCAATGGATCACTTGCGACTACGCATAAGGGGCAAGGTTCGGACATGGGATTGTTTGGGGGATTTTTGGGTTGGGAAGCCTACGAAGAGCGTCTTCCAGATTACCTGCGAGCCATTGAAGAAGCTGGTATCCAAATTAAAATCGATATCCATCCCATCGGGGCTACCCACCCAAATACCTACAAGCTCACCCTCACGAATAAAAAAGAGTCCCGTGAGGTAACTGCCATTTCTACCGGCGGGGGCATGATTGAAATTCTTGAAATTGATGGTGCCCAGGTCTCTATGGCGGGGGATTTTTACCAGACGCTGGTCTATGTAAAGACGGCAGGCAGCCTCCCAGAATTTATTGAGAAGTCCATGCCCTGCGATGAAGTCGCGGTGCGCCAGGGCAAATCTACCTTTATCGAAATCAAGGCCAATGCCTTTTTGAATGAGGAGGCCTGCCGGGAACTTCTCCAAATGGAGGAGGTACTGTTCATAAAAAAGATCAAGCCAGTGCTTCCAGTTATGTCTCGAAAGGACCTAGAAGTTCCCTTCATTACCTGCGAGGAAATGTTAGCGTTCAACCAGGATAAAAACCATGCCCTCTGGGAGCTCGCTGTGGACTATGAAAGCATGCGCGGGAATATTTCGAGAGCGGAGGTTTTTGAAAAGATGCGGAACATTGTACAAATCATGCAAAACTCCATCGATCTTGGATTGAAGGGGACGAAGTACGCAGACCGGATTTTAGGCCCGCAATCACTTGGATTTCAGAAGCAGCTAGAGGACAAGAAGCTGGTGGAAGGAGATATTCTAAACCAAGTGATCCTCTACACCTCTGCGATGATGGAGGTCAAAAGTTCGATGGGCGTGGTGGTGGCAGCCCCAACCGCTGGCTCCTGTGGAGCCCTCCCAGGCGCTCTCATCGGGATCAGCAGAGGACTTTCTTTGCATGAAGATGAAACGGTGAAAGCGATGCTGGCAGCCGGTATCATCGGCGTGTTTATTGCCGCACATGCCACCTTTGCTGCCGAAGTAGGTGGCTGTATGGCCGAATGCGGTTCGGGATCAGGCATGGCAGCCGCCGGGATTGTGGAATTGAAAAAGGGGACACTGGATCAATCCCTAGGAGCAGCATCCATGGCCTTGCAATCTTCGCTGGGCATGATTTGTGACATGATTGCCGATCGCGTGGAAGCTCCCTGTCTGAATCGGAATGTAATGGCCGCCACCAATGCGATCTCCTGTGCCAACATGGCCTTATCGGACTACAACCATCTGATCCCATTGGATGAAGTGGTGGAAACGATGAAAAAAGTAGGAGATGCCATCCCAAATACCCTGCGTTGCACCGGGCTGGGGGGATTGGCAATTACCAAAACTGCAAAGAAGATTGAGGCGATGTTGAATCAACAGGAACAAGAAGACAACAAGACCTTTTTTAAGGTGTGCTAATTTTATTGGTGATTATCCGCAATTATGCCAAGGGCTTAAGATATGTTTGAATTACTGCGGATAATCGTCGATAGGCCTCGGCCCACAGGCAGACGACTGTCCACAGACCACAGCTCATCTAAATGAACTTCAATCCTTATTTTCTTTAGTTACTGGCAACAAAGCGGACATTCAGTTTTATTTATACTACAGGTTCAAAAGATTCTAGCTCCTACTTCGTCTATGCTGATTTTTATTTGGGTTTCCTTAATTGCCTTGGCCATCTGGTTCAGCTTTGTATTTATCAAAGACCTTCGAGCAAATCGGGCCAAATTTGAAAATTCAAGTTGGCTCAAAACTTCGGTGATTGGCTTTGTCGTGAATTTCTTTGACGTGCTGGGCATTGGGGCCTTTGCTCCGCAAACAGCCCTATTGAAGTTTACCCGGCAAACGGAAGACAAGCTGATTCCCGGTACGATGAATGTCGCGAATACCATCCCAGTTTTGCTGCAGGCATTTATTTTTATCACCATCATCGAAGTCGATCCGCTTACTTTGATTTCCATGCTGGTTTCCGCAGCTGTAGGGGCGGTGATTGGTGCTGGTATTGTGTCGAAACTTTCGGAAAAGAAAATCAGGCTCACCATGGGAATTGCCTTGGTGGTCACGGCAGGATTTATGCTGGCCCGAATGATGAACTGGATCGAAGGAGGCGGCGATGCAATCGGCTTGACGGGTTACAAACTAGTCTTCGCCGTGGTGGTCAATTTCTTTTTGGGTGCCATCATGACAGCAGGTGTAGGCTTGTATGCCCCTTGTATGGCATTGATTTTTGCCTTAGGGATGTCACCGACGGTTGCTTTTCCCATCATGATGGGCTCCTGTGCTTTTCTAATGCCTCCGGCTTCGGTGAAGTTTATTAAGACAGGTTCCTACAACAGAAAGGCCGCCCTAGCCATGGCGATTCCTGGTTCCATTGCAGTGTTGATAGCAGCCTTTATCGTAAAGACACTACCCTTGCAAACCCTACAGTGGGTCGTGCTTGGCGTCATTTTGTATACCTCAGCCACCATGTTGGTGGCGGCATTCAAAAAGAAGGAAGCCTAGTTCTCGATGTAGGGAGAGATCGCATCCACCACCTTAAATTTTTGATTCATGCTTCCATCCTTGGATGTTAGCCATAGGGTGTAGCTGCCGGATTCAATAAATTTATCGTAGTGCACAAAATACGGGGAATCACTCTCCTGCTTCTTTAGGATCAAATCCCAGCGGAATTGATTGAACCCTGCCGAAGCGTCAAGTTCCGTCCTCCATACTTCGTTAGATGCGCTATCGCGAACCGAAAGGGTTACCTCCTTGGCCTCCTTCAACCAAAAGGTAAAGGAAACTTTCTCAAGGGTACGGTAATCCACATTCCCATGCGAGGAATTGAACCAGGGTCTGCTTACCTGCTCAATTTCGGCCAAGTAATCTTTGTCGTTTGGTAATTTTTGGGTTAGGTGCATCTGGAGAAGCTTCAAACTGGTTTTGTAGATCCCCCTACCATGGGTAGCCACAATCAGATCCTGAGTCCCTTCGTGGATCTCCAAATCGGCTACTGCTGCGGCCGGCATATTTACCCCCAGGTAGTGCCAGCTACTGCCCCGATCAGTCGAAACAAACACCCCACGCATGGATCCCGCATACAGCAAGTTTTCATTCGTAGGATCTTCCTTGATCACATTTACCGGCTCATCTAGAAGGCCAGCAGCAATGCTTTTCCAATTTTTCCCATAATCCTCCGAAACATAGACATAGGCCTGCAGATCATCGTAATTGATGCCCGTCATGGCCATGTACACCCGTTCGAGCTTGTGATTGGAGGGTGAAATGCTTCGGATGTAGTTCGAGGCGATGCCGGTGGAATGCTCTTCCCAGGTGGATCCATCATTTTTTGAAACCCAAAAAGCACCATGATCAGTCCCCACATACAGCAGCCCCTTGGCGAGGGGAGATTCTACAGTAGTTCCTGCAGCCACTGATTTCTTTTCGGTCACCGAAGAAAGGGCCAGATTGGGACTGATCGCCTGCCAGGTATCCCCCCGGTCCGTGCTTTTCATCAAGTAATTCCCCCCCTGATACAGGGTTTTGTGATCGTATTTTGACAAAAAATAGGGGGTCATGTAATTGAATACCAGCGTATCCTTGATCTCCTTGGGAAGCATGGGCTTAATGGAGACCGCCACATCGGTGGACTTGTCCAATCGCATGGCATCGCCATGCTGTCGGCTGTAGTAGATGATGTGCTTGTCCACGGGGTCAATGGCTGTGACGCAACCATCGCCGCCATCCCAGGCATCAATCCAAACATACTTCCAAGGATCTGGAAAGCGGGTATTTAGCTCTTTGGGCGGACCAGACACCGTAGCATCATCTTGCGTACCCCCATAAATGGTATAATCGGCCTGGTCAATGCTGATGTCGTAAAACTCGCCCGTTGGCATGGAATTGTAATGCATCCAAGTTACCCCCTTGTCGTAGCTCACGTAAAACCCGCCGTCATTCCCCAGCGCCAGGTGATTGGAATTGTTGGGGTTAATCCATAATTCCGTTTGGTCCAGATGAAGTCCTTGCGCCAAACTTGGGTTGATGCGAGTCACTTCCCCACCGATAAACTTAAAGGTCTTGCCTCCATCTAGGCTATGCGCAAGGCGGATGCCCAAACCGAATACTTCTTCATCGTTTTTGGGATTCACATACACATCCGTGAAGTACCAGCCGATGGTGGTAAATAAGGGGAAGGAACCGGAATGCGTTTTGGCCCAACTCAAGCCTCCATCCACAGTTTTGTAGAGTTCAGCCGATTGCCCTTGTGGGTAATTTAGATTGTCTACCAAGGCATAGGCTTTTTTCGGATTCGTAGCGGAGACCGTCAAACCAATCCTACCCACTTTGGGGCCTGCAGGCAAGCCTTGCGTACTTTTGATCCAGGTGCTACCCCCATCCACACTTCTGTAGACGCCACTATTTTGCCCAGAGATACCCGGGTTCATTTCCCAAAGGGAGGCATACATGATTTGAGGGTTGGTAGGTGAAATGACGATTTCATTGGCCCCGGTATTCTCATCTATGTGGAGGACCTGTTCCCAGGTTTTTCCCCCATTCGTCGTGCGGTACAGGCCCCGATTTGTATTCTTCGACCAAAGGTGACCGAGGACGCAAGCAAATGCTATATCTGGATTGGTCGGGTGAATTTCAACTTCTGCAATGGACCAGGAATCTTCCAAGCCGATGGACTTCCAGGTAGCTCCTGCATCGTCCGAGCGGAACATCCCTGTACCTGGAAGGGTGAAGTTTCGTGGCTTTTTTAGATTTTCGCCTGTTCCCAGGTAAATGATATTCGAGTTGGAAGGAGCCAATTCCACATCCCCTATTCCTATGGAAGACTGTTCTTCAAAGATGGATTTCCAGGTCAAGCCATTGTTGGTGGTCTTCCACAATCCCCCCGAACCAAAGCCAACGTACATGGTGCTTGGATTTTGGGCATCCACCTGCACCACATCGGCTCGCGCAGAATTAGCTGTGGGGCCGAGAGCGATCCAATCCAACTTGTAGGGCGTCTCTGCCTTCATCTTTCGATAGGTTTGAAAGGAAGCCTCCAGTGGAGAAGCCGGTTGCTGGGAGAAGGCCGGAATGGAGAAAAGTAGCAGTAGGAAAAGCTTAATTCCTTTGGATAAATAGTTCAGGTATGAATTCATGCTTGGGTATAGAATTTAGAATTGACAAGGATTGGATAAGAATCCCTGCGTGTTGGTCTTAACCAAAAACACATCCCCACTTTCGGGATATTCTTGCAGTTGGGCCTCGGTGAGATTTTCTCTTGCTGTCGTGATGAGCAAATGATCTAGATGTTCACCTCCAAAAACACAAGATGTCACATGAGGAGCAGGCAAGGCAATTTTTTTTAAAAGCTTCCCATTTTCCGGATCCCAGCAATACACTCCAAACCCTCCGTAGTGCGCGACCCAGAGTTTCCCCTCTTGATCCAGACACATGCCGTCAGGTGTACCCCATTCTTTTGGCACGCGGATGACCGTTCGATCAAAATTGATCTCGCCTGTTTCCAAATCAAACTGATAGGCTCTTATCTCCTGGGTGGGGCTATCGATGTAGTAGAAGGTTTCATTGTCGGAAGTCCAAGCCATTCCGTTGGAAATGGTAATCTTACCCAACATTTTTTCCGGACTTAGGTCTGAGGTAATCTTGTAAAGAGCACCTGATTCGGGCGTAATTTTGGTGCTCATGGTTCCAATCCATAGCCTACCGTCGGCATCGCAAGCGCCATCATTAAATCTATTGAGCGGTTGATCCTCTTCGACCTCAATCAGCCAGGTCAATTTTTCAGTTTCAAGATCGTAACGCGCAATTTTTCGGTCTAAGGCTAGGATTAAATAGTCCCCCTGTCCTTCCACTACCAAAGAAAGGCGCTGATTGAATTTCCGTTTTGTGGTTTTTTTGAGCACCAGGTGAAATTCATACAATTCTCCTTTTTCAATATCTACCCAGAAAAAGCTTTTCCGCTTCGCATGCCAAAAGGGAGATTCGCCGAGAATGCATTGGGATCGATACAGATTGATGACTTCCATAGGTACTAACTAATTTATAGGATTATCCACAGGGGTTAAAAGGCACTTTAAACTATAAAAAACAAGTAAATAAATACTGCTTTTGGGGACATTAAGTTAATACTATTTTATGTCTGCGAAATCGGGATGTTTAATACTGCGCTAAAGTAATCTGGATGGAATAAACTTGGATTACAATAATCCAAGTAGCGAGTAAATCTGATTGAGATCAGTTAAATTTAGCTTTAGTCTTTTTCTTTTTGAATCTATCCGATAGACCCATGCTACTACGATCAACACTTTCAATCCTGCTTGCAGCAGCATCCTTTCCTGCATTCTCACAATCTGGGATCACCAAATTGAATCCGGTGAATTTTTCGCAGGTGACCATCACTGATAATTTTTGGAAACCAAAGCTTGAAAAAATTGCAATGAAAGCTGTTCCGGTCATGATTTATCAAACTGAAATAGCCACGGGTCGCATCCGGAATTATGAAAAAGTGGCGCGCCAACAGAAAGAAAAGCACGAAGGCATTTATTACGATGACAGTGATGTGTACAAAGCCCTGGAGGCAATTGCCTATTCGCTAAAAAACCATTCGGATAAAGCTATGGAACAAAAAGCGGACGAATGGATTGCTAAAATTGCGGCAGCACAGGAGGCAGATGGATACATCAATTCTTTTTATTCGCTTACCGGACTTGAAAATCGCTGGACGGATATGGAGAAGCATGAAGATTACTGCGCCGGGCATTTGATGGAAGCTGGCGTGGCCTATTTTCAAACTACGGGGAAGCGGAAATTACTCGATGTGGCCATCAAGATGGCGGATCATATCGACGACACTTTCCGGAAACAAAATCGACCTTGGGTGTCTGGTCATGAGGAAATTGAGCTTGCTTTGGTCAAATTGTACAAGACTACAGGCGATAAAAAATACTTGGAACTATCCGATTGGTTTCTGGAGCAGCGAGGACATGGCCATGGCAAAGGAGGAATCTGGGACAATCCGCATTGGGGACCTAACTATGCGCAGGATGATGTACCGGTAAAGGAGCAGAAGGAAATTACGGGCCATGCGGTACGAGCGATGTATCTCTACACAGGTGCTGCCGATGTGGCTGCAGCCAAAAATGACCTTGGCTACATGAATGCCATGAAGACGGTTTGGGAGGATGTCGTGTACCGGAACATGTACGTGACTGGAGGGATAGGTTCATCGGGAAGCAATGAAGGTTTTTCGGTGGATTATGACCTCCCCAATGAAAATGCATACAGCGAGACCTGTGCTTCGGTTGGGATGGTTTTTTGGAATCAGCGAATGAATGCGCTGGAAGGCGATTCCAAGTACATTGATGTATTGGAAAGGTCCTTGTACAATGCTGCATTGGATGGGCTTAGCCTGGAAGGGAATCGGTTTTTTTATGGAAATCCATTGGCCTCCTCTGGTCAGCATAGCCGTAGAGATTGGTTTGGCACGGCCTGTTGTCCTTCCAATATTTCCCGATTGGTGGCCTCGGTCGGCGATTACATCTATGCAAAATCTGAAGACGCCATTTGGGTGAATCTATTCATCGGGAGCAAGACCAAATTCCAGATGGGCAATGTGGCGGTTCCAGTAGAAATGACCACCAACTATCCACTTGATGGAGTCATCAACTTGACCTTAAATCCTGCGCAGAAAGCCATCTATTCCTTGAAATTGAGATTACCGGGCTGGGCAAAGGATGAACCAGTTCCGGGAGGACTGTACACTTTTGAAGGGAAAAGCACCGAAAAATTCACCCTTTTACTCAATGGTAAAGTTGTTCCCTGCACTGAAGAAAATGGCTATTTGACCATCACTAGAGCCTGGGAAAAGGGAGATCAAATCCAATTCACCTTGCCGATGGAAGTGCGAAAGTTAGTTGCCCGCCAGGAGGTCACTGCAAATGAAGACCGGATTGCAATTCAACGAGGACCTTTGGTTTATTGTGTGGAGGGAGCAGATAACAATGGGAAAGCATGGAATATCTTGATTCCGGAAAATGCCACTTTCACGATTTTTCAATACCAGGTTTTGGATGAAAAAGTAATGGCTATCCAGGCAGAAATGAGGGTGATGTCAGGCTCGGAAGACGGAACAAATCTGCGATCTGAAACCAAAAAAATAACTGCTATTCCTTATTATACCTGGGCAAATCGCGGGCAAAATGAAATGCAAGTTTGGCTTCCTACAAGAATTCAGGAAGTGAAAATCATTCGATAGAACTGGGGATTACTTAAAGAAGCTGACAGCCTATTTACCGAACAAAATTGCAGCTAATTAGGCTGGCAGCTTGTTTTTAAAGATAAAAGTGAGGCGTCTTAGGCGTGTTTTGTAAGCCGCAGATTTATTTCTTTAACCAAAGCATTTCGATCTGCTTCATTGAAATTCATCTGAGATAATTTAATAGTTGCATAAGACTGATCATCAAGTTCGAATTTGATGTCTTTTTTTCCGGTGATTTTAACAACAGTATTCAAATCAATTTCACCTGTTAGTGCATTATCCCTGTAACTCAATAAATGCCCGTCTATTTGCACATAGTCATTGCGGTCGCGAATAAGCTTGTATACAGCCCAAATCACTGGCCCCAATGTAAATAGAATGAGAAATAATAATCCGAAAATAAAATCATAATTATTAAAGTCCGCTAAGGCTATAATTATGTTGAATAGGTAGTAGCCAACCAGGAGGGCAAGCACAATAACCAAGAACTTTGGCCACTCTTTTGGGTTGAAAATTACCACTCCATTAGACTCCCTTCGTGCTCCAATTAGATTTTCAAGTACAGCTGCCAATCCAGTTGTTTTTGATTCAGTAGTATCTGCTCCCATAGTATCTAGATTTAAAACCTTCCTCTACTCTATTCAAGGCTTTTCGAGTTGCGCCGGATAAATATACATTTTTCAATTAAAGTTTGATCTGTGTTCAATTGATAAATTAATTTTTTTTCCCTTTTTAGGTTTAAAGTAGAATAACTGGCTTATCAAGAAGTGAATCACAATTCAAGTGAATAAAGAGCAGTCAAACCCCAAAATGGAGTTGGTGAATCAGTCCATCTCCTCGGCCAAGACCAAGAAACCAAAAGGTGCTGCTTTACCTTGCCATGGATAGAAATTGGCAAAAGCTTTGGATTTAGCTATAATTTCGTAAATTTAAAGCCCTTTATTTTCAATTTAGAAGTCCAAATCCAATAAAAGTCAACAATATTCTGTCAATTCAAGGATCTTCAGTGAATAGGTTTGTTTTAGTATAGATCACTAGTTGAATTCTCGGAATCTGAAAATTTTGAAGGTTTCCGCTATGAAAAAAATCCTTGATTTCTTTACAAAGCTTCCTCTACGAAAAGGCCTTCCCCTGGTCCGAAAAACTACGGTAATTTTTATCAATACTGATCCTCGGTTTAAAAAACCCATTCTCATTCCTACCTTTTTCCTTGAGTACTGGAAATTCATTTCTGTTAGCGCGATCCTATTTTTGGGATTGGGATTCTATTCATTTATTCTGATCACCAAAATGTATTTCATGGAACAGCAGAATGAAATCCATGCTCAAAATGAACGGAATAAAACTTTTTCTCAGGAGCTATCGAGGCAATATGACTTCATCACCCGACAAATCACTGAGGTAAATAAGTTGCTGATTAGCAAAGGGCTTCAGAAATCGAATCAAAAAAATGTGGAGTTAGTCCCAAAAATAAGCTCCCCATTAGACCTGGATGACAACAGGCAGTTCGAACAATACATTGAAGAATTCAAACAAGAAATCGCTAGCACGCCCTTTGGTTCTCCCCTGGATGGGCAGGTTACCTCAAGCTTTGGCTTCAGGTCCAATCCATTTGGAGCGGGCGGAGGAGAAAGCCATAAAGGCTTAGACATCAGTGCACCTTATGGAAGACCTGTCAAATGTACTGCCGAAGGCAAAGTGGTTTTTGCTGGTTACCGGGGAGACTATGGAAACTTGGTCATCATCAGTCATGGGGAAGAATATCAAACCTATTACGGTCACCTTTCTGAAATTTTAGTAAAGGAGGGGCAGGAAATAAAAGCCAGTACTTTTATTGGCAAGGTAGGTTCGACTGGCCGCTCCACGGGGCCACACCTCCACTATGAGATCCTCAGAAATAACAAAAAAATAAATCCGAAAACATTTATTAACCTCAATTAGCATGTTCAAGAAGAGCCCAAAGTCGCCAATTACGATCTTAAATCAGGAAGAAATTCTCACCATTTTGGGTGAAGATTTTGAGTGTGAGGGAAATATCAAAAGCAAAAGTACTGCGAGAATCGAAGGCAAAGTCACGGGTGATCTCGCAATCAAAAAAGGTATCATTTTAGGTGTGAAAGGAATTGTAAAGGGAAATATTGACACCGAAACCGCAATTATTTTCGGCACTGTAAATGGAAATGTGCGGGTGAAGCACCTCGAAATTAAGGAAACCGGAACGATCAACGGGGATGTGAAAACTGAAAATCTCGTAATCGAAATGGGCGGCAGGTACAATGGAAAGCTGGACATGAAAATGGGGCTAGAAAAGCAGCCTGAAACTGAATCTAAAAAAGAATCGAGTTTTGAGATTTTCAAAAAAGCAGAGAAGGCTAGTTGATTGAAATGCTCAAGGAGGAATTTTTTGGGACGTAAGCCCTCAGTTCTTTCGTTAATTACAGCATCCAGGACTGCTCAAAAATTTTATAATTTTCGGATTACATTTTTAAAGACGCCAATTACTCCCTTCCGAAAATCAAACAGGTTTGATCCCTATCGTTTATTTTTTCTGGGGCAATCTGGCCCCTATTTCTTGCCACCAGGCTTTGAGCGAAGATTTAAGTTGAATCACCAGGTCGGGAAATTGAGCTGCAAGGTTGGTGGTTTCTCTGGGATCATTCGCTAAAGAAAAGAGTTCATCCGGCTGCTCTCCAAAGTAATGGATTAGCTTATACTCCCCAGACCGAATGATGGAATAGGGGACAACATCCGCTCCCCTGTAGTGGGGAAAATGCCAAAATAAGTCTCGTGATTCTAGCGTACCCCCTGCCAAAACCTCCACCAAACTTTGCCCATCCAGACCCTGTTCTTTGGGATTTAAACCCTGGTAATCCAAGATCGTAGGAACCCAGTCAAGCGTCACAATGGGAAGATTAGATTGGACCCCAGCAGGAACCTTGCCTGGCCACTTCACCACTGTTGGCACCCGAATTCCGCCTTCGTAGGGGTATCCTTTTTGGGAGCGCAGGGGTTCGTTATTCGTGATGGGATTTGCTGGATTTCCCATCAATCCCCCATTGTCTGAGGTAAAAATCACTAAGGTCTTTTCGGTCAACTTCAAGCGATCTAAGGCAGCGAGCACTTTGCCTACGTTTTGATCTAAATTCTCAACCATCGCGGCATAAACGGGGTTTTTCTGTTTCCACCCGGCTTTAGCCTTGTATTTTTCGACCAGCTCCTTCGGAGCCATAAGTGGAGTATGCACGGCATAGGGAGCCCAATGGATGAAAAATTTCTGGGCTTGGGTTTGAAGGAAATTCACAATTTCATCCCCTTCTCTATCTGTTAAATACTCACCAGCAGCCCTGGGCACTACTCGGTCCAATTCATAAAATGGCGTGGGAGTAGCGGGCTCATAGGGATCAAAGTAGCTGGGGGGCTGCCCTAAGTCATTGCCCCCAAAGTTGCGGTCAAAGCCCTGGTCTTCAGGATACTTCCCCTCCCCGCCAAGATGCCATTTGCCCACATGATAGGTCGTGTACCCTTGTGCCTTCATGCGCTCCGCCAAGGTAAGCTCTGCCAAGGGTAGAAAACCTTGATTCTTGGGTGTTCGCAGGGGTTGATCCGGGTTTTCTGCATATTCTCCAGGCAGACCTGTGGTACCTACACCTTGGAATCGCGCATAGATCCAATCGGTGATTCCCATTCGCGCAGGGTATTTGCCTGTCATCAGGGCTGCTCGGGATGGGGAGCAAATCGCTGCTGCTGCATAGGAATGCGTAAATAGCGTCCCCTCAGTGGCCAATCGATCAATAAAGGGTGTTTCATAAAAATCACTCCCCAAAACGCCAATGTCTGCCCAACCCAAATCATCCACATGGATCAACAGAACATTGAATTCTTCCTTGGCCTGGCCAAAGGAGCCCGAGTACACCCCGAATGAAAGCAGAAAAATTAGGCTATACTTTTTCATCAAATTGGAAAGAATGGGCAATCCTTCAACTGCTTGAGCGCTTAACTCGAAGGCGAGGATTGAACTTTATTAATTCTCAAATTAAAAAATAGAGCCCTCTTTCCCAAATAAAATTGTACTGCTGGAAAGGGGTTGTCCTTGCTCCTTTGATTGATCCAAACCTGTTCAACTGAATATTTAGGTGAGCAGGAGGATCCAAAAAATAGGTTTTGAAAGTGATTCGGACCTGCTAGGAATCGCGGGCTTGGGCTGTGGTCAGAAAAACCAACTTTTATCCACTTTTTTTCCTAACTTTTTGATTCAAGATTGCTTAGCCATGAAAAATCTGTTCCTCCTTCTACTTTCCTTTCTGTGTTTCAATGCCCAAGCACAGGGAAATTTACCCAACCAAGGCACCCCCAATGTCGTGCTGATCTTTATGGATGACATGGGATATGGGGACTTAGAAGTTTATGGAGGCTACCCGCAGCAGACCCCGCACCTCAACGCACTTGCTGCTTCAGGCATGCGCTTCACCAATTTCTACGTAGCCCAGGCTGTCTGCAGTGCTTCCAGAGCAGCCCTACTGACGGGCTGCTACCCCAACCGGCTCAATATCTCTGGCGCGCTTATGCCCTGGTCGACCACGGCCCTGAATCCCGAAGAAGAGACGCTTGCCACCTTGGCAAAAAAGAAAGGCTACCAAACTGGCATGATTGGCAAATGGCATCTCGGTGCCAAAGCACCTTACCTCCCCACCTCCTATGGCTTTGATTCCTATTTTGGTCTCCCCTACTCCAATGACATGTGGCCTATAGGCTTCGATGGCAAGCCGGTTACTGACACCGCAGACCGCAAATTCAAGTACCCTCCGCTCTTCTTGCTCGAAGGAAATAAACCCGTGAAGGCTATCCGAACGCTGGAAGACCAGGCCCAACTTACCCAGATGTACACCCAGCGGGCAGTGCAATTTATCGAGCAGCACAAGAAGAGCCCCTTCTTTCTGTATCTAGCCCACTCCATGCCACATGTGCCGATCGCGGTGTCCGAATCTTACAAAGACAAAAGTGGGGCAGGGCTATTTGGGGATCTGATGCTTGAATTGGACGATTCGATTGGAGAGGTGATGGCGGCGCTGGAGAAAAATGGGCTCACCCAAAATACGCTGGTCATCTTTACGAGTGACAATGGCCCCTGGCTGACTTTTGGCAACCATGCCGGCAGTAGCGGAGGCCTTCGAGAAGGCAAGGGTTCGGCTTGGGAGGGAGGCGTACGCGTTCCTTGCATCATGAGTTTTCCAGGGCTGATCCCTGCAGGATCGGTTTCCAACAACCTCGCTGCCACGATGGATATTTTCCCGACGCTGGCGGCACTCTTAGATGCCCCATTGCCCAACCAAAAAATCGATGGGGTGAATATCTTGCCCTTGTTAAAGCAGGTGACTAATGCCAATCCTCGGGATCACTTTGTCTATTATTACGATGCAAATAGCCTTAAGGCCATCCGGCAGGGGAAGTGGAAATTGGTTTTTCCTCACCTCTCCCAAACCTACCTGAATACGCAGCGAGGCAATGCCGGTTTCCCGGGTGTCTACAAATCCGTGGAGGTGCCGCTCGCCCTTTACGACCTGTCTACAGACCCTGGGGAAACGTTTGACCTAGCTCCCCAAAATCCTGCAGTGGTAGCCGCGCTGAGCGCATTGGCAGAGCAGTACCGAAAGACGCTAGGCGATGACCTCACCAAGCAGCCTGGCACCGAAAAGCGGCCGGCAGCCAAAATGGATTGAGGTAAGGGGATAAAATCCGAACCTTGCTGAATCTCCCCATACCTGTCCCGCAGAATTGCGGGTCCGCCTGCCTGAGGAAGGCAGGCCGCAAAGAAATCTAACCGCTCTTTGCCAGCCTACCCCAATCATGGTTTTGAAAGTACTTGCCTGCCTGCCGCAGGCAGGGTACTTGGTACTTCGTACAACCTCTTGCTACTTACTACTTGATGCCTGCCGCAAGCAGGGTACTTCGTACAATCCTGCTTCTTTTAAGAATAAAATTTTGTGGGTAAAGTTTAATTAATGCTATCCTATTCATAAGAAATCTTGCCATTAATTTAAATAAGACGAATCGTTATTTAAAATATGGCTTGTTTTCTTAAATAAGATTACCTTTGCTTTAACTTAAAGAGGAAGATGAAAAATTTTAAATCAGGCACATATATTAATCAAGAAAGCTACAAGAGTTTTCAACCTGAGCTGATTTCAGGGAAGTGGGTCATTGACAATATGGAAGTCTTGAGCCTTCTAAGTCAGGCAGATCGGCAGCTAGGACGGTTAGATATGTACTCGGAGTATATCCCGAATATCGATCTGTTTATCAGTATGCATGTGCTAAAGGAGGCAACTCAATCAAGCAAAATTGAAGGGACAAAGACAAACATTGAGGAGGCTTTATTGAACCGGGAAGATATTTCAGAAGAGAAAAGAGACGATTGGGAAGAGGTCCAAAACTATATAGCTGCATTAAACAAGGCAATTGAAAAGCTGAATGAAATCCCTTTTTCATCGAGGCTTATTCGACAAACTCACGAAATTCTGTTATCGGGTGTACGAGGAAAACGAAAGTTGCCAGGTGAGTTTCGTAGCAGTCAAAACTGGATTGGAGGAGCAAGTATTTCAGATGCGACCTTCATTCCTCCAATACACACTACAATAAATGAATACATGAGTGACTTAGAGAAATTTGCTCATTACAATGAGCACTACTTTCCTGAACTTCTTAAGATTGCCTTAATCCATTATCAATTTGAAACTATTCACCCCTTTCTCGACGGTAATGGCCGAGTTGGCAGATTAATGATCACACTATATCTGGTAGAAAAAGGACTATTGAAAAAACCGATCTTGTATTTGTCTGACTTCTTTGAAAAGAATCGAACCCTGTATTATGATAATTTGATGAAGGTGAGAGAAAAGCAGGAGATCAACCAATGGTTCAAGTTTTTTCTTGTGGGAGTGATTGAAACTGCAAAGAATAGTATTTCAACTTTTGATAAGATTCTTAAACTTCAAAAAGACATTGAAACACGGATTCAAGGGTTAGGCAGCAGGTCTGTAAATGCAAATACGGTTGTAAAACAATTGTATCAACACCCAGTAATTCAGGCTCGAAAGGTTCAAGAAATCACGGGTTTATCGATGCCTACTGCTTATAAGATAATCGAAGGGTTAGAAGAACTAAAGGTTTTAAAAGAGGTGACGGGAGCAAAGAGAGGTAAGTTATATTTTTTTAAAGAATATATAGATTTATTCAGTACTGACTAAAGTGGAGCCTTATTCCACAAATTTAGCCTCCTTAGTTTAAGGCGTTGCAACACCATGTTCACGGCAGAGATAGCGTCCATCCTATTTGCCAGTTAGGTTTTAGGGAAGAACAAAAATAAAAAGGAGGTCATTTTTGGCAACGCGCCATCTCGCCTCTCGCTAGAATAGTCCACTGGACTATCCTTATCCGCTCGAGCGTCCCTCCTGGACTTCCCGGTTTCACTACATTACATCGGGACCCAGTAGGGCACAAAAAAACCCGATCGGCCTGCCCCGAAGAATTGCGGGGATCTGCCCGTACCGCTATTGGGATACACCCGAGCAATGCTCTACCGTACCTGCGTAGAGCAACTCTACTACCGCCGTCCCTGGGCCAGCGAGGAAGACATTGCGAAGCAGCATCCCAAGGTGAAGGTCAAGCTGGATTGGGGGAAAAAGTAGGGATTTATACCCACCACGGCGGGCAGGCAAGTACCCGCCGCGTCCTGCGTCTTTGCGCGCATTTTTTTTCTTGCCAGCCTGCCGCAGGGTACTTCGTACAATCTTGCGTCTTGATACTTACTACTTGCTTGCCTAGCGGCAGACAGGTACTTGGTACTTGGTACAATCTTCTTGGTACTTGGTACTTTGTACTTCGTACAATCTTGCGTCTTGCTACTTACTACTTGATACTCCCTCTTGTCTCTTTTTTCTTTTCTCTCGCCGAGTAGGCAAAGGGGAGTCTCACCCCTAAGCCTCTCACAGAACCGTACGTGACAGTCTCCCGTCATACGGCTCTTGTTATTCTTGATAAAGATTAGACTTTACTTACACTATCTTCCAGGGATAAAAGAGTTCAGGGTTTTCCCTTCTTATCACCTTGAGTTTCGCTCTTGCCTTTCTAGTGCCTGCCTTGTGTTTTTTCTTAAGCCATTTTACAAGCCTTTCTTCCACTTTTACTAAGGCTATTCGGAGGCTTCGCTTACTGTACAAGCCATAGTAGTTGATCCAGCCTCTCAACTTAGCATTAAGCTGAGCGGCTATTGATTGGATTTCCACTCTGGTATCCCGCCAAACCCCGAGTTCCCTAATTGTTTGGATGATTCGCTTTTTGTTGGTTGGACTGATCTCTGCGGTAAATGCCATGAAGTTTTTCCCATCTCGTTTGCTCTTTCTGGCTCTGGGCTGATAGCTGAAACCCAAAAATTCAAACTTGACTTTCTCATGACTTTCTTTTCGGCGGTAGTCCTTGCAGTAAGCTATGTGAGTCTTACTCTCATTTACTCTCAGCTTTACTTCCGCCAGCCTGTTGATCAGTGCTTCCTTGACTTGTTCGGCTTGTTGATGTGTGGAACAATGTATCACCACATCATCTGCATACCTAACAAAGCGTACTGTGGGATAATGGTTCGACAGCCATTTATCCATGGCAAAGTGAAGGTAAAGATTGGCCAGTAGCGGGCTGATCACCCCTCCTTGAGGGGTGCCCTTTCCCTGTTTTGGCTCAACTGTTCCATCTTGCTTCTGGACTGGCATTTTGAGCCATCTATCCACATACATCAAAACCCACTTTTCTTCCATCACATGGGATACCGCTTTGAGCGTAAGGTCATGATCCACCTCATCGAAGAATTTGCTTATGTCCATGTCCAGTACCCAGTCAAAGCCGAAGGTATTCTGCCTGACCTGCTCTATGGCCTGATGAGCGCTCTTAAGAGGCCTGTCCGCCGCGGCGGATAGGAGTTTTCATGAAACAGCTTATCGATGCGTTTTTCCATGTAATCCTTAACCACCTGTTGCGCTATCCTGTCTCTTAGAGTAGGGATCCCCAGCTTTCGCTTGCTCCCGTCTTTCTTGGGTATCTCTACCTCTCTGACAGGTTGAGGATGGTAGCTACCAGAAGCAAGTCTGTTCCAGATCACATATAGATTCCGTTCAGGCTCTTTATCAAAGTCTGCCCAGCTCTCTTGATCTATCCCAACTGCTTTGCCTCCTTTTCTTACCTTCTGATAAGCTTTGGCAACATCGTAGTACTCGATAGGTACTGTCTTCTTCACGTGTACATTCATTTCGAATCATCCCTGCTAACGCAGGTTGTTAGAGTGAATATTCATCTGAATAACCCGAACCCTTCGCTCCTCTCTCCTTTCAGAGAGTCTCATCACTACTATGGTCGGTCCGACTTCCGTTCCGCCGTTCTGCACGGCTCCCAAGGAACGGAGATCCCGAGTTCTGTAATTGAGCCCAGATTTAAGTCATGTCGCCTGTATAACGGCGGGCATATGGCCAGTAATCAGGTAACCGACATACTCTTCTCTGCATCCTTTGCAAAATGCGATTTTGCCCAGCAACTATGCGATTTCGTCACTTCATCAGCGATTCATTTGCATTCATCTCTTAAATCCATACCTGACGGTTGTTCCGCCTTTTCCCAGAGCGTTCACCACAGCAGCTTTACAGCTTTTGCAGCACTAGGTGGTTTGATAACCCCGCCTGAACAGCGTTATCGATACTTCAGCCTTGACTTCTGGCCTGTATCATCTCATTTACAGCATATCTTAGCCATTCAGTTGACTAAGATTTCACGGCACAAGCAAAGGCGCCAAGACGCAAAGAAATTGTGATCTGCCTCTCGGCTCTTGCCTGCCTATCGCAGGCAGGATACTTCCTAAAAATCCGCCCCTCCGTTAACCACCGAACCGTTAGCGTCTAACCCAAAATGTTTCCTGTTCCAAGAGAATTTGCCTTGTCTGCACAAAGAAAATTCAGTAAATTTCATTTGTGGGAAAGGAACAAAAAAAGGAACTCGACTTCCTTATTGATAAGCTTACAAACTCCATTGAAAACGTCACTACGGGTGATAGTTTCCAAACAGTAGTTTCTTTGCTCACTACATCAGATCTGAAAGCAATAAGTAGGAAAAACGATTGGGAATTCGACTGGAAGAGTGAATTTAAACAGCCTGAAAGAGAGATTTATAAATTGACAATAGCTGGCAACACTTCCATTATTCAAGGTTTAATGAGTATTGAAATCAAATCAGACCATGTTTATTTACACTTAGTCGAAAATGCCCCCTTCAATAAAGGAAATTCCAAAGTCTATGCTGGTGTTCCCGGAAATCTAGTTGCGTTTGCCTGCAGACTTTCATTTCAAAGAGGGCATGAAGGAAATGTTTCCTTTCTATCAAAGTCCCAACTAATAGAACATTACGAACGAACTCTTGGAGCATTCCACTTTGGTGGAAGAATCATGATTATTGAAACAAGAGTAGCATTGAAATTGATAGCTACCTATTTTAAAAATTTGAAATAATGGAAAAGCAAATCACAGAACCAGATATAATTGGCGGGCAAGGCCCATTAACCAAGGAAGAGGAAAGTGCTATTTCAAAATACCTTGCTGATAAAAAGGCGAAAGGGAAAAGAAAAGTAATGCTCAACCCGAGTACAAGAAAAAAAGAAAAGGTTGATTAAATGCAGTACATCCACCGCGAAATACAACCTTTGCAGCCAGCCCCGCAGAATTGCTGTGGCCTTTCCTAGTTTGCTAGTCCGCCGCGGCGGATTTTTCTTCTCGCCAAGCCGCAAAGGAATAGAAAGATCTTTCATTAATCTCTCGCTACTGCAGGCAGGCGCAAAGAAATGCTGACCTATACGCCGCCACAGGCAGGCAGACAAGCTACTTTCTTTAAATTGAATAGTTGGAACTTTTATTTCGTTTGTTTCGTTTATTTTAATTATACTTGATATCTATTAAAATAAAATCCATGGATACCCTCGAAATCAATAAAAAGCCTAGCAAAGCGGAGCAAAGAATGGCAATAAAATCGCATGAAACACTTTCACAAATCCTTTTGCATGTTCATTCTCCAATGACTGAAATCGAGATCGAGGAGACCAAGCAAAAACTACAAATTCCCTCAAATGCCTTAACCTTGCTCAATGAGATCCTGAAGGCTATGAGTCAGGGGAAAGCAATATCCATTGTACCAGTCACCACAGAAGTAAGCACTCAAAAAGCCGCAGAAATCTTGGGCTGTTCACGCCCTCATTTAGTCAAACTGCTTGAAACAGGTGAATTGGATTTTTTCAAAGTTGGAAAGCACCGAAGAATCAAATTTGAAGACGTAGTCAGCTACAAACAAAAAATAAAAGCCGAGCAGAAGCGTCGACTGGTGGAAATGATGCACAACGATGAGGAGCTAGGAGGATATGATTCCTAGCGTTCGTTTCCAGGCGGTTTTAGATACCAATGTGATCTATCCATTGATCTCTAGGGATTTACTTTTTTGGTTTGCTCATTATGATTTATATACCCCAAAGTGGAGCAAGCATATCTTTGATGAATGCGAAGAAGTAATGGTTCGAAAAGGATTGAATCAAGGAGATGCAGCAAAAAGGATTGCGGGGATTTTTTTTCTTCTCGAAACGCCTGCCTGTCTGCAGACAGGCCGCAAAGAAAGGTAAATCGGCTATTGCTATTTGTTTCTTGCATCTTGCTTCTTTTTACTTGCTACTTGATACTTGATACTTTCCTAATGTCGAATTCCCAACGCCGATCAAAGAAGGAAGATTGGGGGAAATTAGGGCCAAACATTATTCAGCCAATTACAAAATTCATGTTGGAAAAGGTATAAACCAAAAAGCCCCAACAGTTTTGCTGTTGAGGGAGCCAGTCGTTTATCTTTTTCTAAGAACACAAAGGTACTAGGAACCACTCGGCTTCGTTGGAGATTACAAGCTTGTAAAAAGGAACTGGGTTACCCAGCTATTTCCTAGGTTTGCATACCTATTTTACACGAACTATGACTCCCTTTACCATCACCTCTACCCGCTTAGATCAGATCCGCCAGACCCTCAAAACCGAGTTTATCGGATTGGAAGAAATCATCGGCCAATTTATCGATGCAGTCACTCCCTGGTGCATCCTACAGCACAGCCAAGCCCGTCCCCTGGTAGTCAACCTCTGGGGACTTACCGGCGTGGGAAAGACTTCCTTGGTTCGCCGATTTTTACAGCTCTGGAACGAGGAGGAACAGGTGCTCTGGTTCAACCTGGGGAGCAAAGGCTACTTTAAAGAAATCCTCAACTCCATGCATGAAATGCGGGCCATGGATGGCAACCCAGGCGTGATTGTCTTTGATGAGTTTCAACATGCCAAAACCCTCGGTCCTGGGGGAAAAGAGTTGGACGAACCCCTAGATCGCATGATCTGGCAGCTGCTCGACGACGGAAAGTTTCTCTACACCAACAACTGGGAGGATCGACACGACCTGGAAGAATTGATCAACGGCCTCGAGCGCTGCTTGAATGAAGGGGTAGTCATCGAAAATGGAAAAGTGGTGGCGGAGGTGGACTACTTTACCAACATTTTTGACAAATACACGCAAAGCAAGCAAGATGAACCCATCAACGCGCTTTCCGAACGGAATGTGAATCTGCTATTTGAGTTTGTCAAATCCGAATTCAAGTACAAGACCGAACTCAAGCGCTACTTCCACCAACTCAATGGCCCCGAATTACTCGACTTTATCCGCAAGGTGGAGCGAAGCTTCTGCTCCACCAAGGAGATCAACCTCTCCAAGTCCTTGATTTTCGTAATTGGCAACTTGGATGAGGCCTACTCCATGAGTCGAGAGGTGTCGGCAGACCAAAACCCGGACACCCTTCACCAGGAAAGTCAAAAGATCACCTTCAGTGCAATCAAGGAGGCCTTGAAGGAGCGCTTCCGCATGGAGGAGATCTCCCGTCTAGGCAATGTGCACCTGATCTATCCTGCCTTCAATTCCACCTTTTTTCGGGAATTTATCAGCAAGGAATTGGGGGATGTGGCGCTGCGCTTCCAGCCGATCTTCCCAGGCCACTTGACCTTTACCTCTGGGGTGCAAGACATGCTCTTCGAGGAAGGGGTTACTGCTTCTCAAGGATTTCGCCCCTTGCGCTCTAGCATCCGACTCTTGGTGGAGTCTTCCTTGGTCACCTTGATGCAGGCCGCGGGATTCCCGCAGCAGAAAGCCTTGACAGTAGACATGCAGGGTGACAGCTTGGTGCTACTGGAAGGGGAGAAAATTCTCTCCCGAAAAGCGCTTCACTTGCCTGTGCGAGAGGCGAAGCGAAAAAAGAGAAATCCCCAGACCATGGCCATCACAGCGGTGCACGAAGCAGGTCATGCCTTGGTCTACACTATCCTTCAGGGCAAGTTGCCCAAGAAGGTGAGCATCACTTCTTCGGATGCCTATACCTTAGGATTTGTAGAAGGGGAGCGGCTGACAGATTTTGCATCCTACGATTCCATTCTCCGGGATGTGGCCATTCGCTTGGCGGGTAAAAAAGCAGAGCAATTGGTCTTTGGACCCGATTCCATCACGACGGGTTCCGAGCACGACACCCAGGTGGCTACGCGAAAGTTGTTGGACTTGGCTCGCTCGGGAACCCTATTTTTTCAGGACTTGGCCTTGGAGTCCAAGTACAAGGGAGATGGTGACTTGCTATTCGATACCGCTTTGGAAAAAGAATGGGTGAGTGTACAAATGGAGAAGGCCGGCAACCTGGCTTTACAGCTATTGGAAGCCCAAACTCTGGCCTTCCGAGCTCTAATCCGAATTCTCGGTGAGCGGCTATCCCTAGATGCTCCTGCCCTGGAGACGGCCTTGATGGCAGAAGGCATTGATGTAGGTTCCTTACTAAAGTCCTATCCAGCAGCATTGGATTACCGCAAGCGTTTGGAAGAGTTTATGCAGGATACCGCTGCGCAAAGCGCATAAGAAGAAGCGACTCGAAGGAAGAACCAATCTTTGCGACTTACCTTCCACAGATTTAGTGGCTTTGTGCGTCCGCTGCGCCAGATTATTTTTTCTCGCAAAGGGAAAGAAGGACTTTGAAACCCAACCCGATCCTCTCAATAAAAAAAGAAGAAGAAAAAGAGAGCCACATTCGTGATTCGAACTCCTTCATAGTAGCCAATTGTCCTCCGAGAACCATCCATCACACGGCCATCTTCAATGTAGCCAATCGTCCGGCGAGACTGATCCATTACTCGGCCATCTTCGATATAGCCTACTGTAGATCTCGATCCATTCATCACCCGGCCATCTTCTACATAGCCTATCGTACGCCGTGATCCATCCATCACTCGACTTCCATCTAAGTAGCCGATTGTCGATCGAGAACCATTGGTCACCCGATCCCCTTCGATGTAGCCCACCGTACGGCGGCTGCCATCCATCAGGCGCTGAGCAAGACTTGGCGTGGCTCCAAGAGCCAAGAAAAGTAGGGAAATTAGTAGAAAGTATCTCATTAGATGTAAATGAATAGGATTATCCGCAATTATGCAAGTGACTCAATAGGGTTACCAAGCGGATAATTTTTTGGTCAACGCTAACGGTCGACAGACCAAAGTCAATCGTGGTTATAGTACGCTTTGTCTCTACA
>JBBAKO010000018.1:0-40295 GCA_040403475.1 Algoriphagus sp. | reverse complement strand
GTAATCGAAACAGGAGAGATGAGACGAGGAATGTTGAATTTAATACGAAAATAAACTAAGAGCCAAGAGGCAAGAGCCGAGAAACAAGACACCATTTTCTTGTTTTTTTCGCCTGTCCGCCGCGGCGGGCTTCTTGTCTGCCTGTCGGTAGCCAGGTCTCTTGCCTCTGTAAAACAATGTCGAATGCTGAACGCCAAGTGCAGAATGTTGAACTGAGAATTCGTGTATCATACGAATCTCGTATCACCACGAAATAAGTCTCGCCTGCCTACCGCAGGCAGGTTTCTTGCATCTCGGCTCTTGTCTCTAATAAAAAAAATATGAAAAAGATATCCATACTACTCCTTGCCCTGCTACTCTCTGTAGGAACATTTGCCCAATCCAGAAAATACATGTCCCAGTTTAGCCACATGCAGGGCTACTTCAACCCTGCCTTGACGGCTTATGAAGGCACGATGGTCAAGGGCCTGGTACGCAACCAGTGGGCGAGCTGGGAAGGAGCCCCGAAGATGAACTTTGTCTCTGCGGAATTGGACCTGGCTAACCTTGGAGGTTCTTCTGACCTGGGCAAGAACGCCATAGGCGTCAACCTACTCAGTGACGAATACGGTGCCTTTACCGAATCGGAACTGATCTTAAGCTACGCGACACGTATCCAAGTGAGTGAGAAGGCAGGCCTTCGCATGGGTGCAGGACTCAACATCAACAGCATCCGCCTTGATGGATCTAGACTTACGACCGAGCAAGCAAATGATCCAACGCTAACCCAGTATGTAGGTGGCTTTGCTGACATGAATATCTTGGACCTGAATATCGGCATGTCGGTAACGCATCCCAACTATTATGTATCCTATGCAGTGCACAACGTAAACGAGGGGAGCATTAGCAGTGGAGATATCTTTATGGATAAGAAGCCACGCGTAGGCATTTTCCAGGCAGGCTACCGCAACCGCTTCACGGAGAAGGTAACACTCATCACCAATGCGATGTGGAGAACGCAGTCTGACTTGCCGGCAAACGTGGAGTTTAACATGAAGTTCTTGTTCCGTGACAAGTTCTGGGTAGGTGGCGGCCACCGGGTAGACTATGCAAACAATGCGCAAGTAGGCGTGCTCCTAGGCAAGCTACGCTTCGGTTATGTGTACGAATGGCCAATGCTACAGAGCTACTTGCTACCCAACCAAACACATGAGTTTATGGTAAGCATGAGGTTGTTTGGAGGAAACGCGACGATATGGTAGGATTGCAAGAGACAAGATGCAAGAAACAAGAGATTAGACTCAGTTCTGTTGATATAAAAATTCTGCCTACGGAGCAGGATTCAATTCATCTTGCTTCTTGTTTCTCGGCTCTTGCTTCTATTTAATGTCGAACGCTGAACGTTGAATGAAGAAGTGGAAATTCGTGAATCACAAGGATCTCGGATCGCCACGAAAATAAAGTCTCTTTTCTTGGCTCTTGCGTCTTGGCTCTTGCAATTAATTACTTGATACTAAAAAAATGAAAATCCTACTCCTTACCCTAATCCTCCTGCTGACTATAACGGCAGCCTGGGCTCAAGTGCCACAACAAATCAGCTACCAATCTGTCATCCGTGATGGAAACAATAAGGTGCTAGCCGCTTCAACTGTAGGAATTAAAATCTCCTTGCTGCAGGGTTCAACTACAGGATCTGCAGTGTACGTGGAGACCCATCGCAAAACCACCAATGCGAATGGACTGGTGAGCTTAGAAATTGGAACAGGAACAGTGCTTTCAGGAAGTTTTGCGAGCATTAACTGGGCCAATGGACCTTACCTGATCAAAACGGAAACAGATCCTACGGGTGGGACCAACTACGGCATACCTGGAATAGCCCCTTTGAATAGTGTGCCCTATGCGCTTTATGCTGCCAATGGTACCCCAGGCCCAAAGGGAGATAAGGGTGACACGGGAGCATCCGGCCCCACCGGTGCGGCAGGCCTGCCAGGTGTGGCTGGCCCAGCAGGAGCAACAGGCCCTCAAGGGCCAATCGGATTAACGGGTCCTACTGGCCCAGCAGGCCCTGCTGGCCCCACTGGTGCGCAAGGTCCAGCGGGCAATGACGGTGCAGCTGGTGCCACAGGCCCCCAAGGTGTGGCAGGGCTTTTGACTAGCGGTTCTGCAGCGGGAAACACGCCTTATTGGAATGGCAGCACCTGGGTGACCAATTCCAGCAACATTTTCAACAATGGAGGGAATATTGGAATTGGAACAGCGGTACCAACAGAAAAACTAGATATCACAGGCAAGGTGAAAGCTAGTGGAACAATAACTGCTGGAACAGTAACCTATCCTAATACGCATGGATCAGCCAATCAAGTATTGACCACCACAGGAAGTGGTACATTGACTTGGACGACGCCTTCTTCAGGAGGAGGATCAGGTGTTCCCTATACTGGAGCTACTCAAGCAGTGGACCTAGGGGCCTTTGATTTGAAGGCAAATGGATTGACCGTCGGGCGTGGTAGTGGAAATGAAGCTTCAAATACGGCAATTGGTAATGTGGCGCTAAATAGCAATACCACAGGTTCTGGCAACACAGCAACCGGAAATCGTGCACTAAGTAATACCACCACAGGCAGTAATAACACGGCAACTGGGAGTGAAGCACTTTCAACTAACACTACAGGTTCTGATAACACATCCTTCGGGCGATCTGCACTTTTAGCTAACACTACAGGTTCAAGTAACACGGCAACCGGGCAAAGTGCCCTTCGAGATAACACAACAGGCGGAAGTAATACAGCAATCGGTTCACGGGCGCTTGAACCTAACACGACAGGTGTTGCAAACACAGCCATTGGGCGATCTGCACTTTTTTCCAATACCACAGGTTCTAACAACACAGCACTAGGAAATAAGTCAGATGTTGGATCTGGCGCCTTAACCAATGCTACAGCCTTAGGAAATGGTGCAATTGTGACGGCTAGCAACACTATCCAGCTTGGAAATGCATCGGTTACCGATGTGAAAACCAGCGGAACGGTAACCGCGGGTGCGGTTACCTATCCAAGAACCGACGGTACCAATGGGCAAATATTAACAACGAATGGGTCAGGGACACTTAGTTGGGCACCTGGGTTGCCCACTTCAAACACTCCAGGGGACATGTTGTATTGGAGCGGATCAGCCTGGGTTAAAGTAGCTGCGGGTTCCAATGGACAGACCCTTACTTTTTACAATGGAGCTCCGGTATGGACAGGAGGAACTATCTCTTATGCAAATACAGTAGTCTCCACCACAGGAAAAATCTGGATGGACCGAAACTTAGGGGCTACGCGGGTAGCCAATAGTAGTACTGATTACCTCGCATATGGAAGTCTATACCAATGGGGAAGAGGGTCGGATGGACACGAACTGATTACTTGGACTAATTCCACTACAGGAACTCCAGTTAATGGCACTACCTCCACCTTGAGTAGCATTGACCAACCAGCAAATGGCAACTTTATCTTCTCTAATAATTCTGGCGATTGGCGCTCTGCAACAAACGATAACCTATGGCAGGGTGTAAGTGGAGTAAACAACCCTTGCCCGACTGGGTATAGGATCCCAACAGAGACAGAATGGGATGCTGAACGCCAAAGATGGAGTTCTAACACAAGCGGTGGCGCATTTGCATCTCCCCTTAGATTGCCTTTGGCGGGCAACCGCTACAGAGCGGATGGTTCGCTCGAAGGTGTCGGTACCATCGGCTGGTATTGGAGCAGTACGGTTAATACTGCCAATTCCAAAGCCCTTGAATTTTTCAGCAATAATGCCTCCATGATCAACGGCGCCCGTGGAAATGGTTACTCTGTTCGCTGCATGAAGGATTAACGCAAGCAGGAATTCACAGCGAAAAAAACGGGGTTCCGTTTGATTAGCTACCACTTGATTCTCTTGTTTTCCGAGCCTGCCCTAATGCCAAGTACAAAGTACCAAGTACGAAGTAGAAAATCGTAGAAATTACGAAACACGTGACACTAAGCAAATGAGTCTAGTCTCTTGCCTGCCTGTCGGCAGACAGGTTTCTCGGCTCTTGCTTCTGAGGGATCTTGGTACATTCCTGCCTGCGGTAGGTAGGGTACTTGGTACTTCGTACAATCGTTCACCTGAATGCAGAGACCTGCTAGGCTTTATCCCCTTTTTTCCCCTACTTTTGCGGCATGAATTACTTATCCGTTGAGAACCTCAGCAAAGCCTTTGGGGAGCGCAAACTATTTTCCAACATCTCCTTTGGCATCGCCCAAGGACAAAAAATAGCCCTTGTGGGCATCAACGGGGCAGGGAAGTCCACCTTGATGAAGATCATCATGGGACAAGAAATCGCCGATACAGGTCAAGTGGCCCTCAACCAGTCGGTCAAAATTGCCTACGTGTATCAAAATCCGGTGTTCGAAAGCAACCTGAGCATCTACCAAACCATCTTCGACCAAAGTAATTCAGAAATTCTCCAAGTCATCGAAGCCTACCACAAGGCCATGCTCGACGCCGAACGCGGCATAGACAACTCGGATCAGATGTCCAAGCTCTTCGAAAAAATGGACGCCCTCCAAGCCTGGGACTTTGAATACCAAGTCAAGGAAGTGCTCGGCAAACTCGGCCTCCACGATACCGAACTGCCTGTGGGCAACCTCTCCGGAGGACAGCGCAAGCGAGTAGCTCTGGCCAAAGCGATTTTGGAGAAGCCCGACCTTTTACTTTTGGATGAGCCCACCAACCACCTCGACCTAGAGACCATCGAGTGGCTGGAAGACTACCTCTCCAAGGCCAACCTGGCCCTATTCATGGTTACCCACGACCGCTACTTCCTAGAAACAGTGACCAACGAAATCTTGGAATTGGACCAAGGAAAGATCCACCGCTACCAAGGCAACTACGGTTACTTCCTCGATAAGAAGGCGGAACGCATGCAGATCGAGGACATCGAGATAGAGAAAGCCAAAAGTCTCTACAAAAAGGAACTGGACTGGATCAGACGACAGCCCAAAGCCCGAGGCACCAAAGCCAAGTATCGCGTGGATGCCTTTGAGGAAACCAAGGAAAAAGCCTTTACCAAGCGGGAGGAACGAGACATCGAGTTGACGGTCTCCACGCAGCGTCTGGGAAATAAAATCCTTGAAATCGAAAAAATCACGAAGGCCTTTGATGACAAAACCCTCGTCAAAGACTTCTCCTACGTGTTCAAGAAGAAAGACCGCATCGGCATTATCGGGCCGAATGGAGCAGGAAAGACAACCTTCCTAAAAATGATTACAGGTCTTCTCGATCCCGATCAAGGGAAGGTGACCGCTGGACAAACTACTGCTTTTGGTTACTACCGCCAGGAGGAGGATCGCTTTGACGAGGAAAAGCGCCTGATTGATGTGGTTAAAGAAATTGCGGAAGTGGTAGTGCTGGACAAGGGACAGACGATTACGGTGAGCCAGTTTTTAACCCAGTTTGGATTCCCGGCAAAGCAGCAGTTTACGCCCATCGGGAAGATGAGTGGGGGGGAGCGCAGACGCCTGCAGCTGCTTTTGGTGCTGATCAAAAACCCAAACTTTCTGATCCTCGACGAACCCACAAACGACCTGGATTTGATGACCTTGAATATCCTGGAGGAGTTTTTGGATACTTTCCCGGGCTGCTTGATCATCGTGTCTCACGACCGCTACTTTATGGATCGCTTGGTCGAACACTTGTTTGTGTTTGAAGGTGAAGGGGTGATCCGTGATTTCCCTGGCAACTATACCGACTTCCGTGAGTGGGATGAAGAAAGAAAGCTTGCAGGCCCAGAAAAAAAGCTGGAGAAGGAATTCCCGAGCGCTGTCCCAGCCCCAGCCAGCAGTAATGCGTCGGCCTCAGTTCCTAAAGTCAAGGCGAGCTATAAGCAAAAGCAGGAGTTTAAGGAGATCAACGATACCATCGCCAAACTCGAAGCTGAAAAGGCGAAGATCACGGATCAAATCACCGAGGGCACCACGGATGTCAGTCAGTTGCTCGCCTGGACCACAAGACTTCAGGCTATCGATGGAGAATTGGAAGAACTGGAATTGTCTTGGTTGGAACTAAGCGATCTCGACGGTATTTCCGATTGATTTTTTGATAAAAAGTAGGTTCTCGTAAAGCCTACCTGCCTTCCGCAGGCTGTCTTACTTTTAAGCTCTCGCAAAGGTGCCAAGCCGCAAAGGGGTCTTGATCTTTGCGCCTCTTCTTCTTTGCGAGTCCGCCGCGGCGGATTTTTGTTCACGCGAAGGCGCCGAGCCTGCCTGGCGGTAGGCAGGAAGCAAAGGCGCAAAGGGGTCTTAATCTTTGCGGCTCCCCTTCTTTGCGAGTCCGCCGCGGCGGATTTTTGTTCACGCAAAGGCGCCGAGAAGCAAAGCCGCAAAGGGGTATTTTCTTAGCGGCTCCCCTTCTTTGCGAGATGTTTTTTTTTCTTCTCGCAAAGGGGTATTTTTTTGCGAGTGCTTATAAATCATTCACTATGCGAGCAATTCCGTTTTTGATTAACGCCTCGTTGAAATTAATGAGAAGCCCTAATTTGAACCCAGTCAGTTTCAAATAGGTCAGCACCTGCTTTTTGTGAACGGGTTCAAGAGCCTTCACCGACTTAAGCTCGATTAATACAAGGTCTTCCACGATCAAATCTGCTCAGAAGCCTAGATCCATTTCAAGATTGTCCCAAATGACAGGAACTGGATGTTGACGCTTTACCAGAAACCCTTGCTTACACAATTCATAATTCAAAACTTCTTCATATAGGGATTCAAATAACCCAGGACCAAGTTTAACATGAATGTGAAAACAGGCATCTACAATAGCCTTTGCGAGGTAATTTTCCATAGTTTAAAAAATGAAGGATTAAAAAAATATAACTATTCTTGAATTTAGGCTTTTTATCGGTATTTTAAATCCTGCCCTTCAGAAAGTCCTGCCGCAACTCCTCCGGGAACCTTTCGATGGCGTAACGGAGCATCGTTCGAGGAAGGGTTCGGTAATGCTTCTTTAAAAATTCATTTGTGACCTCAAAATTTCGATTACCAACCTCTCTGACCATCCAGCCCACAGCCTTGTGCATCAGGTCATGGGGATGGGATTTAAGTAGCTCCGCTAAGGCCAGGGCATCGCTAAACTCACCTTTCCGAATCCAATAAAATGAACTAATCATGGCGACGCGCTGCCTCCAGAGGAGAGGAGATTCGGCTAGGGAGAAAAAGAGGGACTTTTCCTTCTTCCAATAGAAAGCGCCCAGGACTTGGGAACACGAAGTATCCACCAAATCCCAGTTGTTGATGTAATCCAAGTGCCCCAAGTAGAAATCTACGATCTCCAGTCTAAGGGACTCACTTCGTGTTTTTTCAAACTTATACACCAAAGCCAAAAGACCTGTCAATCGCATTTCATGGTACCGGTGTTGTACTAGTTCTGAAAGTTGGGGTAAGCTGGCATCCTGAGAGATTGCCTTGGCGATTTTTCGCTGCTCTGGAACAGGTACTCCCAAAAAGATATCTCCTTCTCCATAGCCTCCCGGTCCTGTTTTAAAGTACTGCTGCAGTTGGACTCCTTTTGCTGGAATGGCTTTTTGCTCTAAGCTCAGCAAAATCTGTTCACAAAAAGTACTCATCCAGCAAAGGTGGCTAAAGCAGTCTGAATGGCTTTTTCTACCGTTTTTTCACCAGCAGAATCAAATTTTTTCAATGGTCTATTGACCAGGATGGCATTCAAGCTGATGCAGTGGTGACCAAGCAATTCGCTCATGGCATAGTAGCCCGCCGTCTCCATCTCAAAGTTGGTCAAGTAGCGTCCCTCTACCCCTAGCGCGGCAAGTCGCTCAATGAGCTGATCAAAACGAGGCTTCAGCCGTACTTCTCTTCCTTGAGGTGCATAGAAGCCGGGGCAGGTGAGCGTAATTCCTTTTTGGATGGAAGCATCTAGCATTCCCAATAACTTGGTGGAAGCGGCAGCTTGGTAGGGAAGAAACGAAAGTCCAAGTTCTGCTTGGATGGCTTGCCCAAAGTCCTGCGGACCTAACAGCTCTGGGTAATACGCCATCAGGGTGTCCATCCCGATAGCGATCTCAGAGGCAAGCAAGGTGCCCGTTGGGATATCTTCCTGGAGGCTTCCTGAGGTGCCGATGCGAATGATCTGCAAACTGGTTTTTTTCTCCTTTACTAGGCGTGTTTGCAGGTCTACATTCACCAGTGCATCCAGTTCAGTCATTAAAATCTCAATATTGTCCGTGCCCATGCCCGTGCTGATCACAGACACATGGTGCCCATTTTTCCAACCCGTATGCGTGATAAACTCTCGGTTTTGACCTTTGAAGTCGATTTGATCAAAGTGCTGCGACACCGTGGCCACGCGGTCTGGATCACCTACGGTAAACACCGTGGGGGCCAGTTGCTCAGGAGTCAAGCGCAGGTGGTAAACGCTACCATCTGGATGGAGAAGTAGCTCCGACTCAGGAATTTGCTGGCTGGTCATGGGATGTTTTAACGCGATCCTTGGCAGCATCGCGGTGGAGGCTTAGAAAGGGATTGTAGCCGTTGGAGGTTTTTTGATAGGCGCCTGTACCGTCATAGTGCCGCTTGTTAGGATGTGTCTGGCAAGCTGGTGAGCAGGCACCCTCGAGTTCCCATCCGCAGGCTTCGCAGATGGCCAAGTGGTCGTTGCAACTTGGGTTGGCACAGTTGACCATGCGGTCGCTGTGACTGTTGCAAATGTGGCAGGCCGACACAACACTTGGGTTCACTTGATTGACGGCCACGGCGATGCGGTTGTCAAAGACATAGCATTTGCCCTCAAAATCTTCCCCTCCTACCTCCATGCCGTACTTGATGATGCCTCCATGGAGTTGGTACACATCTTCAAATCCTTGTTCCAGCAGGTAGGCAGAGGCTTTCTCACATTTGATGCCTCCCGTGCAGTAGGTGAGCACCTTTTTATTTTTGAGGTGGGCAAGTTCTTTCACGCGTTCGGGAAACTCCCGGAAGTTGTCGACGTCTATCGTGAGCGCATTTTTGAAGTGGCCAAGGTCGTGCTCGTACTTGGAACGTACGTCGAGGATCACCACGTCCTCTTCGTCCTTCATTTTTTTAAATTCTTCCGGTTCCAGGTGCTTCCCTGTTTTCACATTGGGATCGAGGTGGCGGAGCGAGGAATGCACGATCTCTGGCTTGTAGCGCACGTGGATCTTAGCAAAGGCATGTTGCTCGTGGCTGTCGATTTTAAATTCCGTACTGGCAAAACGGGGGTCGGCTTTCACATAGGCCATGTAGGCATCGCAGTCCTCGGCAAGGCCGGAAACGGTCCCGTTGAGTCCTTCGTCGGAGACGATGATTCTGCCGCGAATATTGTTTTTAGCGCAGAACAAGTGGTGTTCTTCTCGATAAGCTTGTGGATTACTGATACTGGCATAGCAGTAGTACAGCAGAATCCGGTAAGGTTTGTTTTGTGTATTTTCCATAACGTATGCCCTGTTTCGGCAGGGTGTTTGGGTGGTGAATCGTATTCTTATTTAATTAGCGTTAGTAACGTACCAAGTACCAAGTACAATGTACAAAGTATCATCAGAAGCAACATTTTGGTCTAAATACTAATCTATACTTCGTACTTGGTACATTGTACTTTGTACAATCACTTTATTTTCGTTGCCGGATTCCCGAATACCGTTTCGTTTTTTCCGACCGAGGAGATCACTACGGATCCAGCACCCACGCGGGCTCCTTTTCCGATGCTCACCCCTGAGACGATGGTCACGCCCGAACCGATAAATGCGCCTTCTTCCAAGACCACATCGGCATTGACGATGGATCCTGCGCCCACTTGAACATAGTCTTCTACAGTCACTTTGTGGTCGATAATCACTCCCGTATGAAATATACAGTGACTTCCAACTTTCGCTCCCGCCCCCACCGTCACCTGGGCATTGATAAAGTTGCCATGTCCTAGAACGGCATCTGTGGAAATGTAGGCGCGCTCATGGATGGCATTGATCGGCTGCATTTTTCTATTTTCAAGAAGAAGCTCCACCAAAAATTTGCGGTATTTGGTGTCGTCCACAGCCACAAATGCCTCCGTTTTTTTTCCGATCAACTTTAAGAAGCCCTCGTCTTCGGTGCCGCCGAGCACAGGGACATTATTGATTTCGGTACCATGAAGGCTGCTGTCCTCATCCAATAATCCATACACAATCACTTGATTGCTATTGAAAATTTCTAGCGCGGGATGTGCAATGCCTTTGGCGCCGAGGATGATGACAGGTTTGTCCATGAGTATTTTAAAGTAATCGTTGCAAAAATACAGCAATTGTAGCGTTTGCACAACGATTCATTTGGAAGGGCTTCGGACAAGGCTTTGGCCGATTTTGCAGGATAAGCATTTTTGTGCACTGCAATACCTTCGGTACAACTCAAGCATGCCTTGGGAGTCAAAGGCGGTACTCGGTTTCCAAGCATGACTCACAAACTTTCGGAGCACATAATTTTGTTCTGCCGGGAGGCTTTGAAGTAGGGAAAAGCAACGCTCTTTCCACTCCTCTTGGTCGTGGAATTCCCCATAGGCAAACCAGATGGGCAGTACAAAATTGATCAGTAAAAGCTGCACACTTTGCTCAGAAAGGCCGTTGGAGGTGACTTTGCTACTGGGTTTTCCAAAGTTGTAATGCTGTCGCCAATAGGGGGATGGCGGCGTTTGAAAGATTTTTTTAAAGGCGACTAGGTCTCCGGATTCTTCCAATAGGGAGGAAAGCAAGTGGGGAGCCTGTACCAGGACGGTTGCGAGCTGCGCCAGCCGCAGTGTAGGAAAGTTGGCCGGCCGAGCACCCAAAAAAGTCCAGTGTTGCCGGGTAAGTCCTTTTGTCCAACCGTATTTTTTCTGATAAAAATCATGGTCTTTTTTGAGTTGCTGGACATAGGGATCTTCCGAATCCGCTGGTAGTAAGCCTGCCTGACCCAAGAGCATGGCCTCCAAGTGCTGCAGCTGCTCTCGGTGTCTTTTGAGCAGCGTGTAGGGAAGCAATTGGCCCAGTTCCTCCATGGGCAGGCGGTTGGTATGGTAGCCAAAGCATCGAAAAAGCCAGCGGTAGGCAGTTTCTTCCCAATTTCCTTGCGTAGCCTGAAGGACGACAAGCACCCCCTGGGACTTTTCGTAGAGGCGTTCGACCAAGGCTTTTTCGGATGCTGAAAAACGTAGAATTTCAGGAACGGTGGCGAGGGCATGTGCACAAGGAAGATCTATTTTGAAATCGAGGAGCTGCTGGTAATTCCGCCAGATATCCAAGTAGATCTTTCCTTTCAGCTCTGCTGTAGGCATGGGGGTACCGTCCTGCCGGTAAACTTGCCGGTCGTTTTCCCAGACCAAATGCAACACTACGGCATTGTAGCCAAGGTCTGTATCGTGCGCATGCTGTACCCATTCTGAGGATCGCCGGTGCACTTCCACATGGCCATGTAGTCGGATGCCCCCGATCATGAGGGCTGCGTTTTGAAAGTCAGGTCCTTCGCCGGAGTTGTGGTTGCCAACCTGCAAGATTTGGAGTTCTTCTCCAGCTGTGGTTAGGAGGCTTTTGCGATCGAAGTATTGGTATTTCCATACCAACTGTAAAAAGTCTTCTTTAAAATCCATAAAAAGTAAGTCTAAAAAGTGAATTGAATGTAGCCAACAACTTGCTCGAATGCAAGGGATTAGGGGCTATTTTAAAAAATTAGAATCTGAAATTTGGTGTGGCTTACTTCAGATAGCGATCGAGAAGTTCGCCCATTTCTTCCTGAAGTTTCTGCGCTTCTTTTCGCGCTACTTTAGCAAAATCTTTTTCTTGGGAAGCATAGATGATCCCTCGGCTGGAGTTGACGAGTAGGCCGCAACTGCTATTCATTCCGAAGCGGGCCACATCTGCCAAACTTCCTCCCTGAGCGCCTACGCCTGGCACGAGCAAGAAGTGTTCGGGCACTGTTTTCCTCACCTCTCCGATAAGTTCGCCTCTGGTAGCACCGACCACGTACATGAGGTTTTCAGGGCTTCCCCATTCCTGACTTTTTTCAAGAACGGTTTGGTAGAGCGCTTTGCCAGAAGCGTCTTGAAGGAGCTGAAAATCTAAGGATCCTGGGTTGGAAGTTAGCGCAAGAAGTATCGCCCACTTGCCCTCAAATTCCAAAAAAGGAGTCACGGAATCCTTGCCCATGTAAGGCGCAATCGTAATGGAATCGAAGTTCATGTGGGTAAAAAAAGCTTCGGCATAGCGTGTGGCCGTATTGCCAATGTCGCCTCGCTTGGCATCTGCAATCGAAAAGATGTGCTTCGGAATCAATGCTTCTACCTTGGCAAGCGTCTCCCAGCCTTTGGCACCATGTGCTTCAAAAAAAGCCGTGTTGGGCTTGTAGGCTACCGCAAAGTCTGCCGTTTCTTCAATGATTTGCTGACAGAAGGTGAAAATCGGATCGGCCTCACTTTTTAGGTGAGCAGGAATTTTTTCAAGGTCCGGATCTAATCCTACACAGAGGAAGGAGGATTTTTGTTGGATCTGGGCAAAAAGCTCGGCTCGGGTCATGGTCGGAAAGAATATGCGCAAAGTTAGAAATTAATCGGATCAACCTTCTTTTGAGCGCTGCAGTCTTTGTGGAACTAGTTGCCCAAAAGCATTTTTTAGTTTTGATCTGCTCTTTCCCACTTGATCCAAGCCCCTGAGAGGGATACTGCTGCCGAAATTAGAAAAAAGAGCAAGCTAAATGCCACCGCTTCGGTCTCTTGGATCCCTGCATAGGAATGGGCATAAACGACGACTAGCTCTCGAGCTCCCACTCCTCCTATGGTCAGCGGCAAGACCGCCACAATCGAGGAAAGCAAAAATACAGCCTGGTAAGCTAGGAGATTATCCTGTACTCCCAACGCGAGCAACAAGCAAAAGACTGAAGCCATTTGGGCAAGTTGACCAACCAAGGACCAGATGATTCCTTGCCAAAAGGAAGGTAAAAAGTTGGGGAAAAGTACTTTTTGAAGCAGCCAAAACGCCGGCACCACTCCCAAAGCAGCCGCAAGTAGGAGGGCCTTGCTGGTCCAAGTAGCAAATCCCTGCCAAGGGAGTTCGATTAGCCCCAGTAATGCTAGAAGTAGCGCAACTATCGCCACCAGGCCCCCAAGGCGATCCAGCAAACTCGCTTTCAGAAGTTCTTTGACGGGCGTTTTAAATTCTTTATTCAAGAGGTATACCTTGTACCCGTCGCCACCTATCCCCCCAGGGAGGAATAAGTTGTAGAACATCCCAATTAAGTAAAGTCGCCAATTTTCCCAAGCGCTGAGCAGGAGGGGGATGTTTGCAAAATAATGATTGAGACGAATAGCTGTGGCTACCTTACTGCCCACAAAAAGTGCAATGGCAGGGAGTAGCCAGGGCCAGGATAAATTTTTGGAAAGCAGAAGAAGCTGTTCGGTATCGATTTTCTGAAAAACCAGGTACAAAGCCCCTCCTGTGAGGAGAATTTTTAGGGCAGTTTTTAGTTGGTTTTTGAGGGAGGACATGGAATCCTTAGTTGGAGGGGTGCACTTCCTGCTCCCCGGTGTAGAGGCTTTTGATGCGGTAGGTTTTCTTGTCCTGGGATTCAAAATAGGTGCGCACGATGATCTCCGCAATGATGCCTGTAGTGATCAGTTGGATGCCTGCCAGGATCAACATGAATCCAAGAATCAGAATGGGACGTCCCCAGATGTCCTCCCCCATGATTTTAAGCACCAAGAGGTACACATTGATAATTCCGCCTAGCAGGAAGGCGAGTAATCCCAGCCCACCAAAGAGGTGGATGGGACGCTGAAAGTATTTTTGAAAAAACAGCATCAGGATCAAGTCGGCCATCACCTTGAAGGTGCGACTGAGTCCGTATTTGGAGGTGCCGTGAATTCGAGGGTGGTGCTTGACATCCACTTCGGTCATCTTGGCGCCCTGCTGCTTTGCCAGAACAGGTATAAAGCGGTGGAGCTCCCCATAGAGTCCCATGTTTTGCGCGATCTCGGCTTTGTACACCCGAAGTGTGCAGCCATAGTCCTTGAGGTGTACGTTTGTGGAATTTCGAATGATCCAGTTGGCGATTTTGGAAGGGATTTTTCGGAGCACAAATCCATCTTTTCGATTGGCTCTACGGCCGGCCACCACATCCCATTCCTCGTCGATTGCTTTTTGGAGCATACCTGGAAGGTCGGTCGGGTCATTTTGAAGGTCGCCATCCATGGTGGCAATGTATTCCCCTGTGGCCTGATCAATACCCGCTGCTAGGGCGGTAGTTTGGCCGTAGTTGCGGTTGAAAATAACGAGCTTGGTACGGGTATTCGCGTACTTTTTTACCTCAGCCACCGTGCGGTCGGTGCTTCCATCCTCCACCAAGATTACTTCGTAGTTCATCCCCGACAGCGCGGCATAGGTCGCTTGCAGGAGGGGTTGAATGTTATCTTCTTCGTTGTAAACGGTGATGACGACGGATAAAAGTGGCTTGTTCATGGGACGGAAAGATTCCTCAAAAGTACCCTTTTAACCGCATTTGGTCAATGCGCTTGCTGTTTTTGAATCAAATACCTCCAAAAATCCCAGCTACCTGCAGTATCTTTGGGGATGCGCACTGCTCAACCTTCTGCCGTAATCGCCAATCCCTGGGTGCTGCTACTCCTTTTTTGTGGCTTGGTGGGGCCTTTTGCCCTAGATTTTCACCTGCATTATCCCGACGAAATTTACTACCGGGATGCTGCGGTCAAGATGTTGCAGAACGGTGATTACCTGACTACCTACTTGGGTTCGGGGGAGCTGCGCTTCAAGAAACCCATCCTTACTTACTGGGCGGTGCTCGCAGGATTCAAGCTCTTTGGCGTGCATGCCTTCGGTTCACGGGTCTTTTTTTTGCTGGCAGGGGCAGCTACTGTTGGCCTAACCTACCTCCTTGGAAAAACAGTATTTGGGGATCGGAAAATTGCAGGAGTCGCAGCGCTGATCTCTGCTTCCAATCCCATTTTAATTTTTGCTGCTACGCGCTCCATCCCAGATGTGCTCTTGGTGCTGACGATTACGGGTAGTGCCCTGGGCTTTGCTGGCCTTCTTCGCGATGGGGAGCAGGCGAATAAAAAATTTCTATGGCTGCTGTACCTTGGACTAGCATTGGCTTTCGAAGTGAAAGGGCTCCCTGCCGTGGCTTTGGGCGGCATAGGCATCTTGTATCTTCGGTTCAATCCCTGGCAGCGGATTTCTTGGAAAAAACTGCTGTATTTCCCAGCCCTTCTTGTAGCACTAGGCATTGCCTTGTTCTGGTTTGTGGCCATGTGGCAACTCCATGGTCCTGTTTTTCTTGCTAGTTTCTTGGAAGATCAGGTGGGAACTCGCGTGACCTCTCGTGTAGTATTGGTGCTTCAAAATGGAACAGTAGCAACTCTGCTCCTAGTAGGGGTATTTTTGCCTTGGGCAGCTTTGGCGATTCCCAAATTGAAGCCCACGGTGGCTACTGCCTGGAAGGAGAATCCACAGTTTTTTGCCTTTGTACTCCTCTGGGGGCTGGCGATTGTGGGGATGGGCGCGCTGACCAGCAAATTTTACGAGCGATACCTCCTGCCTGTAGCTCCCGTATTGGCGCTTTGGCTTGCTTGGATTCTGGTTCGTGGAGGCGGCTTGGAACGTGCAAAGGGGTTGAAGGTAGCCGCAGTTTTCCTACTTTCTTTGGTGGCGCTTGTTGTCGGCGTGAATGCCTGGCTACTTGGTACGGGTTCAGGTGATGGTTGGTCCTTCGTCTATCTTGCTTTAGGGATTTTATTTTTAGGCTATGGGGTTTGGGCATTCCTTCGGTCTGCCGTTCTGCCTCCCAAGCTGCTTGCGCTTTCCATCTTGTTTCTATTCTTTCAATTGACAGGCATTACCCGCTTGATTTCCTTGCCGCACCAAGGGGTTCAGGCGGCAGCGGTCGTAGAAGAGATGGGAGTAGGGGGACCCATTGGCTTTGCGGGCAACTTGCATGAGGGGTCAAAGATTCGGATGAGTTTGGGGACCGCATACGATTTGGTTGACTTATCTAGGGAGGGATGGAAGGAGGAAGCTAAAAACTACAGCTACTTGATTTTGGAGGACCGTCTGCTTTCCGAATGGGATACGGTGGGTTATAGGGTGCAGGTCGCAAGTACCCACTTGGACTCCAAAGCAATTCCAGACTTTATTCGGGCCAGCAGTTCAGCGGCGCGTGAGGAATTGTGGGTAAAGCAGGGGAGAAGCTATTATTTCCTTCAAAAAAAATAAACCCGAAGGAAAGCCCTTCGGGTTTGGTTGATTAGCTATTTTTCTCTTTGTGCTTTTCCAGCTGTCTCCGTAGCCCTTCTACTGCCTCGTCTGCAGCTGCCTCAAAGGAATCGTCTTGGTTTTTGGCAAAAAACTGCTTCCCAGGAACGTTTAGTTTGATTTCTACTAGCTTGTTCTGGTTTTTCTCATTTTTATCCAGTCTCAAAAACACTTCTCCGTCCAAAATGCTGTCGAAGAATGTATCTAGTTTGTCGGCCTTCTTCTGAATAAAATCGATCAATTTTTGATCCGCATCGAAGTGAATGGAGTGCATCTGTAGTTTCATAATAGAAGGGATTAAGGGTTAACTAAAAAGGTACTTAAGCTTTTGGATGTGCTTGTTCAAACACTGCCTTGAGTTTCTCCATGGAGTTGTGGGTATATACTTGGGTGGCGGCCAGGTTGGCATGGCCGAGCAAATCTTTCACTGCATTAAGGTCGGCCCCCTTGTTGAGCAAGTGGGTAGCGAAGGTGTGGCGGAGCAGGTGAGGACTTCGTTTCGAGTTTTGGGCGAATAGGTCCAAGTAGTGCTTCACGATCCGGTAGATGAGCATGGAGTAGGCTTTCTCGCCTTTGTTGCTGCGAATAAAGTAATCTTCCCCCTCCACCTTGAGGAAATGGGCTTCGACCACTTTTTTATAGTCAGAGATATTCCGCTGTAATGATTTGGTCAAGGGGATGATGCGTTCTTTTTGTCTTTTCCCCAAGACCTTCACCTGTTCCTCCTGCAGGCGGATATCCTTCCACTTCAATGCGGTAAGTTCGGAGAGGCGCACCCCGGTGAGGTATAGAAATTCGAGGACCATTCGGTCCCGCTGTCCTTCAAAGGTGGGGGCGTAAACCTCCTCTTCCAAAACAGATTCAATGGTGGTTTCCTGCAAAAACTCGGGTAGCTTTTTGGGGCTTTTTAGTGATTTTAGCTTGTAGGTAGGATCCTTCTGAATGATTTTGGAGCGCATCAAAAACTTGTAGAAGGAGCGAAGTGTGGCCAACTTGCGGTTCACGGTAGTTTGGCTCATCCCCTGCTCTACCAAATCGATAATCCATGCGCGCAAGTCAGGATGGGTACAGTTGGAGAGGTCGTCTATTGAAAAGGATAGATTCACAAAGTCTTGAGCTTGTTCCAAGTCTTTTCGATAGGCTAGCACGGTATGCGCACTGCTCCTTTTTTCGTATTCCAAGTAGTTGATAAACGAATCAATCATGGGATGAATTTGCTACTTAAGATACGTTTATTTTTCAAATAGGTTGGTGTAAAAAATCAGGGGTACAAATCAAGCGCTGGGGAGCTGTCAAAAAAATGGAGAGAGATTGCGGAGGGATCAAAAAAAAGCACCAGCCGAACGACTGGTGCTTTGTATATAGGACAAATGCCTATGCAATTACTTCATGAATTCTTCCTGAAGCTTTTGCTTGTAAGCAGCCTTGATAACTTGTTCTCTTCTTTTCACAGAAGGCTTAGTAAACGCCTGACGGGCTCTCAATTCACGAACCGCACCGGTTTTGTCAAACTTCTTCTTAAAACGCTTAAGCGCCTTATCGATAGATTCGTTTTCTTTAATGTTGATTATGATCATAGCTGTACACCTCCTTTCGGATTGCAAATGTACAGGTTATCTTTTTAATTCCAAGGAAAAATCAAAAAATGGTCAACGGCTAACGGTCCACAGTTAATTTTTGTCAACGGTTGACAGTCCACGGTCCACCGCAGATTGTAGTTATAAAGGCAAATCGTAATCCTACACCAATCGACTGTGGACCGTTAACTGTTAGCTGTTGACCGAGTGATTATTGAATTTCTAATGGTAAGAATGCGGCTAATCAGATCTTATCTATGTTGGGGAACTAACAAAAATAGGCGGTCTCTTTTCGGGACAGCCTATTTTAAGTACTTGTATTTCCGTGAATTATTTTGTGCGTATCAGAAACAAAGCCTGAAGTCCGCCACAATCTGCCGTTGACTGTTGACAGTTCGCTGTTGACCTAAATTAATCAACAACTTTTTCAGCCAAGACTACGATGGTATTTTGCTTTACTTCAACCACGCCACCTTCTACCTGAAGAGATTGCTTGCCTTCAGCTGTAGTGAAGGAAACCAACCCTTTGGCCAAGGCAGACACAATCGGTGCGTGATTCGCGAGAACTTGAAATGCTCCCAAAGCTCCAGGAAAGGTAGCTTCGCTCACCTCTCCTTGGAAAACTTTTTTATCTGGTGTAACTATTTCTAAGTGCATGGTGTATACGATCTTCAGTAATTGTACTCATCCTGCCTCGAGACCTTTGGATTGCTTCCAAAGGCAGGGTTGAGAAGAAATTTATTTTACTTCTGCGAGCAATTTTTCTCCTTTAGCGATGGCATCTTCGATGCTACCTACCAAGTTGAACGCTGCTTCTGGCAAATGATCAAGTTCGCCATCTAGGATCATGTTGAATCCTTTGATGGTGTCTTTGATGTCAACCAATACTCCTTTAAGACCGGTAAACTGTTCTGCTACGTGGAAAGGCTGAGACAAGAAACGCTGCACACGACGCGCGCGGTGTACCACTTGCTTATCTTCCTCAGAAAGTTCCTCCATACCCAATATGGCAATGATATCCTGAAGTTCTTTGTAACGCTGAAGGGTTTCTTTTACGCGTTGCGCACAGTTGTAGTGATCATCTCCCAAGATATCTGGAGAGAGGATTCGTGAAGTAGAGTCCAAAGGATCCACAGCAGGGTAGATTCCCAATTCCGCGATCTTACGAGACAATACTGTAGTAGCATCCAAGTGAGCGAATGTAGTCGCTGGAGCCGGGTCAGTCAAGTCATCCGCAGGTACATATACTGCCTGTACGGAAGTGATCGATCCATTTTTAGTAGAAGTGATTCGTTCCTGCATGGCACCCATTTCTGTTGCCAAAGTTGGCTGGTAACCTACTGCAGAAGGCATACGTCCAAGAAGTGCGGACACTTCGGAACCTGCCTGGGTGAATCGGAAAATGTTGTCGATAAAGAACAAGATGTCTTTTCCTTGACCTGATCCGTCACCATCACGGTAGTATTCCGCAAGGGTAAGACCAGTAAGGGCCACGCGAGCACGTGCTCCTGGAGGCTCGTTCATTTGTCCAAACACGAATGTTGCTTTGGATTCTTCCAACTTCTTAAGATCTACTTTGGATAGATCCCATCCGCCTTCAGTTTCCAAACTATGGATAAAGTCATCCCCGTAGGTTACGATGCCTGACTCGATCATTTCTCTTAAAAGGTCATTTCCCTCACGGGTTCTTTCTCCTACACCCGCAAATACGGACAAACCAGAATAGGCTTTCGCGATGTTGTTGATCAATTCCTGGATCAATACCGTCTTGCCTACCCCTGCACCTCCAAAGAGACCAATTTTACCTCCTTTGGCATAAGGCTCGATCAAGTCGATTACCTTGATACCAGTGAATAATACTTCGGTAGCAGTGGAAAGATCTTCAAATCGTGGCGCAGAGCGGTGAATTGGAAGACGCTTGCCTGCTGGCACTTGTGGAAGACCGTCGATGGCTTCACCTACTACATTGAAAAGTCGGCCTTTGATGCCTTCGCCAGTAGGAACAGAGATGGGCTGACCCAAATCTCGCACTTCCATGCCGCGAACCATACCTTCTGAAGAATCCATTGCGATGGTTCTTACTCGGTCTTCACCTAGGTGCTGCTGCACTTCCAACACGACCTTCTGGCCATTGTCTTTGGTGAGTTCTAGCGCATCTAAGATGTTAGGTAGTTTTCCGCCTTCAAAGGATACGTCCACTACAGGGCCGATTACCTGAGTTATCTTGCCAATATTTGCCATTTTATTTGATGAAAGGTAAAAAGAGACTCTTCTTTAATTCGACCGCAAAATTAGTGAGAAAAGCCTTAAACCAAAGGATATTTGGAAAAATTAATCAGAATTGATTCAGAAAATTGTTGCGCGAGTCGATTTTTGAATTCAGCCAGCAGTTACTTTAGATCCAATCGCCTTGCGAATAGAAAGGCTTTGGTCCAATAAGCGCTTCTCAGGTAATCTTCGGTCACTCCAAGTGAGGTAGAAGCATGTATAAAACGCACCTTATTTTTTTGTGCTTCTGTAACTATTCCGGTATGGGTTACCTCTTTTTTCTTTTTTCCAGTGGCAAAAAATAAGACATCCCCAGGGCGAATCTTGCGTTCAGGAATTTTTTTACCCAGCTTACTTTGATCTGTAGAAGTTCTTGGGAGGTTGACCCCTACCGAAGCAAAGGAATGGTAGACCAAAGCGGAGCAATCTATTCCTGCCCGTGTAGTGCCCCCATAGCGGTAGGGCGTACCGCGGTAGGACTTGGCCGTTTGGATTATCGTAAATTCCTTGGAAGATTTGGCGGCCCTTCGTTTACTGCCGCAGCTGCTCAAAACGGAAAGCGCGAAAATACACAAAAAAAAGTAGGTTGCGGAAGGAAAATAGATTCGTTTCAATGGAAATTGTTTGGGCTGTCTCAAGTTTACCTCTCAAACGAATAAATTCAAAAGAATTTTCACATTAAATAAATCCAACCCGCTTCAAGCATAGACTTTCAAGCGGGATTGTATCTTTACTGCAATTCTAAACCTATTGCTCCATTTATGCACATTCAGCAGTTTTACGACGAAGGGCTAGCTCATGCTAGCTATGCCATCTTGAGTCAGGGAAAAATAGCCTTGGTCGATCCAGGAAGAAATCCAAAGCCTTACTATGACTTTGCCGAAGCCCATGCTGCTCAGATTGTTGCCGTTATTGAAACTCACCCGCATGCGGACTTTGTAAGTTCGCACCTGGAGTTCCATAAAAACGATGGAGCTACTATCTACGTGTCCAAGCTTGTGGGTGCAGCCTATCCACATGTAGGTTTTGACCAGGGTGATTTCTTCACGCTAGGTGCCATCACCCTTCATGCGCTCCATACTCCTGGACACTCCCCCGACTCTATCAGCATCTTGTTGAAGGACACAGAAGGAAAAGATCACGCGTTATTCTCGGGAGATACGCTTTTTATTGGTGATGTAGGACGGCCTGACCTCCGCGAGAAGGCGAGCAACCTGACCGCTCAGCGCGAGGAGCTGGCAAAAATGATGTATCATACCGTACAGCAAAAGTTGAAGCCCTTGGCAGATGAGGTCTTGGTTTTCCCGGCACATGGAGCAGGATCTCTTTGTGGTAAAAATTTGAGCGATGCACGTCAGTCAACCATTGGGGAGCAGCGAGCTACCAACTGGGCCTTTTCAGCGCCTGATGAAGCAATTTTTGTGGACACCCTACTTCAAGGGCAGCCCTACATTCCGAAGTATTTTGGGTATGCGGTAGACCTAAACAAGCAAGGTGCAGCTGCCTACCAGCGGTCTATTTCCCAGGTGTCTATCTGGCCAGAGGGAGCTACCCTTCCTGCGGATGCTTTGGTGATTGATACTCGAAAGCAAGATCAATTTGCTGCAGGCCACATTCCTGGAGCAATCAATATCATGAATGGTGGGAAGTTTGAAACCTGGCTCGGTTCCATAGTGGGCCCTAAGGAGAACTTCTTTTTGGTGGCAGATACTGCGGTTGAACTTGAAATTCTTATTCACAAAACTGCTAAAATTGGCTATGAGCAGTTGATTCAAGGCGCGGTAGTTCGTCCTGCTGGGATGACAGCAACCGGAACTTCTTTTGACCTCGCCGCATTCAAAGCTAATCCTGAGGCCTACACCCTAGTAGATATTCGCAGCCGGGATGAAAAGGCAGGTACTCCGATTTTTGAGGGAGCCTTGAATATTCCGCTGCCCGAACTTCGAGAGCGAGCGCATGAAATTCCACAGCATAAGCCTGTATTGATTCACTGTGCGGGAGGCTATCGTTCAGCAGCAGGAGTAAGCATTGTTGCCAATGAAGTCAAGCAAGTGCCCGTACTGGATTTTAGCGAAGCCATCAAAGACTTCCAAACAGCGGTACACTAAGCAGAAAAATTTGTCAACCGTCCACAGTCAACGGTCCACGGCTCACCTACTTGAACATCAAACCTTGTTTTCTTTGGCTAATGGTAAAAAAGTGGGTGTTCACAAAAGAATAGTCAAAAAGCTCTCCGAAAGAGGGCTTTTTTGTGGAGTATTTGCCGTTTCGAGGCCAAATTCCTGCTTGTTTTCCGTAGATTTAAGTCTAGTTTATCCAGTAACGATGCGTAAAGAAGAGTTTAGCCGCCTATCGATTTCACAAAAGATCAAAACCCTCTACCTAGAGGGCAGCTTTGTGGTGGCTATCCGTTACTACCGGCACAAGGTCAATTTGTACTTGCTGGGAGATGAGTACGTGGAGGTGTTCTACAACCACAAGCTGGATCAAATCGAGAAGATTGAATTTTTAGCTAGAAAACATAGCCGCATGAAGTTCTACTTGGATCAGATAAAGATTGCTTAAGGATAGTCTTTTCGTATCACTTCTAGTACCTCTGGAGAAATTCGAATACCGACTTGAATTAATTTTTCAACTAGAGGTTCCAAAATAGGGATGAGGCCATTTCTTTTCGCTTTAACTAAAATTCCAAGGGTGCCAGTAACACTTAATCCAAAACTAGCCGCCATTTTTCTCCCTTTTAGATCATCAATGGCCACGATTACTTCTTTCTTTTCTAACCCAGCACAGATAACAGCGGCTTCACCAGAATCTAGTTGAGTCTCTAATTTTTCAAGGAGACTTGGGTTTTGGCAATTAATAACTTCGTATGGAATTGAAAGAGTTTCCTTGAATTCTTTAATTACAATTTCAGGAATCAGAACCTTTCCATACATCAAGGAAAGTAACTGGAGGGCTTCTATTTTACTTAAAAGAATAAGACAACTTGTATCTGGAATGATACTAAGCATTTTTCACATCATTCAAAAAATCTTCAGCCGATTCACTGAATACAGAAACGCCAAACCCCCCCAAACTTTCCAAGAACTTTTTGTGGGTTATTCCTAAAACCTGAGCGGCCTGTCCAGCAGAAAGGAGACCATCCTGGTAAAGTTTGGCGATAAGGTATCCTGAAACGTCCAAATTTTGAAGTTCTGGTTTTTCGGGAAGTTCAAGAATGATTTTCATTTTTTCGCTTTTTGGGAATTTACCACTTTTTTAGAAAAAGAGGTCTTTATTAAAGGTCAAAAAAGCCTCTTGCCAAACTATTTAATAGAAATCAACTCATTCAGAAACTGGGGCTAATGCTTAGGGGTACGATTACTGATAACCGTAGCCTTTACACCACCCCTGTCTCTGAAAAGTGTAATTACTATTAAAACCGTTTTCCCAAGGATAAGCCAAGCCATGGAACCAGTCCATATTTATTGGCAACAGGGGCTAAGCTGATCCGCCACATCAAATCGTTCGCCGTGTGCTTCCGGTAACCGATACTGGGTACAAAGCTTACAAAATTCTCTCCATTGGAAGGGTCTTCAACGATAAACAAATCCCCATTTTTACGAGTCCAGGTTGCCCCGAGTCCAGCATCAATAAAGGAGTTGTCGTTTTTTAATTTGAAAAGGTAATTTACTCCGGTGGGGATGGTCAAGTAGAACGCATTTTCTGAATAAAATCCCAACCCAATTCTGACCCCAAACCCAGGCTGGTCTGTCAGTTGTCGCTCGTAATTAATAGAAGAAAAAAGACCATTGCCGCCTGCTTCAAAATAAACGTCATTCCGTTTAAAGGCGCTTTGTCCAAAGGAACAAGTCACCAAAAATGTACTGGCGAGGAAGAAAATCAGAATTTTCATAGGACTTTGGTTTAGGTGAAGTACTATCCCATTTTTGGAATTATTTAGGGGGTATACGACAAACTAGTTTATTGAGTTTCTCATGGACTAAAACAACTCTCTTTGTGACGGGATACTTCACTAAAAAAAGAATTTTTAATTGAAAATAAAAAAATCCGAAAGGCTCTCTTTCGGATTTTTTCAATTTTTACAACTTTCGCTTCAAGAAGTCGGTCATCTGCGTGTACAGGTGCCAGGTGGTATTTCCACCCGAAATCCCATGGTTGCGGTTGGGGTAGTAAAAGGATTCAAACTGCTTGTCAGCCGCGATAAGTGCATTGACCAAGTCCACGGCATTTTGGAAGTGGACATTGTCATCTCCCGTGCCATGAATCAGCAAGAAGTTTCCCTTCAATTTATTTACATGGGTGATAGGACTGTTGTCATCGTAGCCAGCAGGATTCAGTTGGGGCGTCTGCAAGTAGCGCTCGGTGTAGACCGTATCGTAATACCTCCAAGTAGTCACTGGCGCCACTGCAATTGCAGTTTTAAACACCTCGTGGCCAATCATCAAGGAAAGGGAGGACATGTAGCCCCCATAGGACCAGCCCCAAATTCCTATTCGAGCAGGATCTACAAAAGGCATCTTGGCCAAGTACTTGGCACCCTCGATCTGATCGATGGTCTCCAGCTTGCCCAAGTTGGCATAGGTGGAGTGTTTGAAATCACGACCTCGAGCACCCGTCCCCCGGTTGTCAATACTGGCGACTAGGTAGCCTTCTGCCGCCAGATGCTGGTGCCAAAAGTCTCGTGATCCGCCCCAGGAGTTGAGTACATTTTGAGAGCCAGGACCTCCATACACATACAGAAGTACCGGATATTTTTTGTTGGGATCAAAGTCTGCTGGCTTGATCAAGTATCCATTGAGGGTCGTGCCGTCTACCGTTGGGAAGCTGAAAAATTCCTTTTTTCCGAGGGCAAAGCTGGCCATCCGGTCTTTCAAGGCCTGGTTGTCTTCAAGTACCTTCAGGGTCTTTCCGCTCGCCTCGTTGAGGGTAACGGTAACCGGGCTGGCAGCATTGCTGTGGTAGGCAATAAAAAACTGGTGATCTGGGCTCATGTTGATGCTATAGGTGCCAGCAAGCGGGCTCAGCATTTTTTTGCCCTTTCCATCCAACTGGATCACATAGAGCTGTCGCTCCAAGGGAGATTTTTCGGTGGAGAGGTAGTAGAGCTTTTTGCCCTTCTCGTCCACTCCCACCAAGGAACTCACCTCCCAAGGACCTGTAGTCAGCTGACGAATCAAAATGCCATCCATGTTGTGGTGGTAGATGTGCTTGTAGCCGTCCTGCTCAGAGGTACGGATAAAGGTTTTCCCATCGCTGAGGTACTGCAGGTCATCGTTGTAGTCGAGGTCCACGTAGGTTGCGGACTTCTCGGATAAGATGAGCTTGCTCTCTCCCGTGCTCGCATTGGCCTGCAGGAGGTCCAGTTGATTTTGAAGTCTATTCAGGCGGATAAAGGCCAACTGGCTTGCATCCTGGGTCCAATAGAGGCGGGGCAGGTACTGATCTGCTTCTGGTCCCGCATCCATTTTTTGCACTTTTTTGGAGGCGAGGTCTACGACATGAATGGAGACCAATGCATTTTTTTCACCTGCCTTGGGGTACTTAAACTTGTAGTCTTGAGGGTAGAGTGGCCCCCAAGTTTGCATGTTGAACTCTGGCACATTGCTTTCATCAAATCGGATAAAGGCAATTTTCTTTCCATCTGGAGACCATTTGAAGGCTTGAGCCATCGAAAACTCCTCCTCATACACCCAGTCCGCAGCCCCGTTGATGATGCGGTTGGCTTCCCCATCGAAGGTAAGTTGCGTGACGGTGTTGCTGGCGAGATCGGTCAGGTAGAGGTTGTTGTCCTTGACAAAGGCCACCTGATTGTTGTCCGGGGAAAGGGTGGCGTAGGAGATTTTTTCTCCCTTCATCAGCTGCTGCTTTTGTCCAGATGCCAGATCGACCACATAAAAAATCCCTTTGGAGGAACGGCGGTAGATGGACTCCACATCCATAGCCAAGAGGGCCTTGGATTCATCGGCATTGAAACTGTAGTCCGAAAACGCGATACCCAAAGCTTGTCCGTCCAGGAGGACTCCCACCTCTTCGCCAGTAGTTACTTTGATTTTTACTACTGCTGGGGCTCCATTGCGCTGAACCAAGGAACTGTAATAGTTGCCATCCTTCATCCAGTTGATGCCATAAACCGACTTTTGGGAGAAGGTTCCTTTTTTGAAAACGTCCTCCAAACTTACCTTTTTAGGAGTTTGTGCTTGAAGCGAAAAGCTAAACACTGCTATTGCGCAGCAAAACAGCACAGAGAAATGCCAATTCTTACTCATATTTTTTTATTTTTGGATACAGATCAGGTGATTCGAAAGGCCTAAAGATATAAAATGGCCCAGGGATTCTAAACCTTTGGAGCGTAAACAGAAAATAAGCTATTTCGCAGTGTAAATTTTTTCCCATGAAAAAGAAAATTGCCTTGGTCACCGGAGGCTTCACAGGTGAGTCAGTAATCTCCTTAAAAAGTGCCGCTGTGGTGGAGAAGGCCATCGACCGAGCGCTTTATGAGGTATTTACGATTTACATCTATCCGGGGGATTGGTACCATTTGACTCCTTCTGGGGAGAAAATCGCAGTGGATCTCAATGATTTTAGTCTGCAGCTAGGCGATAAAAAAATCACTTTTGACGGGGTGTTTACTATTCTACATGGTTCTCCTGGCGAGGACGGCAAGCTAGCAGGCTACTTTGACTTGCTCGGCATTCCCTACACTACTTGTGACCAGCTGACTTCTGCGATCACGATGAACAAAGGCTACACCAAGGCCATCGTTCAGACCATCCCTGAATTGCAGGTGGCGCGATCCATGCAGCTTTTTGAGCAGGAGCCAACTGCTGCATCCAGAATCCAGGAGGAACTTCAATTGCCGCTATTTATCAAGCCCAACAATGGTGGAAGTTCCATCGGCATGACTAAGGTGAAGACCTGGGAAGAATTGCCAGAAGCCTTAGACAAGGCCTTTGCGGAAGATTCCCAGGTGCTTGTGGAGGAATTTGTGTCTGGTAGGGAGTTTTCAGTAGGGATGTTTAAAGAAAAGGGCCAGATTACCGTATTGCCTGCCACGGAGATTGTCAGCAGCAGGGAGTTTTTTGATTACGATTCCAAGTATCTGCCCGGAGTATGTGAGGAGATCACGCCAGGCCGAATGAATTCGGAAGAAGTGGCACGTGTAGAGCGCATTTCAAAAAAGGTTTATTCGGTTCTCAACTGCAAGGGAGCGGTACGAATTGACTATTTTCTTCAGGAAGATACCGGAGCCTTCTATTTTATTGAAATCAACACGGTTCCTGGACAAACCGAAACCAGCTTGATCTCGCAGCAGGTGCGGGCCATGGGAATGGATCAGTCCCATTTTTACACCCTCCTGATTGAGGAGATGTTTGCTGCTGCCAGCAAGAAGTAAGTTGAGCTAGATTTGCTTTTACTTCCAGAAAAGGGGGTATTTTTTACAATAAGTTCTATTTTTGTGAAATAAAGCGATTGCTAATGATTCAAAAATTATTTCCTCTGGACAAAAACTACATCCTTCGACAGGCCCAATCGGTTATGGAAGAGGAGTTGTTGGACCAGATGGTAGTTGAATTAAAAGCATCTTACACCCAGCTCTACAATCCCTTGCAGCTGATGGATCAAACTTATCGCTCGATTATGGAGCGGAATGAGTTTCCTCGCGAGCGGGTTCGATTGATTTACAGACAACTTTGTGGCGTCTACCGCTACCGTCACGGAGACAATCAGCTGGAGCTTTTATTTGATGGGCGTACGCACTTCGAAAAATTTCAAGAAGACTGGACTGCAACCTTGGTGTCCTATGTACGGCAGCTTGGCCAACACGAGCCTTATGTGAAGACCTTACTTCGGATGACTTTATTGCACGATACCGAATCCCGTGCAGAATGGGCGGAGAACCATTGCAAGGCCTTTATCAACCAATTTTTTGAATTGAAAGTGGTCAAAAGGCATGGCGAACTTCTTCTGAAGGTTTCCTAATTCTCGATTTACAATCTTTGAGAGGGTAGTCCTTAGAAATTAGGGCTTAGCAGGTACTTGCTGTAGAATTCATCGATTACTTTGACGGCTTCCGTAGCGGTGTCGACCATACAGAATAGGTCTAGATCAGATTCACTGATGTAGTGGAGATCTTCCTGGAGTAATCTGCTTTTGATCCAATCCACCAATCCACTCCAGTAGTCCTTGCCAACCAATACGATTGGGAATCGACCAATCTTGTTGGTTTGGATGAGGGTGAGCGCTTCAAAAAACTCGTCCAGCGTACCAAATCCACCGGGGAGCACAACGAATCCTTGAGAGTAGCGAACAAACATCACTTTGCGAACAAAGAAGTAGTCAAAGTTGAGCAGCTTGTCTCGGTCGATGTAGACGTTGTTAAACTGTTCGAAAGGGAGTTGGATGTTGAGTCCTACAGACTTTCCTCCTTCCGAGTGGGCGCCCTTATTTCCGGCTTCCATGATGCCTGGACCACCTCCGGTGATCACGCCATAGCCATGGCGTACGAGTTTGGCGGCGATTTCTTCGGCAACTTTGTAGTAGGCGTGGTCACTTGGGGTACGGGCGGAACCAAAAATGGTGACGCAAGGGCCTATTTTGGCAAGCTTATCAAAGCCCTCGACAAACTCCGACATTACCTTAAAAATGGCCCAGGAGTCTGCACTTTTAATTTCGTTCCAATCCCGTTCCTTAAAGGCGTTTCGGATGCGTTCTTCAGAATTCTTATCTTCTGGCTCAGTCATGTTATTCCTAATTTTTGGTTCAAGGATACGATTCTCAGGAAGTAAAGATGGGGAATTTTAAAAAAACCAATACAAGTGACTGATACAGAGCGGAAAAAAATCAATGGGATTATCCGCAATCTGGCCCCATGGCTGAATGGGAGAGTTAATCCCTGCGGATAAACCGACCACGGTTGACTGTCCACGGTTCACAGCTCACTAAAATGATCCTCAACTAGTATTTCCTAGGCTTGTGGGTACTTAAGTAGATATTCATAAAAATCCAGCTACATTCTAAGTCAAATACCCAAAAGGCCTGCTAATTTTGTCTGATAACTTAATCGAGATGAATCTTTTTGAAAAGGCGCAGGCGGTAGAAGGGCTTTTTGTGGAGTTGGAGGAGCAATCCAAACAATTTCATGTAAAAGGGGGGATGGGATGCCTTTCGGGTTGTGGCTTTTGCTGTTCCAATCCTGAGGTGCCTGCATCGGCTTTGGAGTTTTTGCCCTTGGCTTTTGACTTGTATGATAAGGGACTGGCAGAAGAACTTGCTGCTCAGCTTGCCGCAGACAAATCCAAGGGAGTTTGTGTGGTGTATCGAGCGCAGTCTGCCGACCTGAGCAAGGGCTTTTGTGGCAACTATGCCAAAAGAGGCCTGATCTGCCGTGTATTTGGGGCTTCTGCTCGAAAAAATAACAAGACCAATTTGAAAGAATTGATCACCTGTAAATTGCTCAAAGCAGAACGGCCAGAGGCATTTCAGGAAGTAACTGCGCGCATCAACTCGGATTTGGACATTCCTTTGGCTCCAGCCTACTACACCCGACTCAAAGATATCGACGAGGCGCTTACGGCATTACATCCTGTAAATGAAGCGATTTTGTTGGCCTTGGAACTGGTCTTGCGCTATCGATTTTACGAGGAAGAGGATAATGCGAGCTAGGGAGTTTAAGGCATTGCTTTTTTAAGTATATTCGGTGATTCATAGGAGGACTTTCCCCACAAAAAACTTTCGGTATGGTGAATTTTACTGAGATTATTCAAACCATCAAATCCCTGGTTGAGACTAGAATTGAACTAGTCAAGTCAGACATTCAAGACCAATTGGTGGGAATCCTTTCTCGACTGATTTTACTGATTCTCATTGGGTCAATCTTATTGGTGTCAGGATTATTCCTGTCCTTATCCTTAGCGTTCTACATCAGTCAAGTGACGCAAAGCCCTTATCTTGGATTCTTGGTTGTGGCGCTGTGCTATTTAGTCGTAGTGGTGTTTTTATACTTCACAAAGGACTCAATAGGGTTTCAGCAGCAGTTTAACGCGTTTTTGAAAAAGTCTATTTTTAATTCACCTTCCAGAAAAAACTCCAATGAGTAAAGAACTTGAGCAAAAATCAGCAGCATTGGAGAAGGCCTTAGAAAAGCAATTGAGTAGCTTCAAAAAAGGATCTGAAGACTGGGTTAAAGTCGGTGCTGCAGTAGCTGTAGGCGCCTTGGTCGTGTATGGACTTTCGCAACTGAGTCACCGAAAGAAAGAAAAAAATACAGATAAGGCAGTCGAGGTTTTGGAGCGGGAGGGCTTACTGAATCCAGAAATTAAGGATCGGCTTACGCAACCCAAAAGCTCTTCCCTCTGGACTAGCTTGGCTCAAAAAGTGCTTTTCTTGGGTCTAGCCCTAGCAAAGGACAAGCTGTACGAACAATTTTTTGCTGGGGAAGAGAAACCGGTAGAGAAGAAGGACAACATTTGAGGTTTTACAAACCTCGAATGTTTTGAAAATCTAAGAAGAAAACCTTCGAGGTCTTGGAGATAACATTTGAGGTTTCAAAAACCTCGAATGTTTTGAAAATCTAAGAAGAAAACCTTCGAGGTTTTGGAGACCTCGAAGGTTCTAACATTTGAGGTTTTACAAACCTCGAATGTTTAAAAAAATCTAAGCACTAAAACCTTCGAGGTCTTGGAGACCTCAAAGGTTTAAAGAGACCTCAAAGGTTAGACGTTAATCAAGGATTCCCGTCTGCGCATTTTGCCGGCAGGCACCCCATACATCATCTTAAATCTTCGGCAGAAATAGGCAGTGTCCTTGTAGCCCACTTCCTTGCCGATGGTACGGATGGATTTTTTGGTGGTACGGAGTAAATCTACAGCTGCTTCCAATCGCTGGTATTCGATGTAGTCTTGTGGATTGATTCCGGTGAGCATCTTGAAGTACTGACCTACATAATCTTCCGAAACGTTGGCGATTTTGGCCAGCACCTTGTTGGAAAGATCTCCTCCGATATTGCTCTTGATGTAGTTAAACAGGTCAATCAAGCGTGGATCCTTGAAATAAGTGGCGTTGGTGGAGAGCTCTTCGGTGAAAAGTCTGTTCTTCAAAATGTGTCGAAGCAATTCGATCACAAGCACCTCTGTAAGCGATTTCAAACTGCGCTCCTTGCCTACTCCAGTGCTTTCAACTTCTTTCATCAAGTCCTCCACCAAAGTGGTGATTCGGTCATTGAATCGGATGATAAAGGGAGGGATGTCTAGGGAGTTGAAAAAGTTGACTACATCAAACACCTTCGATTCAAACTGAAACACAGAGATGCAGTCTTCTTCGGCAGATTTAATGTCTTTGTAGCTGATGCTTTGCAAGTGTTTTCTTTTGTTCTCCGCAAATTGCTCTCCTGCGACTTCTTGCTTGGAGGTTTTGGTGCCAAAGGTGAGGTTTGTCTTGCGGTCTTTGGGAAGGAAAATTACCTCTCCCTCGTTTACCAGCTCTTGATCATCCCCAAATTTTAAGCTTCCATGATGAAGCAAGAAGAGCGTATTCTCGTTTTCTTGGTAGTTAGTAACGGTAACCGGTTTTTCGATTTTGTAGTTGCTGCCTTTTAAAAAGCGCACTTGAACCGATTCGATGACTTTATTGTAATACTCCATAGCCGAATAAAAATTTATGGTTAAAAATATGATTTTTCCAATTACAAAACTGCATTTTAGAATTAAAAAATTCGAATCACTAAAAATAAAGGGAGTAATTTTTGGCTAATTACCCACTAGTTACTCCTTCTTGAGGAATTATTTCAAGACCCCTCTAGATATTACGATACGCTGGATCTCCGAGGTGCCTTCATAGATCTGTGTGATTTTGGCATCCCGCATCAGGCGTTCTACATGGTATTCCTTCACATAGCCGTAGCCTCCATGCACTTGCACTGCTTCGACGGTTACGCTCATGGCAACTTCAGAGGCATACAATTTGGCCATTGCGGAGGCCTGGGCATAGTCTTTACCTTCGTCCTTGAGCCAGGCAGCTTTGTAGACCAGCAGCCGAGCAGCTTCTATTTGCGTAGCCATATCGGCCAATTTGAACTGAATGGCCTGGTGTTGGCTGATCGGCTTGCCAAAAGCTTTTCGTTCTTTGGAGTAGGCCAATGCCAGTTCGTATGCCCCTGAGGCAATGCCTAGCGCCTGGGCGGCGATTCCTATTCGCCCTCCATTGAGGGTTTCCATGGCAAAGGTGAACCCAAAGCCTTCCGCTCCAATGCGGTTTTGGACCGGTACCTTGACATCTGTGAACATCAACGAGTGCGTATCGGATCCTCGGATGCCGAGCTTATCCTCTTTCTTGCCCACGACAAATCCATCCCAGCCTCTTTCCACAATAAATACGGAAATGCCCTTGTGCCCTTTGCTGGCATCGGTTTGTGCGATGACCAGGTAGATGGAGGCGGAGGAACCGTTGGTAATCCAGTTTTTGGTTCCATTCAAGAGGTAGTAGTCGCCTTCAAGCGTGGCGGTAGTTTGCTGAGAGGTGGCATCCGAACCAGCTTCCGGCTCGGAGAGGCAAAAAGCACCAAGCTGTGCTCCTGTAGCTAGTTTTGTGAGGTAGCTTTGTTTTTGTTCTTCGGTTCCGTATTTCTCCAATCCCCAGCATACCAAGGAGTTGTTGACGGACATGGATACGGATGCGGAGGCATCAATTTTGGAAAGCTCCTCCATCGCAATCACATAGGAAATGGTATCCATGCCTCCACCCCCGTAGGCGGGATCCACCATCATGCCCATAAATCCAAGGGCTCCCATCTTTTGAATTTGCTCCTTGGGGAATCGTGCTTCGGTGTCTCGTTCGATTACTTCCGGGAGCAATTCACTTTGGGCAAAATCTCGAGCCGCTTCTTGTACGGCGAGCTGCTCTTCGGTCAATTGAAAATTTATCATTGCAAATGGGTTTATAGCTGTTCAAACGTAGAGAAAAAAGAAAAGGGACATCAGTCCCTTTTCGAAGTAGTGTGTAAACTTTTAGTCTCTGTTTCCAAAGAAAACAAAAATGTAGTAGGCTAGTGTTACCAATGAGGCCATTGCTGCTACAAGGTAAGTTCTTGCGGCCCAGTTAAGCGCATCCTTGGACATGGCATACTCAGAAGGAGTCACCACATTGCGGTTTTGTACCCAAGCCAAAGCTCGGTTGGAAGCATCAAATTCCACAGGAAGTGTCACTAAGGTGAACAGGGTCATGACAGAATAAGATCCTACGACCAAATAGCCAATGAATTCGTAAGGTAGTCCCAACGCAAATCCACCAAACAAAGAAGCAATCAATACGAAGTTTAAGACTTTGCTGGAGATGTTTTGAATTGGCACCATGGCAGAGCGCATGGTCAACCAAGAATAGGCAGTGGCATGCTGCACCGCGTGACCGCATTCGTGAGCCGATACCGCAGTAGCTGCTGCATTTCTTCCGTAAAATACATCTGGAGAAAGGTTGACGGTCTTGTCTGCTGGATTGTAGTGGTCTGTGAGCTGTCCCTCTACACAAGTGACACGCACATCATGAATGTTGTGGTCGGCAAGCATGAGCTTGGCGATTTCCTCCCCAGAAAGGTTGGCCTGAAGTGGCGTTTGGGAGTACAACTTAAATTTACTTTTCAATTTCCTGCTTACCACAAAACCGAGGATAGCAAATACAATGACGATAAGGATAATCATGTCTATTTTGTTTTAACTGGGTGTAACTACGAATTTAAGAAACGAAAGGTTTTTTCCAAGCGGGAATTTTCAGCATGAGGATCCAGCTGATCAGTCCAACTCCGATTACCAAGAGCATTTGGGTGCCATGAATGATGGCAGCAAATATTTTGCCATCGGCTTCAGGAACTCCAAACACCACTAAAATATAGGCGACTAAAGCGTGGAAAGTGCCAATACCTCCTTGAACAGGAGCAATCATGCCAATAGTTCCCATCACCATCACCAAAAGTACTTGTCCTCCCGACAAATTGGCAGCCGACTCAATCCCTTGAGAAACAGTGTAAAGGGTTAGAAAATAAATGATCCAGATGATTACAGAGCTGATCCAAAAACCCATGGGATTTTTGAGGTTGCCGATGGCACGAACCCCAGAAAGTAGCTGCCTGAAGAATAGCTGAAATTTATTGACCAAGCCGTGGTTGCGGTATTTTTTACCTAGGAGGTACAGGAAAAGAAGGAATACTGCAGTTCCACCTAGCAGGATGGGAAGCTTATCCAGCAGGGAAGATGTGAGTGACTTGAGATTGACGAGTTGCCCTGCTAGGGAAATAAATAATTCATTTTCGAGGAGAAAGGCGGTAAAGATCGTGCCTGCCAAAAACAGGAGGTCCACGCTTCGTTCGACAAGTACGGTACCAATGGCTTGACCAAGTGGAATCCCATTGTTGCGTGTCAAAACAGTGCATCGAGCTACTTCTCCGGCTCTTGGGATGAGGAGGTTGACCAGGTAGCCGACCATGACCGCATGGTAGGCTCGATTGGAACTGACGGGCAGCTGATCGGCTTCCTGACGGAAAAGTAAGGCCCAGCGCCAGCCCCGAAGCCAGTACCCAGCCCAGGCGATCAGTAGGGAGAGCAGGATCCAAAACCAGTTGCTCGAAGCGAGCTGTGCTTGCAATTGATCAAATTCGATGTCTCGGTACAAAAACCAAAAAATCCACAGGGCTATTCCCAGTGATAGGGCCACTTGTAGGATTTGTTTGATTTTGGGATGCATGATCAAATGACTTGGTTTTTATCGTCCGGAAACACCAGGATTGGCTGGTGTGTTTTTGCTTCTTCAGGGCTCATGCCTGCGTAGGCGATGATGATGACTACGTCGCCCACCGCTGCTTTTCTGGCGGCAGGACCATTGAGGCATACCGTCCCTGATCCCCGTTCTCCTTTGATGACATAGGTTTCGAGGCGCTCCCCGTTGTTCACATTGACCACCTGTACTTTTTCATTTTCGAACAGCTGGGCGGCATCCATCAGATTTTCATCTAGGGTGATGGATCCCACATAATGCAATTCAGCCTGGGTGATTTTTACGCGGTGGATTTTTGATTTCAAGAGTTGGAGTTGCATGTGGTTTAGTTTTCGCCTGCCAAATTAGGCAATAATGGGCAAGTTATCGATCAATCTCACCGGGCCTACATAGGCAGCGATGCAAAGCGATCTTGCGTCCTCTTGCGTAAACGTATCAAAAATTTCAAATGTTTCGGGATGCAGCAGGGCGAAGTATTCCAGTTTACATGTTGGAGCAGTGGAAAAGGCTGCAGCAGTGTCGGAGTGGATCTGTTTCCAAGATTCTCCGGCCAGCAGTCGTTCCTTTGCTTTGCTGAGTTGCAGGTACAAAAGCAGTGCTTGCTGACGCTCTTCTGGATTGAGGCGCATGTTTCGTGAAGACATGGCTAGGCCATCTTTTTCCCGGCGGGTAGGTACCACTTCGATGCTGAGTCCAAAGGAAAGGTCCTGGACGAGGCGCTTGATGACAGCTACTTGTTGGAGGTCTTTTTGTCCAAAAAATGCCCGACTAGGCTGGATGAGGTGAAAGAGTTTGGATACCACGAGGCCTACTCCATTGAAGTGACCTGGGCGAAATGCCCCTTCGAGGACATGCTCCAGGTCTCCAAAGTCGAAGCGCAAGTGGGTAGGTTGGGGGTAGAGGGTGGCTACCGAAGGTACAAAAACGAAATCTGCTCCAGCGGATTTGAGCTGAGCTAGGTCTGCCTCGAGGGTTTGGGGATAATTTTGAAAATCTTTACTGGAGTTGAACTGAGTGGGATTTACAAATATGGAAACCACCGTATAGTCCATGGAAGCGGTACTTTGAGCCACTAGATCCAAGTGCCCCTGGTGCAGGGCTCCCATGGTAGGAACAAAGCCCAGTTGTTTGCCTTCCTTAAAAATCGCAGCCCAAATGGGGTTCCATTCGGCTTCGGTGCGGATTACCTTCATGACTAGGAAATTTTTCGGCTAAATAGGGGCAAAACTAGATTAATATCCACAAATCCAATGCATTTAGGCTTTTTTTATTTACCTTTGTGCCCGTTGTTTATCACGATACTAAAATCCCCATAGCATGTCCAAACTGCGTATTCTCTACGTTGCTAGTGAAATCAACCCTTTCTTACAAACATCCAAGGTAGCTACATTCTTACGATCCCTTCCACAAGCCATGCAGGAGCGAGGCATGGAGATTCGTATTTTGGTGCCTCGGTTTGGGTTGATCAACGAGCGAAAAAACAGACTTCATGAGGTGGTGAGGCTATCTGGAATCAACATTACGGTAGGTGAAGAAGAAAAGCCCTTGATCATCAAGGTGGCTTCGATTCCCAATGCCAAACTGCAGGTGTACTTTATTGACAACGAGGATTATTTTCAGCGCAAGTACGTGTTTCACGACAAGCAGCAGCGATTTTACGATGACAACGACGAGCGCGCCATCTTCTTTTGCAAGGGCGTGATTGAAACTGTTAAAAAGTTGGGCTGGGCACCAGACATCGTGCATTGCAACGATTGGATGACTTCCCTGATTCCGATGTATTTAAAGACTACCTACAAAAACGAACCTTTATTTAAGGAGACTAAATCGGTATTTGGAATCTATACGGAAGGATTTTCGCACACTTTTGGAGACGATTTGTTAAACAAGGTTAAGATGGTAGATATCGATGATACTATTTTAGCACCTTTGGGGAGCAAAGATTTTTCAGGCTTCATCAAAATGGGCATGGAATATGCCGATCAAGTGGTGCAAGGATCCGAAGTTTCTGCTGAGTTGAACCAACTTATCCAGAATTTCTCAAAAAATAAGAAATTTGAAATCAGTTTTGAAGAAGAGCAGCAAGCTCATGAAGAGTTGTATGGAATGTACACCAGCCTTGCGGGCTAAGTTTTCCGTTTTCGCGTTTTTAGTGGTTTTGGTCTTGGGAGGATGTAGTGATCCTGCTACGCTAGGCCTTGAACTTGCGCCTGAGAACAATCAGATCGGAGTTTTCTACAAAGAAATTCCCCTGAATGCACAGGTAGTGCTACTGGATTCCTTCAATACCACCAACGCAGGTATTCTAATCGTGGGAGACGAGGAAGATCCGTATTTTGGGAAGACAAGAAGTACCGCCTACACTCGATTGTACATTGAACAAGGATCTGAACGCCCAAAAGCAGAGGCACTACTCGATTCCGTATTTTTTAACTTAGCTACTGTAAGTGTCAATGGAGCTGATCTAGACAAAAAGAAGAAATATGCGGTGCACTTGCTATCGCGGCCTTTGGAGGATACGCTGTATTACAATTTCAGTAAGTTGCCCTATGCAGCCAATCCAATTGCTGAGGTAGAAGTAATTTTTAAAGACACCAAAGATACCCTAATCAAAGCTCCTCTTAACCCGGTATTGGCAAACGAGATTTTTGCCAAACTCAAACGAGGCAACGAGTTTGATAACTTGTTTAACTTTAGAAAATACCTTCCCGGAGTAGCGGTTGTGCCTCGTGCTGGAGACAATGCAACGGCTGGATTTTCCCTAGGAGGCAATACTGGAATTACATTTTATTACCACAACACAGGGGATACTACTAGGCTGAAGTACACCATCAACACTTTTTCATCTCGTAGCTTCAATGGAGTTGAGTCAGATCGTCGCGGAACGCCTACTGAGGTGGTGCGAGACTATCAGAAGTCCTACTCCACTGGAGCCTTGGTTGGGATGAAATCAGGTTTGGGTCTTGCGATTCGATTGGATACCAGTCCATTAGACGCCTTTCTGGACACGATCAAAGGAGTGGTTTTCAATCAGGTGACCTTACAAATTGGACCCATTGAAGAGCCCGTTAAGGGACAGACTCCCATTTCTGGCATGGTCATGAAGTTTATCGACTCTAAAAATGAAGTGCTCTTGAGTTCCATCAACCAAGCAGAGCTACACCTACAAGGTGATGGACAAGTTCAAGTCATTGAAGATGCAAAGGGAAATAAAGTGCCCAACAATTTCTTCCCTTCGTCTGCCATAATTGGCTATGAGACTACCTCAAAATTGCAGCGTGCAGGGATCAGTTCTTACATGAATGCCTTGTACAAAAAGGAATTGCAGCGCAAAGATTGGTTGCTTTATGCCATTACGCCCAACACAGGGGATGATTTGAAGCGCTCCCTTCGTCAGTTTAAAGTCAATAAAGACAAGGTTGTAATCACTGTAATCTATTCCAAAACCAAATAGGGCAAATTTTAAGGAACTGCCCTTCAATCCCCTTTTGATTTTTTAAAAGGGGATTGTTTTTTTTGGCACAATTCCTGTTTCTTTGTCTCACCAAAACCAACTTTTATAAATTTTTAGTTATGTGCGGAATTGTCGCTTATGTGGGGCAGCAGGATGCCCTTCCCATTATCATCAAAGGTCTTAAAAGATTAGAATACAGAGGATATGATTCGGCGGGCGTAGCCCTACTCGATCAGCGAGGACTTAGTATTTATAAAAAGAAAGGAAAGGTAGCCGAACTAGAAAAGTTCCTTGAAGAAACGGGAGAGATCCACGCCAAGGTAGGCATCGGTCACACGCGTTGGGCCACCCACGGGGAACCCAATGATGTCAATGCACACCCGCATTATTCCTCCTCCGAGCGCTTTGCAATGATCCACAACGGCATCATTGAAAACTACGAGGTGCTCAGAAAAGACCTACTCCAAAAGGGCTATACCTTCCAGAGCGAGACGGACACCGAGGTTTTCGTAAAGTTTATCGAAGACATCTACCAGCACAATGGCTGTTCCTTAGAGGAAGCCCTTCGCTTGGCGCTACACAAGGTGGTTGGAGCCTATGCGATTGTGTTGATCAACTTAGAGGAGCCCAATACGCTGATTGCGGCGCGAAAAGGATCTCCATTGGTGATTGGTGTGGGGGAAAAGGAATATTTCTTCGCTTCCGATGCTACACCGATTATTGAATACACCAATAAGGTGGTGTACTTGGATGATTACGAAATCGCCGTGGTACGGAATGGGGAGCTTCAAATCAAAACCATTGAGAACGTCGAGACCAACCCCTACATCAACCAGTTGGAGATGGAGTTGGAGGCGATAGAAAAGGGAGGCTACGAGCATTTTATGCTCAAGGAAATCTTTGAGCAGCCGAAGTCCATTGCCGATTGCTTGCGAGGAAGATTGGATGCCAAGTCGGGCAGACTGGTGCTTGGCGGATTGCGGGAGTACATGAATAAGTTTCAGAATGCCGAGCGCATCATCATCACCGCCTGTGGCACCTCTTGGCATGCCGGCCTGGTGGCCGAGTACTTATTTGAGGAGTTCGCACGGATTCCGGTGGAGGTGGAATATGCTTCTGAGTTTCGATACCGTAATCCCGTCATCAACGAAAAAGATTTTGTGATTGCGATCTCCCAATCTGGGGAGACAGCCGATACGCTTGCTGCCATTGAATTGGCTAAGTCTAGAGGAGCTACCATTTTTGGGGTTTGTAATGTGGTGGGTTCTTCCATTCCGCGTACCACCCATGCGGGATCTTATACCCATGCTGGCCCAGAAATCGGGGTTGCCTCTACGAAGGCCTTCACGGCTCAAATTTCCGTATTGGCCATGATGGCCTTGAAGTTGGGCTACCAGCGAGGAACGCTTCCTGAAAGCACCTACATTCAATTGCTCCACGAGCTTGCCGCTATCCCCGCTAAGGTAGAAAAGGCGCTGCAGACCAATGCTATCGTAGAGAAAATTGCAGCCGAGTACAAGGACGCGCGCAACATGCTGTATTTGGGCAGGGGCTACAATTTCCCAGTGGCCTTGGAAGGAGCCTTGAAGTTGAAGGAGATCTCCTACATCCATGCAGAAGGGTATCCAGCAGCAGAAATGAAGCACGGACCGATCGCCTTGATTGACGAGGAGATGCCGGTGATTTTTATCGCTACTCAGGATAGTTCCTACGAAAAGGTAGTGAGCAACATCCAAGAAGTGAAAGCCCGCAAAGGCAAGATTGTGGCTGTGGTTACCGAAGGAGATATGCAGGTGAAGGCGCTTGCCGATCACGTGATTGAAGTGCCCCTTACGCACGAGGCCTTTACGCCTTTGCTTTCTGTGGTGCCACTTCAGCTATTCTCCTACCACATCGCGGTAATGCGCGGTTGCAATGTGGATCAGCCAAGAAACTTGGCCAAGTCGGTGACGGTGGA
>JBBAKO010000017.1:0-51385 GCA_040403475.1 Algoriphagus sp. | reverse complement strand
TTCGTGCTCTGACCCAAATCGTACTTCTGAGGGATCTTGCCTGCCTGCCTGCCGCAGGCGGGTACTTGGTACCTAGTACAATGCTAGTTACTTGATACCCAAAAAAAGGCTACTTATTCGTAGCCTCCTTTCTTTTTCTCTCTTTTCTCTTCCTTTTTCTCCTTTGGAGTCTTGGTAGGCGCTTTCTTTGCGGATTTCTGAGAATTCATTCCTTTAGCCATCTTTCTGGGGGGGTTTAGGGGTATAATGGGAAAATTATAACTCAATCTAAGAAAATTCTTGCAAGAACCAAATAGGAAACTTCCGTAAAATATTGCCTCAAAATTCCCTCAAGTAGCATCGATTTTCATCATTACTCAACTTAACTCTTCAGCACATTATATCTTTTAGATTTAATTCTCACTCAATACAATGAGGTAATCTTGAGGAGAGAACATTACTTCCTCGCTTTTTTTAGGATTGATGACCACTCCAAAATTGTCTTTTGAACTTTCCTTAAATTCTATTTTTCTATAGCCAATCGCCGTTTCATTTCTTTGAGCAGCAACCTCAAGTAAGGTGTAAAAATTCACCCTTTCCCCAGTTTTGATGTAATCCTCCATGGGTTTCAAATAGATTTCTGAACCTTCTGAATTAAATAAACTATCAAAAACCTGTTTCAACTCCTTGTTTTCAGAAAGTTGTGAAAGCATCAAGCTGATAATATTATCGCCAATGATGAAATCATCAGCTCTGGTCACCAAACCAATTTCTCTGTTGCGCAAATCCCGCATTTCTGAAACGATGCTTAAGTTTTTAGCGTACTTAGAACCAATATTTCGCAAATGAAGCAAACAAATCAAGGTTTGAGCATCGCTTTCTTGTATCTCAATGTCATTATTGCTCAATAGAATGATGTGATCGAAGTTTTCGGGATGAATTTCTTCTAAAACTTTGCGACGTGTAATTTTTCCAACTTGACTTTTTAGACTTAGATTTTTTACTGCAATTCCAGATAAATCAATTTCCTCTTCGCACAGAATGTGCACACTTGATTTTTTGGAAACGTACTCATCCAACTCGGTAATGATGGTACTTGCGTTTTTGTTCCATCCCAAAAGAAGTGTTTTCTCTATTTTCTTCGCTGAGGGTTTATACTCATTAAACAAATGAGATTTTAAAGCTACCTGATTTTGTCCATCTGCCACTATAGTATCATCATCCTCTGAAATGGCGATGAGTTGATCGCCTTTTTGATAAACCGTATCCATGGGTGGATTAATTAGCGCCTTACCTTGAGAAAAAAATCCAAATATGGATGAGGTATCGTATTTGCTCAAAATCTCTTTGTAGGTTTTTCCTTGTAAATCTTCTTGCTCTTTAAAGTAGATTTCATCACCCTCAAATTGAATCAAGTTGGAATAAATAACACTTAATCCAGACTGTCTACAGGTTTGCGCGGTAATTCTTGCAATTAAATCTGAGGTATACACGAAAACAGCTTCTCCATTTCCAACTACGTCCGCGGCCTCCAGATTATCTTCCTCCTTGATTTCTGCAACGATGTTGTAGGCATCTTTTCTCCTGTTTTTGCCATTTGTAAATGACATGACTGATTTGATGACAAATGTGTCCGCATTTTCTCTTTCGGGACTTAAAATAATGATGGAGCGAGCCTCATTGGGGTTTACTACTTCTATATCACTGGAGATAAGAGGGTTTCCACTTCTAATGATGATTTTACTGGTTTTAAGATCTCCTATTTTAGCCTTAATCTCATCCTCCATTTCTACCTTATCGTTCTCCGCAAGGATCACAATTGCACGATTTTTATAATTCGTATTTGCCTCAATGAGTTGCTGAATGATGGAAAAGATTTTTTCTGACCAGCCTAAAATCAAAGTGTGATCTGATTCAAGAACTTTGGATTTTCCTTTTTTAAGGTCTTCTAATTTTTCATCAATGCCGGAGGAAATGATACCAATCAAAATGGAGATGATAAAAATTCCAAGTAAGGTGGCACTAAATCGAACTACTCTATAGTTCCAGCCTTGATCCCCTCCCATGGTTCCTGAATCTAGTGTTGCCATTAGGCTTTGCCATACTCCTTCAATAAACCCAAGAGAAGACTCAGCTTCTGGGTCGTCCTTGATGCCGAAAACAATAATTATAACTCCTAAGAATAAAATGGAAGCGAGGGAAATCAATCCTAGCCATTTGATAACCCCTATGGGGCCTGAAGAAATCGTGTTTTCAAAATAATACCGGAGCCGGTCTTTGTAGGAATAATTCATACGCTTTAAACTAATCTTTTACGGTTTTTTTGTAAGAAGGAAAAGCAGCTTTTTACCCTTTTGAAGGGATCTTTTTTTTCATAAATTTTTTTTATGAATTCTTTTTTTTAAAACTAAATGATTTTTATACTAATTGAAAATCAAATTCATGAATAGGTAAAAGCAGCTTTCTATGCCCTTTTAGCGTACCGCACATACGCGATCCATTTTCCGTCTGAAGACCAGCTATGTACATTAATCGTGCCCTGACCTCCATAAAAAGGTACGGTTAGATCTACGATTTTCTTATCCCTCAGGTGCATGATCCGTAACTTGACATCTTTTCCAAAAGGATGAGATCCTTTCTGATCCTCCAAATAGGAAATGTAAACGATACTTTGATTGTCTGGCGAAGGGTGGGGAAACCAATTATCCAATTCATCAAACGTGAGCTGTTCCTGTTCGCTGCCATCAGCTTTCATCCGGTAAAGATGCATCCGTCCCGTTCGGTGGGAATTAAAATAGATCCATTGTCCATCGTAGGAATATTCAGGACCATCGTCAAGGCCCGGTGCATTGGTAAGGCGAATCTCTTCCCCACCTGCTATTGGAATTGCATAGACATCCCATTCTTCCCCTCTTTGGGCACAGTAGGCCAAAAACTTTCCGTCAGGACTGATTCCGTGCCAGTAACTTGGATAAGCTGGAGTGATTAATTTTGGCTGGCCTCCCGCTATCGGGAGCGTATAGATTCTAGAACCTAAACCCTTCTCATTTTTGCTGAAAACAAGTGTTTTCCCATCAAAGCTGAGTCCGTGGTCGTTATTTACAGTGGAAATTACCCCTTCATGGAGAAAACCTAAACTCTTACCATCGAAGTCAATTTTTTCCAATAAACCGCCCGAATTGATAAGCAAATAGCTTCCATCTCTTGACCAGTTAGGCGCTTCAAAATGTCGATTTTGGCGAAGTATGGTCCTTTCCTCACCCGTACCCACATTTAAAATGACAAGTTCACTCGTTACGTTTTCTTGATTTTGAGCGAATCCATTTGTTCCGATTAGAAGCAAAAGGAAAATCAATGCTAATTTCTTCATAAGTATCTTTTATGATTGACTTTCATGAAGTTAGCAGTATATAATTTGTTTATTTGACCATCTCTATACAGAAACTGTGCTTTGGTGTAAATTTTCCAATCTCCCAGAAACGTTGTTCATGTAAGCCCATCGTTTCCACAAACCAGGCTTTGTTTTCCTCCGCGACCGCGATAAGTAAGCCTCCGCTGGTTTGGGGATCACAGAGCGGAACTAGCTCCATGCCGTTGACCCCGCTGACCTTAGCCGAATACGCATTCCAATTGCGGTAGGTGTTGTCCGGAAAAATAAACTGTTGGATGTAGTCTTGCACTCCTTCAATTAATGGAAGGGACTTGAAATCTAATTGTAGGGAGAGATTTGCACCTTCAGCCATCTCTAGTGCATGTCCTAGCAAACCAAATCCAGTTACATCAGTGAGCGCATGCACTTCTTCATGATTGCCCAGAACTTCTCCAATCTTGTTGAGCTGGCAAGCTACCTCTACCATGCGCTGGTAGTCCTGGGGACTAATTTTTTGACGCTTCAGCGCCGTAGCCAAGACACCGATACCCAAGGGCTTGGTTAAAAAGAGGAGATCTCCTTCCTTACTCCCTGTGTTTTTTTTAATTTTTCTAGGATGGATGACTCCATTCACGGAAAGGCCGAAAAGTGGATCCTTGGCAGCAATGGAATGTCCACCTGCCAACTCAATTCCAGCATGGCTACATGCCAATTTTGCTCCCTCCAGTACCTTTGCAGCCAATTCAGGTGCTAGTTTTTCTACTGGCCAACTTAATATTGCATTGGCAAAAAGTGGTTTGCCTCCCATCGCATACACATCTGAGATAGCGTTGGTGGCAGCAATGCGTCCAAAATCAAAAGCATCATCCACAATAGGGGTGAAGAAATCAACGGTGTTGATCATCGCTAGATCTTCAGAGACCTGATAGACTGCAGCATCGTCCTTCGAAGAGTTGCCTACCAGTAGGTTGGGGTCTTTTTGGGAGAATGAGCCGCTTGCTTGCAGGATTTGATCCAATATGGCGGGAGCGATTTTGCAACCGCAACCAGATCCCTCACTCCACTCAGTGAGTCGGATGACTTGTTCCATTTACTTTGGGTTTGGTTTGTAAAAGTAAGGTGACTTGATCTTCAAGAGACAGGCCTTGCAGGTTCAAGCGAATGGTTTTTGAAACTTCATGACGCTCTAGATCAAACTCGTAGGTCTTGTCGTAATACAGCAATAGGATTGGAATCCAAATTTCAGGTTGATTGGTTTGGATGGCCTCGAGCGCCTGCTTGGTTCGATCTCCACCAAGTCGCTTTTGTAGCCTTAGCACTGCAGCTGATAATTCCCCTTGATCCAATGCAGCATATTCGCTGGCAATGTGGGCAATGCGTTCCTCATCCGTTTTGTCAATTTCGATGCGTGGACTTTGGGTCATCTGCAAATAAAAACTGTCTGGCAGGATAATTTGCCCAATTCTCCGACTCTCATTTTCTACCCACAAGGCTTGATCCAGATTGATTTTTCGAAGTTGCTCTGCCAATAGGTTTTCAAATTGTTCTACTGTAGGCTGTGCAGGCTGACCGATAGCACCGAAGGAGGAGCCTTTGTGATTCGCTAATCCCTCCAAATCCACCACCTGTTCGCCCCTTTCTTTCAATTTTTGAAGCAGTACAGTTTTGGCAGCACCTGTTTTTCCTCCCAAGACAAGCAAGGGATACGGTTTCCGTACTGAAGCATAGGTGAAACTTCGGTAGGTTTTGTAACCTCCTTCCAATCGATAAATCTCAAATCCCACCTGCGTCAATAGCCAGGAAAGAATCTGACTTCGCATTCCGCCGCGCCAGCAGTAGAGTATTAATTTTTTAGCTGGGAACTTGCGGAGCGCCTCGCGTTGAATGAGGTGGAATCGGGGGCCAACTAGTTCAAAGCCCTTCAACGTTGCTTTTTCAGGACCTGCCTGCTTGTATAAGGTGCCTACTTGGATCCGTTCGGCATTGTCAAGGATAGGAATGTTGATTGCCCCAGGAATATGACTTTGCGCAAACTCCCCCTCACTACGGGCATCTACCAAGGGTAGTTGTTCGCGTAGCGTCCAAAAATTTTCTAAGGTGAGGATGACTTCAGCCATGGAGATGTGAAAGATAAAAAAAGCCGCAAAGATTACTTTACGGCTTTAGCTTTGGATTGCAAGAGTTACAGCTGTGCATCCAGTTTTTGTGCCAAAACAGACTTAGGAACTGCTCCTACTTGTTTGTCGACGATTTCGCCTCCTTTAAAAAATAGGAGAGTAGGAATGGATCGGATACCAAAAGCCTGTGCTACAGAAGGGTTGGCATCTACATCCACCTTTCCAATAACTGCTTTTCCTTCGTAATCAGACGCCAACTCTTCTACTACTGGTCCAATCATTTTGCATGGACCGCACCATTCTGCCCAAAAGTCAACAAGGATGGGTTGGCTTCCGGAGATGATTTCTTCAAAGTTTGCGTCGGTAATTTCAATTGCTTTTGCCATGGGATGCTTTCAGGTAAGGTTCTTTTCTCAAATATATCAGCAAAATGCAATTGAATCCGAATAAGTTCCGTTCAATTTTAATTAATTGCTGATGGGTCTATTTTTTTTAAGTTATCGGTCCATGATTTTGTAGGCTACTTCGGGGAGCAGCTTTAATTCTTTGATTAACTCAGCACTGGGATCAACTTTGATTTTCTTAGAAAAAAGCTCAAGACTGATGTTCTCCTGCTGGTCCAAGACCTCAATGTATAATTTTGCATCCCCCTTGTATTTTAAGGTGATTTGCTCCAGTTTCTCCATGAGATCAAGCGTCAAATCATCCAAATTTATATTGACTTTAAGTCTTTTAATCATGCGGCCTCTAACCTCACTGAGCAGGGAGATGGAATTGATTTTAAATTCTACTTCATTATCGTTGCCCCATTTCTTTTGGGCTACACTTCCATTGATAAACAAAAACCAGCCGGTCATGAAGTACTGCTTAAACTTTACATAATCTTGCCCAAAGAGGAAAAAGGTAAAGGTACCATGGTAATCTTCCATGGTAATCGTACCGAAAGGCTTTCCGTTTTTGGTGGTTCGGTGTGCAAAGCTTGCTACAGATCCCGCCAGACGTAACTCGTTTTTCCCTTTTAAGGCTTCTAGGTCGTTGAGGGCTGTCAATGTGGCATTGGTAAAGGAGTCGATCTCCAGTTGGTACTGATCCAAAGGATGTCCAGAGATAAACAAGCCAACTACTTCCTTCTCAATGTTGAGCTGCTGAATTTGAGAAAATGGCTCCATCGGAGCAACGGAAGGTAATGGGACTTCTGCATTCCCGCTACTTCCTCCAAAGAGGCTTACCTGAGCACTGTCCTCCTCTTGTTGTATTTTCTGTGCGTAGCGGCTTGCCTTTTCAATCAAGCTCACATCTCCGTCTGGAGCCTCTAAGTACTGCCTGCGGTGATGCTCTTTGAAGCAATCAAAACTTCCTGCCATGGCCAATGCTTCCATAGACCTTTTGTTGAGGGTACGGGTGTTGACACGCTTCGCAAACTCAAAAATGTTCCTGTAAGGGCCATTGCTGATCCGCTCTTTGATGATTTCTTCCACCGCTGCGGTCCCAGCACCTTTGATGGCAGCCATGCCAAAGCGAATTTCTCCTTGGGTATTGACCGTAAACCCACTTTTGGATTCATTGACATCTGGACCTAAAACTTGCAGTCCCATTCGTCTGCATTCTTCCATAAAGAAAGTCACCTGGGTGATGTCATTCATGTTGTTGCTCAGCACCGAGGCCATGTATTCCGCAGGATAATGTGCTTTGAGGTAGGCGGTTTGGTAAGCAATCCACGCGTAGCAGGTAGAGTGCGATTTGTTGAAGGCATAGGAAGCAAAAGCCTCCCAGTCTGTCCATATTTTCTCCAGCTTCTTGGCGTCATGCCCTTTGGCCGCAGCCTGCTCCACAAATTTGGGCTTCATTTTGTCCAATACATCCTTCTGCTTTTTACCCATCGCTTTTCGGAGTACATCTGCCTCCCCTTTGGTAAATCCTGCAATTTTCTGGGAAAGGAGCATGACTTGCTCCTGGTAAACCGTGATCCCATAGGTTTCCTCCAAGTACTCCTTCATGTCCTCCAAATCATAGGATATGGGCTCTGTGCCATGCTTTCGCTTGATAAAGGAGGGGATGTAGGCTAAAGGACCGGGACGATATAGGGCGTTCATCGCAATGAGATCAGCAAAAACCGTCGGTTTTAATTCCCGCATGTATTTCTGCATCCCTGGACTTTCGTATTGGAATATTCCGACAGTTTCGCCTCGCTGAAAAAGTTCGTAGGTCTTTGCATCATCAATGGGAAAAGCATCTGCATCCAGCTGAATGTCGTGTCGTTCTTTGATGATTTTAATGGCGTCCTTGATGAGGGTAAGTGTCTTTAAACCCAGGAAGTCCATTTTCAACAGGCCTGCATATTCAACAACAGCATTGTCAAATTGGGTACAAACCATGTCCGAATCCTTAGCTAAGGCCACCGGAACGAAGTTGGTGATGTCGGAAGGCGTAATGATCACCCCGCAGGCATGGATGCCTAGGTTACGGATTGATCCTTCAAGAACTGCGGCTTGGTTAATGGTCTTTGCGGAATCATCTAGCCCTTGTGAGATTCGAATGAGTTCCTCCGCCTTCTGAAGAAGTTCGCCTTGGCCCTTCAGTTTGTCCAATAGGGCAGGCCTATTTTTGGCAAGCTCAAACAAGGTTTTGAGCTTGATATCAGGAACCAAATTGGCCAGCCTTCCTGCCTCAGCGAGCGGTAAGTTCAATACTCGTGCGGTATCTCGAATAGCAGATTTGGCTGCCATCGTACCATAGGTAATGATCTGCGCCACCTGATTGGTTCCGTACTTCTTGATGACATAATCGATGACCGCTTGACGACCTTCGTCATCAAAGTCAATGTCAATATCGGGCAAGGATACTCGATCGGGATTCAAGAATCGTTCGAATAGCAAATCGTATTTGATTGGATCAATATTGGTGATCCCCACGCAGTAGGCGACGGCAGAACCGGCAGCAGAACCTCTTCCAGGGCCCACCGATACGCCCATGTCTCGTGCTGCTCTCGTGAAATCCTGGACAATTAAGAAGTAACCGGGATACCCTGTGTTTTCTATGGTTTTCAGCTCAAAGTCCAGACGCTCCTGAATTTCGGGATTAAGTTCTGGATAGCGTTTTTTAGCGCCCTCGAAGGTGAGGTAGCGGAGGTAGGCATTTTCTCCTCGCTTGCCTCCATCTGTGGCGTCTTCGGGATGTTTAAATTCTTCAGGGATATCAAATTTTGGCAACAAAACCTCTCGCGCAAGTTTGTAGGCCTCGCATTTTTCAACGATTTCTTGCGTGCAGTGGATCGCCTCCGGCAAATCCGCAAAGAGTTGCTTCATCTCCTCCGGGCTTTTGAGGTAGAACTCATCGTTGGGAAAGCCAAATCTAAATTCTCGGCCTCGCTTGCCCACATACTTTTTAGGCTTCTCTAGGAGCTCCCCATCTTTGACACAAAGTAAGATGTCATGCGCCTTGGCATCTCCCTTTTCGTTGTAATAGGAGTTGTTGGAGGCAAAATACTTTACCCCGTATTTGTGGGCCCATTCGAGGAGCACCTCGTTGACTTTGTCCTCTTCAGGGACTCCATGCCGGTTGAGCTCAACGTAAAAATCATCCCCAAACTGTTCTTTCCACCAGACAAAAGCTTCCTCTGCTTGGGTTTCTCCCACATTGAGGATGAGGTAGGGGATCTCAGCCCAAATACCTCCGGTGCTGGCAATCAAGTCTCCCTTGTACTGGACAAGTAAATCCTTGTCGATCCGGGGTACGTAATAAAATCCTTCCGTATTCGCATAGGAAGCAAGCTTCGCAAGATTGTGGTAGCCGGCCTTATTTTTTGCTAGCAGCACGGTTTGGTAGCCATCGTCCTTGGCCGCTTTGTTTTTTCGGTCTCTGCACAGATTAAATTCCCCACCTAGGATGGGTTTAATTTCTTTGGACATTGCTTCCTTCACGAAGTGAAATGCACCCATCATGTTGCCGTGATCGGTCATTGCAAGTGCGCTCATGCCCAGCGCTTTTGCCTTGGCTACAAGTGTCGGGATTTCGGAGGTTGACTGCAATACAGAATATTGCGTGTGCACATGCAGGTGCGTGAAGGGGCTGTCGTTTGTTTCGACTAACCCTCCAGGAATTGACTTTTTAGAGGTGTCCTCTTTTGCGGGTTTTGTTTCTAGGTTGCGCTGCGCAAAATTGGCTTCTGCGAGTACTGGGGCCTCGTATTGCACCTCTTCCCAAGGGATGCCAGGTTCTGGGCCTTGGATTTTTTGAGTGATCAACCCAAAAAAGCAGCGGGCAGTAGCGGCAACATCATAAGCTGCGTCGTGGGCATCCCCAAAGCCCTCGCCAAAAAGTTTTTGATGCAGCTCGGTTAGGGTAGGCCATTTGAACTTGCCTCCTTTCCCTCCAGGAAGGGCGCAGAATTGGGTAGAAATATCCTTGGTGTCCAGCTCAGCTTTGCCCTTAAAAGGCATGACTGACGCTCCACGAAGGTATTCCGAACCAACTACATGGATGTCAAACCCAATATTATGTCCTACGAGGTACTTGGATTGGATTACATCCTCCCGAAAGATTTGCAGGATTTCTTTGAGGTCGTGTCCTTCTTCCAAGGCACGCTTGGTCGAGATGCCGTGTACTTTTTCCGCATTGTAAGGGATCGTAAATCCCTCAGGGCGGATGATAAAATTCTTATTGGAGAGCAAACGGCCTTTTTCGTCGTGCAATTGCCAAGCAAGCTGTACCAGCCTGGGCCAATTGTCAAGGTCAGACATGGGCGCATTGTACGACCTGGGTAAACCAGTAGTCTCCGTATCAAAAATTAAGTACATAGGGGAATGGGAAATAAAGACTCAAAATAGGGCTTAAAATGGGAAGCAAAAAATGGACTGACGGAAATTGTCGCAGAGGTTTTTGAAATTAACGTATTAGATAAAAAAGAGCTTCTAGACAAGCCTTTTATCCGGTGTCTAGAAGCCTTTTTCTCGATTTTTTGAAAATTGCAATTCTGAAAAATAAGGCTGAAACGATTTCGCTTAAAACCCAGGAAAATCTCTCCAAGAAATCAACTGCCCTTGGGATCTTTTTTGATTTTGGTCTCCTGCATAGACCAAGCCCTTTGCGGTCAAAGGCATGTCTGAGAGTTGCTCAAACTTGGTCAAGCCCTTGAAGTGCTCGGTGAGAATGGTCTCGCTGGCTTTGATTTCGTAGGCCTGCAGACTTCCACCTTGATCCACCAGCAAATCCACTTCGTCGCCATGATTGTCTCTCCAAAACCAAGGGCTTTCATCGCGATAGCTGTGGTGCATTTGCTTGTGAAATTCAGCAACTAGCATATTTTCAAACAAGGCTCCTTTCACGGGATTCGTAAGTAGCGTTTCCCTGGTTTTGATTTTCAGTAAGTAGGCCAAAAGTCCTGTGTCGTAGAAATAGAGCTTTGGAGTTTTGACGACCCGCTTGCTGAAATTTTTGTGGTACGGATATAGCTGAAAGGTGATGTAGCTCGACTCAAGCGCTGATAGCCAGGACTTTGCTGTGGGCTGACTGATACCGGCTTCATTCGCGAGGGAACTCATGTTCAAGAGTTGGCCCGCACGAGCTGCACATAGGCTTAGAAAATTTTTAAACAACCGCAATTCTTTCACCTCGATCAGTTCTGTCACATCACGGTTTACATAGGTCTGCACGTAATTGGAGTAGAAAACCGCTGGAGCGATTTTTCGGTCGTAGAGTGCCGGATAGAACCCGTGAAGCAATTGCTCCAAGGGATCCTCAGCGAGCAAATGGGCTTCCTTTAGTTCATGAATGTCTAGGGGAAGTAGCTTGAAAAGCGCAACTCGGCCCGCTAGACTTTGCGTGATGCGCTCCATCAAATGAAAATTTTGCGAGCCAGACAAAATAAACCCTCCCATTCGATCGGGGCGGCTGTCCACCAAGGTTTGGAGGTACGAAAACAAGGCAGGTGCCTGTTGAACTTCATCAAAGATCACCTGGTCATTGTATTCCGCTAGAAATCCATTGGGGTCCTTGAGTGCGAAGTCACGAGCGTCCGGATTCTCCAAACTGACATATCGGTAATCGGGAAAAAGGGTCTTGAGCAAGGTGGTCTTGCCCGATTGCCTGGGTCCGGTTACTGCAAGTATCGGGTATTTGCTTTGATATTCCCGTATTGCCTTGTAAATGTGTCTATTGATTACGTTCATGAACCACAAAGGAACGTATAATTTTGAAATTGTACAAGACTAACTTTGAAATTGTACAAGGTTAACTTTGAAATTGTACAGGATTGATTTTGAAATTGTACAAGAAAATTTCTAGGATTTTGTGCTTCAAAATTTTCAAAAACTGGTTTTTAAGGCTAAATAGGTTAATCTCCAGCGATACTGACGAGCCCAAGAACCTTCAACTAAGCAGGTGTTACCGCTTATCCTCCCAAGGCATGTAGACTACCTTCTTGGTTTGAAAAAATTCCTCTTTGAAATAATCTTCTAAGTGATAGCAAACGTAGGACTTGCCTGTTTCCTCCATTTCCTCATCTACATCGCCGCCTTTGAGGTACAGGATGCCGTTCGGGTAGTCATTGATATCCTCCTTTTTAATTTTCCCCTTTACCCAAGGATAAAATTGGATCATGCGCGTCACCGCTCGGCTCACCACAAAATCATACTTCCGGACTAGCGATTCTGCTCGTGCCTGTTGCGCTTCGATATTGGTCAATTTGAGGGCCTTGGCGACTTCTTTCACCACGGTAATTTTCTTGCCAATCGAATCCACCAGGTGGAAGTGGGTATCTGGAAATAGGATCGCCAGCGGGATGCCAGGAAATCCACCACCCGTACCAATATCCAAAACTTTGGTGCCAGGTTGAAACTCGATCACCTTGGCTATTCCTAGGGAGTGGAGCACATGGTGGATGTAAAACTGATCCATATCCTTGCGGCTGATCACGTTTATTTTGGCATTCCAATCCTGATAAACCGCCTCCAATTGCTCCAATTGCTGGAGCTGCTTGGCGGTAAGGCCTGGAAAGTAGGAGGCAATCAGGGCGCTTGTGGAGCTCATCAAATTTGGTTTTCTTTTCCAGCAGCAATTTCATAGAGCAATTCCCGTGAACGGTGCAATTGCGCTTTAACGGTCCCCAGTGGCTTATCGAGTTCCTGGGCGATTTCCTCGTAGGAGAGCTCATCAAAATAGCGTAGCTGCACGAGTTTGCGGTATTTGGCAGGGAGCTTGTCTACAAAAAGGCGTACCATCTCAATGCGCTGAGACTTGATAAATTCGTCTTGTGGGTTGTCGTCTTTGTCTTCCACATCCATCGTCACGGCATTGCCATTGTCATCCGAAAAAGAATTGTTTAAGCTCATGGTTTTGAGCTTTTTCTTCCGAATAAAGTCGATGGTATTGTTGGTCGCGATTCGAAAAAGCCAAGTAGAAAAGGTGTATTCTTTTTTGAATCGCTCCAGGTTACGGAAGGCCTTTGCGAAGGCTTCCATCGTCAGATCATCCGCATCATCTGCATCTCGGATCATCTTCAAAATCATAAAATAGACCGCTTTCTTGTAGCGCTTCATCAAGGTGGCATAGGCTGACTGATCCTTCCCTTGAACGGCTCTGTCAATCAGATCAAAATCCTCAAGGGCCTTGGATGAAAATTCGCGTTCGTTGCTGTTCATTTGATGCTTTTTGCCTGGTAGGAGATAGATCCTAAAACCCAAAAGTATGCCAAGTACAACAAATCATTCAGCAATACATTCATTTTTGGAAAATTGTCCTGCAATTTTTTTGAAGCTGCTCTGAAAATTAGCGTCAGCAAAATTGACCTGAAGCCCAGTATTCCTAGCACGACTAAAAAATTATCCCATTGTGGTATGATGCCGAAATAAACAAGGAGACCAATGCCTCCAATCCAGTACAAGGAATGGGAAATGCCATACAAACTTACTTTGTTCTTGTCTCCGACACGGAAAAAACGTTGGGCCTGCAAAAGACTTTTCTCCTGTTTTAAGTAATCTTTCAGCGTTTCTTTTGGAGCAGATAGCGTAATTGCCTCAGCATCAATTACCACCTTTGCATTTGATCCTGAAGCGTGGATATTCACAAACACCGAATCATCACCCTCTACCATATTCCAGAATCCTCTAAATCCTTTGGCGGCTAGGAAAAAGCTTTTTCGGTAACAGAGATTTTTGCTTGTCCCCATAAATGGGGATTTCCAAAGGCCGAAGGAAAGGAAGAAGAGTGCTTTTAATGTCAGTTCAAATTGGATCCATTTGTTGAGGCTGCCTGGCTTTTGGCTGTAGCCTGAAAATCCAAGGGCGAAAGTTTTTCCTTCTTCCCGCACAGGCGCAGTCATTTTTCGGATCCATTGGTCTGAATTAGGCAAGCAGTCAGCATCTGTCAGCAGGATGACGTCGTTTTTTGCAACTTTTATACCAAGTGTGAGTGCAAATTTTTTGGCATTGCAATGTTTGGGGGTGTACTTGACGGTGACCGTTCGAAGTTTTGAATACCGAGTCATGAGGTCTTCCAAAAGCCTCTTGGTTCGATCTGTGCTCTGATCGTTGACAATCAGCACGTCAAATCTGGGGTAATCCTGTTCAAAAAGTTTGGGAATCAATACTTTGAGGTGGTGGAATTTATTTTTTGCCGTCACCACTACGGTCACTCCTTCCTCCGGTTCTTGGTTGCTAGATTTTTTCGAACCAGTGCGATGCAAAGCAATTCGGGAAAACACTAGGATGAAATACCCCCCTTGAATAAGTATTCCGAATCCGAAGAAAAACCACAATAAAAATAGGCCCATAGGTCAATTTTGCTGGGCAAATATAAAATCAATTTCAGCAAGTCATTTAAGAATAAGTGGATATTTTTGCACAACTAAGTCTAGCTGAGAAAGTCAGGCATTTTTGCTCCTTTTTGCGTTCCAATGAAGTTTGTCCTAGAAAAAAAAGACACCCAAACCCAAGCCCGGACGGGCACCCTTACCACAGATCATGGCACGATCCAAACGCCTATTTTTATGCCTGTGGGAACAGCGGGTACGGTGAAGGCAGTACATCAGCGGGAATTAAAAAAAGATATTCAAGCACAAATAATTCTAGGTAATACCTACCACCTTTACTTGAGGCCAGGATTGGATACCCTGGAGAAAGCGGGTGGCCTCCATCAGTTTATTGGTTGGGATAGGCCCATGTTGACGGATTCGGGTGGATATCAGGTGTTTTCGCTTGCAGGAACACGAAAAATAAAGGAGGAAGGGGTGACCTTCAAGTCTCATATCGATGGCTCAAAGCACTTTTTTGCGCCCGAAAATGTGATGGATATTCAACGAAGCATCGGGGCAGATATCATCATGGCCTTCGATGAGTGTACGCCCTATCCCTGTGACTACGCCTACGCTCGACAGTCCATGGACATGACCCATCGCTGGCTACTTCGCTGCCAAGATCGATTTGATGCTACAGAAGGAAAGTATGGATATAGCCAGAGCCTTTTTCCAATTGTTCAAGGTTCGGTATACAAAGATCTCCGAGTTCAAAGCGCAGAATTCATTGCACAGCAGGGGAGGGAAGGGAATGCTATTGGGGGGCTTTCAGTAGGTGAGCCAGCCGAGTTGATGTATGAAATGACTGAATTGGTGACCGCACTGTTGCCCGCTGACAAGCCCAGGTACTTGATGGGTGTAGGTACACCTGCCAATATTCTCGAGTGCATCGCATTGGGTGTGGACATGTTTGATTGCGTAATGCCTACTCGCAATGCCCGCAATGGCATGCTTTTTACCTCAGAGGGAATTATCAATATTCGAAATGAAAAGTGGAAGGATGATTTTAGTGCTCTAGATCCAGCGATTGGAAATGAGGTAAGTAGTACCTATTCAAAGGCCTACTTGCGGCACCTGACAGTCTCCAAGGAGATTTTGGCTGCACAAATTGCGAGTATTCATAACCTTGCTTTCTACTTATGGCTCGTAGGGCAGGCAAGGGAACACATTCAGGCTGGGGATTTTGGCAGCTGGAAAACGGCTATGGTCCAAAAAGTAAGTACGCGATTGTAACATGAAAATTCTCGACAAGCTCATCATCAAAGAGTTTTTGAAGACCTACTTTTTTGTAGTTGTCCTACTTATTCTGGTGGTTTTGGTCCTGGATTTTACTGAAAAAAACGACACCTATATCCGAAACCAGGTGCCCACAAAGGACATCTTGTCCTATATGGGCAACTATGGCTTGTACCTCAACAACCTGCTAACGCCAATTACAGTCTTTATTTCGGTGATCTTCATCACCTCCAAGATGGCGGGCAGAACGGAGATTGTAGCGATCCTGAGTTCAGGAATTAGTTTTGTTCGACTACTTCGGCCTTTTCTTTTTGCGGCAGCCCTTATTGGAGCCACGAGTTTTGTGCTGAATGGATGGATCCTACCCAGTGCCACTGCGGGAGTAGCGAAATTTCGAATGCGATACCTCGAAAAAGGAGAAGCCTCCACGGATCCCAATATTCACATCAAAGTGGGTCCAGATGCCTATGCCTACATCAGTCGATTTTACAAGACCAGCAATACAGGCTACAACTTTACCCTAGAAGAAATCCGTGAGGGCAAGCTAATTTCCAAGCTCTCTTCAGACTTAATCCAATGGGATACTGCCAAAAATGTATGGCGATTGGAAAATTGGAGGCTACGAATACTAAAGGAGCGAGGTGAAGATTACACGACGGGCAATTTCATGGATACGGTGCTCTCCATTTCTCCTGCTGATTTTGATTTGCCTGAAAACCATCATGAAACACTCAAGCTGCCAGAATTGAGTCAGCAAATTACCCTCTTGGAAGAACGAGGGGCAGACAATGTGAGCTACTACCGCATCGAACGCATCGTGCGATACATGTCTCCTTTCGCCTCAGTTATCCTTACTTTTATTGGCGTGATTATGTCGGCACGAAAAACTCGTGGTGGCTCCGGCTTTCAAATTGCGCTTGGCTTCTTCCTCGCCTTTGTCTACATCTTGTTGTTTCTCCTTTCGCGCACCTTTGCAGAGGCCGGCACCCAGTTCCCCGTTTTGGCAGTGTGGATGCCCAACTTACTTTTTGCGCTTACGGGATTGATTTTATATAAAACTGTTCCTCGGTGATGCTTCCTGCTACCTTCAAGGATTACTTGTTACTTCACTTTATTGTGTTGATTTGGGGGATTACCTCCATCTTAGGATTGCTGATTAGCCTACCCTCGTTGGAACTTGTTTTTTACCGAACCTTGCTAGCTGCGATAGGCGTAGCAGTACTGATGGGAATGCGGAAAGAATCGCTCCGTGTAGCTCCCATGGACTTGCTCAAAATCATAGGGGTAGGGGTGCTGATTTCCTTACACTGGATCTTCTTTTTCTGGTCAGCCAAGGTGTCTACCGCCTCTGTTTGCCTGGCAGGCATGGCTACCACCTCACTTTGGACCTCTTTTTTGGATCCATTGATCAACAAAAAACGAATCAAACCCTTCGAGGTGGCTTTAGGTTTGCTGGTGATTTCAGGCTTGCTCGTCATCTTTCAATTCGAAAATGGGTACTGGCTGGGACTTTCTATGGCTTTGGCAGCTGCATTTTTGAGTGCCCTATTTTCCATTCTCAATGGCCGCCTGACATTTCGATATAGCCCCTACCAAATTACTTTTTACGAGATGGGTGCCGCGAGCTTGGTAGCCTTGCTGTTTTTACCGCTCTATTCCTACATCGATGGTTCAGCGATTCAATGGGCTTGGAAAGGAAGGGATTGGTTTTGGCTCCTCATTCTAGCAGGGATTTGTACGGTCTATGCGTTTTCGGTTTCGGTGGAATTGATGAAGCGCCTGCCTGTTTTTTCAATCAACCTGACCATCAACTTGGAGCCTGTTTACGGGATTCTGCTAGCGGTCTTAATTTTTGGGGAAAAAGAAAAAATGACCCAACAGTTTTACTTGGGTACAGGCATTATTTTCGTATCGGTGTTGATCTATCCGGTGCTCAACTATTGGCAAAAAAAGAGAAAAGAGGCATTGATTTCCAAAGCCTAATTTTTTACATCAGTTTTCCCTAAAGTAGGGATTCAAACACAAAATACTTCGTTGGCCAGTCTGGGAGTGTGGGCTTTTGGTCAAATAAGCCAAAAACACTTGAGCCCGAACCCGACATGGCAGCATAGTATGCGCCAGCTTGGTAGAGGCTAGCTTTTAAATCCGCCAAATCAGGATGGGCGAGAAACACGGAGGGTTCAAAGTCGTTGACCAACTCTTCCTTCCAGCGGCTGCGGTCTGCCAAAATGGTTTCTAGTTTGGTTTTGGGAGCCTTTGGAACTACTCCCGCGTAAGCTTCCTTGGTGCCGACATGGATTCCTGGGTGAATTAGAACTAGGTAAGATCCTTGAAGGGATACCGAACAGGGATCAAGAATTTCCCCTCTGCCGCGGATAATTTTTGGCGTATTTTCAATAAAAAATGGGCAATCACTCCCCAATTCTGCAGCATATTCCTCCAAAAAGAAATCATCCAAATGCAAGTCAAAGAGGTTGTTCATCAACTTCAGCGCAAACGCTCCATCTGCGGATCCGCCACCCAAGCCAGCGCCCATAGGAATATGTTTGTGCAAGTGGATTTGGAGACTAGGCAAACCCTGGTAATCTTTTTTGAGCAACTTTTCTGCTTTCAAGATCAAGTTGTCTTTGGGGTCTCCAGGCACTTCCAACCCCGTCACTGTCCAAGAAGGTTTTTTGTCTAAAACCATCTCTAAGGCGTCACAGAGCGGAATAGGCACCATGCAAGACTCGATCTCGTGGTAGCCATCTTTCCTTTTTTGGGTGATGTGTAGTCCTAGATTTATTTTGGCGTTAGGGAAAGTGATCATGGAGATACGCTGTTTGGACAAAAGTAAGGGAAATCGAGCGAGGAGCGCCTTCCCCCATCTATTTTTAGTAAAATGATATATTTCGACTGAAAAATTGCCATTTTAAACACTGATTTGATAAAAAATTACTCAAAAAATAGATGTAATCTCAAAAAATTGAAAATAATGTAAATCAATAGAAAATTTGGAAAGTAGTATTAATTCTCACTTTTTCACTAAATGAAATTGGTGTTATCTATTTTAAAAAAATTTAATGTTGTAATTATTAATTTTCCCCAATTTTAATAACTGCAATAAGGAAAAGGAAAAGAATTAAATATTGTAAGTCTCGGCATAGATTTTTATTATTGTAAGGCGATTCATCGTCCTCGTTTCTTTTCCTGACCTCATGACGTATTCCAAGTTCCTCCTCCTGCGATTTAGCATTCTTCTTTCTATTTCCCAGTGAGGCACTAGACCATAGCTAACAACCTATACTTTCTAAAGTGCCTCCATCCAAAGAGGCACTTTTTTTATTTCAATTGACATGACCCAAAATCCACTCAAAAAATACAGCTGGGAAATAAGTGACAACCCTGAGCATCCGGCAGGAATGGCCATGCTTTACGCAACGGGGATGTCTGACAAAAAAATGAGGCAGCCTTTTGTAGGAATCGCAAGTTGCGGCTACGAAAGCAATCCCTGCAACATGCACCTGAATGACTTTGCTGCACATATCAAAGCTTCTTCCCAAGAAGAGGAGTTGACCGGATTGGTATTCAATACCATTGGAATATCAGACGGCACATCCATGGGGACCTTGGGGATGCGGTATTCCTTGGTTTCAAGAGAAATTATCGCAGATTCCATCGAATCCTTTGTGCTTGGACATTCCTTCGATGCCTGTGTGGCCGTAGCCGGCTGTGACAAAAATATGCCCGGTGCAATTATTGGGATGCTCCGTATCAACCGCCCCAGCATCATGGTCTATGGGGGAACGATTGCCTCAGGGATTTACAAAGGAGAAAAACTAAATATTGTCTCTGCCTTTGAGGCGTTTGGTAAAAAAATTCAAGGCACTATTACCCCAGAAGACTACGACGGCGTGATTCGCAATGCCTGTCCTGGAGCAGGAGCTTGTGGTGGCATGTACACCGCCAATACCATGTCTTCTGCGATTGAAGCCCTTGGGATGTCTTTACCTTACTCAGCTTCCAATCCTGCCAACTCCCCAGAAAAATTACGAGAGTGCAGAGAGGTAAACCACTACCTCCGCATCCTACTGGAGATGGACCTCAAGCCCAAAGATATTGTGACTCGAAAGAGTATTGAAAATGCCGTTCGGGTAGCAATCGCCCTAGGAGGGAGTACCAATGCTGTACTCCACTTGCTGGCAATCGCCCGCACTGCAGGTGTCAACTTTAGCCTCCAAGACTTTAAAGAGCTCAATGGAAAAACTCCCATGATTGGAGACTTCAAGCCTTCGGGCAAGTTTCTAATGGAGGACCTGCACGAGCAAGGAGGCTTACCTGCATTCATGAAATACTTTTTGGAAAAGGGCTACCTCCATGGGGACTGCCTTACCGTCACCGGGAAGACTTTGGCGGAGAACCTTGAAAAAGTGGAGGCCCTAGTGCCTTCTCAAGTCAATGTGATCCATCCAGTAGAGTTGCCCATCAAAACCACAGGCCACCTATGCATCTTGGATGGAAACCTAGCTCCTGAGGGAGCAGTTGCAAAAATAACTGGGAAAGAAGGAAGGGTATTTACTGGTCCTGCCAAGGTGTTTGACTCCGAGTTGGAGGCCAACAATGCCATTCGCGACCATCAGGTGCAAGCAGGTGATGTGGTGGTAATTCGAAATGTAGGCCCCAAAGGCGCTCCGGGAATGCCGGAAATGCTGAAGCCAACTTCCATGATTATCGGTGCGGGATTGGGTGCTGATGTAGCTTTGATTACAGATGGGCGTTTTTCTGGAGGCACCCACGGCTTCGTGGTAGGTCACGTGACTCCTGAAGCCTGGTGCGGTGGACCCATTGGCTTACTGAAAGATGGAGACCTGATTACCATCGATACCGACAGCCAAAGCCTTCAGGTAGCGGTAACGGAAGAAGAATTTGCCAAGCGAAAAATAAGCTGGTCACCCAAGTCCATTGAGGGCCTTCAAGGCACACTCAAAAAGTACAACAAACTTGTTGCAACCGCCTCTGAAGGTTGCGTTACGGATAAATTTTAAGATCATGGAAACCAAGATGAGAGGTGCTGACATCGTCATTCGTTCGCTGATAGCAGAGCAGGCGGAACTTATCTTTGGCTATCCTGGTGGAGCGATTATGCCCGTCTATGACGCGCTTTATGACTACCAGGATCAAATCAAACACGTACTCACTCGACACGAACAAGGAGCCATCCATGCTGCTCAAGGCTATGCTCGGATTTCTGGCAAAGTGGGCGTTTGCTTGGCCACCTCGGGCCCTGGAGCCACCAACTTGATTACAGGTCTAGCCGACGCACAGATCGATAGCACGCCTTTGGTCTGCATCACAGGTCAGGTAGCGGCCCATCTCTTGGGAACAGATGCATTTCAAGAAACCGATATGATGGGAATTTCAATGCCTGCTACCAAGTGGAACTTTCAAGTGAGGCGTGCAGCAGATATTGCACCTGCTATTGCCAAGGGTTTTTTTATTGCGCGTTCTGGAAGGCCTGGAGCAGTATTGATCGATATTACCAAAAATGCACAGGTGGAATTCGACGAATTCAACTACCAGCCTTGCCAAGAATTCCGCTCCTATAAAACCCACTATCCAGTTTCAGACACTGCTATACAGCAGGCAGCAGCTCTCCTCAACGGAGCGGAACGCCCCTACCTACTTTTTGGGCAGGGAGTGATTTTGGGTAAAGCCGAGGCAGAGCTCAAGTTCTTCCTTGATAAATCTGGAATCCCTGCCGCATCTACGCTGCTGGGCTCAGGAGCACTTTCCCAAGAGCATCCCAACTATGTTGGAAAGCTAGGGATGCATGGCAATTATGCCCCCAACCTGCTGACCAACCAATGCGATGTGCTGGTAGCTGTAGGTATGCGCTTTGACGATCGGGTGACGGGGGATTTGTCACGCTACGCCAAACAGGCCAAAGTAATCCATCTCGAGTTGGACCCCTCTGAAATCAATAAAAACGTAAAAGCCGATGTCGCGCTACTTGGGGACTGCAAGGAAAGCTTGGCCAAACTGACCGAAGCCATTGCTGCCAAAAAGCACGAGGCTTGGATGGCAAAATTCCGAGCCCTTGAGCAACAAGAAAATGAAGCCGTAGTCCAGCATGATCTGATGCCCACCAAAGCAGGGTTGACCATGGGAGAAGCAATTCACCACATCAACCGCTACAAGGCTGACGATGCGGTACTTGTCACCGATGTGGGTCAGCACCAGATGATCGCTTGGCGGTATTTCAACTATAAAAAAACCAGAACCCAAGTGACTTCCGGAGGATTGGGCACGATGGGCTTTGCACTGCCTGCTGCGCTTGGAGCACAGCTTCATGATTATTCCCGACAAGTGGTCTGTGTCGTAGGAGATGGAGGAATCCAAATGACCATTCAGGAGCTGGGTACCATCATGCAAACCAAGGCCCCAGTAAAAATCGTCCTGCTCAACAACAACTACTTGGGCATGGTACGACAGTGGCAACAAATGTTTTTTGACAAGCGCTATTCCTTTACCGAATTAGATAACCCCAACTTCATCCTACTTGCGGAGGCTTATGGCATCAAAGCAAAAAAAGTAAGCGATCGAGCAGACCTCGCTGAAGCCGTAGAAGACATGTTTATTCACGATGGCCCCTTCTTCCTAGAAGTTGTGGTAGAGAAAGAAGACAATGTATTCCCCATGATTGCCACCGGCTGCTCGGTAGAAGAGGTTCGACTCAATTAACTGCTCCCTATGAAACGCTACACTATCTTCGTCATCACCGAAAATTTTATTGGGATTCTCAATAGAATCACCATCATTTTTACCCGTAGAGGTATCAATATCGATGCACTTACTGCCTCGGAAAGCCGGATTCCAGGTGTCCATCGCATCACCATCGAGGTGACGGTGACCGAGGAAACGGTCATCCAGCTGGTCAATCAAATCGAAAAAATCATCGATGTAATCAAGGCTTTTCACCACGAGGACACTGGCGTTGTGTACCAAGAATTGGCCTTGTACAAGATTCCAGTGTCCCGCCTTGATGGGGGATTGGAAAAAATTATCAGGGATCACCATGCCAAAATTATTGCAGCAGAACCTGATTTTGTAGTTTTGGAACTGACTGGGCACAAGGAAAAAACTCGAGAACTGCTCGAAATACTCAAAGGATACGGCATACTTGAATTTGCCCGTTCCGGAAGGGTAGCCGTCGCCAAGCGCATGCTGACCATTGACTCTTTTGTCAACTAAACTCAACCTAAAAATCTATTCTTAAAATTTTCTACTATGAAATTGAAATTTGGAAACGTTGAAGAAAACGTAGTAACCCGAGAGGAGTTCCCCTTAGAAAAAGCCAGAGAAGTACTCAAAGACGAAGTAATTGCAGTCATTGGATACGGCGTGCAAGGTCCTGGTCAAGCGCTCAACCTCCGCGACAACGGCTTCAAAGTAATTGTAGGTCAGCGCAGTGGTTCTAAGACCTGGGATAAGGCCATCGCTGATGGCTGGGTGCCTGGAGAAACGCTCTTTGAAATTGAGGAAGCTTGTTCCCGTGGTACAATCCTTCAATTTTTACTTTCCGATGCAGGACAGATTGTGCTTTGGCCTACCCTGAAAAAACACCTGACTCCAGGCAAAGCCTTGTATTTCTCCCATGGTTTTGGGATCACCTACAAGGAAAAAACAGGAATTATTCCTCCTGCAGATGTGGATGTGATTTTGGTAGCTCCGAAAGGTTCTGGTACTTCACTACGACGCATGTTTGTAGAAGGTAGAGGACTCAACTCTTCGTATGCCATCTTCCAAGACGGTACTGGCAAAGCAAAAGACCGCGTGGTAGCGTTGGGAATTGGCGTTGGGTCAGGCTACTTGTTTGAAACTGATTTTTACCGAGAAGTAACTTCTGATTTGACAGGAGAGCGTGGCACCTTGATGGGAGCCATCCAAGGCATTTTTGCAGCGCAATACGAGGTGCTTCGCGCCAATGGACATACCCCTTCTGAGGCATTCAACGAAACTGTTGAAGAATTGACCCAATCCTTGATGCCGCTAGTGGCAGAAAATGGAATGGACTGGATGTATGCCAATTGCTCTACTACCGCACAGCGAGGAGCTTTGGATTGGTGGAAGCCTTTCAGAGATGCCACCAAGCCAGTATTTGAAGCGCTGTACGAGTCGGTGAAGTCAGGAGCAGAAGCACAAAAATCCATCGATTCCAATTCCAAGCCTGATTACAGAGAGAAATTGGAAGTAGAACTAGCCCAGCTTCGGGATTCAGAAATGTGGCAAGCAGGAGCAGTTGTACGGAAATTGAGACCAGAGAATAATTAATCTACCCAAAACAGATCAGGTCATGAGCGAAAAGCTATGGATATTCGATACCACCCTTAGAGATGGGGAGCAAGTGCCAGGATGTCAACTCAACACCCAAGAGAAAATCACAGTGGCCAAGGCCCTGGAAGCGCTGGGAGTGGATATCATTGAAGCTGGTTTTCCCATTTCTAGTCCTGGGGATTTTAACTCCGTGGTAGAAATTTCCAAAGCAGTATCCAACCCAATCATCTGTGCCCTTTCTCGCGCCGTAGAAAAAGATATCGAAGTAGCAGCAGCATCCCTTCAATACGCTAAAAAAGGACGTATCCATACAGGAATTGGAGTTTCGCCCTACCATATTCAATTCAAGCTCCGTTCCACTCCAGAAGACATCATCAAACGAGGTGTGGCAGCAGTCAAATTTGCGAAGCGATTTGTGGAAGATGTGGAATTTTATGCCGAAGATGCAGGTCGCGCGGAGTCTGACTTCCTTTGCAAAATCATAGAAGAAGTCATCAAAGCTGGAGCTACCGTAGTCAATATTCCTGACACCACCGGCTATTGCCTTCCAGAGCAGTATGGCGCCATCATTGCTAGTATTAAAAACCGAGTTCCCAACATCGACCGTGCCATCATTGCTACGCACTGCCACAACGACCTAGGCATGGCTACGGCCAACACCGTAGCTGGGGTGCAGCAAGGCGCACGACAGGTAGAGGTGACCATCAACGGAATTGGGGAGCGCGCAGGAAATACCTCCTTGGAAGAGGTGGTGATGGCGATCAAATGCCATCAGTCCATCCCCGTTCACACGGAAATTGTGACTCCAAAAATCTACCACACCAGCCGACTTGTGTCCAAGTTGATGAATATGCCTGTACAGCCCAACAAGGCCATTGTGGGTAGAAATGCATTTGCACATTCTTCGGGTATCCATCAAGATGGGGTACTGAAGCATCGAGAAAACTACGAGATCATAGATCCCAAGGATGTAGGCGTTGCAGAATCTACGATCGTCTTGACCGCAAGGTCTGGAAGAGCAGCGCTCAAGCACCACTTGGATGCCTTGGGAGTGGAGCTCGAAGGAGAAGCCTTGCGAGAAGTCTACGAAGCATTTTTGGTGCTTGCAGATTCCAAGCGGGATATCGGGAGAAAAGACCTCTTGGAGCTGGTAGGAAAATTCATCGATGAATCCAACTTCATTGAGTTGGAACAGGTACACTACTCCTCGGATGGAGAGGCAACCGCACAAGTAACCCTCAAAGTAGGCAACGCACTTCAGGTAGCCACTTCTACTGGCGTAGGGCCTGTAGATGCCGTTCTCAAGGCTATAGAATCCATTGTACAGCCTCAAGTGGAGCTGGAGGAGTTTCTTATCCAAGCGATGACCCAAGGAAGCGACGATGTGGCCAAAGTACACATGCGATTGATCAAGTCGGACAAGCCTTACTATGGCTTTGCCTCCAATCAAGACATTGTCCTCGCCTCGGCACAGGCCTTTGTCGATGCACTCAACAAAATTCCAGTCAAAGAATACGCGACTGCCTAACTATGGAAAAGAACACCCTATTTGATAAAATCTGGGATGCACACGTAATCAAATCCGTGCCTGCAGGTCCTGATGTATTTTTCATCGATAAGCATTTCATTCACGAGGTGACTTCCCCGGTAGCTTTTCTCAATTTGGAGCTAAGAGGAATTGGCGTTAAGTATCCGAATCGGACCATCGCTACCCCAGACCACAATGTGCCTACGGTAGACCAGGATCAGACCATCAAGGACAAGCTTTCACGCATGCAGGTTGAAAAGCTGCGCGAGAATTGTGCGAAGTATGGCATTGAACTCCATGATTTGGGATCTGCCCACCATGGCATCGTACACGTCATCGGACCAGAATTGGGAGTGACCCAGCCTGGAATGACCATCGTCTGCGGGGACTCACATACGTCCACCCACGGTGCTTTTGGAGCCATTGCTTTTGGCATCGGTACCTCTGAGGTGGAAATGGTGCTTGCCACCCAATGCATCATGCAGTCCAAGGCCAAGAAAATGCGAATTTCTGTGGAGGGTACCCTAGGCAAGGGAGTTACCTCCAAGGATATTATACTTTACATCATCTCTAAAATATCTGCAGCAGGAGCCACTGGCTACTTTGTGGAATACGCGGGTTCAGCGATCCAAAGTTTATCCATGGAAGCCCGAATGACGATTTGCAACATGTCCATCGAGATGGGCGCACGTGGGGGGCTTATTGCCCCAGATGAAACCACCTTTGCCTACTTGAAGGGAAAACAATATGCTCCCAAAGGGGCGGATTGGGATAAGGTGGTAGCACATTGGAAAACCTTGAAAACAGACGATGGAGCCATTTTTGACAAAGAATTGGTTTTTGAAGCGGCAGACATCGAACCGATGATCACCTATGGAACCAATCCAGGGATGGGAATCAAAGTGACTGGGACCATTCCAAGCACCCAAGGAATGGAAGGTTCCAATAAAACTTCGTACCTGAAATCCCTCGACTACATGGGCTTTGTCCCAGGTGAAGCGGTGAAAGGGAAGTTGGTGGATTACGTCTTTGTGGGGTCTTGTACAAATGGCCGCATTGAAGATATCCGTGCGGTGGCTCAGTTTGTAAAAGGGCACCAAAAGGCCGACAACATCACTGCCTGGATTGTACCGGGTTCGCGTGAGGTGGAGAAAATGGCGCATGAAGAAGGCCTAGTAAAAATCTTGGAAGATGCGGGGTTTGAACTCCGTCAGCCTGGTTGTTCCGCTTGCCTAGCCATGAATGACGATAAGATCCCTTCAGGTAAGTATGCGGTATCTACCTCCAATCGAAATTTTGAAGGGCGTCAAGGCCCTGGTGCACGCACCATGCTTGCCTCCCCCTTGACTGTAGCGGCGGTAGCGATTACCGGCCGAATTACGGATCCACGAGAAGTATTTTAATCTAAAAATACCTGCCTGCGGCAGGCAGGCGAAATACGGAATGCAGGGAAATGCCTCCAGCAGTCTAATTTGAACATTTGAACTAAGAAAAAATGGCTTACGATAAATTTACCGTCCTTCAAAGTACAGCAGTTCCGCTGCCTACCGAAAACGTCGATACAGACCAGATCATCCCTGCCCGTTTCCTCAAGGCAACCGAGCGCGAAGGATTTGGGGACAACTTGTTTCGGGATTGGAGATACGATGTGGAGGGTAATCCTAAAAAGGATTTTGTGCTAAATGACCGCACCTACTCAGGAAAAATCTTGGTGGCAGGAAAAAATTTCGGTTCCGGCTCCAGTCGCGAGCATGCTGTATGGGCGCTGTATGATTACGGTTTCCGCTGTGTGGTGTCCAGTTTTTTTGCAGACATTTTTAAAAACAACTGCCTGAATATCGGCGTCCTTCCAGTGACGATTTCACCGGAATTTGCCGATCTTCTATTTACAGCCATTGCTGCAGATCCCAATACCGAAGTGGAAGTCAACCTGCCTCAGCAGACGATCACCTTACTTGCTACAGGAGCATCAGAGTCCTTCGACATCAACGAATACAAGAAGGATAACATGCAACATGGCTTCGATGACATCGACTACCTGATCAATATGGCAGCCGAAATTGAGGGTTTTGAAGCATCTCGATAAAACTTGGTTCGATGGGGGCAAGAAAATTAGAGTGGATGGACACTACCTTGAGGGATGGAGAACAGACCTCAGGGGTTTCTTTTTTGCCTTCTGAAAAGCTCCATATAGCCAAGGCCCTTTTAGAAGAACTCAAAGTAGACCGCATCGAAGTAGCTTCAGCGCGCGTTTCCGCAGGCGAACTCGAAGGAGTACAGCGGATCACGCAGTGGGCAGCACAAAAAGGCTACTTGGATCGGATCGAGGTTCTTGGCTTTGTAGATACCCCCATATCGGTCGATTGGATTGTAGAAGCAGGGGCCAAAGTGCTCAATCTCCTCACCAAAGGATCCCTCAACCACCTCGTCTATCAGTTAAAAAAGACCCCAGCAGCACATTTTGAGGACATCCAGTCTGCTATTGGCTATGCGGTACAAAATGGGCTCCAAGTCAATGTGTACTTGGAAGACTGGTCCAGTGGCATGCGCGATTCGGTAGACTATACAATGAGTCTGATTGACATGCTTGCTAAGCAACCTGTCAAACGAATCATGCTGCCCGACACCCTTGGTATTCTTTCGCCGCTGGAAGCACGTACCTTCTTAGGGCAGGTGATTTCCAGATTTCCGGGCGTACATTTTGATTTTCATGGACACAACGACTACGATTTGGCGGTAGCCAATGCACTCGAGGCCATTCAGCTCGGGGTGTCTGGAATCCACAGTACCGTCAATGGGCTGGGGGAGCGCGCTGGAAATGTCCCTTTGGAATCACTCCTTGCTGTAGTCAAAGACTTCACCGATATAGAAACAGGCATTCAAGAGCAGAAAATTTTCCGCGTATCTAAGCTGGTGGAACAATTTTCAGGGCAATACATTCCTGCCAACAAGCCCGTGGTGGGGGAGAATGTCTTTACGCAAACCGCCGGAATTCATGCGGACGGTGATCAGAAAAAAAGCCTCTACTTCAACAAACTCCTTCCGGAGCGCTTTGGTAGGGAACGAAAATATGCCCTCGGTAAATCCTCAGGGAAAGCTAATATTTCAAAAAACCTGGAGGCCTTGGGAATTTCCTTGGAGCCGGAGGAACTTGTACGAGTTACCCAACGGATCATTGACCTAGGGGATAAAAAAGAGCGCGTTACGCCCGAAGATTTACCTTACATTATTTCTGATGTCTTGCAAAACACCGCTCTGAATAAGCACATCAGCATCGCTGGCTACCACATGACACAGTCCAAAGGACTGAAGCCTTCCGTGCAGCTGCGACTCAAGATGCATGGCAATTATTACGATGCTACCGCTACGGGAGATGGTCAGTACGACTCCTTTATGAATGCCCTGAGTAGTATTTATACCACCCTTCACAAAGAGCTACCCAAACTCGTAGATTACCATGTGACGATTCCTCCCGGAGGAAAAACAGACGCCTTGGTAGAAACAGTCATTACCTGGGAGCATGGGCATCGGTTCAAGACCAAAGGGCTAGATCCCGACCAAACGGTGGCCGCCATGATGGCCACAGAAAAAATGCTTAATGTCATGGATTCAATAACATCAGCACCTCAATCCACCAGTTCCCTCGTATGAAAATGAATATTGCACTCCTTCCTGGAGACGGCATAGGCCCAGAAGTGATCGCGCAAGCAGTCAAGGTAGTAGAAGCCATCGGAAAGAAATTTGGCCACCAGATCAGCTTTCAGCATGGGCTGGTAGGCGCATGTGCGATTGATGCCACAGGCGATCCCTATCCAGATGCTACCCATGATATTTGTGCGGCATCAGATGCAGTCCTTTTTGGTGCCATTGGGGATCCCAAGTACGACAACGACCCCAAGGCCAAGGTTCGTCCGGAGCAAGGTCTGCTTCGCATGCGTCAAAAACTGGGGCTATTTGCCAATGTGCGACCCACCTTTACCTTTCCCTCGCTGGTACACAAGTCTCCGTTGAAGCTCGATCGAGTGGATGGGGTAGATTTAGTTTTTTTCCGGGAGCTGACAGGAGGCATCTACTTCGGAGAGCCTAGAGGTAGAAACGAGCAGGGCACAAAGGCCTTTGACACCAATGTCTACAGCAAAGAGGAGATTGTGCGTTTGGCAAGAATGGGATTTGAAGCTGCGCAAAAGCGTAGAAAACTGCTGACATGCGTGGACAAGGCCAACGTGATGGCGACGTCTCGATTGTGGAGGGAAACCGTTCAGGAATTGGCGCCTGAGTATCCAGATGTAAAAGTGGAGTATGAATTTGTAGATGCTGTGGCCATGCGACTGATTCAATGGCCCAAGGCCTACGACGTGTTGATCACTGAGAATCTCTTTGGAGATATTTTGACGGACGAAGCTTCCGTAATTTCTGGATCCATGGGATTGATGCCTTCGGCCTCCTTGGGAGCCAAGGTGAAGCTTTTCGAACCGATCCACGGTTCCTATCCTCAAGCTGCTGGCAAGGACATTGCCAATCCGCTGGGGACCATTCTATCTGCTTCCATGATGTTCGATTATGCATTTGGATTGGCAGCCGAAGCCAAATTGATTAGTGATGTAGTCAATCTTTCGCTAGCCGAAGGAATCGTCACCGAAGACATCGCCGAAGGAGGGAGGGCCTACAAAACCTCCGAACTGGGAGACTGGCTGGCAGCAAAGATTCTGAGTTAAGCTTTAAACTAAAAAAACCACCTTGCGAGGTGGTTTTTTTAGTTTAGGAGTTTTATACCATGTTATCTCTGACGAGGTACTATCTACTGGAATGTATTCAAGTCTAGTTGTGGAGGGTATGGGATTTATATAATTTCAGATTCAGGTCAAGCAGGATCAATAGTTTCAAAATCCAAACTAATTAGTATTGATACTTTCGGGTTCAAATTTTTGATTTTGGATTATGCCTTTTCCGATAGAATTCGGGGCTTTTATTTTTCAGGGGAGTCATAGGTGAATTTCTCACCTGCTACAGTATTTAGAATCTCTTGAATACTCATGTTATGAAACTTCTCCTTTAGTAACTGATGTTTTTGCTTAACAAATAACTTGAGTGCTTTACCTTCGGCAAAACGACGAAGGCTTTCTCCATCTACTAAGTTGAGACCCGGAACTTCAGTTACTTGGCCGTCCTCATTTTTTGCTACCATGGTGAAATAACAGGAGTTAGTATGACGAGTAATCCCTGTTTTAGGATTTAAAGATTCCACACGGATACCAACGATCATCGAAGTTTTACCGACGTAATTTACCCTTGCCTTCAAACTAACGAGGTCCCCAACTTCAATAGGGTGAAGAAATTCTACGCCTTCCACCGAGACGGTGACCACGTAACAACTACAATGCTTCGCTGCTGTCACATACGCTACTTTATCCATTAAGGATAAAATAATGCCACCATGTACTTTGCCCCCAAAATTGGCATAGCTAGGAACCATTAACTCGGTTAGAATGGTTTCAGAGTCACTTGTAGTTTTCATCATTGCTTTTCCAATAGGGTTTTTATAGCTCGCTTAAGCAAATAATCAAAATAAATCACAGCCTTGAATAAAGGATTCCCCTCCAAAAAGAATAATTGGAAATCAAGAAATAATTTTAGACTCATTTAAAGTACAGAGGCAATCCCACTAACCATCAACTAGCTCTTTTTTTATTACTTCAAGATACCGAGGCTTAATTCCTTTTTTTGTTCCAATAACCTATTTTTTATCGCCGTGACTTGGTTCATGATGCGCTGAGTAGAGATCCATTATCCAACAAGGTAATTTCTTTTGGTTTGGTACATCATTAAGTAACCATTTTTATTGGCATCTGTCAAGAAAGAGCGACTGATAAGTATTTCCATCAAGGGCTGCCTCACGAGATAGGGACCCATTAATTTCTGAACCCTACTTTCTGAAACCCCTATTCGTTTTCCAAATTCCTCAAAATCACGCGTAGTCGGATGTCTGTTCAACTTGTAGTGCTCACTTTTATAGTCATCGGCAAATAGTCCTTTATTTAATGCAAAATCAGAATCATCCGCATGCATTTTGGTATTGAGTACGTCATATGCAGGGCTAAGAAGATAATCCCCTTTGGAGGATTCGAGTAAGGAGAAATTTTTCAGGTGTGCATCCCCATTTGAAAACAAAAAGTTAAAGAGCACCAGAGAAAAGTACTTTTCAATTTCTACTCTCCAGGCCGACACGTACTTTTGGATCAAGAGACCTGCCTCCTCGTAACTGTATTCGTATTTAAAATTAGCACCCGCATTGTCTTTGGATTTTCCCGCTAGGGTAGCAAAATCTTCTTTGCCCCACTTACCGCCATCCTCTTTTACATCAAAGCGTTTGGTAAGGTAGGCTGGAGCACCATTTCTGAAAAAAATCAAAGCGTTTTCCGCAGTAGGCAAGTCATAGACCTGCCGCGCAATTTGCATGGTCAACTGTTCATTTGCCGGTACCTGATCTACTTTTCTTAAATCTCGAGGAATGGGTTTGAGTAGGTAGGTTCCTTGTTCTCCTGCTTTGGTCAACCGCAATCGGTTTTTCTCCAATACAAGGCTTAACTTTTCTTGTACCCCGGATATGGAAATGCGCTTGCGATTCTCCAAAAAGAGTGCTTCCACTTCCTCATTTTGCTGAGGAGGATCATAAGGTAAAATGTGGCTTACTTTTTTTCCATGGAAAAGGTTCCGCAAACATCCCGGGCTATACGTAGGAAAACCCGCTGCCAAGGTACCTGGACATCGATCTAGTTCCTGTAAATTCATGCCTCGGGGATGGGTTTAACAGTTACGGCTCCTATGCTATCCACCTGGGCTGTGGCTGCAAGCAAACCAAAATGATCTTCTTCGTCGATTTTCAATAGGATACTTTGCAAATCTCGGTTTAAACCTTCACTCAGCATATTTAAGAAAAATGGAAACAAAAATCCGCTGCGGTATTCCTGCTGGGTTTTTGGAAGCGTCAGACTAATCGCAGCATAGGAATCATCCACAAAGTAGCGCTCATCGTATCGAAAAATATACTGTGTACGATTTTCCTCGATCAAGTGACCTGCAAAAATTCCGTTGCGGTAGACTTCTAGACTGCGCATGGATTAGGGCTTCTTTTTTACTTGAAAAATAAGTTCCATTCCCAATACCTCAGCCAATTTAGTTAAGACCTCCAAAGAAGGGTTTCCTTGCCCCTTCTCCAGTTTGTACAAGGTATTCACGCTGATCTCCGCCAACTCGGCTAGATGAGGCTGGGTGATGCCCAATTCTCTACGTCTTTCTTTTACTGACTCTCCAATATTCTTAACTAACATTATACTGTGATTTATTCGTCAAAAATAGAAAATTTACTTAAAAAATCAATTAAATCACATTATAATATGTTTTCCGAGTGATTTTTTTAAAGAATTTTTATCGATTATCAAAAAGTGAAAGTTGAACGCGAATTAAAAAATACCCCAAGTCCCTTACTGTGATTTCTTCTACAAGTAGTTCTTTACAGGTAGGAGCTGGTTCATACGGAGAGGAATAGAAAGGCAAAGTTCTGGTGCTTTGAAGACCAGTAGTTGAACAATCTACTGAAATATACCTATTTTCACCCGTATACATGCAGCACAAACCCTTCTCCTACCTTTTTTCCATTTCTTACTTTGGAGCTCGCTTCAAAGGATGGGCCAAGCAGCCCGAGCAACCTACGGTGGAGGGGAAGTTGGAGCGGATACTCCGATTTGTCTTGGAAGATAGAAGTTTTACCCTGATCGGCTCTAGTCGAACCGACTCTGGTGTGAGCTGCCGGAAAGGCTATGTGCAGCTTTTTGTAGAGGAGGCAATTTCCTTTAAGGAGCTGCTCCCGACCATCAATATCCACCTCGGAGGAGAGATCCGATTGGATACCGTGCAGGAAGTACCTCGGGACTTTAACCTTATCCAGTCCGTTCAGCAAAAGACTTACCGCTACTACTTTGCCCAGCCCGAAGGATTCCATCCCTTTGCTTCCTCTTTTATTGCTGCGGTACCCTTTGCCAACTCACTTGCTCAGATGCAGGAAAATGGACAATTGTTTGTTGGAAGGCATAACTTCAAAGCTTTTTGTCAGCCCTCTGCTACAAAATTGAGCTACGAACGCGAGGTAGAATCTGTGTCTGTATTTGAAGTAATTGACTCGCCTTCCATCTATTCACCCGCTCAGGTTTTTGGGGTGGAGGTAGTAGGGAAGGGGTTTTTACACCATCAGGTACGAAAAATGGTGTATGCCATTTGGAACTGGAACCCAGCACAAATCCAAGAGCGACTAGAAAGACCTGAAGAGGCTTGGCCTCCTGTACCTACTGCTCCAGCGCAGGGCTTGGTCCTTTGGGATACGGTACTGAAGCTAGAGTAAAAGTTAAAGAGCAAGCTCCATCACATCATCATCCATCACGTAGCCCTGGCCAATGTCATTGACTTCTTGCCGAATGGTCACAAAGCCCATGGCGAGGTAAAAATCGATCGCCTTTTTATTGTACTTATTCACATTCAAGAGCAAGCTTTTTTGCCCTGCTTCACGAGCCCTTTTGGATACCTCCAAGAGCAGTGCTTTTCCCACCCCTTTTCCTTGGCTGCTGGGCAGGAGGTACAACTTGTGTAGTTTGGCCTTTGGCCCTTCCAGGTGATTGAGTTCGTATCCTGCAAATCCAACCGCTTCACCTTCCACCTCGGCAACTAAAAAACCATGCCCCTTTTCCACTTGCGATTCAAGCATCGGCAACGCATACATCCAATTGAGCATGTAGTCGATCTGCGCTTCTCTCAAAAGACCCGCAAAGGTGGAGGGCCAGGTTTGATGGGCGATGCGTTGGATTAGCATCAGCTCTTCTTTGGCAAGGAGTCGGAGGTGTACCATTGGTTGATAAAGATTTTTTTTAGTAGGAGCTGTTCCGCAACGCTGGTTCAGGCAAGTTTAAAATGCGATCAGCTCCTGCAGCTTCAGGTTAAATCGGTCTACAGGCAAGAATTGCTTTTCAAGATTGGGAGCAAAAGGTACAGGGGTATCCAAACTCCCTTCCCGCATCACTGGGGCATCAAGAGAGGCAAAGCAGTACTCGGAGATCCAAGCACAAATCTCTGCACCAATGCCTCCGGTAAGCGTATCTTCCTGTAGAAAAATAACCTTCCCCGTTTTTTTAACGGTTGCCGCCACCGCTTCCTTGTCCCAAGGGAGCAGCGTGCGCAAGTCTAGAATATCGGCAGAGATGCCGAGTTCTTCCACCACTTTGGTAGCCCAATGCACCCCCATGCCGTAGGTGATGATGGAAACCTGGGTGCCAGTAGCCGCTAATGCCGCTTTGCCCACTTCTACTGTGTAGTAGTTGTCCGGTACTGGACCAGAGATGGATCGGTACAGGAGCTTGTGCTCGAAATACAGGTAGGGGTTCGGGTCTTCCAAGGCTGCATTGAGCAGCCCTTTGGCATCGTGGGGATTGGATGGGTAGACGATCTTTAGCCCTGGGGTATGAAAAAACCAGGCTTCGTTGGATTGCGAATGGAAGGGTCCCGCAGCGGTACCAGCACCGGTAGGCATGCGCACGACCACATCTGCTGCTTGTCCCCATCGGTAGTGGATCTTGGCAAGATTATTCACGATTTGGTTGAAGCCGACGCTCACAAAGTCCGCAAATTGCATTTCTACCATGGCCTTGTAGCCTTTGATAGACAAGCCAAGTCCAGCTCCTAAGATGGCGCTCTCGCAAAGTGGGGTGTTGCGAACCCGATCCCCGCCAAATTGGGCTTTGAATCCATCGGTGATTTTAAATACACCTCCATACTCGCCAATGTCTTGCCCCATCAGGACGAGATTGGGGTACTTTTCCATGGATTCCCGCAGCCCATCGCTGATGGCATCAATAAAGCGCTTTTCGGTAGCGTCAGCGCTCGGCTCCACGACGGTTTGGGTATAGGGTGCATACACATCCTGCATTTCCAACTCCAGATTAGGAGTAACCGCTTCTTCTGCAAATGCTATTTCTAGGGCATCATTGATGCTCTTTTTTACCTGTTGGTTAATCTTTTCCTGTTCTTCTGGGGTAAGAATCCCTTCGGAAATCAAGTAGTCTTCGTAGCGGTCTACTGGATCTAGTTGGCTCCATTCCTCCATTAGAATCTTGGGAACATATTTCGTTCCCGATGCTTCCTCGTGGCCGCGCATGCGGAAGGTGATGGCTTCGACGAGTACAGGTCTGGGATTTTCCCGCAGATCTTCGGCAAGGCGTAAAATGGTGTCGTACACTTCTAGCACGTTGTTGCCTTGGATGCGTACGGATTCCATGCCGTAGCCAGGACCTTTTTCGGTGAAGTATTGAAAAGCAAACTGCTCTTCACTGGGGGTGGAAAGTCCGTAGCCGTTGTGTTCCACCACAAAAATCACGGGCAATTTCCAAACAGCCGCCACATTCAATCCTTCGTGGAAGTCGCCTTCTGAACTGGCACCATCGCCTGAAAATACCAGCGCTACTTTTTTCTCCCCTGCAAGTTTGTGGGCCAATCCAATGCCGTCCGCAATGGCCAGCTGTGGGCCTAAGTGGGAAATCATCCCTACAATATGGTGTTCGATGCTGCCAAAATGGAATGAACGGTCTCTGCCCTTCGTAAAGCCCAATTCTTTCCCCTGAAACTGTGCAAACAAGCGCTCCAAAGGCATGTCTCTACCGGTGAAAATACCCAAATTGCGGTGCATGGGAAGAATAAATTCATCAGCAGCCAGGGCATTTACAGCCCCAATCGAAACGGCTTCCTGCCCCCATCCGCTAAACCACTTTGAGATCCTGCCTTGGCGAAGGAGAATCAACATCTTCTCCTCGATTCTCCGAGGAACAAGAAGCGATTCGTACAACTTGATTAGGGTTGCATCCGAATAATTTTTTCGATCAAAAGTTAATTTTTGGGCGTTAGGGGCAGTAAATTCCATAAGTGGTAATTTTCGTACCTAAGGTACGTCAAGGGAACAAATCCCCCAAGGGTTTTGTGAGGTAGTCGCTAAGAAGGAGAAGGATTGCCAAGGAGAACTACTCTCCTGCAGGCCCCCGACTCTCATCAGGGGCTAAAAATAAATGCAAGGAGTTAAAAAATCTGCTGTAATGAACAAATTTAGGGATTACTCGCCCCTTACCTTTATCCGTAACATTAAGGTTGTTTTACCAATGTGTTAAGAAGTAAGTAACAACAGCTGGAAAGATGGAGTTTGAAAAGACTGAGGTCTTCAAAACATGCTTTTTCTAGGCTTTTTACCTACCTTTGCCTTCCCAAACCGAAGCAAATTCTGTGAAAGCAAGAACATTGAAAAAGGATAAAGTCAACATCATTACGATGGGCTGCTCCAAAAATCTGGTGGATTCTGAGGTACTCCTCACGCAACTTAGGGGCAATGGCATCGATGCCAGCCACGAGTCTGACCGTCAGGACAACAACATTATCATCATCAATACTTGCGGATTTATAGACAATGCTAAGCAGGAATCTATCGACACGATTTTACAATATGTCGATGCCAAAGAAAAAGGCTTGGTTGATAAAGTATATGTGACGGGCTGCCTCTCGCAGCGCTACAAGGATGACTTGGAACAGGAAATCCCACAAGTAGATGCATTTTTTGGTACGCGAGAGCTCCCGGCAATTCTGAAAAAATTCAAGGCAGATTACAAGCATGAGTTGGTCGGGGAGCGTTTGCTTACCCACGCCAGCCACTATGCTTACATGAAAATATCCGAGGGTTGTGACCGTCCTTGTTCCTTCTGTGCCATCCCGCTGATGCGTGGAGGACACTTGTCGCGCCCCATTGAAGAGCTGGTGAAGGAAGCCCAACACCAGGCTGCCAATGGCACGAAAGAATTGCTGCTCATCGCTCAGGATTCTACCTACTATGGCTTGGATCTTTATAAAAAGCGGAACTTAGCCGAGCTACTTCGCAAGCTTTCTGACGTGGAGGGAATCGACTGGATTCGACTGCATTATGCCTATCCTACAGGCTTTCCGATGGATGTGATTGAAGTAATGAAGGAGCGTCCGAACATTTGCAAGTACCTAGACATACCCCTCCAACACGGTTCGACGGATGTGCTCAAAGCCATGCGTCGTGGTACTACCCGAGAAAAGCAGGAAGAGCTGATCCATAGTATTCGGGACCTGATCCCAGAGATTGCGATCCGTACCACCTTGATTGCCGGGCATCCTGGTGAAGGGGAAAAGGAATTCCAGGAAATGGTCGATTTTGTGGAGCGCATGAAGTTTGAGCGCTTGGGTGTCTTTACCTACTCCCCCGAAGAAAATACCCATGCCTTTGGGATGGAAGATAAGTTGTCACAAGAAGAAAAGCAGGCCCGTGCCAACCAGCTGATGGAGGTACAGGAACAGATCAGTTACGACCTCAACCAACAAAAAATTGGCAAGACCTTCAAGGTATTGATTGACAAGAAAGAGGGGGGGCATTTTGTAGGCCGCACCGAGTTTGATTCGGTGGAGGTAGACAACGAGGTGCTGATCGATGCGGCCACTCACTACTGCCGTGTGGGAGACTTTGTACAGGCCAAAGTGGTGGATGCCACGGAGTTTGACCTTTACGCCACTGTCCAAGACTAGTTTTTTCTGAACCAAGGAAGCATTCAAAGGCTAGGATTGAAAATTTTCAAAATGCAGCCTTCTCTTATAGTTGATCTAACTTTTGTGAATAAACCTTTGGGCTACCCGAGCGTTAGGAAGGTAGCGTTTGTAGGTTTTACTAAAGGCACATTCCAATCATGAAGTTTCTCGCTATCCTTCTCCTATCCATCACATTCCTGAATGTTAGTCGCGAGGCTAGAGGACAGGAGTATTTTTATTTTGGGAACACCAACTTGGTAGGAACAGGCGCTAGGATTGAGGGTAAAAGAAATGGCTCTTGGAAGGTATATCAACGAAAAGAAGTAGAAGCCAATCCCCGCGTTGCCAATCTTGAAGTTCCTTTGGATGACTTGGAGCAAAACTTTGACCTTCGTGTGCCATTCTATCGCATAGACCTTCGGGACAATCTTCCAGATGGGGTGATGGAGGAATTTTTTGCAGGTGGACAAGTCAAAAAGATTGTCAACTACAAAGCGGGGCTTTTAGATGGAGATTTTTTTGAATTCAATGAAGAAGGCGAGCTGCTTTTGTCAGGCACCTACGAACAAGGGCAGCGCAGCGGAGATTGGGTAGTCTACCGAAGTGACGGAACAAAAAAATCTGAGTATACCTACCGCAACAATCTTTTGGAAGAATTTGTGCTAAGCTACTATCCTTCTGGGCAGCTAGCGGAACGAATTCCTTTTGAGAAAGGAGTAGTCAATGGGCTCTATGAGTCATTTTTTCCAGATGGAAAGGTACAGCAGTCCCTCGAATTTGTCGATGGGCTGGAGGGAGGACCCTTGAAGCAGTACTATGCAGATGGGACCTTGGCCCTCTCTTGTTCCTTTTTCAAAGGCCTTTTGGAGGGAAATTGGGAGAAATTTTCCACTTCGGGACAGCTAGAGGCTCAAGGTGCCTATCGTAAAGGCGAGCGAGAAGGAGCCTGGAGAGAAATGTATCCTGAGGTCGCTGGATTTTTTTGGGCAGGAAACTACGAGAAGGGTAAAATGGAGGGGGGTTGGAAGGTACTCGGTGCTGCTGACTTTGTGCATCAAGAAGAAACCTATCTTTTGGGGTCCTTGGTCGCAATTAGCGAATTCACTACAAAATCTGGCTTGGTGTTGGATGCGGGCCAATTGGAAAAAGGGGACGGAAGGCGTTTCTTTTTTGATCAAGAGGGCAACCGCCTAGAGAAGGGGCGCTATGCCAATGGGCAACGCACTGGGATCTGGTACACCTATTTTCCAAGTACCAACTTGGTGGCCAGTTCTGGCAGCTATGTTGCGGATAAAAAGAGAGGTACTTGGAAATATTACGACATCAACAGCCAGTTGATCAGTGAGGAAATTATTCCTGCCGACAGGGAGACCGAAGCGACGGATCGGTCGGCTAGTCCTTCCTCTACTCCACAAGGAAGAACCAGATCCTACATGCCACAGCAAAATTCCAATGGCGTGGTGGTGCCTCAATTTAGGGTTTTGACCCCAGATGGGACCCTGGGCATCTCCGGACCTAGTATGTTTCAGTTGGGGAATTAAACGAATTGAAATAAGGTGGAGTACCAAGTATGAAGTACCAGGTACCAAGTATCAAGCTAAATCCGAGACGCTATTTACCTTATTGATTCAAAGATTACTTTCTATGTATTGTTCTTCCTTATGTGGATTAACTTATTTATTTGACCAATAAATTTGAAAAACCACATAGACACAATAGGTTTAATTGGTGCCCATAAGCCAAGTTTACTTCTAGCCTACAAGACCCTTTTTTTCTATATGTTTCCTATGTGGTTATTTCCTTTGTGGTTTTATAGAAGATAAAAGACCAATTGAGGCTTATTTCTTCGCTTTTGCATCTTGCATGAATACTTGGTACTTGGTTCCTTGTACTTAGTTCAGTTTATTTTAGTTGTATTTCCACTCTATTTTCCCCTGCTTTTTTCCCAAATGATTCTTTCCTAGTAACTTTGTGTCAAAGTCCCTTTAAATGAAGCTGATCGAAGTTACCTCCTCTGCGCATCAAATCGAATTTATCGAGATGGCCCTGTGGTTGTACCGTAACGAGAAGAATTGGATTCGCCCCATCGACCAGGACATTGAGGGACTCTTCCATGCGGAGACCAACAAACTTTTTAGAAATGGAGCCAAGGCAAAGCGCTGGTTACTCCAGGATGAATCTGGGAAGACCATTGGCCGGATTGCTGCCTTTGTCAATCCCAAGATGAAGGAAAAGCAACCCACTGGCGGTGTTGGTTTTTTCGAATGCATAGAAAACCAAGACGCTGCTTTTCTGCTGTTTGATCAAGCCAAAGTCTGGCTCCAAAGCGAAGGCATGGAGGCCATGGATGGACCGATCAATTTCGGAGAGCGAGACAAGTGGTGGGGACTCTTGGTAGATGGATTTTCAGAGCCCAACTACAACATGCCTTGGAATTTTGGATACTACCAGATTTTTTTCGAGAACTATGGATTTCAGCTTTACTTCAAGCAATACACCTATGCTCGAAATGTACAAAACGTAGGCTTTGACCAAAAAATGGTGCAGCGTGCCCAGGTGATCCTCGCCAATGAAAATTACAGCTTCCGCTACATCAAGGGCAAAGAACTCCAGGAAAAAGCGCCCGAGTATTTCAAGACCGTGTACAACAAGGCTTGGGCACGGCACATGGGCAAATCCATTGCGCTCAAGGAGGCACAGCTGATGTTTGCCAAGATGAAACCTATACTAGATTCGCGCTTGATTTACTTTGCCTTTTTCAAAGGAGAGCCAGTGGGATTTTTTATTCAGATCCCCGAGATCAATCAGATTTTCAAACATGTAAATGGGAAAATGGACCTGATAGGTAAACTCAAATTTCTCTGGTACAAGACCTTTTTTCCACCCAATAAAATGCTCGGGCTGGTCTTTGGCGTGGTACCAGAGCATCAGGGCAAAGGGGTGGAGGGCGCCATTGTCTTGAGCTACGACCAGATGAGTGGCAAAGCCTCTTTCCCCTATAAAACCATCGAGATGAACTGGATTGGAGATTTTAATCCCAAAATGATGCGGGTTTGCGAACAATTGATATCCAAAATCTACAAAACCCACCATACCTATCGCTACCTTTTTGATCGGGAAAAGCCTTTTGAAAGACATCCAATTTTTATTTAAAAACAGCGAGGCATATCCAAAAACCTCGAATTGAATACTCTAAACTAGTAAAGAATTCCAACCAAAATAAAATGAAAAAGTACAACGTAACTGGCATAGGAAATGCCTTAGTAGACATTGAGTTTAAAGTGACCGACCAGTTTTTTGCGGACAATGGGGTAGAGAAAGGCCTCATGACCCTTGTGGATGAGGAGCGTCAAAATCACCTCATGCAGGTCATCCACCATGCCGAAGCCAAAAAGCAAGCGGGTGGATCAGCGGCCAACTCAGTGGTGGCAGTAAGCCAGTTTGGAGGTAAATCCTTCTACTGCTTCCGCGTAGCCAATGACGAATTGGGGCACTTCTACTTACAGGATTTGATTGATTCTGGAGTGGATATTGCCTTGACTTCTGCGCAACTTCAGACTGGGGTGACTGGCAAGTGCTTGGTGATGGTGACCGAGGATTCGGAGCGGACGATGAATACCTTTTTGGGAATCACGCAGAATTTCTCTAGCCAAGATGTGCATGATGCAGCCATCCAGGACTCTTCCTATTTATTTATCGAAGGCTACTTAGTAACCTCTCCCAACGGCAAGGAAGCCATGCTGCATGCCAAGAAGGTAGCCGAAGCAGCAGGTACCAAGGTGGCATTGACCTTTTCGGACCCGGCCATGGTCAAGTATTTCAAGGCCAACTTTGACGATGTGATTGGTCCAAGTGTGGATCTTCTTTTCGCAAACGAAGAGGAAGCAATGTTGTATACGGGCAAAAGCACCCTGGCCGAAGCGCGTGAAGAAATGAAAAAGGCCGCCAAGCATTTTGTAATCACAATGGGAAAAAATGGAGCCATGATCTACGATGGAGATACCTTCATCGATATCGAGCCTTATCCTACCACAGCCATTGACAGCAATGGCGCTGGGGACATGTTTGCAGGCGCATTCTTGTACGGCATCACCAATGGCCATTCCTATGCGGAGAGCGGAAAGCTTGCCTCTATGGCCAGTTCGCGCATCGTAAGCCAGTTTGGGCCAAGACTGAAGTGGCATGAGGCAAAGGAGATTTTGACCAAGCTGACTCCTTGATTCACAAGTGAAGGGGTTAAATTTACCTCAACAGGGTTTTTTGGCAGAATTTAGTTTTGCTTTTAAAAAACCAAAAAAATCAGTCACCTTGGGGTAAGAAGTTTTAAAAGATCTTAGGTTTACCTAAAACTTTAGTGCAAAACATTCCGTACTTAATCCAATAAATTATTAACTAACCTTTTTTACCATGAAAAAAATTCTTCTGTTGAGTCTCCTCCTTGTATGGATAATCCTTCCTCTGGCTGCTCAGACTAAAATCGAATTCAAGGAATTTACCTTGGACAACGGACTTCATGTGATCATGCACCAGGACAATACCACGCCTATCGTGGTGACTTCCGTGCTTTACCACGTGGGTTCCAAGAATGAGAATCCTGAGCGTACGGGATTTGCACACTTTTTTGAGCACTTGATGTTCGAAGGCTCCGAAAATATTGACCGTGGTCAATACATGAACATCATCCAAAGCCGAGGTGGAACGCTCAATGCCTACACTTCAAACGACATCACGTACTACTACGAGTTGCTTCCTTCCAATGAGTTGGATTTGGCCTTGTACATGGAAAGTGAGCGCATGCTGCACTCCAAGGTGGATTTGACCGGAGTGGAGACCCAGCGAGAAGTGGTGAAGGAAGAGCGCAGACAGCGCTATGAAAACCAGCCTTACGGCACCATCCTACCAGAGACACTTAAGAGAGCCTACACTATGCATCCCTATCAGTGGGCACCGATTGGTTCGATGGACCACTTGAATGCGGCGACCATCGAAGAGTTTCAGCAGTTTTACAAGGACTTCTACGTGCCAAACAATGCGACCTTGACCATCGCCGGTGACCTAGACTACGCTACCACTGAAGCAATGGTTCGCAAGTACTTTTCAGAAATCCCAAAGGGCACCAAGCCTGTTTACCGTCCTAAAATCACCGAGCCTAAGAAAACAGCTGAGATCCGTGACATCATTTACGACAACATTCAGATTCCTGCTGTAATTCAGGCCTACAACTTGCCTGCAAGAAATCACCCAGATAGCTACGCCTTGTCCATGCTTTCCACCTACTTAACTGGTGGTAAATCATCTTTGATGACTAAGGAGCTAGTAGATAAGCAGCAAAAAGCCTTAGTGGTAGCAGCTATTCCTCTTGAATTGGAGGACGGAGGTGTGTTCTTGATGTATGGCATTGCCAACATGGGCGTAGATCCAAAAGATCTAGAGACTGAAGTAGACAAATTGATCAAGCAGGTTCAGGATCAAGGCATTACGGACGAGGAATTTACCAAGTTGAAAAACATCATGGAAAACAACATTGTAAGTGGGAATTCCACCATAGCTGGCGTAGCGGAGAACTTGGCAGAAGCGAAGGTGATTTTTGGCAATACCAACTATGTCAACCAAGTGATGGAGGCTTATGCGAAGGTGACCAAGGATGATATTCAGCGGGTAGCCAAAACCTACATGGACCTCACTGGACGCGTGGTATTGTACTATTTGCCGAAATCAGCTAAGCCAGTATCTGAATAATTCGTTGACTAAACGTATCGAAAAGACATGAAAAAATTCGCATTAGGAATATTAGTTATGCTACTGGCCACGGGAATCACCTTTGCCCAGGTAGATAGAAGGAAGTTGCCGGCTTCTGGCCCAGCTCCTGAAATCAAGATCGGGGAGGCGGAAACCTTCACGCTTGCCAATGGATTGAAAGTGTTTGTGGTGAAAAACACCAAACTCCCACGCGTATCCTTCACCCTGGTTTTGGAGAGAGACCCGATCTTAGAAGGAGACAAGGCAGGACTTAGCACCTTCATCGGGGAGATGATGATGGGAGGTACTAAGAATAGAACCAAAGATCAGTTGGATCAAGAAATTGATTTCATTGGAGCAAGCCTAAGTGCTTCTGCCACTTCTGTATCTGCTTCTTCCTTGAAAAAGCACCAAGGAAAAGTGCTTGATTTGATGGCAGATGTGCTCTTCAATCCCGTATTCCCACAGCCGGAATTGGATAAGTTGAAAAAGCAGTCCCTAACTGGTCTCGCTACTACCAAGGACGATCCACAGGCGATTTCTTCGCGACTTTCTCGCGCAGTGCTTTATGGAAAAAATCACCCTTATGGAGAGTCTCAAACGGAGCAAACCACAAAAAAAATCACCTTGGAAGATGTGAAGGCCTACTACCAAACCTATTTCAAACCAAACATTGCTTATTTGGCTATCGTAGGAGATATAAATAAGGCAGAAGCTCAAAAGGTGGTGAATCAGTATTTTGGTGCTTGGAAGAAGGGGGTTGTACCAACCTTCACGTATCCCATGCCAGTACGTGCCGCCAAGCAGGCGGTAGCTCTTGTGGACCGCAGTTCTTCTGTACAATCCGTTATCGACGTAACGCAGCCTGTAGCCATGAAAATTGGAGACGCTGATTTCATTTCCAGTAGGTTGTTGAACCAGATTTTGGGTGGAGGTTCTGCATCTCGCTTGTTTATGAACCTACGTGAGGACAAAGGCTTTACCTATGGTGCCTATTCTTCGATTGATGCAGATAAATTGGTGGGTACTATTTCAGCTTCCGCATCGGTGCGCAGCGAGGTAACCGACTCTGCGGTTTACGAATTTGTCTATGAAATCAAAAATCTCGTGGATAAGGGAGTGACTCAAGTAGAATTGGATAAAGCCAAAGCAGAGCTTGCAGGTAGCTTTGGTCGCTCTCTAGAGCAGCCAGGTACTGTGGCTAACTTTGCCTTGAATACTGCCAGATACAATTTGCCAAAGGATTACTATGCGACTTATTTGCAGAAGTTGAATGCATATACAGTGGCAGACATCAATGCTACAGCAAAGCGTTTGATTGAGCCGGACAAGTTTATCATCACCACGGTAGGAAATGGAGCTGAGATTAAAGAAAAGCTTGCTCAGTTTGGTGAAGTGGTGGAATACGACCTCATGGGTGAACCAGCCAAAAAGCTGGTAGCTGATGCCGCAATGACCGCTGAAAAAGTCTTGGAAAATTACCTTATCGCTGTTGGAGGAGCAGACAAAGTAGCTGCCGTGAAATCTGCTAAAATTAGCATGGATGCAAACGTCATGGGCACTGCTTTGACCATTGCATTTGTTTATGATTCTCAAAATGGGCGTTATGGACAGAAGCTTTCCATTGCAGGCAATGTGATGCAAAAGACAAGCCTAGCAAACGGCAAGGGTTCCATGTCAGTGCAGGGGAATACGATTGAAATGGCTCCTGCACAACTAGCTGAAGCGCAGTTGAACTCCTATCTGTTCCCTGAAGCGGTATACAAGGCCAATGGCTACACTGTTTCGCTTGATGGGTTGAAAGATGTGGACGGGAAGCCAGCATATAAGGTGATCATCACGGCTGCCTCAGGCGCCAAGCTGATCAACTATTATGCACAGGATTCAGGATTGAAGATCAAGTATGAAAATCCTGCTTCTGGAGATACGTATTATGGAGATTATCAGGCTACCAATGGAGTATTACTTCCGATGTCTTGGACCATCAAATCTCCTCAGATCCCAGTGCCTTTGGAGGCAAAGGTGACTTCTCTAGAGCTTAACGTGCCGGTAACAGACGCGGATATCAACTAAAAATCAAAAAGGAGGGTAGGACTACCTTCATTTTTAGGTAAGGGAGTAGAAAATAAAAAAGGGGATTGCTGACACAGCAATCCCCTTTTTTATTTTCTCCAGTTTTCCCGAAGCGCTGTACTTGATCCTTCCTCCAAGATTAAAAACGGGTAAAAGTTCTCCTCCTCCTTGGCAAAGGATAGGTTGAGCTTTCTCCCTTGCCGTTCCACTTCAACTTCCCATTTCTGGGAACTTGCGTTGAGATCTAGACTAAGTAGGCGATCGTTTGCCATCAAGTGCATGTAGGTAATACTTTCAGGATGGATTTTTTGGATTGCCTGCTGCGCATTCACTTGAATGCCGAGGACGTTGAAAACAGTGTTTTCCGTTTCATCTTTTCGAACTAAAATCCCTAGTTCCTCCAAGCAATCTTCGAGTACTGGAAATAGATCCGCTCTTCCGCGCACGAATGCATCAAAGAATTGTGTGATTTTTTTAGGTTCAGCAGATCGGTTTGCAATCCCTTTTTCAAAATCATGGAGTTCGTACCCTTTAAACGGAAGGCCGAAATTTTCCCACATTCCGTTCATGACTTGTGCGAGGGAACTGCCTTCTTTTAGTAGCTGGACATCTAAGCAAAGGCAGATCAACGCGCCATGGCTGTAGATATTTACTTTTCGATCTGGAACTCCTTGCACATAGCCATCTAGCCAGAGGTCAATGGATGATTCTTCAATGGATGCATTTTTCCAGCCATAATGGGCCGCTTCTCGTTGGACAATTTTCTCCAAATGTCGAAGGTAGGTGGGTAAATTGTACACCCCTGATTTCAGTAAATACAGATCTCCAAAGTAGGTGGTCACCCCTTCCAGCACTAAGCCTGCTTGGATATAGGTCTCTTTAGAAAAGTCATAGGGGAGGAGTTCTTTTGGTCGAATACGGCAGACATTCCAGGCATGATACAGTTCGTGGCAGCTAATGCCCAACAATTCTTCCATTTCCTCTGCCTCAGTGAGGGAGTTGGCTGGGCCAAAAGTGATGACCGTTCCCCTGCGGTGCTCTACCCCATGGTAGTGTGGGTAGGGCAGTAGTTGAAAGATAAACTGGTATTCAGGTTCGGGAAAGCTTCCAAAATCGGCAATCATTCGAGAGGTAAATGCTTTGAGTTGATCGATAAATCCGGTGCGATCAAAATGGATTTCCCCATGAAACCAGGCATGGAATTGGCTGGAACCTACCCTGTAGGTTTCACGGAGTAAATTTTTTGCAGCCAAGAGGGTTGCGTCTGCTAGGACCTGGTAATTTTCGGCAATCCAAGTAGAGGGTTCCTGCTGCTTGAGGGTAAGCACTCGTTGTGGATAGTCATCCAAGTCGAGTTGGACAGCAATCGCTTCTGTAGACCTTCCGAGGAGTTCAAAGCAGCAGTTGACCAAGTTGACATAGACCTGCTGATCGTCCACCCATGCGCTTCCTGCGTCCATTTTCCCAGCCCAATAGCTGTAAGTAATTACTAGGGTTGTGTTTTCTAAAGCGAGGAATTCCCAGCAATCCTTGCTTGTTTTTGTGAATGGGATTGACTCTCCATTTAGATTTGATGCGGTAAATCCACGTAGATTTTGCGCGTAATTGGCGATTTGATACCTTCCTGCTCTCCAAGCGGGGAGTTGGAGGTGAATCCTTTCTTGGGACTGGCAATCAAATCTGAGTTCAATTTGAAGAAATTGCGATGCTGGATTCGGGCAAGAGATTTTGTATTGGATCATTTTTCTGGGTAGGACTAAAACAAATGTAGGGCCTCGATTTGTATTTAAGAAAATGGTACTTATCTTTGCAATCCTTTTTGGGGGTAATCTCCCAAAGGAAAGTCAAGAAAGCAACTAGATTAAAGATATTCGATCATGAAAAGAACATTTCAGCCCTCTAACAGAAAGAGAAAAAATAAGCACGGATTCAGAGAAAGAATGGCGACAGCAAATGGCAGAAGAGTGTTAAGAGCCAGAAGAGCTAAAGGTAGAAGTAAGCTGTCTGTATCTGACGAAAAGACGTTTAAGAAGTAATTCTTTGGGTTGTTTTTCGTATGTTACCATACGAAAGCTTTCTTGCAATGAAGTATTCACTTCCAAAATCAGAGCGGCTTCATGCCGAAAAAAGCATAAAGGAACTTTTCGAAAAAGGTTCCTCTTTTTTTTTATACCCATTCAAGATTGTATTTTGGGTTGGGGAGGGATTGGAAGATACTGCCAACCAAGTCCTTTTTTCGGTTTCAAAAAAGAAAATCAAAAAAGCCACAGGTAGGAATTACATCAAAAGAAGACTTAAAGAAGCTTACAGGCTCAATAAAGCACTGCTTCCTCCGACCGGACTGCTACTTGGCTTTGTGTTTGTGGGAGAGGCAAAAATGAGTTTTGGAGAGCTTGAACCAAAAATGAAGATGGTGCTTCAAAAATTACCAAATGAATTGTCTAAAAATTTAGGGAAACATGATTCAAAAAATTAAGCGTCCGGTAGTGCTTTGGCTTTCTGCCCTTTTAGTATTGGGTGGGATCGTAGCTTTCCAAGCGAAGAATGACCGGCTTTTTGCCATTGCCAAGAGCATTGACATTTTTGCTTCGCTAATTCGAGAGTTAGATACCTATTACGTAGATCAAATTGATCCCGAGCAGTTGTTGACCGTGGGAATTCAGGCCATGTTGGAAGAGTTGGATCCCTACACCGAATACATTCCCGAAGAGGAGTCGGATGATTTTCGAATGCTTACGACGGGAGAGTATGCGGGAGTAGGAGCCTTGATTGGCAATAGAGGGGAAGGGAATATCGTGCTGATGCCCTACACGGGATTTCCGGCTCAAAATGCTGGGATTCGAATTGGTGACCTACTTTTGAAAGTGGACAGTGTTGCTGTTCAGAAAAAATCTACTTCTGAGGTTTCCGAATTGTTGAAAGGGCCTGCAAATACTGGTGTGACGGTGACTGTAAAACGAGGAGAGGACACCTTGCAGTTTTCCTTGAATCGGAAGAAAATCAGTTTAAAGAATGTTCCCTTTTATGGGAAATTGGATGAGAAAACGGGCTATATCAAACTCTCTGATTTTACAACCAACGCATCTGCGGAGGTTCGGAACGCCTTGGTAAACCTAAAGGCCCAAGGAGCAACCCAAATTGTCTTGGACTTAAGAGACAATCCAGGTGGATTGATCAATGAGGCGGTAGAGATTGTCAACCTATTTATTCCCAAAGGCAAGGAGGTGGTGAAGACCATTGGCAAGTTGCAGCAGGTCAACTATACCTATAAAACTACCAAGACGCCTCTAGACAAAGAAATCGGGGTCATTGTGTTGATCAACGAGCGAAGTGCTTCTGCGGCCGAGATTGTGGCAGGTGCGCTTCAAGATTACGACCGGGCTGTGTTGCTGGGGCAGAAGTCCTTTGGCAAAGGCTTGGTGCAAACGACGTTGCCCTTAAGTTTCAATACCCAAATAAAGATCACTACTGCCAAGTATTACATCCCAAGTGGGCGTTGTATTCAAGCGATTGACTATGCCAAATCGCGGGAGGATGGCTCGGCTGGAACAGTTCCAGACTCCTTGAGAAAGGCTTTCAAGACTGCCAACGGAAGGGTTGTCTTGGATGGTGCAGGGATAGAGCCTGACGAAAAGGTAAAGGAGGGATCCTATGCACCTATTTCTTACACCTTGGTAGCCGGCAATCATGTGTTTGATTTTGCAACCCAGTATTTTTACAAGCACCCGAAGCTATCGAGTCCAAGTACCTTCCAAGTGACGGAGGAGGTATATGCCGATTTCAAGAAATTCTTGGTGGGCAAGGAGTACGACTACACTACCTACACCGAGAAGTCTGTTCAGGACATGGAAAAATATTTGGCAAAGGAGCCGTATTTTGAAACGGTAAAAGAGCAGTTGGAACAAATTAAGGCCAAGGTCAACCATAGCAAGGAGAATGACTTGGACACCCATAAAAAAGAGATCAAGAAGATTCTCAGTGAAGAAATTGTATCCCGATATTATTTTCAGGAGGGGATGATTGAGGCAAGTCTTCAAGGGGATCCTGTGATTGAATTGGCCAAAGAATACTTTGCTTCGCCGGCTCGGATGACCAAGGCCTTGGCAGGATCTAGTAAATAACTTGGGATGGCTCGTATTTTATCCATAGAAACTTCAACATCTATCTGTTCGTTAGCGATACATGAACAGGGGGAGTTGCTTGCTTTGGCTGAAATTAAGGAGCCTGGAACCCATGCTGAAAAGCTCTTGCTATTGGTAGATGAAGTGTTTGAAAAAGCAGGGCTAAGTTTTGCTGATTTGGATGCAGTAGCCGTTTCTCAAGGTCCAGGATCTTATACGGGACTTCGCATAGGGGTTTCCACAGCCAAAGGGATTGCCTATGCCTTGGAGATCCCGTTGATTGGCATCAATACCTTGCAAGCCATGGCAGCAAGCCAGTCCGTCGCTCCTGGCGACTATGTGGTCGCTGTTTTGGATGCACGAAGAAAGGAAGTGTACACGCAAACCTTCGGGGATTCTCTTCAAGAGCTCAGTCCCATTGAGGCGGTGGTTTTGGAGGAAGGAGTCTTTGGGTCAATTTTAGAAAAGGGGAGGGTATATTTTGTGGGTGATGGAGTGGAGAAAGTGAAAGAGGAAGTTAAGAGTGCTAATGCGTTGTTTATTGCCGATTGGGAGATTTCCCTTTCAGCAAAAAATATGGGGGTATTGGCCTCTGAAAAACATGCTCGCCAAGAATGGGAGGACCTTGCCTATTTTGTACCCAACTACTTAAAAGAGTTTAAGGCATTACTATCCACTAAGAATCCCTTACTAAAGCCATGAGCGAGTTAATCAATCGAGTTGCTGCCAGTGCCATCGTATCCTTAAATATGGAGGAATTTTATCCGCAGGAGGAACGGATGGGGTTTGATCTCTCGAATTTTTTGGAGCAGGGCTTGGTGCTCCGCGAAAAGGAGTTTCGTGCTGCCTTGAAATACATGGATTGGAATTCCTATCAGGGCAAGTGGGTGGCAGTTACCTGTAGTGCGGATGCGATTGTGCCTACCTGGGCATTTATGCTCGTTTGCACCTATTTGGAGGGCGTGGCCAAGGGCTATTGTGTTGGGGATTTGGTGGCTTTGGAGCAGTACATCGTGGAGGATACCCTATCTAAGCTCCCCTTGGAGACCTTTAAGGACCGTACGGTAGTGGTAAAAGGATGCAGCAAGGTGGCTATTCCGCTTTTTGCTTATGGCCGTTTGGTATCCTTAATCCAGCGAGAGGCGAAGAGCCTGATGTTTGGGGAGCCTTGCAGTACGGTGCCCTTGTATAAAAAAGGAAAGTCCTGATTTTTAGTGGTTAAATTCTGACCCAGGTAAAGATTACGATTTTTGTTGCTGAAATTCTTGCGTAATCTATTTGGGTGCGCTATGTTTGCACTCCCGTTCAAGAATATGTCTTGGGAGTAGGGAAGTTTTGAGTGTTGATTTCGTGATTTTTCTATTTTTTTCAAGACTTGGTTTTGTTAAGAAGAAACTAAATCAGATCTTTGCGCTCGCATTTGGGACTAGGGTCTCGCTATTTTCCAAAAATGTTTGGAAGCAAGTTCTTTGAAGTGATGTAAGGCAAAAAAGATTA
>JBBAKO010000016.1:0-52121 GCA_040403475.1 Algoriphagus sp. | reverse complement strand
AATATTCCCATGAATACAAGATACTAAAATTGTCTCAATCTAGGAAATCACTCTTACAAGGGGGCAGGGGGGATTAGTTGAATCCAGCAGAATCGCGCGAGGGGGATTTTTAAAAAGATAAAGTAGAATTCCCATTCCCTGCGTAACTTCACTCCATGCGTTGGTCGATTGATTTTCCCATAACTGCTTCCCCTTTTCCCATTAGCTATACCTCCAAGGTGCTGAGCCTGGGCTCCTGCTTTGCCCAAACCATCGGGAGCAAGATGCAAGCGGCAAAATTTGACGTACTCGTCAATCCTTTTGGGACGCTTTTTCATCCGCTCAACTTGGCAGATCTCCTCAAAAAAGCCATTCCTGCTGCACCCATGAATTCAGCTGGAGTAGTGGAGCGTGAAGGTGTTTTTGTGCATTATGGAGCACATTCCGACGTGAAGGGTGGCTCTCTGGCCGAATTGGAAGATAATTATACCCGCCAAATGCTCGCCTTGCATCATTCCCTAAAGGAGGCAACCCACCTGGTACTTACCCTGGGTACGGCTTGGATCTACCAGCACAAGGAATTTGGACGAGTGGCCAACTGCCACAAACAGGCAGCAGCGCTCTTTGAAAAGAAACTTTCCTCCCTAGAGGAATTGGAAAAGGGACTCAGGCCAGTCTTAAGGTTGCTAACCGAGCTGAATCCAAATCTAAAAATTATCCTGACCCTCAGCCCTGTTCGCCACACCAAAGAAGGAATCTCTGAAAACCAGTTGAGTAAAAGCCTACTACGCGTGCTCTGTGCCCAGCTAGAGCAACAGCTGGAGGCGGTCACTTATTTCCCAGCTTACGAAATCCTAGTGGATGAGCTTCGCGATTACCGCTTTTACAAATCGGACCTGGTGCATCCCTCAGAGGAAGCCGAAAACTACATTTGGGAAAAATGGCAGCAGTTTAGTTTCAGCCCAGAAACCCAGCAAAAGGTAGCCGAAATCCAAAAAATACAGCTTGAACTAGCACACCGTTCCTTCAATCCAGATTCCGAAGCGCACCGGAAGTTTCTTCATAATTTGCTCGGCAAACTCGAACGAATGCAGGGAGAATTTGATTTTTCTGTAGAAATCCAAGACGTAAAATCCAGACTGCAGCATTAAGCGCTCTGGGTACAACCTATAGTTTCCATGTCCGCAAATCGACTGCTCCATTCCCAAAGTCCCTACCTCCTGCAACACGCGCACAACCCCGTGGATTGGTACCCCTGGGGTCCTGAGGCCTTGACGCGAGCTACATCAGAAAATAAACCCATCCTAGTATCCATCGGCTACTCGGCCTGCCATTGGTGCCACGTGATGGAAAAAGAAAGTTTTGAAGACGCCGCTACAGCAGCACTAATGAACGCCCATTTTGTCTGCATCAAAATCGACCGCGAGGAGCGTCCCGACCTCGACAACATTTACATGGATGCCGTGCAGGCCATGGGACTCCAAGGAGGTTGGCCCTTGAATGTATTCTTGATGCCCAACCAAAAGCCCTTTTACGGAGGTACTTACTTTCCCAATTCCAAATGGAAGCAGTTGCTCGGCAGCATAGCGGATGCCTTTGCTGCACACGCTGACCAACTGGCGGAAAGCGCTGAAGGCTTTGGCCGGGGGTTGAATCGCAAAGAAACCGACAAATACGGCATTCAAGCCGGAGAGGGGGAATTGGATTCGGACGAACTCGTGGAGGTGATCACCAAACTCGCAGCCCAGTTTGATCTGGAATGGGGAGGGATGAACCGTGTTCCCAAGTTTCCCATGCCCGCCATCTGGCATTTTGTGCTGGACTACGCGCTGCTTAGTTCCCGCGAAGACCTACGACAGGCCGTATTTTTCACCCTCCAAAAAATGGGGATGGGAGGGATCTACGATCACCTGCGCGGAGGATTTGCCCGCTATTCCGTGGATGGGGAATGGTTTGCTCCACACTTTGAAAAGATGGGCTACGACAATGGGCAATTGCTCGAACTCTTTGCCAAAGCCTATCAGGTGAGTAAAGATCCATTTTACTTGGAAAAAGTAGGGGAAACCAAGGATTGGCTAGCTGCAGAGATGCTCCAAGTGGAGGGAGGCTTTCATGCTGCTCAAGATGCGGATAGCGAAGGGGTGGAAGGTAAATTTTACACCTGGACCTATGCCGAATTGGAAGCAATGCTGGGCCCGGATTTGGCATGGTTTTCTGACCTGTATTCCTTGACGCCAGCAGGCAACTGGGAGGAGGGAGTTAATATTTTATTTCAAGTGGAGTCTTACGAAACGGTGGCGAAGCGACAAGGGATTGCGCTACCTGCTTTTCTGGAGAACCTCGTAGCTCAAAAAATAAAGTTGCTTGCCACACGCAATCTTCGCATCTACCCAGGCAAGGACGACAAGGTGCTGGCCGGCTGGAATGGCTTGATCGATGCAGGCTTAATTCAAGGCTACCTGGCGACAGGAGACCAAGAATTTTTGGATATGGCCCTGCGGAATTTGGATTTTATGCAAGTCCAGCTCTTTCGAGAAGGAACCTTGTACCGCAGTTACAAGAATGGACTGGCCTACACCCCTGCCTTTTTAGAGGACTTTGCAGCACTGATCAAGGCCTCCTTGATGGCATTTTCTGCAAGCGGATTGTCTCGCCACTTGGCATTTGCCCAAACGCTTGCAGAGGTGGTTTTGGCACGTTTTTACGATCCCGAGGACGGCTATTTTTATTTCAGTGATTCGAGTGCGGAAAAATTGATTGCCAACAAAAAAGAACTCTTTGACAACGTTATCCCTGCTTCCAATTCCATCCTTGCACGCAGTTTTCATCAACTTTCCCTGCTGACTTACCAAGAGAATTATGGAAAAATCGCGGCGCGCATGCTGGGCGGGATGAAAGAATTGGTGCTGAAGGAACCTGGCTTTTTGTGCAATTGGGCCAACTTCTACTTGGAGAGCCTAGTGCCCACCGCAGAGATTGCCATTGTGGGTACCGGAGCAAAGGAAAAAGCGCTGGCACTGCTAGCCAACTACCTTCCGAATGCGGTGGTCTCCTGGTCCGAATCTCCGACAGCTAGCGTCCCTCTTCTGGAAGGAAAGCTGGGGGATGCCGAAGGAAATGCCTTAATTTACGTATGTGTAAATCGCAGTTGCAGCAGACCTGTGGCCACCGTCGAGGAAGCACGCGCATTGGTACCTCAGTTGAACTAATTTGGTGGACACGCTATTTCCGGATCATACTTTTTCATCAGCCGTGGACGAATCTCAATTCGTCGATGTCATCTTGCCGGTGCCCATTCCCCGAATGTTTACCTACAAGGTACCCAAGGCCCTTCAGCCGCTGCTCCAGATTGGCTGCCGGGTTCTAGTTCAGTTTGGTAAGAAAAAAGTCCTCACCGGCATCATCGGCCGGGTGCATCACAGCCCTCCCCAAGCCTACGAGGCCAAGCCAGTCTTGGATCTCCTAGAGGAGCAGCCCTCTGTTAATCCCCTGCAAATTCGCTTTTGGGTGTGGATGGCTTCCTACTACTGCTGCCACATTGGTGAAGTGATGGGAGCGGCCCTTCCTTCAGGCTTGCGCCTATCTTCCGAAAGCAAAATCCAACTTCATCCTGAATTTGACCTAGAGAATTCACCCTACCCCTTGGATGTTCGTGAGGAGAAAATATTGGAAGCTTTGACGACCAAAGAGGAGCTCAGTTACGAGGACTGTGAGCAGCTCCTTGGCGTAAAAGCCATCCATCCCATTCTAAAAAGTCTAGTGGCAAAGGAGGCCATCTTGATTTTTGAAAAGGTACAAGAAAAATACAGCCCCAAGATAGAGACGAGGCTGCGGCTTCATGCAGATTTCTTAACTGGTTCTGCATTGGAGACGCTTTTTGGAGAGTTGCAATCCAAGCCCAAGCAGGAAGCAATTTTGCTCAAATTTTTGCGCGACCTGCCTGTGCATCAGCGTCCCGAGTTAAATGCCAAAGGATTGCCTAAGGCCAGTTTGTTGGAAGAAGGAGATTCCGAAAGTTCCCTGAAGACCCTGATCAAAAACGGGGTTTTGGAATCTTACACCCAGCTGGTGGACCGCATCCCCGAGGAAGCTGCTGAGCGAGAAGCATCAGCCCTATCGGAAGCCCAGCAGCTGGCCATGGATCAAATCAAAGGGCATTTTGAAAACAAGCAGACCGTCCTCCTCCAGGGCATCACCGGTGCTGGCAAAACGGAGATCTACATCAAATTAATTCAAGAGGCACTAGGCAGTGGCTCTCAAGTGCTGCTACTGCTTCCAGAAATTGCCCTCACCACGCAGTTGGTGGGGAGGTTGAAGCAGGTCTTCGGGTCCAGCATGGGCGTCTACCATTCCAAGTACTCGGACAACGAGCGGGTGGAGGTCTGGAATGGGGTGTTGAATGGCCGTTTCTCCTTTGTGGTTGGCGTGCGCTCCTCCCTATTTTTGCCTTTTGATAGCCTGGGGTTGGTGATTGTGGATGAGGAGCACGAACCCAGTTACAAGCAGTTTGATCCTGCACCTCGCTACCATGCCCGCGATGCTGCGATCATGCTGGCCTACGTACACCAAGCGCGCACGCTCTTGGGATCTGCAACGCCTTCCTTTGAATCTTATTTCAATGCCAGCCAGGGCAAGTATGGATTGGTGCAACTCTCGGAGCGCTTTGGGAAGGCCACCTTACCAGAATACCACTTAGCAGACCTGGGGGTGGATCGTAAGAAAAATTTACTCAAACTGGATACCACAAGGGTGCTTCGGGAGCAGATTCAGCGAGCACTCGAAAATCAAGAGCAGGTACTTATTTTTCAAAATCGCCGAGGCTATGCGCCATTCATGCAGTGTGAGGATTGTGGCTGGACGGGACAATGCGTGCAGTGCGACGTGAGTTTGACCTACCACCAGTTTGCAGCCGAACTCCGCTGCCACTACTGTGGCTACAAAGAAAAAATTCCTTCAAGCTGTCCGGCTTGTGGCAGCACGCAACTCAGTACGCAGGGCATGGGTACCGAGCAAATCGAAGAATCCTTGGCCTTGCTTTTCCCCGAAGCACGAATGGGTAGAATGGATTTGGACACCACCCGATCCAAGTATGGCTACCAACGGGTCCTAGATGAGTTTGCTGCAGGCCAAATCGACATCCTGGTAGGTACCCAAATGATTACCAAAGGCCTTGATTTTGGACGAGTGACCGTAGTGGGCATCTGGGATGGGGACCGAATTTTGAATTTCCCTGATTTTCGATCGGGCGAGCGGGCCTTTCAGCAGATCACCCAAGTGGCAGGCAGGGCAGGTCGGAGAGCGGCACAAGGCCATGTGGTGATCCAAACGCGTAATCCAGACACCGAACTCTACAAAAACGTAATCCAGGGGGATTATGCAGATTTTTACGAGCAAGAGTTGAAAGATCGCAAGTCTTTTTATTATCCCCCTTTTGTCAAGCTAGTCAAGATCACTACGCGACATGCGGTTTATGGGACGGCAGAGAAGGCAGCCCATGCACTGCATCGGGAAATGGCCAATCTACCCCTCAAAAAAATAGTGTTGGGTCCAGAAAAGGGAAGTATTGCCCGCATTAAAAACTTATACCAATTGGAGTCTTTGATCAAGCTGGACCGACAAGGCGATACCCAGTCCGTATTTAAGGAGCGCTTGTCCAAAATTTTGGAAGACCTTCAAGCCCTCCCAGAGTTTCGATCGGTTCGCTGGATCGTGGATGTAGATCCGAATTGATACAAATACGATGCAGGAAATAAATCGGGTCTATTTGGTCCAAGAACAATTACTTCCCCTGCACTATGTTCCGGGTATGGGTGCTTGGACCTATCATTTGGAAGTTCCTCAATCCCGGGAATTGAAAGGGGCATGGGGTAAATTGAAGGTTTCTGGAAGCCTGGATGATTTAGCGATTCATTCACGGAACTTATTTACTAGAACCGGAAAAAATAAAATCCTATCCATTAATCAAGAGATTAGGCGAGCAATTCAAAAAAAGCCAGGTGAGCTGATTCGGGTAACTTTGTATCTAGATCAAAGCCCAATGAGTTGGGATCAACAAAAAGTGCATGAACTTGCAGTTACTCTCGGATTTCTATCTGATCCTTCAGGTAGTAACGTGAAAATAAGTCCTGTATTTCTTCAAACTTTAAATGGGCAAGAGACAGAAGATAAGCAAATTCAACTCCTCTTGGATTGGTTTAAAGAATTGGAAAATGGTGGCTAGAGGAAAGTTTGGACTCCCATTTTTAACGATGGCTCCCTAATTTTTTAACTTATTTTTTTCTTGTGTAGCGTTTTGGAACTGACTTCCGTCTCACAACTAGCGAACCTTAAATCCCGTACATCAGAAAGCGTGTGAACCTTAGCCTATCCTATTGAATCTGACAGATCTTGAACTAATCGATGGGTGCAAACGTCGATCAAAGATGCACGAGGAGTATTTTTTTAAAAAATACTACGGGTTTGTCATGGGTATTGGTAGGTCCTATGTCAAAAGTGAAGACTTGGCTCAGGAGATTACGCAAGACACTTTTCTCAAGTTTTTTGATTCAGTAGAAAAGCTAGAACAAAACCCGGTGATTATCCCTTGGCTGCGCAGGATTGCAGTCAATACAGCCATCGACTACTACCGGAAAAATCAAAAGTTCAGGTTTCACGAAGAGGCGGACGGAAATAGGTTACTGGTAGAGCAGGAGAATGCGATTGAGCAATTGGGTTACCAAGAAATCATCACCCTCTTGCGGCAGCTACCCGATGACCAGCAATTGATCTTTAACCTTTACGAGGTGGAGGGCTACAGTCACAAAGAGATTGCCGAGAAACTTTCTATTTCCGAAAGTTCCTCGCGGGTGTACCTCACTCGGGCCAAGCACAAACTTCGACAACTCATTCACCTTCATTATAGCGTCTATGCAGGAAGATAAGTGGAGTACCCAATTAGGAGAGCGCCTGCGCAAATTGCAGGAAGAAGCTCCCAAACCTTACCTCCCGGGAGCCTGGGAGGCCTTTCAAGCACGTCGAAATCAAAAACGAAACATTCCGCTCGTTTGGTGGTGGGCTGGTGGCATCGCTGCTTCCCTGGCCTTGATCTTTTTGGTTGGAGGTTTATTTACCGGGGAGCAGAAGGAACAGTCCAGTGGCCAGCAATTGGCCTCAGAGTCGCAAGTCATCCAAGATAGATCACCTGCTCCGGCTGAGCAAAGTCAAGGCAATTCCGAATCCAAGTTGGAAGAGGGAGAATCGAGTAGGGGCTTGTCCGAGCAACCAAATGAAAAGCGCCGCGATAGCGAGAGAAACTCCTTCCAATCTTCCGAGCAAAAATCCAGTCCTTTGCATGTAAGGAGTGCTATTGCTTCCGAGGAATCGGTTAGAACTAAAGAAGCATTTACGGAGGCAGTACCAGAGCAGGCCCTTGCTTCTTCAGTACAAGCAGCGCCACCCGTCGTTAGTCTAGGAGAAGAAAAGGTAGAAGAGCAACCCACTACCACCGCCCCCAATTTTGCAGAGATAGTACCTTCCGAAGCAGCGGAACTGCTTGCGCAACAAAAAGATCCACTTTCCTTTGCCGTAGGGCTTGGACCTGGTTTTGGAAACAGCAATGCATCCAATCAGGTGACTTCCGGATCGCGAATTGGACTTGGAATGCAGGTGGATAAGGCATTGGTAGGTAACCTTCGCGTAGGTTCAGGGCTAGGGGTCAACTACCTCAGTCAGGCTTCCGAAGGACAAGCGTCCTTTAAACTGGCAGGTGTCAATTCCCCTATTCAAGAGACTACCCAGCTGCAGCAGGTCCAGGTAGATTTACCCCTGTATGTTCGCTATTCCGTGACGCCTTCCAAGTCCATTTCGCTGCAGGCAGGGTTTTCCAACCTACTTACCTTCAACCAAGCGGCTGAGCAGGAGCTGGTCTTTACGCGGCAAGCTTCAGATTCAGATTTGGCAAACTCCCTGAGTACCCAAAAAACCGTGCAAGTCACGCAAAGCAGTGCGCTGCCAGGACCTAGTTCTCGATTTCTTCCCTTTGCCCAGGCCAACCTTGGGGTGAATGTTCGCGTATACGAAAACAAAAAAACGAGTTACCTGCTGATGCCCTTCTATTCCTATCCCTTGCAGGATATTTCTGGAACAGGCCAAAACCCAGCGGTAGTAGGTGCTGCATTTAAAATCACCTTCGGCACCCTCAAAAAATAGTACCCTTTTTTGAAAACCAAACCAACGCTACCCCAGCCCAAGAATCTCTTGGGCTGTTTTTATGCCCGATGCTCTATTTTATTGATTCGAAAAAAAACAATTCAATTCCCTCTTTTGATAAATGGCTTCAGTTTACCAGGGTATTTGTGCATCTTTAGTCTTTCCATCCTCCGTCCTTACATGTTACAAATAAGTCAAGAAACCACTACTCTTCCTAAAAAAGAAATGTGTTTTGCTTTTTTAAAGCCTTTTGTTTTAATCATTTTAGTTGCATTTACCTCATTTTTTGAACTTAGTGCCCAAGAAAAAACTACCCCTACAGGGAAGTTTGGTGGTGTGATCAACGCAACCAACAATGGAGTTTCGATTATTCCCTCCTTCACCCTAGGTAGACCTGCACTATTGTTTGATTTGAGTTTGTCCGGAGAGCGCTTCTCCTTTGAGCCCATGCTTCGATTTGAGATGAATGGCAAGCCTTGGACATTCGTATTTTGGGGGCGCTACAAAGCCATTAAAGACAAGCGCTTTACCCTATCCTTTGGAGGGTATCCTGCCTTTATTTTTCGAGAACGGACCGTGAAGGTCAATGGAAAAGAAGAAACCATGTTTGTCACCCAGCAATTTCTAGCCATGGAGGTGGTACCAAACTATAAAATCTCCAATCGCCTAAGTATGGGTCTCTATTACTTGCGAGGACATGGTTTCAATCCTATTCCTCCTGATAACTCCCATTATCTTGCTTTTAATACGGTCATTTCTGGAGTTCCTTTGGGTGGAGGGTTTAACATGCGGATTAATCCCCAGCTCTTTTACCTCAAGGTGGACGGCGATTCAGGTACCTATGCCACCTCTAACGTTACTGTGAGTAAGCCCGGGTTCCCCATCGGTTTTCAAGGTTTTGTCAACCAAAAAATCAAGTCCGACATTGTTGGGGATGATTTCATTTGGAGTGTAGGTTTGCTTTATATTTTTTCTACTCCTTATAAGAAAGTAAAGTAAGTTCACTTGGAATAAGGCATAGACTTTAATTCCATTTCCCGTTGTTTCCCCTAACCTAGCAGTTCAGTCCCTGGGGCTAGTTCTCGATTGCTCCCCTTTGCCCAGGCCAAACTTGGTTTGAATGTTTGCGTAAACGAAAACAAAAAAACGAGTTACCTGCTGATGGGCTACTATTTCTATAGAGCTACTTAAGGATTGCTTAGGGTCCTAGATTTCCTTTGATTTGCTGAATTTTTCCAAAGAATCTGCGTGAGGTTTTTTTATCTTTTGCCGCGGCGGATCACGGAAAAGACACTAATATTTTTAAAAGTGAGATAGTTAAACACCAATCTCTTTGCGGCTTGTGTGTCTCCGCGAGACTATTTTTTTTCTAAAGTTATAATAAGTTCAATCCGCCTGAGCGGGTTGTGTAGCATCCTTGGGGTAATTCATATTCCCCAGGTTTACCTGCCTTCGGCAGATTCACCTAGGGCTATTCAAGGTTCGACCTGCGATAGCGGGTCCTTCGGCTGAGGCGGGTTTTTAATTAATCTGATTATCCATTTTGCCACCAGTAACCAAAGAAAAATAAGGTTTGAAGTTCATTTAGATGAGCTTTGGTCCGTGGTCTATCTTCTGTCGACGATTCCTTATCTGCGGAATTTTTCCAAAGAATCTGCGTAAGACTTTTTTCACACTCCGCCGCGGCGGATAATTCCAACTGTCAATACAAAAACCCAAAAAGCCAGAGCGGAATTTTTGTTCCTGAGCCGGTTTTGATGTCGTCTGCAGCGATCAAGGCATTGGGAATACCCAAAAGCTGTTGCCCTCCCTTATGTGCTCCTCCGATTTCAAGGACATAGGTTTGATTGAGCATAAAGTCACCCTGTTTGGGTAAGGTGACAGCATGGAGAACCTGCAATTGATTGAAGAAAAAGGTTTCCCTTAAGGTGCCTCGATTGGGAGTCTGGCTTGCAAATGCATAGGCTAGATTTGGATTTTGAAGGTATACTTTCTCTGGCTTTTGCAAGAAGGATACCCCATGAGTTTCATAGCGAAGCAAAAGTAGGAGTTTGGCCTGCTCTAATAAATCAAAAGTGCGGAGAACCGTATTTCTGGAGGCCTCAAGGCGCTCTGCTAATTTGCTGATATTTGGAATAAATGGAACGGATTCACTGAGAATAAACAGCAATTTTTTCATGCTTCGAACTGTCTTGTAGGAAAGCTCTTTCATAGGAGCCAGGTCAATTTCCAGCACGAGGTTGGTGATTTCTAAGAGCCGTTGGTGGTACAAATTTTTACTCTCTCGATAAAAGGGGTAGTACCCATAGGTCAAATACTGTTCAAAATAGGAGAGGATATCCAGTTGATCTGCAAGTGGTTCTGCCAAAGCAACATGCTGGGTCAAAATTTCTTCTAGCGTAAATTTTGGAAAATTTTGGCCCAACTCTAAGCTTAGAAACTCTCGAAAAGACAAGCCTTCCAAATGATACACAGCTGCTCTTCGGGATAGGTCAGCCTTGCCTTTTTCGAGTGCCAAAACAGATGACCCTGAAACAATAAAATTGGCTTCTGGATACCCGTCAAACAGTTGCTTTAGATCTGTAGACCAAAATTGATACCGATGTACTTCGTCCAAAAAAAAGGTTCGCATGCCTTCTACATACAATTGCTCCACCAAGGTGATCAACCGAACCTCCTCAAATAAATAATCATCCAAACTTAGAAAGATCGACTTTTCCTGACTTTGCTGCATGTACTGCAGCATCAAGGTAGTCTTTCCTGTGCCTCGGTGGCCAAGGATAAGAATCAGACGCTGGCTCCAATCGATACGGTCATACAGGTATCGTCTAAAGTCTGGTAATTTCGCTCCCTTCTTACGTTTGGAATTTTGAACTAAGCGTTCCATTTCGTTTTCTATATACAACAAAAATACAAATTGTTTTTTATAAAAAACAATAGTTAAAAATGTTATCTGTAAAAAACAAAAATGGAATTTGCCATTTGCCCTAAATTACTCAATATGAGCCTATTTGGTAACCAAAAAGGCTGCTTACCGTATGGAAGCAGCCTTCTTTTTAAAAGGATTGAAGTTGAGGTTCAGCTCAAAATTCGAGCTTTACATTTTCAAATTTTCCATTTCCAACTGAGGGGCAAAGGGCTGCTGGTAGTAGCGTTTGCCTGTGGCTTTGTAGAGCGAATTGGCTAGGGCAGCAAAGACCGGTGGGAAATAAGGTTCACCCAAGCCCGTAGGGTCTTCCTTGCTATCCACAAAGTGCACCTCAATCGCCTTTGGGGCATCCTGCTGGCGAATCATGCGGTACTGATGGAAATTATTTTTATTAGGTACTCCATCCTTGAAGGTCAATTCCCCAAAGAAGGCATTGCCAATACCATCAACGATGGCACCTTCACCCATGTTGATGGCAGCATCTTTGTTGACCACGATGCCGCAATCCACAGCTGCATACACTTTTTCAACTACCGGCTTGGCGTCTACAATCTTGGTGTCTACTACTTCAGCCACATAGGAATTGTGGCAAAAATAGGCGGATACCCCACGATGCAGGCCTGCTGCAGGACTAGCCCACTTGGATTTTTCTCGAACCAATTCCAATACTCCTGCATAGCGCTTGGCATCGTAATCGTTTTTTTCACCTACCGGGTTGGTTTCGGCTCGCTTGAGTAGTTCCAATCGGAAGTCGATAGGATCTTTACCCATCACTTCGGCTAACTCATCCAAGAAACTTTGTTCCGCTGCTGCGATAAAGTTGGAACCAGGGGCGCGGAAGGCACCGACCGTGATATTGGATTCAATTTGCCAGCCTTCAGCTAGGTAGTTGTCGATCGCCCCTGCGGGAAATCGGTCGGCATGGATGGGAGTTTCAGGGATGCCCCCTGCTTTTACATGAAGTGCCAAGAGCTTGTTATTGGCATCCAGGGCCGCTCGATAGGTAGCAGAGTAGCTTGGTCTGTAGATACCATAGGTCATGTCATCCTCTCGGCTGTACACCATTTTGATGGGAACGCCAGCCTTTTGGGAAATCAAGGCTGTTTCCACCAGGTGGTGACTGTAGGCTCTCAATCCAAATCCTCCGCCCATTCGGGCCAGCTTGATGCTGATTTTCTCTTTGGGAAGCCCAAGGGCAGATGCGATCGTTCCTATTATAAATTCCGGTGCCTGAGTAGGGCCATAGATTTCTGCTTTGTCAGCTGACACATGTGCAAAGCAATTGACCGGCTCCATGGTATTGTGCGCTAGAAAGGGAGCAGTGTATGTTTTTTCAATGATTTTGGCAGCCTTTTTAAATGCACCTTCCGGGTCACCATCTCTGCGGAGAACATTGCCAGGCTTGCTGATGTATTCAGCCATTTTAGCCTGATGGGTCTCGGTATTTTCTAATCCTGAAGGCACTTTGAATGGGAATGGAGGACCTCCAAATCCAGTCATGGAGAAGCTCGATTCTGGAGCCTTTTCCCAAGTGGCTTTGAGGGATTTTTTGGCTTGCAAGACCTCCCAAGTGGAATTGCCTACGATGGCTACCAGTTCTGGAAAAGTAGCCGTATCAAAGAAGTTGCGAACGTAATCCTCCTTGAAAAGCTGAATGGCGAAGGCGTCTTGAATTCCGGGTAGGGAAGTCACCGAAGATGCATCAAAAGAGGCCAACTTCATGCCAAAGGCTGGAGGATGTACGATGGCGGCATATTTCATGCCCTCTACCTGGTGATCAATACCAAAGAGTGGGGTGCCGCTGATGATTTTTTCCAAGTCTACATTCTTCTTGGAAGTACCAATGAGTGTAAAGTCTTTTGGATCTTTGAGAGGGACTTCTTCTGGGACGGGTAGGGTAGCGGCCAAAGATGCAAATTCCCCATAGCCTCCTTTTTTTCCAGAGGCCTTGTGTTCGAGCTGACCTGCTGCAGCCGTAATTTCGGTGGCGGGAACCTTCCAGGTTTGTGCAGCGGCAGTAATCAACAGTTGCCTGGCTGTAGCCCCAGCCGTACGGAGTGGAGTCCATCCTTGGCGTATGCCTTGGCTTCCTCCAGTAAACTGGCGCTCGAAGCGCTCTGGCCAGAAGTCCGCCTGCTCCACGAGCACCATTTTCCAATCCACATCGAGCTCTTCGGCCAGAATCATCGGTAGGGATGTTTTCACATTGGAGCCAAATTCTGGATTGGCAGAGTAGAGGGTGACCACTCCATTTTCTCCAATTTTGATAAAGCTATTCAGTTCAAACCACTCCTTAGGGAGGGTCAAGGCTTGTTCAGGGGTAGGTTTGCATCCGGCAAGCCAACTGAAACTGAGTACCAAACCTCCACCTGCCAAGGCGGAGACTTTCAAAAATGACCTGCGGTCTAATTTAGTAGCTAAAGTTGCCATAGGAGCGGATTTATAGGTTTTGGGAGGCAGTTTTGATGGCTGCTTTGATGCGGAGGTAAGTACCACAGCGGCAGAGGTTGCCTTGCATGGCGCTTTCAATCTCGGCATCGGATGGATTTGGATTTTCTTGAAGCAAGGCAGCAGCAGACATGATCTGACCCGCTTGGCAGTAGCCACATTGAGGTACGTCGTGTTCGATCCAAGCTTGCTGCACCGGATGGTTTGCTTTTTCAGAAAGCCCTTCGATGGTGGTGATTTCGGAACTTCCCACGTTAGAAACGGGAAGGGAGCAGGAGCGAATTGCTGCGCCATCCAAGTGAATAGTACAAGCCCCACACTGGGCCATACCGCATCCAAATTTGGTGCCCACCAAACTCAAGTGATCTCGTAAGACCCAAAGGATTGGGGTATTGGGGTCCACATCAACTTGCCTGGAGGATCCGTTGACGTTAAGGGTGAAAGATGCCATAGGAAATAAATTTGAGTACAGAGTATATCTAACGTAAATCTTGTTAAATTCTAATAGAAAGTTATGGAAAAACAAGGAGAAGTATCCGGTCTAGGCACTACTAATTATTTGAAAAACATAAGTTTTCATTTGACAAATGGTTTCGGATTTGTAGGGATAACTCCCATCTTTGTAGCCAATAACTAAATGTTTTCACGATACTTAAAGGTGTTAGGATGGCTACCTCAGCTAAAATTTTAAAAATTCAAAAATCCCTTTGTGGAATTTTGATGTTGATTTTTACAGGTTTTCTGGTAACATCTACATTAAAGGCACAGGATACAGCACCTTCTACTCCTACAGGGCAGTTTGGTGGTGTGATCACCGCAACCAACAATGGGGTGTCGATCATTCCCTCGTTTACTTTGGGGAGACCGGCCATGTTGTTTGATTTGAGCCTGTCTGGTGAGCGCTTTTCCTTTGATCCCATGCTTCGCTTTGGAATGGATGGCAAGCCCTGGTCCTTCGTATTTTGGGGTCGCTACAAGGCCATCAAAGACAAGCCTTTTACCCTTACCGTAGGAGCGCATCCTGCTTTTATTTTTCAAGAGCGGATTGTGAAGGTCAATGGGCAAGAAAAAACCATGTTTGTAAGCCAGCGATTTCTAGCCATGGAGGTGGCACCTATGTACAAGTTCTCCAATCGACTGAGTATGGGTCTCTACTACTTGCGAGGGCATGGTTTCAATCCTATTCCTCCTGATAACTCCAATTTTATTGCTTTAAATACGGTCATTTCTGGTGTTCCTGTGGGTGGAGGGTTTAACATGCGGGTTAACCCCCAGCTCTTTTACCTCAAGGTGGATGACACTTCGGGTACCTACATCACTTCCAATTTTACGGTAACCAAACCCGGATTTCCCATCGGATTTCAAGGATTGGTCAACCAAAAAATCAAATCTACCATAGCAGGGAATGATTTTATTTGGAACGTAGGAATTATGTACCTCTTCTCCACTACCTACCAAAAGAAGTAAATTATTCTACTACGGAAATCCCAATACTAGGGAGGGTGCTGATTACCAAAAACTAGTTTTCCCACTTCTTCAATCGACGTTCGATAGTCAACATTTAAAAAGTATCAAGTAGGTAGTATCAAGTATTAAGACTGCAAAAGAGTTCTAGTTCTTACTTCGCCTGCCTGCCTCAGGAAGGTCTCTCGTATTTTAATCCATACTTGGTACTTGGTACTTTGTACCTTGTACAATAATTCCTAACATAGCGGTATGCTTCACGATAGTTTTGGCCGTATTCACGATTACCTGCGCATTTCGCTGACAGATCACTGCAATTTCCGTTGCAGCTACTGCATGCCGGTGGAGGAAATGGAGTGGATGCCGCAGTCCAAACTGATGAGTGCTCAGGAAATCATAAAACTAGCCCAAGTTTTCGTGGGCTTGGGCGTTAAAAAAATACGCTTGACAGGAGGAGAACCGCTGGCACGAAAAGAGTTTCCGGAGATTCTGGAGCAACTTTCTGCGCTACCCGTTGAACTCACGCTCACCACGAATGGGGTCCTGATTCACAAGCACTTGGATGCCCTCAAAAAAGCAGGGGTTCGCTCCATCAACGTAAGCTTGGACACCTTGAAGCCAGAGAAATTTTTTAAGTTAACCCGTCGGGATCAGTTTTCTCAAGTTTGGGACAATGTCCAACTCCTGCTTCAATCCGGTTTCCGGGTCAAACTCAATGCCGTAGCCCTTCACGGCATGATCGAAGAGGAAGTGGGCGACTTTGTGCAGCTCACGGAAAAGTTGCCCATTCATGTGCGATTTATTGAATTTATGCCCTTTTCGGGCAATCACTGGCAAAGCAAACAGGTGGTAACCGCTGCAGCGCTGCTTGAACTCATACAACCTCGATTTGCGGTAGTCAAATTGGATGATCAGCAGCACGACACTGCTAAAAAATACCAAGTCCCCGGTTTTGCAGGCACCTTTGCCTTCATCACGACCATGAGCGAGCACTTTTGCGGCAGCTGCAACCGCCTTCGACTCACAGCGGATGGAAAAATCAAAAATTGCCTCTTTGGTAAGGAAGAATTGGACCTCCTGGGAGCCCTGCGAAAGGGAGAGGAAGTTGAATCGATTATTCGACTTTCCCTCTCCAGAAAGCACGCCGCTTTGGGAGGCCAGTTTGGTGCGGATTATACACAAGCTAACCCAGAAGCCATCGAAAACCGAAGCATGATCAGCATAGGAGGATAATGAAAGAATTTGTAGCCGTTCAAGAAGCCAAAGAAATCCTCAAGGGTCTTTCACTTGCTGGGGGAAAATTGCAATTGCCCCTGCAAAAAGCACTGGGATATTGGATAGCCAGCCCCATCCATGCCTCCATGCAGGTACCCTCCTTTGACAATTCGGGAATGGATGGCTATGCCTTTTCTTGGGAGGATGGGGGAGATAGCCGGCAGTTGGCTCAAGTGGTGATGGCAGGGACTTTTCCAGATTTTACGTTGCAACCAGGAACTGCCGTTCGGATATTTACAGGGGCGCCTGTTCCCAAGGGTGCTGACACCATCGTGCAGCAGGAATGGGTTCGCGCGGAAGGAGACCGTATATTTTTTGATTTTGAAAAATTGACCCAAGGGATGAACCTCCGCCGTGCAGGAACCCAGTGTGAGCAGGGACAGTTGATTTTGCCAGAAGGCACGCGCATTACCCCAGGAACACTTGGGCTTTTGGCTTCTCTGGGAGTGGAGGAGGTTTCTGTTTATGCAGCGCCTCAAGTGAGTATCATTCTCACCGGAGATGAGGTGGTAGAGGTAGGGCAGGCCTTGCGGCCTGGACAAATTTACAATGCCAATGGGCCCGCTCTTCTGGGTTACCTGAGTCAATTGGGGATCTCCAAAGTAAAGATTTATAAAGTGAAGGATGATCCCAATGAGGTGATTCGGGTTATTGGAGAAGCGCTAGCCTCCTCCGATGTGCTGTTGCTTACAGGAGGTATTTCGGTAGGCGATTATGACTTTGTCAAGGAGGGATTGGCCGAAAATGGGGTAAAAACCTTGTTTTACAAGGTCAAGCAAAAACCTGGAAAGCCACTTCTGGCAGGAATAAAAGGAAGCAAGTTGGTATTTGCACTTCCGGGCAACCCTGCTTCAGTCTTGACCTGCTTTATGCAGTATGTGAAGCCAAGTCTAAGACAGTGGTTGGGAAATCCAGCCGCTTGGGAGCAGCCAAGTAGGTACCCCTTGGCCACCAACTGGGAAAAGCAGGTAAAGTTGACCGTATTTCTTAAAGCACGTTTGGTATCGGGTGTAGTGGAAGTTTTGCCTGGACAAGAATCTTTCAACCTCCTTTCCTTTGGATCAGCAGATGGCCTGATCGAAATTAGAGAGGATCAACAAGCCCTGAAGGAAGGAGCCCTGGTGTCTTTTTATCCCTGGTAACATGGAAAATTGGGACTATTTCTTGTACCTGTTGATGCCCTTTGCGGCCTTTGTGTATGCCGCCGTAGGGCATGGTGGAGCGAGTAGCTACCTAATGATTTTGGCTTTGATGGGCTTTGCTCCGCAGGAAATCCGGCCATCGGCTTTGATTTTGAACGTATTTGTTTCCCTAATTTCATTTTTGAGTTACCGGAAGGCAGCAGTCTTCCCCATTCGGCTATTCCTCACTTTGGTGATTTTCTCTGTTCCGGCAGCCTACCTTGGCGGGCGAATTTTATTGGATGCTACGATTTACAAGCAGGTGCTTGGGGTATTGCTTCTTTTCCCGGTGCTGCGATTTGCAGGGCTTTTCCCCGTATCTGCTCAACCCAAATTCACCCAGCAGCCCTGGATGGTTGCTATCCTCGGAGGAAGTATCGGCTTGCTTTCTGGGATGATTGGCATTGGAGGAGGAATTATTCTTTCGCCGATCCTTCTGCTTTTGGGATGGACCAGTGTGAAGGAAACAGCCGCAGTAAGTGCGCTCTTTATTTTCGTGAATTCCATTGCTGGATTTTTAGGTGCTTCCGTCTTTCAGGTGGACTTGAGCCCCCAACTATGGATGATCCTCCCGCTCACCGTGGTCGGCGGTGCGCTTGGCGCCTATTTTGGTGCTAAAAAATGGAGCCCCAAATTCCTGACTTACCTTTTGGCTTTTGTGCTGGCTTTTGCAGCGATTAAGTTGATTTTTGGGTAGTATAAGCATAGTTAGTATTATACTTTCCGCTCTCCGGTTCATGTTTTTCCCTATGGTTGAAACCATGGGTTAGGAGTGAGTCGTCCGCTACGGCGGACTTGACTGTCGATTGATATTAGATGATGCTTTCTTCATGGTTGAAACCATGGGTTAGGTGTGCGTCGTCCGCTACGACGGACTTGATTGTAGGTTGGTTTTAGATTATGCTTTTTCCATAGTTGAAACCATGGGTTAGGTGTGAGTCGTCTGCCGCGGCGGACTGGACTGTCGATGGTTATCAGATTATGCCTTCTAGGCGGACTGGAAAGATGACCATTGCGATTTATTGAGGAGAGTCCACCCAATAGCTAGTAACAAGTCCGCCGTAGCGGACGGCCGACTCGCAACCAGCCATTTCAATGGCTGGTCTGGAGAACCAAGGGGTGCATAAGTTACACCAGTCCGCCGCGGTAGACTAGTCGCAACCCAACCAATATAATGACGGAGTTACTCAACAATATCTTAGAATCTCCTATCTTTAGTTTCAAATAAACTCCCATCAATGCCAGATCGAATTCGCCTCAAAGCCTTTGGAATGCTCGCTGAAAAATTAGGTACAGATTCCCTTGAAATCGAGAACCCTGGTTCCTCGGAGGCGCTTAGACGGCAGTTACTGCAACAGTTTCCTGCGCTCCAATCCCTTACTTTTCGCATGGCTGTAGACCGAAAAATCATACAAGCAGAGACAGATATTTCTGCAGGACAAGAAATTGCCCTTTTACCCCCTTTTTCCGGAGGATGACCATGGATAGATTTGAAAGACAAGTGATCTTGCCGGGCTTTGGACCCGAAGGCCAAGCCAAACTCAAGCAGGCTTCCGTGCTCGTCATCGGCGCTGGTGGGCTGGGTTGCCCAGTTTTATTGTACCTGGCCGCTGCTGGGGTAGGAAGAATCGCTGTGGTCGATGGGGATGTCATTTCCCAATCCAATCTCAATCGCCAAGTTCTTTACGGGGAAAAGGATCTTGGGATAAATAAAGCCGAAACAGCCATTCGCTACTTTCAAGAAAAGTACAGCGACATTCAATGGACTGCGATCCCAGAATTCATCACAGTAGACAACGCACAAGCATTTATTTTTCACTACGACCTAGTCATCGATGGCTCGGACAATTTTCCCACCCGCTACCTGGTCAACGATGCCTGTGTGCTCCTCAAAAAGCCGCTCGTTTATGGGTCCATTTACCAGCACGAAGGGCAAGTTTCGGTATTTAATGTAGGTAGCCATCCCTGCAATTACCGCGATGTATTTCCCAATCCTCCCGCTCCTCAGGAAATCCCCAACTGTGCAGAAACTGGCGTGCTTGGGGTGTTGCCTGGAATTATTGGAAACTTAATGGCCTTGGAAGCAATCAAGGTGTTGTCAGGTCTCGGGAAGCCACTTAGCAATAAATTACTCCTTTTTAATAGCCTAGATACCCAGTTTCAGGAACTGGAAATCAATCCCAATCCGGAAAGCCAATCAGCTATTCCAACTTCTTGGAATGATTTCCACCAGAGGGATTACGCCTTAAGTGTTGAAGGAGTGCAGCAACTCACCTGGAACGAGGCGATGAAATTGATGGGGCAGGAGGTGGCCTTTGTGGATGTGCGCGAACCAGGGGAAGAGCCCCCACTGGTATGTACCGGTTTGGTCAAGGTGCCTTTTTCCACCTTATCCAATGAACTGGATCGATTTGAGGAGGCGGAGGAGATTTTGTTTTTCTGCCAAAGCGGGGCACGGAGTCAAAAAGCGGCGCAGCTCCTCCAGCAAACCTATCCCGAAAAGAAGATTTTTTCCATTCGTGGAGGCATCAACGCCCTAAAATCGTAATTGAGCCATGGAAAAGGTACGCAGCCCCAAGAATATATTCGTGCAAGGTCCCATCTTACCTGAGAAGATTGCCCAGTCCATTGTTAATCATGCCACCAAAACAGACATTGGTGGTCACTCCATTTTTTTGGGTCAAATCCGTGCCGATGAAAAACCAGAAGGCAAAGTGATTGCCATCGAGTACACCTGCTACGAAGAAATGGCCCTAGAAAAGGCCTTTGAAATTCGGGAAGACATCTATGCGAAGTACCCACTGACTTGCATGCACATTTATCACAGCCTCGGGGAAATCAAGGTGGGTGAAATCTGCCTGTTCGTCTTTACTTCCTCCAAACACCGGAAAGCAGCCATGCAGGCCTGCGACGAGTTGGTGGAGCGAATCAAAGCCGAACTGCCCATCTGGGGCAAAGAAATCCTAGATTCTTCGGCTACTCAGTGGAAGGTGAATACCTGATTCGTGTTGGGATTTATTGCTCCCGTAAAAAAGCCTTGAATTCTTCTGTATTGAAATTGCTCATCCCTTGCTGGTAGAAGACGATTTTTCCCTCCTTGTTGACTACGAGGGTGGTGGGGATGGATTCGCTTTGCAAACTCTCATTCAAGCCATAACTGGCATGGACTACTGGGAAGGTCCAACTTTTTCCCTCCATAAAATCTTGACTTTTCTGCTTGTTTTGGTCTAGCCCAATCATCAAAAATTCGAGATCTGGGGTATCCTTTACCGCATCGTAGAGATCGGAAATATGGGGCATCTCTGCGCGGCAAGGTCCACACCAGGAAGCCCAAAGGTTGATAAATACGGTTTTGCCTCGGTAATCCTGCAGGTCAATGGTATTTCCTTTAAAATCAGTAAACTGTCCGCGGTAGTCAAACTTTTGGTCGGTGAGATCGGGTACCTCGATACTGGGCTTCATCAAACCTGTTGCCAGCAATACCGACTGCAAGGCCCCTTGAATCACAGGAATCAGTCCCGTGAAATAGAGAACCGCAAAAACAGCCAAAATTGCCACCCAAGACTTCACTTCCTTTTTCCATTCCATTCTCTTTTCTGCTGCAGGTCCCCTGCGCTGGGGTAGGTATTATTTAGTTTTTAATTAGCCTCTTTTTTATCAACCCTAGTACTCAGACGACAGACAGTAATCAAAATTAGGAAGTCAAAGCGTTGTATTACTACAATTGGCTGTGGACAGTCAACCGTAAACAGTTGACCACAAACTAAACCATAAAATTACACACAGAAACTCAGTTGCTTAGTGACCTAGCGCACATTTTAGATGATTCTCTTGATTTCCAACTGTATCTTGTACCTAGAAAACCCCAGTACCCTCCCATGAATTACGAAATCAAGATTTCCGCCGAACTCGGAATTACAGCACAGCAAGTCCGCGCCACAACCGCCTTACTCGAAGATGGAGCAACCGTTCCCTTTATCTCCCGCTACCGTAAGGAAGCCACTGGTAGTTTGGATGAGGTGCAGGTAGCAGCCATTCGGGATCGACTGGAGCAGTTGAAGGAATTGGATAAGCGTCGGGAGGCGATCCTTAAGTCGATTGAGGAACAGGGGAAAATGACTCCCGAACTGAAAAAAGCCATCGATCAAGCCGAAACGATGGCCAGGCTGGAAGACATCTACCTACCATACAAGCCCAAGCGCAAGACCAAGGCTTCCGTGGCCAAAGAAAAGGGGTTAGAGCCCCTGGCAACGGGTATTTTTGCGCAGCATCCCTTGGATATCAATAGCGAAGCCTCCAAGTACCTCGATGCCGAAAAGGAGGTAGCGAACGTAGAAGAAGCCCTGCAAGGGGCCCGGGATATCATTGCGGAATGGGTTAGTGAAAATGCTGCGATTCGTGGCAACCTCCGCACCTTATTTTTGAAAGAGGGGGTATTTGCTACCCGTTTGATCGCAGGTAAAGATGCCGAAGCAGCCAAGTACAAGGACTACTTTGACTGGTCCGAGCCCATCAAAACTGCCCCATCTCACCGCGTCTTGGCCATGCGCCGCGGGGAAAAAGAAGGCTTTCTGCTATTGGATGCACTTCCGGAAGAGGGAGCAGCAGTTACGTTATTGGAACGAGAAATCCTGACAGGTGGAAGCAATGCTTGCGTGGAGCAAGTGAAACTGGCCATCAAAGACGCTTACAAGCGACTACTCAAGCCAAGTATTGAAACGGAGATTCGACTCCAAACGAAGAAGAAAGCAGATGAGGAAGCGATTCGGGTGTTTGCCGAGAACCTTCGCCAACTCCTGCTCGGAGCACCCTTGGGAGAAAAGGTGGTGATGGCCATCGACCCAGGATTTCGATCAGGCTGCAAATTGGTTTGCTTGGGGGCACAGGGACAGCTCCTTCATTACGAAAACATTTATCCCCACGAGCCACAGCGACAGACCGCTGCTTCAGGTGCGACGGTAAAAGCCTTGGTGGACAAATTTTCCGTGCAGGCAATTGCCGTGGGCAATGGTACTGCAGGACGAGAAACAGAAGCCTTCGTCAAAAATCTAGGTCTCCAAAAATCGATTCCTATCCTTCTCGTCAACGAGTCTGGAGCATCCATTTATTCGGCTTCAGAGGTGGCTCGTAACGAGTTTCCGGACTTGGATCTAACTGTTCGTGGGGCGGTATCCATCGGTAGGAGATTGATGGATCCTTTGGCCGAGTTGGTCAAGATTGATCCCAAATCCATCGGGGTAGGGCAGTACCAGCACGACGTGGATCAACAAGCCTTGAAGAATTCCTTGGACGACACGGTGATTTCCGCAGTGAATAAGGTGGGCGTTGAGGTCAACACTGCCTCCAAAGAATTGCTCACCTATGTATCTGGACTTGGACCTCAATTGGCTCAAAATATCATTGCTTTTCGTCAGGAGTTTGGACCTTTCAAAAGTCGGGCGCAACTTAAAAAAGTTCCTCGCTTAGGGGACAAAGCATTCGAGCAGGCGGCGGGCTTTTTGCGAATTCGCGATGCCAATCATCCCTTGGATCAATCTGCCGTGCATCCCGAACGCTACGAATTGGTGGAAAAGATGGCGAAGGACCTCAAGGCCTCCGTTCAGGATTTGATGAGTTCTGAGGAATTACGAGCCAAAATTGTGCTTCAAAACTACGTATCGGAGACGGTCGGTATCCCTACGCTTCAAGATATCGTGGAGGAACTGGCCAAGCCTGGTCGCGATCCCCGTGCTGGATTCGAGGTTTTTGAATTTCAGGAAGGGGTCAACTCCATGTCGGATCTGAAAGTCGGAATGAAGCTTCCTGGAATCATTACCAACATTACCGCCTTCGGTGCCTTTGTAGATATTGGAGTGCATCAGGATGGATTGATTCACCTCAGCCACTTGGCAGATCGATTTATCAAAGATGCCAACGAGGTGGTGAAAGTGGCACAGCAGGTGGAGGTAACGGTCCTGGAGGTGGATATAGCACGCAAGCGCATTGCCTTGAGTCGAAAAGCAGATCCCTTTGGTACGCAAGCAGTCAAAAAACCAGTTAAATCGGAAGTGAAAGTTGCTGCACCTGCACCAGAAGGATCCATGGCGGATAAATTGGCGCAACTGAAAGGGCATTTCAAGAAATAAGGCAAAGCAGGCTTTGCTACCTAGGTTAGTCGCGTTCCTCGTCTTGGTACATTTCCTTGTACTTGTCCTCGTCCATGCCTTTGCTGAAGCGGCGGATATTGTAGGTGAAGGAAAGCATAAAATACTGCTGCAAGACGTTGGTTTGGATATCTTCGATGAAGGTGTCGGAGATATTTCGACGCACGTTGGCGTTTTGGTTGAGTAGGTCATAGACCATGATGCTCACCTCTCCACGCTGATTTTTGAATACTTTTTTACCCAAGCTCATATTTACTAGCGAGAAGTTCGTGTTGAATCCTGCATTCAATCCCGAATTGATCTGGTGATTCAAGTCAAGTCGGTAGATGATGCCTTGCCAAATGATCCAATTGAAGTTGAGACGGAAGCGCTGCTGGAAAAAATCCGTATTTAAATTAGTATTCAGCGTGTTCTCCGAGCGGTTGAATGAGGAGCGTGAAGAGAGGTTGAAGTCCAGGTTTTCACTGATGCTGCTCGCGATGGAAAGGCCCGTACTCAAGCGCTGCGAGTTGGTAAAGCCAATGCGGTCATTGACCTGACCAGGTCTACGAGTCAATCCTCCTCCTGCACTGATATTCAATTTGGATTTAATGAATTCCAGCGGCATCCCATAACTAGCCCAAGAGCGCATCTCCCAGAAGCCTTCCAAATTGACCGGCTTGAGGAGCTGGGCACCTTTTTGCAAGGTGATGCCTTCCACTAAGTTTATCGGTTGGCTAGCGATCAGGGTGCTATTGCTGATAAACCGATTGGTGAGGGTGGAGCTTGCAAATAGAAACCAGTTTTTGTCGGAGTCGGGATTTTGACTGCGGAAGCGTAGGCGAACTTCCTGGCTATAGGATTGGTCTAGGTCTGGGTTTCCCACACGCACCTGAAGGGGGTTGGTGTTGTTTATAACCGGCTGAAGCTGGCGAACATCAGGTTCTGCCGTTTGGGTATCGTAATCGACCTGCAGGTTGGTATTGGGGTTAAACTTGTATTCCAAACGTAGGGTAGGAAGAAAAGCGGAAAAATTCCGTTCCAACTGAAAGGATTTTGGGAATTCTTGTCGGTTGTCAAGTTTAGCCGATTGGTACTGAAGTTCCGTTTGAAACTTTAATTTCTCCGTACTGTATTGGTAGCCCAATTCGGTTTCTTGGGTGAGGTAATCGCTGAAGTAAACATTGGTAAGTAGCGTGTCTAGTTCCTCGATCAACCCAAAATCTTCCTTATTTCTATTGTACACGCGCTGATCCGAATCGTTGGTTCGATTTCCAATTTCGTATTCAATTTCCAGCTGTCCATTCTTACCTAATTTTTCGGTGTAGGAAAGGCCCGTTTCCCAGCGATTACCCTGGCGTCCTCTGCTGGTTTGTTGGTTCAATACTTCGGTTCGGGTTCCTGTTGGATCGAAAAATTGGCTGGTAGCCAATCGTTCGGAATCATCCTGGTTCCATCCTCGGTTCAAGATGGATCTCCAGGTAAGTGATCTGCCAGGAGTGTTGAATTTTTGGCTTACAATCAGGCGGTTCGCAAAATCATAGTCTTGGTAATTGCCTGTCCGCTGGTTTTCTACCTGGTTGATAGGCTTGCTTTGGTCTGCTGTTTGTCCAAGGAAAGAAGAGTTTTCAGTTTCCAGGTTGGCCGAAAATCGTGGAATGTAGAAGATCTTGAATTTGTCGTTGGGGCTGTATTCCAATCTCAGATTTGCTTCGTGGCGGTGGTTAGTTCGGGTATCACGCGCGTTTTCGGTATAGCTGATGTCTGATTGGTCGGAGGTGACAAAGTCCCGTACCCGATTGACGATCCCCACATTTTCATTTTTGGTGTAGCCATAGTTCCCGGTTATTTTGAGGGTAGGCCCCCAGAGGTCGCTGTAGTTGAGACCTAGGATGGAGGTGGTGACAATCCCTTCTTGAGGCCTGCCTTCGCCCTGGGATTGGGTGGCAGCATCACTGGAATAGGTGAGGAGGTTGACATTGTTGGCCAGGCCTGTGAACGTAATGCGTTGATCCTCATCGAAGGCATTGATGCTGGCTCCAGCAAGGTAGCGGTCTTCGGCACCAATGCCTGCGGTAGTTTTTCCAAACTGTCCCTTTCTCCGGTTGGGTTTGGTGATGATGTTGATTGTTTTGAGGCGTTCCCTATCGTCAAAGCCACTCACTTGGGATTTTTCACTTTTCTGGTCAAAAATCTCGATGCTTTGAATGACTTCTGCGGGAAGGTTTTGAAGGGCTGCCCGTACATCCGTTCCAAAGAAGGGTTTGCCATCCACTAGAATTTGGGCGATGTTTTCTCCTTGAGCCTGCAAAATACCCCCTTCTGAAAGTACGCCTGGCAATTTCTCAATCAAAACCTGGGCACTGGCGTCTTTCATGGTTCGGAATGCATCCGCGTTGAACAGGGTAGTATCATTTTTTTGGGAGCCTGTTGCCCGACTAGCGGCAACAATCACTTCGGATAGGGCTTTCGCCTCTTCACGGAGGGAGAGGGTTCCTAGTTGGGTATCCGTTTGGATGTCCAAGGTTTTGAAGAGGGTCTGGTACCCGAGGTACTGCACCTTGAATAGGTAGATTCCTCCTTTGATGGAGGAAATTTCAAATTGTCCATCTACTTCCGAAATGGTGCCTGCCACTTGGGTGGAATCAGGTAGGCGAAGGAGTAGTACATTGGCGTAGGAAATGGGTTCGGATTTACTCGCCTCTCGGAGCGTTCCTTTGAGGCTATAGGTTTGTGCTTGAAGGGCAAACACTCCAAAAAATAAGGCAATCGTAAGAAAAAGGTATTTCATAGTTGGCGTGGGACAGAAGTGCTCTTGGAGTTCTTGCCATCCGCTACTTTTAATTACAAAGAAAGGAGTGAAAAGGTTTAGAATTCCCGAGTATTGGCTGAGCGGTTTATTTTTCTGTTTAACGAGCAATACGACCCTTTTTTGAATTTTAACCCTTGATTTCAGGTTCATTTTTCTCTTTTCCGACAATTACTGTCTCAAAATATGTTTATTTTAAAAACAAAATAATGTTTATTAAAATAACATTACTACTTTAGCACCTGTAAACGATACGCACATGAACGAAGCAGCTTCCATTCGCATTACGACCAAGGCCCTGAACTCAGGCAATTGCCAGGTCAAGTTTTTTATTGAAGACGAAGAAAATCCCCAATATGGGTACTTGTTGATGCATGAGACCAAGTCCATCGGGGATATCCTAGAAGAGATCAAGGTTCGTTTGGCCCGCAGAAGGGAAGCCTTGCTGCAGGTCAATCCTTTTTTATCCATTGCTCCGAGTCAAGACGATCACCATTTTTACCTCTTTTCCGCATGAGTTACCTAGCCGCTAACCTTCGCTTTTTGCGAAAGCTGAAAAACCTGACTCAGACCGAACTGGCTGAGCAGTTGGATGTGCAGCGCACGATGATATCCGCGTACGAAGATGGGCGCTCTGAGCCCAAGCTATCTACCTTACTTATTCTGTGCAACTTGCTGGGAGTAGGGGTAGAGGAATTGCTGTCCCACGACATCGAATCCAGAGGACGGATGGCACTGCAGCCTCGAAACTTGCAGGTGCTGACGATTGCAACCGACAATTCGGATCGGGAAAACATAACCTGGGTGGGCCAGAAGGCTTCAGCAGGCTACCTCAATGGTTTTGCTGATCCAGAGTTTATGGAGACGCTGCCGCAGTTTCATTTGCCTAATCTTTCTAGGCAGGCGACCTACCGAGCCTTTGAATTGGCAGGAGACTCCATGTTGCCCTTGATTTCAGGTACCATTGTCATTGGCACCTATGTGGACCAGCTCCAAGACATCAAGAGTGGGAGAACTTACGTGTTGGTTACCCAAACCGAAGGGGTGGTTTACAAACGAGTATTTAACTACCTAGCAGAAAACGGGAAGCTATTTTTGGTTTCGGACAACGAGGTCTACAAACCTTACGAAGTTCGTGCCGAGGAGGTACTGGAAGTTTGGGAAGCCAAAGCCTTTATCAGTACGGATTTCCCGAATCCTGGCGATAAAAAGAAGCCTTTGAATCTGGAGGACCTAGGAGAGATGATTCGAGACATTCACGCCGACCTGAAGCGCATTACTGGTTAATCTGTTACCGCTGCGGGTTGAACTACCGCGTCATGTTGAACCTATCCGCGAATTAATTAAATGGTTAATACGGTTCGATCCGCCAAAGCAGATCATGAACAATTTACTATTTTATTTTCCGCCGCGGCGGATGTGCCCGTGGCTATTCAAAGTTGGATCCGCTATGGCGGATCAATCTACCGCAGTGGATTAGTCCGCCGTGGTGAATCCTATTCAAAAACTAATAGAGACGTTAATTGGTGAACATTACGAATAACCTATTTCCGTTAAAATTGTATCGAGTAAAGATCCGCCCCGGCGGACCAGTCCGCTGTGGCGGATCAAACCATGCATAGCCCCAGGTTTGCCTGCCGAAGGTAGGTATACCCGGGGAAAAATGGTCCCGAACCATCAGCCAACCCGCAGCAGCGGGTTGAACCTATCAGGAAATTAATCACAAGATTAAGAGGGTTCGATTTCATGGGGTGGATGGGGGATATCAATCTATTCTTTAGTCCGCTGTGGTGGATCTTAATCAAAAAGCACTTCCAATTGTTCTTGGTGAAAGTTTGGGATAACCTATTTTCACCAAACCTGTACCTAAACCCGATCCGCGGCCAAGGGAAACTGGTAATTAATTGGCCTCTAGCAATCGATCAAAGCCAGCCTTGATCTTGCCCACTGCATCTACCGAAGCATGGCTGTTCACCACTCCTTTGCCCAGCTCGTGCCAAAAGCCATCTCCACATTCGATGTAGGATCCTCGTTTATTTCCTGGGGTGTCTTTGGCTTGTTCGTATCGGTAGTCGGGCATAAATACGACTTTTATCAATGCAATAGCTCCTTCCCAGGATATATTTTTGGAAACTTCCTCGCGAACAATCACGGCCTCTCTGTTCGAGAAGTGGATGGTAAGGCTGAGGTCACAGATTTGCTCTCGCTCTACTTTTCTATACTGAACCGTCAATGAAGCCTCTTTCTTTTCTAGCTCGTAAATGGCCTGAATTAGATCCTGAGCCATCATCTGCCATTCTTCCTGATTGGAAGGAATCTTCAGCCCTCCGCTTTTGGTTCCTTCCATGGGCGTCAAGGTAATCCCTCCCTCGTCAATGGATTTTTTGGTCCAATGGGTAGCCTGCAGGAGTTGCTTCACTGGCCCAATCCACACGGAAGGCACATTGCCTTGGTAGCGGTAATCATCCTCCAAACTAAAGCCCTCGTCAAAAATCTCCTGTTCTGTGAGTTCCTCTCGATCAGTGTAATGCAGGTCAAGCTGTGCACTGAAGCTGCCCTTGGACCAATCTAGAGCAAGGCGAAAAACATGGCTGAACGGTGGGGGAACAATTCCTGAATCGTATTCCAACACAAGTCCTGTGGTAGCGGGAGGTAAACTCATCGAGATAGGTTTTCACAAAAGTATGGTTTTTTAGCGATTTAACTGGTTATTTTGCCTTCCCATTCCCCATACCCATGGAAGACTTACTCGACCACATCAGCCAAGAGATTTACAGCAACTCCTACGTTGTCGTGGATAATTTTGTAGACGAAGGCTTTCGAAAGGCCCTTTTGAAGGAGCAAACTGATTTATTGAATCAGGGTCAATTTACAAAAGCAGCCGTAGGTAAAGGGGATCAAAAGCAAGTGCGTGCTGAAATCCGAAGCGATGAGGTGCTCTGGATGGACCCAACTGCCTTGAGTCCCTTGCAAGCAATTTTTTGGGAGAAGGTAGCAGAAGTACAACAGGTGCTCAACCGTCGTTGTTTCCTAGGATTAAAGTCTTTTGAAGGCCATTTTGCCCAATACCCGATTGGATCTTTTTACAAGCGACACCTGGACCAGTTTCATGCCGTTCCGCATCGCATGGTCACGGTGATCCTCTACCTCAACGAATCTTGGACTGAAGCGGATGGAGGGCAGCTACGCATGTATTTCCCGCAAGAAGACGGAAGCGAGCGGATAGAAGATGTGTTACCAATAGGGGGGAGACTGGTGGTGTTTTTAAGTGAAGAGATCCCGCACGAGGTGCTGCCTACGCATAAAGAACGAATTTCCATCACGGGCTGGCTTCGGAATATCAACTAGCGCAAATCAATTTCCAGCGAAACGGCTGTCTTTCCCAAAACGAAAGCAGCCTTCTCGAAGGAGGGTGGGCCAAAGTACACTTTGGGATTTTTGGAGAAGCCGAATTTTTCAGTGGGATAGCCCACTGCATTGGTGCTCAACTTCCCATTGTTGTCTAGATCGTGAATTACGCCGATGGCATAAGTACCAGCGGGAAGATCTGTAAGTTTGAAGTTTGCTTCTCCACTCTTTGGATTGAGTGAAATGCTTCGAACAGCCTGTTTGACCTGATCAGGGAATCCGCTAGGCTTGGAAAACACCAAGATGCGAATGCTCCCGGCATCACTGCTGGCTCCGCTGATGGACACCTGAAGACTTGTTGGGGAGCTTTGACCCATCGTTTCCAATGTGAATAGAAAGCTAACGAGAAGGAAGAAGTAGTTCATGATAAAGCGGCTGTAGTCTGACGGTTGATCTTTCTAGTGGGGGTATACGCAAACGAAGCTTTAAAGTATATCTTTTTTGGAACTTCGTACTTTCCCAAGATTTGACCAAGCCCTGCTTCGAGTGCAACACGCTTCTTTTCTTCACCTGCCCCCTCCACATACAAAACCAATTGCTCTCCTAAACGGCTGTCTTTTTCCCCAAACAAAAAATAAGCACATCCTGGACAAGTTTCCTCAAGTAGGGGAGCAATTCGACCTTCCAATTGTTCAGGAAAAAGTTTGATTCCTCCAGAATTGACCACAAAATCAGCCCTTCCCAACCAAGCGAATGTATTTTTTGACCGAAGTTCAACACTATCATTCGTCTGTATTCTTTCAGTTCCACTCATCGGAGATTGGATCCAAAGGCAATGCTCTTGATTGATCCCGATGGCGACTCCCGGTAGGGCTTGGTACACCAATTCACCTTCTCCAATCTTCGCTAATGCGATATGGGAGACCGTTTCGGTCATCCCAAAGGATTGCCAAGCTCGAATTCCCTGTTGAACCAGCCCCTGTTGGATTTTATGAGGTAAAGCGGCTCCGCCGATCAGTACCTTGGGGATGGACTGGAGTAGCTTTCTGCTCTTTTCGTCGGCCAAACTCGCTTCCACCTGCAGAGGAACAAGCGCAATGAAGCTAAATTGCTCTTCTAGGCCTAGTAGGGGATTTGCACTAGGTTCAACCAAGGTGATTGGGCAATCCCAAACTAGGGCGCGAACCAGCATCATTTTTCCTGCGATAAAGGTGGGGTTTAGGCAGCAGAGCAGATGCCTACTGGTAGTTGCACCGAAAAAGGCCCCAGTGGCGACTGCGCTGGCTTCCATTTGGGTTCGGCTGAGGACTTGCAACTTGGGTGTTCCCGTAGATCCAGAGGTCTGTTGGGTGAATGTTTCCTGTCCTGCCAACCAATCTCTACAGAATGCAAAGGCTACCTGAGCAAATTCCGGAAGCTCCTCCAAGTTGGGGAGGGACTGGCTTTTGCTGTAGTAGTAAGACTGGTAGAGAAGTTGAAACATACGCGTGGTGGAGATGAGAAAGGAAACCGTATCCTTAACAAATTTCGTCAGCTTCGGTTAACTTGCACAAAAATGTGATTTTTAAATCAAACGATCATGATTAACTGGATTACGGCCAAGGAATACGAGGACATCACCTATAAAAAGTGCAATGGCGTGGCGCGGATTGCCTTTAATCGCCCTGAAGTACGCAATGCATTTCGTCCAAAAACTACTGCTGAATTATACGATGCCTTCTACGACGCACAAGAAGATACTTCCATTGGGGTGGTCTTGTTGTCCGGTGAAGGTCCTTCGTCCAAAGATGGCAAATGGGCCTTTTGTTCGGGTGGAGACCAGCGGGCCAGGGGACACCAAGGATACGTAGGAGAAGACGGCTACCACCGCTTGAATATTCTCGAGGTACAACGTCAGATCCGTTTCATGCCTAAGGTGGTCATTGCCGTGGTGCCAGGATGGGCCGTAGGAGGAGGGCATAGCCTTCATGTAGTTTGTGATCTCACGCTAGCCAGTGCGGAGCATGCGATATTCAAGCAAACCGATGCCGATGTAACCAGCTTTGACGGGGGCTACGGATCGGCCTATTTAGCCAAGATGGTGGGTCAGAAAAAGGCCCGTGAAATCTTCTTCCTAGGAAGGAATTATTCTGCTCAGGAAGCGATGGATATGGGCATGGTCAATGCCGTCATTCCACACGATCAATTGGAAGATACGGCCTACGAATGGGCGCAAGAGATTCTTGCCAAATCGCCTACTTCCATCAAGATGCTCAAGTTTGCAATGAACTTAACCGACGATGGGATGGTGGGTCAACAGGTCTTTGCCGGGGAAGCTACCCGACTAGCATACATGACCGAAGAAGCCCAAGAAGGGCGTAATGCTTTTCTTGAAAAGAGAAAGCCTAATTTTAAAAAAGTCAAATGGATACCTTAATTTAGTTAAAGTAAAAAAGAGCCTGATTTTTTCAAATCAGGCTCTTTTTTTTTGATTTTAATTTGTCATTAATAATGCTGAAATCCCCCTTGCCCCCTTGTCAAGGGGGAGTCACATCTTACTATTTTCAAACATTAACTTTAGAATAAGATTTTTGGATTCCTACTATCAGTTTGGAGCTCAGTTGATGCGACTCCCCCTTCTAAAGGGGGCTAGGGAGCCTGCCCCGCAGGATTGCGGGGGGATTTGTTGGTTTTTGACTTCAAGCAGTTATTGGTAACCCAAAAGACTTTTTTTTTAGTTAATTTTCGAGGCGAGCAAAGATGTGATTCCCCCTTACAAGGGGGTTAGGGGGATTTAAGGTTTTATACAAAAATCCTCCTAGTTAAAACACCCACTCCCCCTCATCCAAAATTCTTTCGCATAATATACTCCACACAGCGGGCTGCAAGGCGAGCAGTTGCCAGGTCTTGGTCGTAGGCAGGGTTGAGTTCGACCACATCCAAACTGATTAACTTTTTGCTTTTGGCAACCAAGTCAAATACTTTAAATGCAACCTCCGGATCAAATCCCATCGGCGATGGAGCAGAAACTCCAGGTGCAAAGGCAGATGAAAATCCATCCATATCCACGGTCAGGTAAAGTGAATCTACCTGGTCTAGAAACCAGCAGATTTGCTCCTCAATGTATTCCCAATGCTTCAAGCGGAAATCCTCCATGACGAGGTACTTGGCTTGGACTTGATCTGCCGCTTGGAAAAGTGACTTGGGGTTGGCTGCCCGTTGGATGCCGAGGGCGAGGTAGTGAAACTGGCTTGGATGGTTGCTGGCCAACTGGTAGAATGGGGAACCTGAATGTCCTTTTCTATCTACCAAAGGGCGCAAGTCAAAGTGTGCATCTAGGTTGATGATGCCCAACTTTTTTCCCTGCTCCTGGGAATACTTCAGTACAGCAGACCCGTGTGCAAAGGCCAAATCATGTCCTCCACCTAGCCAAACTGGGAAATGGGCGCTTTGCAGGAGTTGGTAAGTCAGTTCAGTTATCACTTGATGAGATGCTTCCAAATCCCCATCCCAGGTAAATACGTCCCCATAATCAAAAAGGGGAAGGCTAGCTGGAAGCTGGTGTGCCAAGGTACCCAAACACTTGCGGATGGAAGCGGGGCCCTCAATGGTGCCCAATCGGCCCTGATTTCTTTTGACACCTTCCTCACCTGCATAACCCATGATGCCTACCTTTTTAGCAGAGGTTTGGTCAAAAGCTAAATTGGCAAGGGTACGGACCGCCTGGTGCCAATACTCCACTTGACTGGATTTTCTACCGGTCCATTGGGAGGGAGAGGGATTCTGATGCAAATTCATGGGTACAAAAGGTTTGGTTTTTCGCCTACAAATCTACAAAAATTGTAGACTTTTCCTATTTTGTTAAAATGAAACCTGGGTTGGTTCACTTAGGAGATTAGCTTGTCAATAAATCGATCTTCCACGAGTTGCGGGATAGTGACGCGCAATTGAGGGCTGCGGTCCATTTCACGCTGTATTGCCTCAATGGAACCGCTATTTCGTGCCCAAGCGCGACGAGCGATGCCATTGTTCACATCAAAGAAGAGCATGGATTGGAGTCGCTGTGCTGCGGCTTCGCTGCCATCAAGTACGAGGCCAAAGCCCCCGTTGATTACCTCTCCCCAGCCTACACCACCACCGTTGTGGATGGATACCCAGGTGGCACCTCGGAAACTGTCGCCAATCACGTTGTGAATGGCCATATCTGCGGTGAATCGGCTGCCATCGTAGATATTGCTCGTTTCCCGGTAGGGAGAATCCGTTCCACTCACGTCGTGGTGATCCCGACCCAATACTACCGGGGCAGAAATCCTTCCCGCAGCAATGGCCTCATTGAAGGCCGCGGCAATCTTGGCTCTTCCTTCTGCATCCGCATAGAGGATACGGGCTTGTGAACCCACCACCAGGCGATTCTTTTCGGCCTCTTCAATCCAGGTAATGTTGTCCTGAAGTTGCTGCGCAATGCTTGCAGGTGCTGTGGGCAGTAGCCCTTTCAGTACTTCTGCGGCGATCAAGTCGGTAGTACGGAGGTCCGCAGCAGATCCGGAGCTGCAGACCCAGCGGAAGGGTCCAAATCCATAGTCAAAGCACATCGGACCTAGAATATCTTGTACGTAACTCGGGTAGCGAAAATCGATTCCATTGCTGGCCATCACTTCGGCTCCTGCACGAGAGGCTTCGAGTAGAAAGGCATTGCCATAATCGAAAAAGTAGGTGCCTCTACGGGCATGGCTGTTGATAGCCGCAGCCTGCCGACGCAAAGATTCCTGAACTTTTTGTTTGAAGGCCTCAGGATCCTCAACCATCAGGCGGTTGGAATCCTCGAAGGATAAGCCTGCCGGATAGTATCCACCAGCCCATGGGTTGTGCAGGGAGGTTTGGTCTGAACCCAGTTCAACCAGAACCTCTTCCTGGTCCAATCGCTCCCAAAGGTCTACCACATTGCCTAGGTAGGCGATGGAGATTACCTCAAGGTCTGATTTAGCCTTTTTAACGCGCGCTACGAGGAGATCTAGGTCTGAAAATAGTTCGTCTACCCAACCTTGCTCGTGGCGCTTGTGGGCCGCCGCAGGGTTGATTTCTGCGCAGAGGGTGACGCAACCTGCGATATTCCCTGCTTTGGGTTGCGCCCCAGACATCCCGCCCAGGCCAGCAGTGAGGAATAGTTTGCCCTTGGGTGCGATTTCAGCTCCCAACTTCTTTCGAAAGGCATTCATGACGGTGATGGTGGTCCCGTGAACGATTCCCTGTGGACCAATGTACATGAAAGAACCTGCAGTCATTTGCCCGTATTGGGTAACACCCAGTGCATTGAAGCGTTCCCAGTCTTCCGGTTTGGAGTAGTTCGGAATCATCATCCCGTTGGTTACCACCACGCGAGGCGCGTCTTTGGAGGAGGGGAAAAGCCCCATAGGATGACCTGAGTAGAGGTGGAGCGTCTGCTCCTCCGTCATCTCGGACAGGTACTTCATGGTAAGCAGGTACTGGGCCCAGTTTTGAAATACCGCCCCATTGCCACCGTAGGTTATCAATTCCTCTGGGTGCTGGGCTACCGCAGGATCCAAGTTGTTCTGAAGCATGAGTTGTATGGCTGCTGCCTGCGCACAGTTTGCAGGGTATTCTACTATGGGTCTAGCCTTCAGCGAATAGTCCGGCATAAAGCGGTACATGTAGATCCGCCCGTATGTCATCAGTTCCTCCCAAAATTCTGGAGCCAGCGTTTCATGCCATGCACTTGGGAAATAGCGCAAGGCGTTCCGTAGGGCTAATTTTTTCTCGTCTGTCGACAACAGGTCTTTACGCTTGGGCGCATGGGATATCCCCGCTGTCCGTTCCTTCTTTGGCGGCAGCTGACTGGGTATTCCTTGGCGGATTTGGATTTGAAATTGCATTTGTAAGAATCAAGTGTTAAGAAGCAAGAAACAAGAGGCAAGAAACAAGAGCCGAGAAGCAAGAAACAAGATGCAAGAGCCAAGAGCCAAGAACCAAGAATCAAGAGACAACAAAACGCCATGGGAAATCCAGATCAGTAGGCAGAATTTTCCTAAAAGCAGAATTGAAAGTCTAATCTCTTGGCTCTTGTTTCTTGGTTCTCAATTTTTCCCCTTTCTTCCACACCCCCTCCGGTTTCATTTTTCCCTGTTGGTACAGGATTTCGCGGTAATCGGCTGTAGGGAAGAGAATAAAATCAGCCAATTGACCCTCGGTCAATTTTCCTCGATCGGTTAAGCCTAGGGCTGCAGCTGCGCGGAAAGTAATGCCAGCAAGGACCTCTGCCGTACTCAATTTTTCAAAGGTGGCCAAGATGGATGCCTGGGCCAATAGGTCTCCCATAGGTGCGGAACCTAGATTCCAATCCGAGGCAATGGCCAAACTAGCACCCTGATCCAAGAGTTTGCGGGCTGGGGTAAATGCCATCCCCAAGCCAATGGATGCTCCTGGCAAAGCCACGGCAACCGTGTTGGAAGATGCGAGGGCCAGGATTTCTGGTTCTCCTGAGGCTTCCAAGTGATCCGCAGAACGGGCACCCAAGGCCACAGCCAGCTCCGATCCTCCTGTAGAGAATTGGTCGGCATGGATGGTCAAGTCAAAACCCAATTGCTTTGCTCTTTCCAGATAGGGAGTTATTTCTTCTGGCGAAAAGGCACTTTTTTCCACAAAGGCATCGATCCGCGTACACAAGTTTTCAGCTAAAAGGACTGGGAAAAGTTGGTCCGCGATCTCAGTCAAGTAGTCGCTCGGATTGCCTTTCCAATCTTTGGGGCAGAGGTGAGCTGCTAGGCATGTTGGAATCAAATCAGCTGCAGTGTGAGCGGTGGCCTGCTTGATCGCCCGGAGCAACTTTAATTCTTCGGCTACGGATAGGCCATAGCCGCTTTTTACCTCGATGCTGGTGACTCCTTCGGACAAAAGCCGATTGGCATGCTTGGCTGTAATTCCAGCGAGCGTCTCCTGATCCAAACTGCGGGTTTGAGTGACAGTATCCCAAATGCCTCCGCCAGCAGCGGCGATTTCAAGATAGGTCTTGCCTGCATTCCGCAAGGCAAAATCCCTAGCGCGACTTCCGCCAAAACACAAATGGGTATGGCAGTCTACCATTCCCGGTAGGGCAACATAGTCCCCGTCCAGTTCATGAATTTCTGCTTCGGGGAATTCCTGTTTCAGCTCCGCCCAGTAGCCTACTTTCTGAATGTACTCCCCCTCAATCAGGATTCCTGCCTGGGCAAAGATTTCCAGTTGCTCGTCTCGAAGCGCACCTTTCAGCGGCAACTGATCCAGCGTGAGAACTTGGCGGATGGGGCCGATTAGTTTTTTCATGGGCATCAATAGTCAAAAAGGCTGGTCCACTCGGTTTGGTACGGAGCACCCGTGTCCTCTGCCACCTGAAGGGCAACTGCAAGTAAGGATCCATTTTTCACCAAATCAATGGCCGTTTCCATGTCCTCATACAAAATCCGGTCTTTTTCAAGCGGAGGAATTACTTCACGGATGCTGCGGTAGACGGCATCCAAGATTTTCCCCGAACGGAGAGGCGCATGGAAGTCCATTGCCTGAGCGGCATACAGCAACTCAATTCCAAGGATTTTTTCCACATTGTCAATTACGCGAAGTGCTTTCCGTGCGCTGATGCTTCCCATGCTTACGTGGTCTTCCTGACCCAAAGAGGTGGGGATGGAATCGGCAGATGCAGGAAAGCAAAGTCCCTTATTTTCTGAGGCCAAGGCGGCTGTCGTGTACTGTGGAATCATCAATCCAGAATTCAAGCCTGTTTCCTTCAGCAGCAACTTGGGTACCCCTGGCGTGCTTCCCTCGATGGACAAGTAAATTCGTCGGTCGGAGATATTTCCAATTTCAGAGGCAGCCAAAGTCGCATAATCCAAAGGCAAAGCAATGGGCTGTCCATGAAAATGCCCTCCAGATATGGTATGCTGGGCATCAAATATCACCGGATTGTCGGTAACGGAGTTGATTTCGATTTCAAGAGTTTGCTTCAAGTGCAGGTAGGCATTCCAACTAGCGCCATGCACCTGTGGCATGCAACGTAGGGAATAGGGGTCCTGCACACGGGAACAATTGGCATGGGAAGAGACGATTTCGGAGTCCTTCAACAGCTGGTGGAGGGTCTTGGCCACGTGGAGATTGCCCGCATAAGGCCGGAGCTGATGCAGCTCATCCGAAAAAGGAGCAATAGATCCCAGCAAGCCTTCGATCATTAGGGTTCCAGTAAGATTGGCATGACTAAGCAAGCGGTGCAGGCGCTCGACCACCTTGACACCATGCGCAGCCATAAACTGGGTGCCGTTAATCAAGGCTAGCCCTTCCTTGGGTCCAAGTGTCAGGGGGAATTTCCCTAATTTTTCAAGTAACGTCCTTGCAGGAACCACCTCTCCACGGTAATTCACCTTACCTGCCCCAATAAGCGGTAAAAACAAATGGGAGAGGGGAGCCAAATCCCCGGAAGCACCTACTGAGCCTTGGATGGGTACCAGCGGGGCGATTCCTTCGGCAATCATCCAGAGGATGCGCTCCAAAGTCTCGAGTCGAATGCCCGAATACCCTTGAGCCAAGGCATGACCTTTGAGCACCAGCATCAGGATGGAAATTTCATTTTCTACGGGTTCACCGACTCCTACTGCATGGCTTTTCAATAAGTTGTCTTGCAGGAGCTGCGTATCTGCAGCCGATATTTTGCTGGTACAGAGCGGTCCAAATCCTGTATTGATTCCATACACAATCCGCTCTCCAGCTGCAATTTCAGCTACAGCAGCGGCTGATTGGTTTACTTTTTGAATTGCAGAAGGGCTCAGCACTCCCTGAATCTCTTTTCTCGCCAAGCCTAGTGCGATGGACGCGGTCATCTGCTCCTCACCGTATCGAAATGTCTTCATATTCGTTGGGGTTTTCAAAACCCCGAAGGATTTTGAATTAGTTTTTTAAAACCTCAAGAATTTTGATTTTGGGTTTCCAAAACCTCCTGAGTTTTGAGATTAAAACGACCTCAGTCGATTACAGGTAAATCTACTTTTTCTTTTTGATGCCTAGTAATACTATATTTGTTAGTAACTGATACTTATAAAGCATCAATGGAACTGAGACACTTGACCTACTTCAAGGCAGTAGCTGAGGAATTAAACTTCCGAAAAGCTGCAGACCGCTTATTTATTTCCCAGCCTGGACTAAGCCGACAAATCAAACAGCTGGAGGAAGAGTTGCAAGCACCGCTATTCGAGCGAGATAAAAAGCAGGTCAAACTGACCGCGGCCGGAACCTATTTGAAAGAGGAGGTAGATTTTGTGCTCAACCACCTCAAGATTACTGGGCAGCAAGTCAAGGAGATTGCCGGAGGTCGGGAAGGCGAACTGCGCATTGGATTTTTAGGTTCTGCCGCCAACCAGGTACTTCCTGATCTACTCAACCAACTGAATACCCGCTTTCCAGCCATCACAACGAGTTTGGAGGAATTGAGCAACCAGGAACAAATTGATCGAATTCAAAAGGACAAGTTGGACCTGGGATTTGTGCGTGTGGCTTCCTTACCTGAAGGACTCGAACGTAAGGTGGCGCATCGCGATACCTTTTCGCTGGTGGTACCCCAGGACCATCCGCTGCAACCAGCAGATTTTCATTCCTTGGGACAGTTTGCAGAGGCGCCCTTTATTTTGTTCTCCTCGGACTATTCCAACCAGTACTACGAGCAAATTTTGGGAATCTGCAGCGCAGCAGGCTTTCACCCAAAAATCAAACACAAATCAGTTCATGCCCTGACCATCTTTCGCCTAGTGGCCAATGGGATGGGAGTAGCCATCGTGCCCAGCTCGCTCCTGGTGGGTTATGCGGTACCCGTACGTGGCATGGTGATCCCAGGCACTGCTGCATTTACCGAACTCAGTATGATCTGGAAGACAACCAATCGAAATCCGGTTTTGGGGAAGACGTTAAATTTAATTTAAAAATTCGAGGCGAATTGGTTTGATTTTGTTTTCACTTGTGATAACTTAATTGAATGATTCGAAAAATAATTTTTTACGAAAATCACTTTATTGATTTTTATTCTGCCCAAAATGTGAAGTTAAAAACCAAGATTCAATATGTTTTTGAATTGATGAGGCAAGTTGAAATGGTACCAGAAAAATTTTTAAAAAATCTTTCTGGTCATAAGGGACTTTACGAAATAAGGATCTCCTATCAATCAGAAAGCTATCGAATATTTTGCTGTTTTGATGAGGGAAAACTGGTAGTGCTTTTCAATGTTTTTTGTAAAAAATCTCAAAAAACACCTCCTAATGAATTAGAAAAAGCAGACCGATTAATGAAAGAATATTTCTCAACTAAAAGATAAAAGAAGATGATTCATCCACCAATCACTGATTTTGACACGCTTCTTGACTTTGCCCATGGAAAAATTGGAACGGAGACACGGAGTAAATTTGAGGAGCAATCCCAACGCTTCATCGTGAGTGAAATGTTAAAAGCTGCTCGAAAAGAAGCCAATATGACACAAAAGGAACTAGCTGAAAAAGTTGGAACGAAAAAAAGCTACATCTCCAAACTTGAAAATGGAAAAGTGAATGTTCGGCTTTCAACCCTGATTCAAATTTTTGAAGAAGGTCTGAATAGACGGGTGGGACTTACTTTTTTGTGATTATCCGCAGGAGTTAATCTTCCTATTGTCCAACTGTTAGGATTGCGGATAATCCATATTCCGTTTATATTTCGGGCAAAACAAAAACTCTATGCATAAATTACTTGCGCTCATCATCCTGCTTTTTGGCACTACTTTCTTTTATTCCTGTTCGGAAGGTGAGGCCGAGCCTCAGGTCAAATTGCCTGATAACCTAGTTGTGACCGTGGAATACCTCGCTAACGGGGTAGTCAAGGCCAATTTTAAAGCAGATAATGCAGCTTTTTTCAAGGTTAATTTTGGCACTCCAGGGGAGACTGCCCAGCGAGTAGATGGCAATACTGCCTCCAAGACATTTACCCAAAAAGGTAATTTTCAATTAAATGTGCAGGCCCATGCCACAGAAACGGATTACGTGGTAGCCTCTCAGACCATTAGCATGACTGCAACCTTGCTGGGACTGGGTCCAAATGCAGGCTATACAAGTCCCGATACCTACGATGGATACACTAAGGTTTGGTCAGATGAGTTTTCGGATGCTACGCTTTCCTCGGATTGGACTTTTGAACTAGGGGATGGTTGTCCTGCTAATTGCGGCTGGGGAAATCAGGAATTGGAGTTTTACAAGAAGGAAAACACAAGCCTACAGGATGGTAACTTGATCATCAGCGCAAAAAGGGAAAGTGCTGGCACAAAGAATTACACTTCTTCCAGGTTGATTACCAAAGGAAAAAAGTTTTTTACCTACGGAAGAGTTGACATCCGAGCCAAGCTTCCCAAAGGACAAGGGATATGGCCTGCATTGTGGATGTTGGGTGAAAATTTCTCTGAGGTCGGCTGGCCCAAATGCGGAGAAATTGACATCATGGAATTGGTTGGCGGTAGTGCCGAAAATAGAGATGGAACTATCCACGGAACCGTGCATTGGGACAACGCCGGAAGCAATGCCAATTATGGGGGAAAAACCAGCCTGCCCTTTGGAGTTTTCAATGATGAATACCATGTTTTTTCGATCATTTGGGATGCTGAAAAGATCGTTTGGCTAGTAGATAATGTTCAATACCATGTCATTGACATTCGGCCGGCGGAATTGAATGAATTTCAGAAGCCCTTCTTCTTCATCCTAAATGTCGCTGTGGGCGGTACTTGGCCCGGTATGCCCGATGGAACTACCGTTTTCCCTCAGGAAATGAAAGTAGATTACATTCGTGTATTTCAGAAAAAATAGGAGTTTAAGTCAATCGCTCTAGTTTACAAAGGAAGCAGAAATGCTTCCTTTTATTTTTTTGAGGATTTCGGCATTCATCGAACTGCTGCTAGTAATTTCTATGATTTTTGGCTGAAGGCTAGGTTCGTAAAACTTCACTAGGGCAGACTCCAGTTCCTCCGAAGTAGTCACTGATGCATAGTGAAACCCGTATTCCGAAGCAAGCGACAATACGCTCAAGGCTTGTTTGGTCTCAAAAAACTCTTCCAACTCGGGTTGCCGAGCCGGTCCATCAATCAATCGGAATATCCCGCCTGCATGGTTGTTTAAAATCACAATTCGCAGATTGGGTAGCTTGTAGTTATGCCAAAAGGCATTCCGATCGTAGAAAAAGGCCATGTCTCCGGTGAGTAGGGTTACTGGCTCCTGGGAAATCAAACTTGCACCTACCGCCGTACTGTTGCTTCCATCGATGCCTGAAGTGCCACGATTGCAGCAAATTTCTTGTGTTCGTCTACCCAAAAAATTCACGTACCGAATCGCCATGGAATTGGCTACATGCAATTGTCCATTTGTTGGCAAGGCATCCAAGACCTGTTTCACTGCCGGATATTCCCCAAACTCAACCTCCTTCAAGGCTTTAGGGAGGATAGTTGCAACCTGCTCTTCCAGCAGTTGCCAACGCTGCGCGTAATCGGATTCCAAAGGAGGAAGATGGCTGGCAAGCCAAGTCAAAAAGGCCAAGGGCTCAGATCCCAAGATCCGCGTAAGCCCTGCGTAAGTATCTTTGGCCCGCCCATCGGGCTGAATATGCCAATGGGGTATGTCTTGCTTGCGAAGGAAGAGTTTGAGGGCCTTGGAAATAATGGATTTCCCAAAACTGATTACCAGGTCGGGTGCTAGCGCAGCATGAAGTTCTTCCCGTCCCAACCAATGGTCATGCAAGGTAATGGTACTCTTTCCTTGCAAGTTGGATAAGGTGTCCGTCACGACGATGACCTGCTGATTTTGCGCCAGGCGCTCAATGAGGGCAAGTAAGGCAGGATTCGATTCTTGTTGTCCGGGAACGAGCAGGATGCGTCGGAAATTGGCTAGTTCAGACTTCAACTTTTCCAGTGCCCCATCGCTTAGCCGTACCTCTGAAGATTCTAGGGTAACTACAGGAGGATTCTTCGGGAAATGAAAGGTTTCTCCCTCCTCAGGATAAAAAGGTTCCCGCAAAGGAATGTTGATATGTACTGGGCCAGCAGGAAACTGTCGGCTAAGTACGATGGCCTCATTGCTGATTCGGTGAGCATGCCGTACCTGATCTGCATGTACAAATGTATCAGGGAATCGGAAACTTTTTTTCACATGCTTTCCGTAGACTTCCTCTTGAAAGATCGTTTGCCCATCCCATTGGTCCACCCATTCTGGCGGTCTATCGGCGGTAAGCACAAGTAAGGGGATCTGCTGAAAAAAGGCTTCTGCGATTGCAGGAAAATAGTTGAGTGCTGCAGATCCAGAGGTGCAGACTAAGACTACGGGCTCCTTCAGTTGCTGGGCTATGCCCAAAGCAATAAATGCAGCCGAACGTTCGTCTGCAATTGTCCGCACTTCCATCTCCGGATGCCGAGCAAAGGCCAAGGTCAATGGGGCACAGCGAGATCCTGGAGACAGGACAACCTGTCGAATGCCCTGTGCGGCACAAATGGCCACTAAATCGAGTATAGGTTGGAGAATCAAGCGTCTGGATTTTGGATAAACTTACCGATGATTTGGCATTTCAGTTCGGTTTCCTCCCATTCTTTTTCGGGTACCGAATCCTCCGTCACCCCTGCACCAGCATAGAGTAGGGCATGCTCCTTACCGAGACTTGCCGTCCGGAGATTCACGTAAATGGAGGTTTCTTGTTCGATGCCCACTGGCCCTAGAAAGCCTGCATAGAAATTGCGATCCCATCCTTCTTCGGTGTTCAAGAAAGCTAAGGCCTCTTTCCGAGGCATCCCACAAACGGCCGAAGTAGGGTGGAGGAGTCCAAGCATCACGCTTCCTAAGTTGGAAAATCCTGTAGTTTGGGTATCCACACGGAAGTCGGAACGCAGGTGGAGCAAGTTGCCGGCAAGCACCGTTTTGGGACCATGCTCTTCGTATTCCCGCAATCGGATCGTTTTGAAGCAATCTACGATGTAGCGACTAACCAAGGCCTGCTCTTCAATTTCTTTTTGGGTCCAGGCAGCAGATTTCAGGGGATTGTCCCCCTGCGCAGGCTGCGTTCCCGCAAGTGACATGGTGTAGAAGTAGTCTCCCTTGGTTTCAATCAGCACTTCAGGGCTTGCGCCCATCCAAGTGCCTATGCCTGGGAGGTGAAAAAAGTTGACAAAGGAATGCGGGTAGCTGGAAAGGAGCTTGGCCAAGGTTTTTCCCAAATCAAATTCAGTGGAGAGTGGAATCATCTTGGTGCGGGCAGCAACAATCTTTTCCAAAGTGCCTGCTTCAATCGCCTGAATGCCTTTAGCTACCAAGTGTAAGAAATGCGCCTTTTCGGCACTAGCCCCAGGATTGGATTGGAGCGGAAGCTTACCCAAATGGGCAGCAATTTGTTTTTTGAGTACCGAAGTGGGCAGGGAATCACGACTTGCCTGTATCCATTGGGGCAAATCTTCTTGATTCAGTGAGTTGTCAAGGGAAAGTTTCTCGTAACGATCGCCTTGAATAAAAAATGCTTTTTTGTCGGCTTGATCGGCAAAAGGGTGAACGATGAATCCAGCTGGAAGATCCTCGAGTTGCAGGGAAACGCGTCTTGGACTTTGGCTAAAATCTTGAATGTATGCGAGCTCGGAAGAATTAGGCTTCCGCCAAAGCGCAAAGGACCCACCAGAAGCCAGGCCTTCCGCCAGGAAAACATCCAGTACCTCCTCCAAAGAAATCGCCTTACCTACTTCCGTTAAATTCATTTTTTATCCAAGATGGCCATCGTAATCCTGCTGATGCAGCAGAGTTGATCGGCCTCGTTGACAATTTTTATTTCCCATACTTGGGTAGATTTCCCCAAATGTAGGGGTCTTGCAGTGCCTTTTACCTTTCCCGACTTCACCGCCCTCAGGTGGTTGGCATTGATTTCTAGTCCTACACAATCCTGTTTGCTTCGATCTAGGGTCAAGGACGCAGCCACCGAGCCCAAGGTTTCGGCAAGTACCACATTGGCACCTCCGTGTAACAAGCCCATGGGCTGTATGGTTCGATGGTCAACGGGTAAAGTTGCCTCCAAAAAATCTTCGCCTATACCCGTGAATTCCAAGCCGATATGGTCCACCATGGTATGCACGCGGATGGTGTTTAGTTGCTCTAGGCTGGGGATAGAAAGAAAAACCATGAATATTTGGGTTAAAACCAGTTTCTTTGGGTGCTGGACAAAATTAAAGAAAGTTGAACCTAAAAAAAATTTACCTGCTCCGTCATGGGCAAACGGACTACAATTTACAAGGGGTAGTTCAAGGAAGCGGTATTGATGCGCCTATCAACGCCACGGGTAGGGCGCAAGCCGAAGCATTTTTTGGAGCCTACCGAGAAGTTCAATTTGATCAGTTGTACCATTCAGCGCTGATCCGTACCCGACAATCCATCCAAGGCTTTATTGACTTGGGGATTTCAGTGACCTCCCTCGTGGAGTTGAATGAAATTTCCTGGGGCAACTACGAGGGCACGCCCATGACCCCAGAAGAGGGGGAGTACTACCGCATGATGCTGCATCAGTGGCAGCAGGGCAACTTGGATTATGCCATTGCTGGAGGGGAAAGCCCCAATTCAGTAGCCGAACGACTGCATCGAGCCATTCAAATCATTCTCAATGCACCTGGGGAAACGATTTTGGTGTGCATGCACGGAAGGGCCATGCGTATTTTTCTAAGTTTGATCTGTCAAACTCCCCTAAAAGAAATGGATCAGTACGAACACGGGAATTTGTGTTTGTATCTTTTGCAGCAGGAGGAAAAGGGTGGATTTACGCTACTCAACCAAAACGATCAAGAGCACCTTAAAGATTTGTAGCTGGTTTAGCAGGCTTTTGGACTTTCTTTTTGTGTTCCAAGTCGGCTTCATACTTGTTGATGTAGCGCTGGTACAGGGCCTTGTTTTCGCTTAGGTCAAACACACGAAATGCAAGTTGCTGCAGTTGAAATCTTCTTCCATCGGACAAAGAAATCCAGTATTCCCCAAGAAGACATTCGTTGAATGCGGTAGTCGGGATCTCGAGCAAGAGCGCTGGCTCAGAATTACCCTCGTATATTTTAGTTGGAAAAAATGGGCTTAGCTGCTCTGCGATACTTCCCATGTCTGTTTGAAGCAGTTCAAGTTCAGTTTCATCAAATAGCACCAAAAAAGTTTTGGACTCCCGCTCTTTTGCAAAGCCCAAGCAGCAGGCACCAACAAAAAGGAAGACCAAGACTAACTTTTTCATTACCCAATATAGGGGCAATTGGGATGCGTTTTCAAGTTTGTGGAAAATATATTAGTCAACGGCTAACGGTCCACGGTCCACCGCAGATTGAAGTAATTTCAAATTTTGAATTCCTTTTGGGAATGGAATTTAACAATGGATGGCAGACTGCTGTCGACGGTTAACAGTGGACGGTTGACATTTTTTGGTCAACAGTCTAAAGTCTACGGAACCACTTGTGATTCTGTATAGCTACTCAAGAGTCTAGTCTAATTTGGATGTTAAACGCTATCTCACAACGACTCGGCTGTCGTCTGTGGTCCGTCGACCGTTGACAAAAAAAATAGTCCACACCTCATTGAAATGAACCTCCACTCTAAAGTATCTATGGAGACCTTTCAAAGATTCGATATTCCTAACGATAAAATCTGCGTTATTTTTCCAGTTATCCGCCGCGGCGGATAACTGGAAAAAAAACCGACGTAAATCCACAGAAAATTAAAGCCAAAAAAAAATCTCCGAGGAGCTCGGAGATTTAAATTAGGGTAGGAAGGCTTAGGCTTTCGCAGTTCTTCTTTTTGCTTTTGTTGCCTCTTCTTCGTTTTCGTCTTCAACACCAGCAAGGATTCTTCCGCAGTGCTCACAAACGATTAATTTTTTCTTTTCACGAATATCTGCCTGACGCTGCGGGGGAACCGTGTTGAAGCAACCACCGCAAGCACCTCTTTTAACCATCACTACAGCTAGGCCATTCTTTGCATTTGCTCTAATTTTAGTAAAGGACTTGATCAAGCGCTCATCCACTTTTTTAGCAGCCTTGTCTCTGTCGGACTGCAACTTGGATTCTTCGGATTCGCTTTCAGCAATGATGGTAGAAAGTTCCTCTTTCTTTACATCAAGGTCTTTCTGACGATCAAGCTTAGTTGCGCTAGTTTTTTCGAATTCAGCTTTTAGGTGATCGATTTTCACCCCAGCTTCGGAGATTTTCTTTTTAGAAACTTGAATATCCAAGTCCTGAAGCTCCAATTCTTTGGTGATGGCATCGTACTCACGGTTGTTCCGTACGTTCATCTGCTGCTCCTGGTACTTTTTGATTAGCTTCTCAGCTTCTTTGATATTGTCCTTCTGACGCTTGATTTCCTCTTCGAAACCTTCGATTTCTCGAGTGAATTTATCAAGTCGAGTTTCGTAGCCTGCTATCTCATCTTCAAGATCTTGCACTTCCTCAGGAAGGGCTCCTCTTACTTTAACGATGGCGTCTAACCTTGAATCTATAAGCTGAAGGGTGTAGATAGCGTCGAGTTTTTGTGCTACTGTACTTTCCATGAACTATCGGTAGGATGTGGGATTTGTAACTACTCTTGACAAATAGAGTGCAATATTAGGAAAATTTTGTGACAAAACGTCTGCGAGTAAATCTTTTGTGAAAATTTCACTCTCGTAATGCCCGATATCGCAGAGTACCAATGCTCCTTCCGCATCAAAATATTCGTGGTATTTGACATCAGCCGTCACAAAAACATCTGCTCCAGCCTTTTCCGCATCCCCCAAAAGAAAAATTCCTGCACCTCCGCAAAGCGCAACTTTTTGCACTCGCTTCCCAGTAAGTGGACTATGTTTAACTAGAGTTAAGTTCATCCGATGTTTGAGGTAATCTAAAAATTCCTCCTCAGACAAAGACTCCGCTAGGGTACCAATCATCCCTGCACCCACCTCTTGGTTTTCGTTTTCCAGATTGCTTAGGTAGTAGGCCACTTCCTCGTAAGGATGGGCAGCCTTCAATGCAGCAAGAACTTTGGAACTCAAGTGGGCAGGTAGGATCACTTCGACACGCAATTCGGGTTCCTCGTGAGCTTGACCCCGCTCTCCAAGAGTTGGATTGGCATTTTCCGAAGGGGTAAACTGCCCCAAACCTTCTGAGGAAAAAGCGCAATCACTGTACTCCCCAATCTGACCTGCGCCCGCTTGAAATACGGCTTCTAATACTTGATTTTTAGCTGCTGTCGGAACAAAAAACACCAAGTTATTGAGGAGTTGTTTCTTGGGTTGCAAGATGCGCGGCTGAAGCAAACCCAATCGGTCGGCAATGCGTCTATTGACTCCACCAGCCACATGGTCCAAGTTGGTGTGAATGGCAAAAATGGCCACATTCGCCTGAACGGCCTTGATAATTGTCCGTTCCACGTAGGTTTTGCCCGTGATGCTTTTGAGTCCTTTGAAGACAATGGGATGATGCGCCACAATCAGGTTGGCACCTTGTTGAATGGCTTCTTCCACGACGGCTTCCGTGCAGTCTAGCGTGCAAAGCACACCGGTCAACTCCCAGTTTCGGTCCCCACAAATTAAGGTGGCGTTGTCGTAGGACTCTTGGTAGGCCGGAGGAGCAAGCTGGTCGAGGAAGGAAAGTATATCCTGAATGCGGGTTCCCATTTTTTTCTTTAATTTGAACAAAAATAGCAATTCTATTCAATGCCTTGGTACGCCTACCTTCTTGCTCCAGCAGCTTTTCTTTTTCATGGGATTACTGCGGCACGAAACTTTCTGTTTGACCGAGGGCTGATCCGTAGTCAGAAGTCTCCCATCCCGACACTGGTCGTGGGTAACCTTTCGGTTGGTGGAACAGGCAAAACTCCCTGGGTAGAGTTTCTAGTACGCAAGCTACGCGATGAGGTGGCTGTTGGTACCCTGAGCAGAGGTTATGGGCGTAACACCAAAGGATTTATTCAGTTACTCCCGAGCAGTACAGCAGCCGAAGTGGGGGACGAACCGATGCAGCTTTTCACGCAGTTCAAGGAAGAAATCCCCGTTTTTGTAGGGGAGGATCGGGTCGGCGCTACGCAAAAAATCCAGCAACTCCGGCCCAACCTGCAACTCCTTATTTTGGATGATGCCTTCCAACATCGTAAACTGAACCCTGATTTCCGGATCGTATTGACACCTTATAGTTCTCCTCTCTTCAAAGACTACCTACTACCCATGGGTAGGCTTCGAGAGTCCCGGGTAGGGGCGAAGCGTGCCGATGTGGTAGTGGTGACCAAATGTCCTGCCGAACTGAGTCAGGATGAAAAAAACAAGTTGGCCGAGGAACTGGCACCTTACCTAAATCCGGAGACGGACCTTTTCTTTTCTTCCTTAAACTATGGCTCACCCTACCAAGTGGCTGGGCCAAAGCAAACAGAAATTACAGAAGTCTTTGCCCTTTCGGGACTAGCGGATAATGCACCATTTTTTGCCTATTGCAGACAGCAGTATGCCGTGGTCGATTTTTTTTCTTTTCCAGATCATTATGCTTACAAATCCGAAGATGCAGCTCGAATTTTGGAGATTCTCGGACAAGAAAAGGGAAAAAATGCAGTGCTGCTCACCACGGAAAAGGATGCTGTGAAACTTAAATCCCTTGCTGCAACCGAAATGTGGTCGAAAATTTCGATTTTTACCCTGCCCATACAAGTAGCACTCGACCCAATTCAAGAGGCGAAGCTGCTCGAAAGGCTACGAAAAAACCTTCTTCACCCGTGAACAGGAAGCTCCTCAGTCTTTCGGTAGTTGTATTTCTCTTGGTAGCGCAAGCTGCTTTTGGACAGCGCCCTGTTCCTCGACCAACACAACCCGTAAATCCGAGTAATCCAGCTGGAGCTAGGCCAGGTAAGCAATTGGCTGACCCTAAGGAGGGAGAAGAGGAAGAGGGTCCGCGTACCCTCCTCGATGATAGCACCAAGCAGGTGTATGGCCCCAAGACTACCCTCTATTTTTACGAACAGGCCATCAAGCGCAATAGCCTCGTCTTGTACGAGATGGACACGCTGCTCAACAATTTTCACAGCTACGACCCTGTCGCCAGGTCAGGATGGAAGTACCAGGACTTGGGTAACATTGGATCTGCTGCTAAGCCGGTCTACTTCGGACTCCCTGAACAAATTGGGCTGAGTTCTGGCTTCGATGCCTATGACCTGTATTTCAAGGACCCTTCCACGAGGAGGTTTTACGATTCCAAATCCCCCTTTACCGAAATGGCAGCCTTTTTTGGGGGAGGACATCGAAATTTGCTCGACCTTTCCTTTGCCCGAAATGTGAATCCACGCTGGAATATAGGCTTTGATTTTTCAACGCAGCGGGTGCGCAAAACCCTGAACCCTTCCAAACGGGAAGATAATATGGTGGTACAAAATGCCTATGCCTTGCATACCAACTACCGCTCTGAAAATGGGCGCTACTGGCTGTTGGGTTCCTTTTCAAGGATGAAGCATGTGGTAAATGAGATTGGTGGGATCGTTCCTCCATCTGTGGATCCTACCTCCCTTTATTTTACCTACGAGGATGCGAAGGTTTGGCTGCAGCAGTCCAGAGCGCGGGAACTACGACAAGAGTACCACCTGTACCAGGAATTCAAACTTGGCAATGGACTGCAGTTTTACCATGTGCTGGACCATAAAATTCAAGCACTCGTATTTGAATCCTTGCTTAGCGGCTCGGATGGGTTGTTTTTCCCTAAAGAGCGCTTGATTGATCCGGACAGCACCCAGCATCGGAATGATTTTGCGGAGTGGAGAAATGAGTTGGGAATTAAGGGTACTGTCAAGCAGTTTTATTACAACAGCTTTGTCAAGCTTCGCAATGGCAACCGCTGGTCTCCGCAATTGGCGGATCCAACACGAACCTTTGCGGAGGTCTACATTGGAGGGGAGCTGATCGGAAAGCTTTCGGATACTTGGCAGCTACAGGCGGATGGGGAGTACTTGTTGCCGGGCAACTTTCGATTGCACGGGCTATTTATTTTTCCTTGGCTAGATGTGGACTACACCAAGGCCCTGTACAAACCGAGTTTATTTCACCAGCAGTACCGCGGCAATCACCGGGAGTGGAGCAACGACTTTAGCGATATCGGTGTGGATCAGATCAAAGGAATCGTTAAAGTTCCATTGAAAAAAATCCAGTTGCGTCCCAGTTTGACCCTAACGCGAATCAATAATTACGTCTTTCTAGGAACAGACATGAAGGCACAGCAGGCCACAGGGCAAGCGTTTTTGCTGATGCCAGCGCTGAAGACTTCTATTCCAATAGGGAAGAAATTCCGAATAGATTCCGAGCTGATCTATACCAAGGTGAGCGGGGAATCGGCAGATGTGCTTCGAATTCCCGCTTGGTACAACAATACGAAGGTCTACTTTGATGGGCCGCTTTTTGATGACAACGTGTACGTACAGATGGGCGTAGATGTGCGGTTTCGTTCCTCCTTTTTAGCAGATGCCTACCAGCCTTCCCTGCAGCAGTTTCACCTGCAAAACAGTTTTGAGGTACAGGGCTATCCTGTTTTGGACCTATTCCTTGACTTCCGAATCAACCGAACTCGAGTTCTGTTCAAGTACAACCACCTGAATGCCGGTTTGATGGCCCAGGAAGGCTATTTCGTAACTCCAGACTACACCGGCTACCGCTCGTTCTTGGATCTGGGGATAAGTTGGTATTTGTTTGACTAAGGATTGTACCAAGTACCAAGTACCATGTACGAAGTACCAAGTACTTTCCACTTCATAATTCTGCTATCAGCGTTGGACATTCGACATTAAAATAAGTAGCAAGTATCTAGTAGCAAGTATCTAGTAGCAAGTATCAAGATCCTTTTGCAGTTGAATTTCTTTGCGTCTTCACGGCTTTGCGAGACAATCTTTTTTTTTGTTCACGCAAAGGCGCAAAGGAACCAAGCCGCTAAGGGGTATTTTCTTTGCGACTTCCCTTCTTTGCGAGACTATCTTTTTTTTGTTCACGCAAAGACGCAAAGGCGCCAAGCCGCAAAGGTGTCTTGATCTTTGAGACTCCTCTTCTTTGCTGCCTGTCCAGTCCGCCACGGCGGACGGGGAGACTATCTTTTTTTTGTTCACGCAAAGGCGCAGAGAAGCCTGTCTGCCGACAGGCAGGCCAAGCCGCAAAGGGTCTTTATCTTCGCGACTCCTCTTCTTTGCGAGACATTTTTTTTTTTCACGCAAAGGCGCAAAGGTGCCAAGCCGCAAAGGGGTCTTGATCTTCGCGACTTACCTTCTTTGCGAGAAAAAAAAGAAAAAACAGAAATCCAGGAGGTAAAAAGCTGTGAACGGTTAGATTTCTTTGCGGCCTGTCTGCCGCCAGGCCATAGCCGTCAGTTTAAGGGACCAAAAATC
>JBBAKO010000015.1:0-55156 GCA_040403475.1 Algoriphagus sp. | reverse complement strand
TTTCTTTTCTTCCCCACTCTGCGAGGGAGATGTCTTTTACTTTGTAAGGGATGTAAGTGGTAGTGGACATACTTTATGAACTGTTAAAAATGATTCCAGTTAGTTGGTTAACTGATAAAACGCTTAATTGGTTAACCTACCTCTGGCAGGTTAATTTGCTGAAAGCAGGTGGGTATTGCCTTTGGCCCCGCAAAGGTATTAGATAAATTCCGGAATCAGAAGTCGAATCAGAAATTCGGGAAGCTAATCTCTTTGATACCAAAACTTTGCTGTCTGCCAGAAGGAAGTTCTAGTAGCAAGTTTCCTATCTCGGTCAAGCCAATGATTTTTCCTTCTAGCTCCTGCTCTCCTACCTTAAAAACAGCCCATTTCTCAATTAAATACAGGTGCTGCAAGTATTCCTGGGTAAGCACCGCATTTTTTCCTTTCTTGAGGGCAATGTAAGCTTGCTCTAAATGCACAACTAGAAGTTTAAAAAGCTCTTCTAAAGGGTAAGTATTCCCAGTGACCAAGGATAGTGAAGTCGCCTGAGGGCTTGCAAATTGATTTTGGTTGATATTTAATCCAATTCCCACGACCGCATACTCCCAACCCTTACTCCCAACTAGATTTTCGATCAATATCCCACCTATTTTTCCAAAACCTGGAATTACCAAATCATTTGGCCATTTCACCAGAAGCCCAGGAACATACTCCTGAAAGCATCTGCGAATGGCATTAGAAATTGCCATGTTTAAAAGAAACTGTTCACTTAAATCCAAGAATTTAGGTTGGAGGACCAAGGAAAAGGTCAAGTTCTCTCCTGGCTTAGTTTCCCAAGAATTGCCACGCTGTCCCTTTCCACGGGTTTGGTGATTGGTAATAAATATACTTCCCTCAGTTGCCTCTTTTTGGCGTAAAGCTTGCAAGGCCATGTCATTGGTGGAATGACAGTCTGGCAGGAATTGAATATTTTTACCTAAAAAAAGGGTGTTGGCAAGAATTTTATACATTAGATTATTCTTCGAGATGCAAAGATACCGAAGACTCAATTTAAATCAATCCTATGACAGCACAACAGCTGAGTAAAATCATCGCCAAAGGAATGGAAGAAAAAAAGGCTTCCGACATCTTAGTGATGGATCTCAGGTCAGTTAAAGATACCGTGACCGATTTTTTTGTGATTTGTTCGGGCAATTCAGGCACTCAATTGGATGCAATTTCCAAATCCATCGAAGAGGAAGTACACAAAGCTGCTGAGTCTCCCGCTTGGAAAGTTGAGGGTAGATCCAATGGACAATGGATTTTGATGGACTATGTAAATGTGGTAGCCCACATATTTTTATCGGACACCCGAGAATATTATGGTTTGGAAGATTTGTGGGGCGATGCAAAGACCACCCGCATTTCTTAGTATTTCCAATGAACTTTCGAGTAGTAAATCTGTTTTAGCATATACACAAGTACCCCATAACTAGCAATGAGCGACAAAAACAAGAATAAAAATTTCACCCCGAAGGTGCCTCAAAAACCAAATTTCCAACTTTGGCTAATTGTAGCTGCGGTGATGGTGCTAGTGGGACTCACCTGGATTCAACAACGCGGTGCTGTATTAGACATTACGCAAAAGCGTTTTGAGGACATTTACACCGCTGGGGATGTTTCCAAGGTGGTCATTGTTCGGAACATGAACCGTGTGGATGTAACCCTCAAAGCTGCGGCACTTCAAAAAGCCAAATACAAAACTGAGCTCGAGGCCAATTCCAACTTTTTCAATCTTGAAGGTCCTCACTATTCCCTACAAGTAACTACCGCAGACAAATTTCAAGCTGACTTCCAGACAATTGAGGAAAAAATGCCTGCAGGAACAGAGAAAATAGGGTTCTCCGTCACCAACGAAGAAAACTGGAGCAACTATTTTGGAAGCTTTGGATTCATGATTCTTTTGTTTGTATTGTTCTGGTTTATGATGCGCCGCATGTCAGGAGCATCAGGTCCAGGTGGACAAATTTTCAATGTAGGCAAATCCAAGGCTCAGCTTTTTGATGCAGACAACAAGGTTAAAATCACTTTTGACAATGTGGCGGGCTTAGATGAGGCGAAAGAGGAAATCCAAGAAATCGTTGAATTCCTTAAAAACCCTTCCAAATTCACCAAGCTAGGTGGCAAGATCCCAAAAGGTGCCTTACTTGTAGGCCCTCCTGGCACCGGTAAAACCTTGCTTGCCAAGGCTGTTGCTGGGGAAGCGGGTGTACCCTTCTTCACGCTTTCAGGATCTGATTTCGTAGAAATGTTTGTTGGGGTGGGTGCAGCTCGTGTGCGTGATCTCTTCAAGCAAGCGAAAGAAAAGGCCCCCTGTATCATCTTTATCGATGAAATCGACGCCATCGGTAGATCTAGAGGAAAAGGCCAGATGCCTGGTTCAAACGACGAACGAGAAAATACCCTAAACTCCCTACTCGTAGAGATGGATGGTTTTGGTACCGACTCCGGAGTAATTGTCTTGGCTGCTACCAACCGTCCTGATGTATTGGACGCTGCATTGCTTCGTGCTGGACGATTTGATCGACAGATCTCCATCGACAAACCAGATATCGTAGGCAGAGAAGCGATTTTTAAGGTTCACCTGAAGCCTATCAAAACCGCTGCGGAGATTGATCCTAAGAAATTGGCTGCACAAACTCCGGGATTTGCTGGAGCAGAAATTGCCAATGTGTGTAACGAAGCAGCATTGATCGCTGCACGAAGAAATAAAGAGGCAGTTGACATGCAAGATTTCCAAGATGCCATTGACAGAGTCATTGGAGGCTTGGAAAAGAAAACGAAAATAATTTCCCCAGACGAAAAGAAAATCGTGGCCTACCACGAGGCTGGTCATGCAGTAGCAGGCTGGTTCTTGGAGCATGCCGACCCTTTGGTGAAGGTATCCATTGTTCCTCGTGGAATTGCAGCTTTAGGCTATGCGCAGTACTTGCCTAAGGAACAGTTTCTTTACCAAACTGAGCAATTGATCGACGAGATGTGCATGACCTTGGGTGGTCGCGCAGCGGAACAAATCATCTTTGGAAAAATCTCCACTGGTGCATTGAGTGATCTAGAACGCATCACCAAAATGGCATATTCCATCGTATCGGTCTATGGCATGAACGAAAAGCTAGGTAACGTCTCTTTTTACGACAGCAAGAGCGATGGGTATAAAATGACCAAGCCCTACTCAGAAGCTACAGCAGAAATGATCGACCAAGAAGTAAGCAAGTTGGTAGAGCATGCCTACGGACGTGTACTCGACTTGTTGCGCAAGCATCAGGTAGAACTCGAAATCTTGGCAAAGGAACTTTTGGAAAAAGAAATTCTTTTCCAAGCGGATTTGGAGCGATTGATTGGCAAGCGCCCTTTTGAAAAGGAGACGACCTACCAGGCCTTTACCAACAAAAAGGAGCCCCTACTAGTGGCTGAAGCATCCCCAGAAGCAGCGGAGGTGACTGAAAAGGAAGAAACTGCCGAAGTAATTCCTCCAAGTTCTGAACCGGGTACTGAAGAATCCAAAACAGAAGCTTAACCTGAAAAGCCCCAAATTCGGGGCTTTTCCTTTTTTAAGGGATTGCTTCTATCTTTACCAGATGCAAATTGCTCCCCTAGATTTTCCCCTACACGGGAAAAAGCTGTTCTTCGCCTCCGACTTTCACTTAGGTGCCCCAGATTTTAAATCGAGCAGGGAGCGTCAAGATCGCATCATCGCTTGGCTGGATTACATTGCAGATGAGGCAGCAGCGATCTTTTTGGTAGGAGATATCTTCGACTTCTGGTTTGAGTACAAGCAAGTCATTCCAAAAGGGCAGCTTCCATTTTTAGCGAAGCTCTCCCAACTTCGTGACCGGGGGATTCCAATTCTTTTTTTCACGGGCAACCATGACCTATGGATGCGGGATTACTTCACTACCGAGTTGGGAATACCCGTGTATACCCATCCCATTGAAATTCAGGTAGCAGGGAAGAAAATTTTGGTAGGACATGGAGATGGCTTGGGCCCAGGAGATCCCACTTACAAAGTGCTTAAAAAAGTATTTACCAGTCCGATAGCCCAGTGGCTTTTTCGATGGACACATCCTGACATTGGCATTAGCCTGGCACGCGCATGGTCTGGCAAAAGCCGAATCAGCAATAGCAGTAAGGATGAGCAGCGATTTTTAGAAAATGATGAATGGCTCTGGTCCTACTGCAAAGAAGTGGAGCAATCCGTTCCGCATGATTACTATATTTTTGGCCATCGCCATCTACCTCTGCAACTACCAGTTGGCAAAGGTGCTACCTATTACAATTTGGGCGAATGGGTAAGCCAAAATACGTACTTGGAAATAAGTACAGCAGAGGTCAGGCTCTTAACCTTTGATTCGCTAGCCAACCCTAAAGGAAGCCCAATCGATGCTTCCTATGGCCACAAATCCTAAGATCAGTTTAGATCATTAAAAAGCCCTTTCAATTTCCATTTGAAAGGGCTTTTTAAGTTTTCCTTGCTTTTTTGAAGCAAGCGGTATTTTAATTTAAGAAATAGAAACCAGCTCGATGTCAAAAATTAAGTCTTTTCCTGCCAAATCGTGGTTGGCATCTAGCGTGATTTTTTCGTCATCCATATCCACAATAGTCACCGGCATGGGCTGCCCACCAGGACCTTGGAGCGTCAACTGCAATCCGATCTCTGCCTCGATATGTGGTGGCACCTCCGACAAAGGCACCTCAATCATCATGTCCTCACGGCGCTCTCCATAGGCTTCTGCTGCTGGAATAGTCACTGTTTTTTTGTCTCCGATTACCATCCCATAGACTGCAGAGTCAAAACCTTTGATCATGTTGCCATCTCCAAGCGTGAAACTTAGTGGTGACCTGGAAACAGAGGAGTCAAAAATACTCCCATCTTCCAATCTTCCGGTGTAATGGACGGCTACGGCATCCCCTTTTTTAGCTGACATTTGATTCGAGTTTTGTGAACGCCAAAGTTAGGAAAAATGATCAGGCACCCAAAACCAAAAAAAGTGTCCGAAAATCGGATAAAATCGTACATTTTCGGACATATTTACCCTATAAATCTAGGGTGAGAGGATCCAATCCCTGTTGGCACTATTTTTCTAGGGTAAACACAAAATAACTCCCATGGAACAACAACTCGGTCGTATACTCATCATCGATGACAACGAAGACTTACTTTTTGCGGCAAAAATGCTTTTGAAGAAGCATGCCAAAGAAGTACATATTGAAAAAGATCCCCGAAGGATCCCATTTTTGATCAATACCCAAAACTTCGATGTGATCCTTTTGGATATGAATTTCCGGGAAGATACCACTTCGGGCAAGGAAGGATTTTACTGGTTGAGCCAAATTAAAGAGATCGATCCCAATGCCGTAGTGATCTTAATTACTGCATTTGGAGATGTGGAGATGGCAGTGCAGGCACTCAAAGAAGGAGCTACCGACTTTATTCTGAAGCCTTGGCAAAACGAAAAGTTGGTTGCCACCCTATCCGCAGCCCTCAAACTCAAGGAGAGCTACACCAAAGTGGACAAGTTGCACAAAAAACAAAAAACCCTACAAAACGACCTCAGAAAGGACTATACCGAAATCATAGGCCAGTCGGCCTCCATGAAAAACATCTTTTCCATCATCGACAAAGTAGCGTCCACAGATGCCAATGTCCTGATATTGGGTGAAAACGGGACTGGAAAAGAGCTCATTGCTCGGGCGATTCACGAACGCTCCCATCGAAACGAAGAGATCTTTGTTGGCGTAGACATGGGTTCCATCACAGAAACATTATTTGAATCAGAGCTCTTTGGTCACAAGCGCGGAGCCTTTACGGATGCCAAGGAAGACCGATCGGGAAGATTTGAAGTCGCAGACCAGGGCACTTTATTTTTGGATGAAATAGGAAACTTATCCATGCCCTTGCAGTCCAAGCTGCTCACTGTTCTCCAAAAACGAGAAGTAACACGAATCGGGACCAACCAGTCTATTCCGGTAGATATCCGATTGATCTGTGCCACCAACATGCCTGTGCACGAGATGGTGGCAGACAATACCTTCCGGCAAGATCTCCTCTACCGAATCAATACCGTGGAGATCTACCTGCCCCCACTTCGGGAGCGCCAAGATGACATTCCGCAGCTAGCCAACCATTACCTGCGGCAGTACGTGCAGAAATACCGCAAAAACTTTCAAGGAATCCGGCCGCAGGCCATGGAACTCCTGCAGCGCTACAATTGGCCTGGCAATATTCGGGAGCTGCAGCATGCCATTGAGCGGGCCATTATCATGGCGGATGGAGATGAACTGGATAGTCGCGATTTCTTTTTCCTATCCGCCAAGCCTGCCTCCGAAAAGGCACAGCACAGCAATAGCACCCTCAATTTGGATGACATGGAGCGTAGCACCATTCAGCGGGCCATTGACAAAAACGGGGGAAATATCTCCAAGGCAGCCAAGGAACTAGGACTCACTCGCGCCTCGTTGTACAGAAGACTGGAGAAATATGGATTATAAAGTTGGCTTACTTGGCCGCATTGGCTTACTTACTGCCACCCTCTTTCTCATGGCCTACTCCCTTGTGGGAGACTGGGGAGTCTTTTCGACTTCCTTATTTCTGATTGTAGCGGGGATTCAACTGATTTTTTTGGTGAAATATGCCGAGAGCTCCTTCAAAAAAGTTCGCCTTTTTCTCAACAACATCAAACAAGACAAGTACAGCCAGCTTTACCCCGTCAAATTTGACGGGACGGAAACCGATGACTTGCACATTGAATTCAATGCCATTTTGGCCAAGCTCAAGGAAGATCAGGCCGAAAAGGAAGCCAATTACCAGTATTTCCGCTCTGTATTCAAGCACCTAAGCATCGGGTTGATCACCTTTGGAGAAAATGGAGAGATTCAAATCCTCAATGTGGCCGCCAAACGCATGCTGCAAGTGGAGGATCTGAAACAAATCCAGGAGGTGGAGCACCTCAACAAGGAACTGCACCAAGCCATACAGCAACTGCGGACTGGAGGCAGTGAGCTGATCAAGATTGCTCATCCTGACGGGATCATGCAGCTATCTGTCTATGTGATCGAGCTGCTGATGCGTGGGGAGCGATTCAAACTGGTTTCCCTCCAAAACATCCAATCGGAATTGGAGGAGAAAGAAATGGAGGCCTGGCAGAACTTGGTGAATATCCTCACGCACGAAATCATGAATTCCATTGCGCCTATTTCCTCTCTAGCAGGAACGCTTAAGGGAGAGTTGGAACAAAAACAGGAACAAAAAGAAGGGTTACAGCCCGCCGATATGGATGATTTTTTGATGGGGATTCAGACCATTGAGAAACGGAGCGAGGGCTTGGTCAGCTTTGTGTCCGATTTCCGCAGCTTGGCACATGTTCCAGCACCCAAATTTGGAAGTATTGCATTGGCCTCCTTGTTTGATCAGTTGGAACTTCTGCTGCAGCACCAGTTGGAAAGCCAAGGCATTCAACTTCACAAGGAGCTGCAACCGCGAGAATTGGTCCTCTTTGGAGATCAAACGCAGATTGAGCAGGTCCTCATCAACCTGATGCACAATGCCATTCAAGCGCTAGTGGAAGCCCCGCAAAAAGAGATTCATCTGAAAGGATTTATTGACGAGGCCGGAAAGATCATTGTGGAGGTAGGCGACACGGGCAAGGGCATTGAGGAAGAAGCCTTGGGTAAGATTTTTATTCCCTTTTTCACCACCAAAAAGAAAGGCTCTGGCATCGGCTTGAGTTTGTCCAAGCAAATCATGCGCCGACACAAAGGCAATATTCAGGTTCACTCCGAACTCGGCCATGGAACGACTGTCAAGTTGATTTTCAATGGCTAAGCAACCTCAAAGACACAAAAAGACTTTTTTGATTGCCTACAAAAGCAGGAGGCTAACCGTTTAGGGCTTTCCTTTGAGCATCCTAGTACCCAATTCAGGAAAGCGGTAGAGCGCGACAGCCCAGAGTACTGCCTGAATGACACAAGGAATAAGTACCGACTCCCCATGCTCTAGGTGCGTGGCAATCGCTCCCCCCATGTAGGCAGCGAGCAAAAGGGTACCCAAAATACCGGTTCGCGGGAGTATAAATAAAAGTACCGCTACGATTTCTATGACTCCCAGCGCGTAATTGGTGGTGGCATCCAATCCAAAACTTTCCGCCATTTTCAAGGCTTCGGCATCCGCCATAAACTTACCTACCGCACTTCCTACAAATACGAAAGCCACCAAGGTGGTGAGAATCCCGTTAATCCATTTTTTTGACATGAGCTTTGTGCGATTTAAGTCTTCAATTTAACTAGATCCCTACTTAAATTCTTCCAATGCGAAAGTAAGTACCTTAATTTCTGTAGTTATTCTGCTAAATGCAAACAAAAGATTTAATCCCTCTTATGGAATAAAGGGGTCGCCTGATGTCAAAACTAGCCAATAATCCAAAAGAAAAACTTGAAAAAATCTTCCTCAGCCTTTTTTTAATCTAAATTTTCTAACAATTTTTTTTTATTAACATGATTTGAATTTTTTATTCTTTAGATAAAAAACGAAACTAAAATTTTATATTTCTGCCATCTAATTCTACTATAATTTTATGCATTTATTGACCAAAACAGTTCGCCACCTCGCTTTCCTAATGCCATTAGTTTTCGTTATGGCTTGTTCTCAAGACGAAACTACTACTCCAACACCTACTACTCCAACATCAGATACCACGGTGCCTGCGGTCTATAAAAAAATTTATGGAGCATCGAGTATCACCAGCGATGGCACCTTCATTACCATAAAAACAAATGGAGTTCCTGATCACAAGAGTCCCTATTTTGCTTCAGGAAATAGCCTTTACATAGCCTACTCTGGAACCACTTTTGGAGGTTACAACTTTGCCAAAAATCCAAATTCAATCGTTGAACAGTCCGCGATTTATAAAATTCCGCTCAACCCAAAAGCTGCCACCACAAAATCAGCCACCCCCTTGGGTCGTATAGGTGTCGCCTTGAATGGGGTTCCGTTTTTCAACCAATACGCAGGTCCCAACAACCAGGAATTGACGGGAGAAATGGCGAGTTTTGACCAGTTCTACGGTCATCCCCAGCAATCTGGTGTCTACCATTACCATGTTGAGCCGCTTCACTTAACACAGGTAAAATCCACCAAATCAGGTCTTATGGGCTTTTTGATGGATGGCTTTCCAGTGTATGGCCCACAAGAAGAGAATGGAACTACCGTGACCAACACCTCTTTGGACGTGTACCATGGACACACCCATGCTACGGTAGACTTTCCAGCTGGAATCTACCATTACCATTTTACGGCAGCAGCACCTTACTTAAATGGGAATGGGTATTATGGAACCCCGGGTACCATTTCTCAATGATAAAATACCTGCTCATTTTAGGCTTGCTTTGGAGCTGTTCCCCCTCTCCATCTAGCACCGAAATCGTAGTGGAAAAGAAGTATTTTCCTTCGGGGAAAATCATGGAAATCCGGCACCTCCAGGACGGCATCCGAACGGGATTGCAAACCGCTTATTGGGAAAATGGAAACAAACGATTTGAGTATACCGCTAAGAACGATGCTTACGAGGGGGAGTTAAAAGAATGGGATGAGCAGGGAAGATTGTTTCATTTGGGTCATTACAAAAATGGGCAAGAAGAAGGGGAGCAAAAAATGTGGCATGCCGATGGAAAGATTAGGTCAAATTTTGTCATTATCAAGGGCAAAAGGTATGGATTACTGGGTACCAAAAACTGCATTATCATCGATGAGAAATTTTTTGATAACTAGTGTCCTCTGCTTGACTTTTGCTTGCGCAGAGCCCCAAAAGTCAAGCATCCCCTATTACAACAGTCCCGATTTTACACCCTACTTTATCAGTGAAGCTGAGGCCGCGACCCAAATCAGCCACCGAATCAAGCCCTTTGCGTTTTACAATCAAGACAGCATCCTTTTTGACAGCAAATCCTTGGAAGGGAAGGTCTATGTGGCCAATTTCTTTTTCACCCAGTGCAACAACATCTGTCCAGATATGACAGCACAATTGAAGCGCATCGAAAAAGCTTTTCCAGGCAATCCAGAGGTAAAGCTTCTATCCTTCTCGGTCACTCCCTGGATCGACGATGTAAAAACCTTACAAAAATTCAGCGAGCTCAATCAAATTTCATCCTCGAATTGGTCCTTGCTCACCGGTTCGAAAGAGGAAATATACACCTTGGCAAGAAAATCATTTTTTGCCGAGGAATCCATCGGCTACAACAAGGCTACCCAAGAGTTTTTGCATACCGAGCATTTCATCTTAGTGGATCAAAAAGGTCGGATTCGAGGAATCTACAACGGAACCCTAGCGCTTGACGCAGAACAATGCATTGAAGACATGCAAACTATTTTAAAGGAGGGATAGTAGCCCATTCGTGAAAATAGGGGTACTACCTGATTGGATGCATCGCTTATTTTCATGCGATTCAGCTCTTTCCAACTCAAAATTTTTAAGTGTTTTCTGTTTTGTTGAAGGGTAATAAAGGTTTATTGACTCGCATTCAATACAGATCAGCTATTAACTTAACTGATTAAATTATCGTAACATTTACTAATTTATTTTTATCATTTTTTTTATAAATATTCTTATTTCAAGAAATTTTTAACCTATAATTATAGACACTAAAACAAAAGTACCATGAACAAAATTCCTATCTTTTTGATTGCCCTATTTTTGATGACGGGCTGTGCCACCATTTTTACTGGTACCAAAGATCGCATCGCGTTTACCTCTACTCCTTCAGGAGCGACCATTTACAAGGACGGCGTAGAAATCTGCACCACCCCTTGCAATTACAAAGTCAAACGAAGCCTCAACGATACAGAGGTAGAGTTTAAGTTGGATGGCTACGAAACTCGCCTGATCACCCTTGACAAGGAGTTTAACCTCGTTAGCATTATCAATTTAGGGAACTTGTTTGGCTGGGGCATCGACGCCCTCTCAGGTGCGGTGATGAAGTACGACCGTAAAGCATACGATATCAAGCTTACCCAAGAAAAATCCGCTTCGCTAGTTCAACCTAGCCGCATCGACATTGACACCAAGAGTAATAAAGTAACGCTCACCGTTCAGCAATAAGACTAAAGGGCTGCTTCTCCAATGAGGTAGCCCTTTTATTTTTTCGATAGGCCAAAAAAGGTGCAAAATTTTTCTAGCTAACTCAAAGGTTAACTTTTTTCTTAAGCGTTAAAGAACCAATAACTGCACCGATCGCTTACCAAACAACTAGCCGCAGGGCAATACTCAACGATAGATTTGCTGATTTTTAATAGAAAACAACATCAGCGGCTTAAATCCAATCAAAATAGCCTACCAATCAGGCCTCAATTTTTGGGGAGAGGAGTTCTAATCCTACAAAAAACTACTAAATTGAACCAATAATATTACTATTGATGCATTATGACAGTAATTAGAAAATCAATCACACTTACGGCACAACAGGATGCCTTCGTAAAAAGCCTTATCGAGCAGGGGTTTTACACCAACGATAGCGAGTACGTCCGTGACATCATACGCCAAGACCAGGAGCGCAGAAGACAGCGCCTAAACCTAAACGAGGCACTGATCGAGGGATTGGCCAGTGGCCCTTCAGATTCCTCCCTTGAACGCATTTGGGAGGAGGCCTTAGGGGAGCATCGTGCTAGTAAATAAAGTCGTCCTGAGTGTCAAGGCGAGTACCGATGTAAAATCTATTTTGCGTTACACACTTCGGGAATTTGGAGAGCGCCAATCACGCTTGTATTTCGAGGGATTGACCGAAGTAATGGAAAAATTAAGCTCCGATCCGAAACTAGGAAAGCCGTTCTTACTACTGAAAAATCAACCAATCCTCCGGTACCGCTACCAGTTCCATGTCCTGTTTTATTGTGTACGTACCAATGGGATTTTTATCGTCAGGATTCTTGGCGGACAGATGGACTTCACAAGACACTTTTAGGAAATTAAAGTACAGTACAATACTGTTTTCCGCTAACCGCTCAAAAAAAATTGAAAAGGGCTGCTTCCGTATGGGGGGGGCAGCTTTTTACTTTTTCAATACAATTCGCTCCCCTTCAGTTGCCAGCTCAAAGCCTAGCTTTTTGACTGCATCCCGCTCAGGCCCCTCCAGAATCAGGGGATTGGTATGATTGAAGTGGATAAACTTAACTTTCCGTTTCTCTACAGCTGGAAGCGGGGAAAATAGCGTGATGGTTTCAGCAACAAAAGGATGAGGGATCTCGCTCATGTTCCGGTTTGGTAGTTCTCCTTCCTGATAGAAAGTAGCATCCAGCAAGGCCACATCCACACGAGCTACTTCGGTCCGAATATCTCGTTCCCAGAGCGGCCACTTATCAATATCTGGGATAAAAAACAGGCTTTTTTCGCTGGTTTCGATTCGAAATCCTACTGTCTCCGAAAACTCATCCCGATGCGGAACCTTCATCGGAATGACCCGAAGATTGGAAGTCAGTTGAATGGGTTGATCCTGCTCCATCAAGATGAGTTTAATATTTCCCAATGACACCCATTGACTCCAAGGGGCATTATTTTCTAAGAATTCCTTCATTCTAGGCATCACATAGACCGGCATGCCTTTGGCTCCCATGGCCTCACGACCGAGTTGCAGCAACCCCGCGTAGTGTCCCATGTGTGCATGGGTTAGAAAAATACCCGAGAGGTTGGAAGACCCTGAAGCTTGGTGGAGTTGCTGGAGTTGAGCCGTAAAGTCCGGAGTCGCTTCAAACAACCAGTTTTGTCCACTGGCTTGATCCGTAAGCCCCAAACTCACTACATGCCGCTTTGCCTCCTCCCCTCGCCAATGACGCAGGCAGTGCTCCTGATTACATCCTGCTTGCGGATAGCCTCCATCCTGGGCGATTCCCAACACGGTGACATATTGAGATTGCTTTGTTTCAGGCGCAGTGATTTGGCCCATTGTGTAAATCGGGGCTAGGAAAAAGAGGATGCAAGCCCAATAATTATATCTATTCATAAACAGGCAGTTGGTGATAGGAATTAAGAGGGGAACGAATGCTATAAGTTAGGACTTCAGGAAACCAATCCAGAAACATACTTCCTACATAAATTAGAAGTTCAACTTTATTCCTCCGTTGATTACAAATCCGTCGACGGGAGCATAGATGTCTCGAAATTCGGGATTACTTAGATCTCCTGTATAGATGGTATCAAAACCAGTTTGTCGTGCATCAAGAAAATTTTCAAAGTTGATAAATATGGAGAAATGCTCTCCCAAGGCTTTTTCGCCCATCAAGCCAAAAATCCAGTAGGACTGCCCTTCCTTTCCATCATTGAGCACTTGTGGAGAAAAATAATAGGCTTCCAGTCCGATTCTAAAGTTTTCATGTTGCTCAAACATCAACACATTATTCAGCCGGTGTCTAGCTACTAGCGGATAGGGGCTTTTTTGCCCATTAAACTCCTGCGTAACATCCGCGAGGGTGTACCCGGTGAAAAGTTTAAAATCCCGGTAATTCCACTTGAGGTTAACCTCTACTCCCTGAGTTTGAAACATTCCATCTGGCTGCACAAATTCCAGTCCTTTTGTATTTTTCTCCAGAAGAAGGGGATTCTGAATTTGCGTGACAAAAAGTAGGGTATTAGCCACCAAGGAAAGTTCCTCTCCCAAAGCCAAGCGGTAGTTGATGTCCAAATTTGCGCCAGCAGAACGCTCAGACTGGAGCCTGCCGTAGTTTATTGGTACTACGCTTCGAAATTGAATTCGCTCAGTTTCTTCCGTGAACACCGTAGGAGATTTATAGCCCAATCCGCCTCCAATTCGTAGGGTAAGTGCCGCATTGGGGGTGTACATAGCGGATAGTTTTGGCAAAGGAAAAAATCCTTTCGTATTCAAATGATCCAAGCGGAAGCCCGATTCGAAGGTCCATTTGTCGTTGGCATTCCAGATGTTTTGTACAAATGCACCCAGGGTCGTCAGTGAGTAATCCAGGGGATTGGAAAGATCACCTTGGCTTTGCATAAAGCGATCGGTCCAGACGTTGATTCCAGAAATCCAAGAAGATTTGGGCTTTGTCGAAGACCAGCTCATCTCAGAAAAAGAAGAAACCTGCTTGCCATCGAATTGATAATCTGGAATTTCTATCGCCCTGCTAAACAGGTTAAGGCTATTTTTGAAGGTCAAGGACTGGGTGTCGGCCCATTGGCTGGTGAAGGTCAGCTCAGTGGAAATCCGATCCGTTGTATTGGCCTCGAAATAAGGATCAGTAGCAGTTTTCCCTTGGATGTAGTCCATGGAACCTCCCAGTCGATCTTCTTGGCTGTAATTGATTCCTGCCACCAAATTGGTATTGGAATTTAGGTCCCAAAAGAGTTTGGGATTGACCGTAAATCGCTCAAATTCTGGGATGGCCGTCAAACCAATACCTGCAGGGTCATAGGCCGTCCCCTTATTGAAGGAAGTGAATACCGTGGTCCCAAATTTCTCCCCTTTGGCAGCATAGAAGGCACTTGCATCGAGACCCCGGGCAGAAGTACCGTTGATTAAAAATGAAAGCTCAGGCTCTTCTTCAGGCCGTTTGGAAATCAGATTGACCAAGCCTGCAATGGCTCCTCCCCCATAAAGCGTGGAGGAAGCGCCTTTCACCACCTCCACTTGCGCTAGGTCTAAGGGGGCAATTTGCATCAAACTTAATCCAGAAGAAAAACCGGCATACAGTGGCAATCCATCTCGAAGTAGCTGGGTATACTTTCCGTCTAGCCCCTGAATGCGGATACTGGAATTGTAACTAGTCGCAGAGGTTTGCTGCGTTTGGATACCCGTACTCTCGTTGAGGAGCATTCGGATATCCCCTGGTTTCATATTGCCTTTTTCGGAGAGCTCCTCCCCTGCAATAATTTCTACTCGGGTAGGCACATCTTCAATCACACGGCTGCTCCGATTGGACTGTACCAAAAGGATTTCAAGTTCCTCCTCTTCCAGCTCCAATCTGTAAACAACTGGTTCGGTAACTTCTTGAGGAAAGCTGAGGCGAAGTCGAAGGGTTTCATAGCCTAGATACTGCACGAGAAGTGTGTGGGTCCCATTGGGGATATCGGCTACGGACACCCAGCCCTTTTCGTCGGAACTGCCGCCTAATCCCAACTGTGGAAAATAGAGTGTAGCCCCTACCAAGGGGTTCTCGGTTGCATTATCTAAGATTTGGGCTATAAATGTATTTTGTGCACTGACCTGATCTGTGAGCCCGTTGCTGATTTCATCTTCTTTCCAATCACGCAAGTTATGCTCCTCCTGACAGCCCGCTTGTGGGTATCCCCCATCCTGGGCGATTCCTAAAATGGTGATGTATTGGCTGGATTTGGTTGCTGCGTCTGGAGCTTGTGCAAAGCTAATTCCAGGAAGCAGCAAAAGGGAACAGCAGAACCAAAATGCACGGATGGACATAATCAAAGGATGGAGTTCAAGTAAAAGAATTGAAGTTGTTTGGGAGTTGCAGGCTGTTTCCTATTCCGTTGCGCGCTTAACTGTAAGAGCGATTTGACCTGCATGGTAGGAGTTGTGGTAGAGAATATGGGAAAATAGCCTAGCCTTGGACAACGTCCCAAAAAAGGGAGTTTCAACAGGCTCGAACCAAGCTGCGTCAGGAGTAGAAGTGATGATCTGCTCCAGCAAGGCATAGCCTTTTTGTAGTAGTTCCCGGCTTGCGCTCAGGTCTTTGCCCTGTCCGGTATCTTGCTTGCCCATCGTGGTATTCGTAGCGTCGGTTGGCATGTCGTAAAAATGCCCAAAGAGTAACATCGTCTCGACTACATGCCGAAAAATAAATCCTACGGAGGCAGCGCTTTCATTGAGTCTGTAGCTGTTTTTTTCTTCGGTAATGGCATCGAAGGCATAGCTACAGCTTTGGATGTTTTGGGCCAAAAGTTCTTTGAATAGGGATTTTTCCATGGGAATAGCAGTAATTTTGAAAGAAATAGGTTCAGACTTAGGGCTTAAAACAAGCCTAATATTCCAAATTTCAGATGAATGGGTTTTGGTTTTTTGAGAATGAATTTCTCCCAATTTATAGAATTTGTTGATTTTGACAAGCTTGTTCCTTCCATTACCCTTCCAGGAGCCGATTCCATTTGGATCCTAGCGAAAGGCAACCTGTACCCCTTACCCTCGATGATGGAAACTAAATTTATGCAGCAAAGTCAGCAGTCAGGTCATTTGGTGGACCTAAGTCATACCATAGAATCGGGATTGATTACCTACAAGGGCTTGCCTGCACCAATCATTTGTGATTACCTAAGTCGGGAAGATTCCAGACAGCAGTATGCAGCCGGCACTGAGTTTCAAATCGGGAAGCTAGAGTTGGTGGGCAATACGGGGACCTACATCGACTGTCCCTTTCACCGGTATGCGGACGGAAAGGATATTTCCGAGGTAGATTTAACGGCATTTGCTGAGTTGGAAGGGATTGTGGTCAGAGTGCCCTTTGCTGAATCTTTGGCGATTACTCCAGAGCATTTCAAAAATAAAGACCTTAGGCATCGCGCAGTACTCGTGCATACGGGATGGGCATGTCGTTGGAATACCGAACTCTACTACGAGCATCACCCTTACCTCACCGAGGAGGCTGCTAATTTTTTGAAGGATGCTGGAGTAAAACTGGTAGGGATTGATTCACACAACATTGACAATACCGCAACAAACTCAAGACCGGTACATAGTATTCTCTTGGGTTCTGAAGTCCTAGTGGTAGAGCATTTGTGTGGGTTAGAAAATCTACCAGATGAAGGCTTTCATTTCAATGCAATCCCCCCTAAAATAAAAGGAATGGGAACCTTCCCCGTTCGGGCATTTGCCAAAGTATTTTCTTAATTACGAATTCATTAAGCGTCTTTTTCTCCTATGTTAATTTTTTTGCTTGTGTCCTCGTTTTGAACGACTTAAAAATAACCTTCTTTTAATGAATTCATAAATCTGATTTATAACAGGTCTACAGGTCTGACTCTATGTTTGTAGGAAAAAAAATCATATGAGACGGATACTAGTACTTCTAAGTTGCTTGTCGTGTTTTAGTTGCCTCAAAGAGGAAACTGACCCCATTCCTTTAGAGAACACAGTCAATGAGGACATAGCCTCTTACCAAGAAGTTGGATCTATTGGTTTGGGCGGTTCAGGCGCTGCGGAAATCACCGCATTCGATCCTGCCACCAAGCAACTTTTTGCAGTTAATAATAGCGCGGCCAATAAAATTGATGTGATTGACTTATCGAATCCAGCTGCCCCAACTTTGGTAAAGTCCATTCCACTTACAACTTATGGTGGATATGTGAACAGTGTAGATGTTTATGATGGTAAGCTTGCAGCGGCAATTGAATCGACCAACAAGCAGCAAAATGGTAAAGTTGTCGTTTTTAATACCACCACCTTAGCAGAAGTGAAAGTAATCGAAGTGGGTGCCTTACCCGACATGGTTACCTTCTCAAAGGATGGAAAATACATCCTCACTGCCAATGAAGGAGAACCGAACGATGCCTACACCACGGATCCAGAAGGAACCGTTTCGATTATCAAGGTGGCAGATTACTCGGTTAAAACGTTGAATTTTGCTGCATTCGAAAGTCAATTGGCTACACTAACTGCCAAAGGATTTCGGGTTTATGGTCCAGGTAAAAATTTCTTGAAAGACATCGAACCTGAATACATCACCGTTTCGGATGATTCCAAAACAGCATGGGTAACGCTTCAAGAAAACAATGCTATTGCAGAATTAGATATCGTGGGTGGCGTTTTCAAAAAAATCACTCCCCTAGGCTTTAAGAATTATGGAGCTGCAGGGAATGAAATTGACCCTAGCGATAAAGACACTAAGGTAGAATTCAGATTGGCAGAAAATGTATTCGGGATGTATCAACCCGATGCCATCTCTCAATACACGTACAACGGGATTCCCTATTTGTTTACTGCAAATGAGGGCGATGCCAGAGAATATGCTGGATTTACGGAGATGCGAAGAGTTGGATCCAGTGCACATGTCCTTGATGCTACAAAATTCCCAACTGCAAGTACCCTGAAAACAGATGCGCAGCTTGGAAGATTGAATACCACCACTACCTTGGGTGATACGGATGCAGATGGTGATTTCGATGCGATTTATACCTTAGGTGCGCGCTCTTTTAGTGTCTGGAATGGATTGACGGGTGATCAGGTGTTTGATAGCAAAAATGAATTGGATAAAAAAGCACTCGAATCTTCGGTATATGACGATGGCAGAAGTGACGATAAGGGCACTGAACCTGAAGCAGTGACAGTAGGAAGAGTGGGAAGCAAGCAAATTGCCATCGTAGGTCTGGAGCGGGCGGATGCCTTCGCTATCTATGATATCTCAACTCCTACAAGCCCAGTATTTGTGAAATTAGTTAAAACGGGTGATGCCCCTGAAGGAGTTTTGTTTATTCCTGCAAGCAAAAGCCCAATCCAACAAAGCTTAATTGTAGTTTCAAGTGAAAATGATGGTTTTGTAAAAATCTACAAGGCAACTAAATTGTAATCAACAACCATTTCCCTCTAATGATGCTGGTTTCGCTACGCATCATCGTTGGATAAAGGAAAAGGCCCGCACGTGCGGGCCTTTTTTTTATCAAAAATCCCTCCCGCAATCCTGCGGGACAGGCTCTATCCCCCTTGTGAGGAGGAGTCAGCCAACTGATCCCCAGAAACTTAAATTAGAATTAACTTTTTCTGATCGAGAGCTTATTTAAATCTGTAAGAAATGCTTGAATTAGCGTTGGTGCGACTCCCTCCCGCAATTCAGCGGGACAGGCTCTTACAAGGGGGTAGGGAGCCTGCCCCGTAGCATTACGGGGGGATTCTTTAAGATATACTCCTAAATACCAAACCCGGAGGTGCCTGCCCCGTCCGCCGCCGCGGATTGCGGGGGTGATACTAGTTTTTGTATCGCCGCCTTTGGGGCTCTTGTCAAATTCTAGCCATTGGTATCATTTCGGATAATCCTATAACCTATTCTCTTCCATCAAGTAAATTACCCAAGCCTCCCAACACACTTCCCTCTTCTTTTCTAGTAGATCCACCGTATTGCATGATACGTCCAGCAAGTCTACTGATCGGAAGGGACTGCAACCATACTTTTCCTGGGCCTTGCAAAACCGCTAAAAACAAGCCTTCTCCACCAAACATAAAGTTCTTAATTCCCTTTACCATTTCGATGTCAAAGTCAACGCCTGCAGTATAGGCTACCACACATCCTGTATCTACTTTAAGTACTTCACCAGGCTGTAAATCCTTTTCCACAATGTATCCTCCAGCATGTGCAAATGCCAATCCATCACCCTCTAGCTTCTGCATAATAAAACCCTCACCACCAAAAATGCCGGTGCCCAGCTTTCGTTGAAGCTCAATGCCAATGCTTACTCCTTTGGCGGCGCATAAAAAAGCATCTTTCTGTGCGATTATTTTTCCTCCCAATTGCTTCAGGTCGAATACGATAATTTTACCAGTGTAGGCAGAGGCAAAGCTTACCTTCTTTTTTCCTTGGCCGACATTGGTAAATGCAGTCATAAACAAACTTTCACCTACCAGTAAACGCTTGCCTGCACTGAATAATTTACCCATAAATCCACCGGATTGCTCCTGGCTTCCATCGCCAAAAATGGTTTGCATTTCAATGCCACTTTCCATCATCATAAAGGAGCCGCTTTCTGCGATGGCAGTTTCGTTGGGGTCTAATTCAATTTCTACAAATTGGAGTTCTTCTCCATAGATTTTGTAATCAATTTCATGGTTGCTAATCATCTGATTTTTTTTGAAGTGGATAAATTGTTTTGAAATATAAAAAAAGAGTGCGAGTAGTTGTTCAGATGCATTGTTAATTTAGTATTACATTTTTTACCCCCAACAGCAAGTCCATTTACCCTTGGATTTTTCAACCGCCTAGTCCTATTCAGGAAACCACGCGATTTCCAAACTAGTAGCATCTTGGCGTAACCCCATTGCCATTTTGCTACTTATAATTTGAGTTTTGAATCGAAAAAGCAAGCCAACCTAAAGCAAGTAAAATCACTATTTTGATAAAATCCCGACCTATTTACTTGAATTTTTATACCGCTAGAATTAGCTAGAAATACGATATTTTGTATCTTAACTTAGATTTTAACTAGATGAATTCTAAGGTCAGTTCTTCAAACAACCTATTCTACCTCTTGAAGTGGGCAATGGCCACTCTTGGAGTAATGGTGCCTGTCATTTCGGCTTTAGCAGAGACTGTAGGATCCGACACCGCTACAGATTTCTGGCTGTGGCAATTTTTTGGCCGTTTGCATCCCATGGTAGTTCATTTCCCAATTTCCCTCCTGATTTTTGCTGGCTTTCTCGAGCTGTTTACCCTTAAAGATTTTAATTCCAAGTTCCGTCCTGCCATCCAACTGCTCGTCCTGGTTGGATCGATAAGCACTCTAATCTCTGCGCTTTTTGGTTGGCTCCACGCCAGTAGTGAAGGCATAAGCGGAGAAACCTTCGATCTGCACCAACTAATCGGATTTATCACTTCAGGATTGGCTGTTGTCCTCCTTTATTTTTTAAGGAAGACAATCTGGCAATCCCAACCTTCCACACGAATGATTTACCGGATGCTTCTTTTTGCTTCTGGATTGGGAATCGGAATCGCTGGACATTTGGGCGCCTCACTTACCCATGGGGAGGACTTTTTGACGGAAATTATTCCCTCCTGGGATGAAGAAACGGAAGCACCTGAAAGTTTAACCATAGACCTTGCTTCATTCGCCTCCGATCTTTCTGTAGAAAAAGAAATTCAGCTTGTCACGAACGTGCGGTCGGTACTGGCCCATAATTGTTACAAATGCCACTCAGGAGCAAAAATTGAAGGTGAATTACGATTGGATGAAAAAGAATTTGTCTTTGCAGGAGGAGAAAATGGACAGATTATCGTACCTGGAAACCCTGGAGAAAGTGAGTTGATCCGGAGAATTTCCCTTTCCAAAAACCACAAAGAGGTCATGCCTGCCAAGGGCAAATTACTCAAAGACGAAGAAATTCAACTGCTAACACTTTGGATCGAAAAGGGAGCACCTTGGCCGGAAGGAGTAGCTCAACAATCCGTCTATCGCGTAGCGGCCCTGGCTCCAAGAAAGCCCGTACTTCCTCCAATACAACCTGGACTTGAACATCCAATTGATCGGCTCGTAAATAAATACTTTCAAGAAAATCAACTCAGCTTTGGCAATCCTGTCGATGACCGCACCTTTCTCCGAAGGATTTATTTAGACATCATTGGGCTCTTGCCTACCCCGAAGGAACTGGCAGCCTTCCAGGCAGATCGCAACCCTCAGAAAAGGGAAATTGAAATCCAGAAACTTCTGGATAGAACCGATGATTATACCCAGCATTGGATGACTTTTTGGAACGACAACCTACGAAATGACTACACCGGCACGGGATACATCACTGGAGGACGATTTGCCATCTCCGATTGGCTTTATACGGCTATTCGAGACAACAAGCCCTACAATCAGTTTGTCAAAGAACTGCTGAATCCTTCCGAAAAATCAAAAGGTTTTATTGAAGGCATTCGTTGGCGCGGAACAATCAATGCTTCCCAGCGAACGGAATTGCAGGCTGCTCAAAATGTGGGGCAAGTTATCCTAGGCCTAAATCTCAAGTGTGCTTCCTGCCATGATAGCTTTATCAATGACTGGAAGCTCGAGCAGGCCTATGCTTTCGCAAATATTTTTGCCGATTCTACCCTGGAAGTAAATCGTTGTGAAATCCCTACTGGCAAAATGGCCAAAACCAAGATCCTGTGGGAAGAACTCGGCGATATCGATTCGCTCGCCACCAAGGCAGAAAAATTACGGCAGCTTGCCGATCAACTTGTTCAGCCTGCCAATGGAAGGATGTACCGGACCCTAGTCAATAAAGTATGGAAGCAACTGATGGGAAGGGGAATTGTGGAACCTGTGGACGAGATGGACAATCTTCCTTGGAGCCAAGATTTGATTGATTGGCTGGCCGTAGATTTTGTGGAAAATGGCTACGACATCAAGCGCCTGATTTTTCAAATTACCAGCTCCAAAATCTATCAAAACCCCTCGGTGACCGTTTCATCGGCAGACAAACTCATGGCTGAGGATTTCAAGTTTCAGGGAATGGTCAGAAGAAGGATCACTGCAGAACAATTTTCCGATGCGGTTTCTGAAATTTCCGCACCCCTATTTGATTCTGTGGAAGTGAAATTCCGCCCTTACCAATTGATTCCTGAGGCCAAATCTAATTTAGGATTTGCGCGAGCCTCCTTGGTGGCCAACAACGAATTCCTAAAATCCCTCGGCCGCCCAAATCGGGAAATAGTCTCCGTCAGCAGGGACTCTCAAGCCAACTTGCTTCAAGCCTTGGAGCTCAGCAATGGAGAAAAATTGAATAATTCGCTCGTCAAAGGAGGGGAAAAATGGGCAAGTGCATTTGGTGATCCGAAAGTCCTGGCGGAGCAATTGTATGCCAAAGCATTACTTCGAAAACCGAACCCCAGGGAGCTAGAAGTGGCGAAGAAAGTGCTCGGCGTAAAACCGAATGCAGCGGCAGTTCAAGACTTATTGTGGGCTGTAATTATGTTGCCCGAATTCCAACTCATCTATTGAAAACAGGAGCTCCTTAGCTATCCTTAATCGCAAAATATAAATTTCAAGAGTCATGAAACCCCTGCAAAACCGACGCGAATTCCTGAAAAAAACCAGCGCAGCCACCCTGGCTACTTTAGGTATGGGTGCTCCTCTGGCCGGTTTGCTTTCCTCCTGTGAAACTAAAATTCCCGCTACCGCTGATTCCGTTATCTTATTGTTTATGGCAGGTGGGATGGCACATACGGAGACTTTTGACCCAAAAAAATACACTGCTTTCCGCAAAGGAATGGAAGCGAAGGAGGTGCTCAGTACCTTTCCTGCGATCCCGACCAAACTGGATGGAATTCAGTTTTCTGAAGGACTCGAAAATATTGCTTCGGTCCTAGATAAAGGCACGCTAATCCGCTCCTATCAGGCAGCAGATCTGGGACATATCTTGCATACCCGACACCAATACCATTTCCATACCTGCTATGAGCCGCCGCAATCGGTGGTGGTGCCCCATCTTGGAAGTTGGATTGCAAAGGAAAAAGGCCCGCTGAATTCAGTGATTCCGCCCTTCATCAACATTGGACAGCGATTTACGGTTGGCGAAGCAGAAGAGCTGAAAGCATTTCACTCTGCTGGATTTTTAGGTTCCAACTATGGGCCATTTTTGATTCCTGATCCTTCGGCAGGATTGGAAGCCGTAAGACCTCCTGTTGGAATGGACTACAATCGATTTGAAAGTAGAAATAAGCTCTACAATGACCTGATTGCTGCTGGTCCCGTGGGAGAATTTGGTTCTGAATACCAAAAGGAATCGCTCAAGCAATCCATGGAGCAGGCGTACATCTTACTTAATTCTCCAGAGGCAAAGGCATTTGATCTAAGTCAGGAACCCAAAGAAAGCTATACCAAATACAATACTGGCCGATTTGGACTTGGCTGTCTACTCGCCAAACGCTTGATTGATCAAGGAGCGCGATACATTACCGTGACGAGTGAATATGAACCCTTCTTTGGCTGGGATACCCATGATAACGGGCACACCCGACTGAAAGACATGAAAAAACTAATCGATAGTCCCATCGCACAATTGATCAAAGACCTAGATCAAAGTGGGAAACTTGAGCGGACCCTCGTGATTGTGGCGAGTGAATTCAGCAGAGATATGTTGATGGAAGGAAGGCCAGATCTAAAAGTTGAAGATCAGGTAGAGGTTCCCGATATCCTAAATGACCTCAAAAATTATGGCATGCACCGCCATTTCACTGACGGTTGCTCCATCCTGATGTTTGGCGGAGGCATCAAGCGCGGCCATGTTTTTGGAAAAACAGCCGATGAACGCCCCTGCAAAACCATCGAAAACCCGATCAAAATTGCGAGCATTCACCAAACGGTGTACCATGCTTTAGGGATTCCTTCGGACAAAAATTATGAAATTGAAAAAAGACCATTTTACACCACCCCAGATGGGCATGGTAAGGTGGAATTTGGATTATTAGCAAAAAGTTGATTTCACCTTACCGGCACCCCCTCCACCCAAAAAAACCACCCCATGGAAATGTATAGGATTCGACTAGGAGTTTATTTTCTGCTTGCAGCACTTCTGAATTTTAGCTGCAAACCCAGTTCAACTGATTCCGAATTGGCTAGTTCGGGCTCCTTTATTCTTCAAGAATCAGAATTGCCGGACTACGAAAAAGACCTTGACCACAAGGGGCTTTTGACTGCGCTAGACGACCGATACGATGAATCCATCCGTACGGGCGAACATATTTACAACAATGTCTGCTTCAATTGCCATGGAAATCCGGATCAACTTGGATCCATCCCCACTGCCTTCAAATTTTGGGAGGACAACTTCAACCTTGGGAAAGACCCCTATTCGATCTATCAAGTGCTTACCAGAGGCTACGGCTCCATGCCTCCACAAGTTCACCTTACCCCTGTAGAGAAGTATGACATCATTAATTACTTGAGAGAAGCTTACCTCAAAGAAAAAAACCCGGGACAGTTTTTTGAAATCGATTCTACTTATCTGGCAGGCTTGCCTTCCGGCAGCAACAAAGGGCCTGCCCCGAAAGAATTTAAGCCCTGGGCAGAAATGGATTATGGTAACTTTCTGATCAACACCTACGAGCTGGTCGGCAAAGATGCCCCGGAGCGGGAGCAATCCAAAGGTCCCTCTCCCCTTGCTGACGAGAATTTAGTCGATGCCAACTTTGCCTACAAAGGAATTGCGGTGAGGGTGGATCAGGGTGTTGGTGGCGTGGCAGCGGGCAAAGCATGGATGATGTTTGACCATGACCTGATGCGGGTGGCAGGAGCCTGGACCGGAGAAGGATTTATTGATTGGGAAGCGATTCTTTTTAACGGGAAACACAATATTTCTCCCAGAACAGTAGGCAATCTTCATTTTGAGAATCCCGTTGGACCAGGTTGGGCAAATCCTGCCAATGGAAAATTTGAGGATCCACGATTCCAGGCTCGTGACAAGCGGAAGTTTGGCCCGCTTCCCCGCACCTGGGCACAATACCAAGGACTCTATCAATTTAAAGATGAGGTAATTCTTTCCTACACCGTGGGAAGTACCAAAGTGCTCGAATCTTTTGGTATGGAAAGCTGGCAGAATCAACCGGTTTTTACCAGAACTCTAAACCTAAGCCCTACAGCTAAACCTTTGAAAATGCGGATTGCTCCGGATAAAACCGCGGTAGCTCTGATTGGAAAAGGGGCGGTATTAAAAAAGGAAAACGGCTTTATGGTCATGGAAACAATGCCTTCAGCTCCAGTGCAAGTCAAAATTCTAATTGGAAGCGCCGGTACGAAGGGACTTACAGATTACGCCAAAAGTTCAGCTCCCCCGGCATCCTTGGTGGCCATGACCGCGGGAGGACCTTCACGGTTTCCTAAAAAATTAAGTTCCCAGGTCACCATGGGCACACAGGAAGGACCTTTTCAGGTAGACCTGATGAACCCTCCTTTTGATAGCCCTTGGAAAAATCAATTTAGGCTCAGTGGCTTGGATTTTTTCAAAGATCCCAACAAAGGGGTCATCTGCTCCACAGATGGCGATGTTTGGTTGGTGGAAGGATTTACCCAAAATACAGGGAAACTCACCTGGCAGCGAATTGCCTCGGGGCTTTTCCAGCCCTTGGGCATCAAGGTGGTGAATGAACAAATTTTCGTCACCTGCCGGGACCAGCTGGTCAAATTACATGATTTGAATGGAGATCGGGAGACGGATTTCTATCAAGCCTTCAACTCTGACCATCAGGTGACCGACCATTTTCACGAGTTTGCCATGGGTCTGCAGGTAGATAAAGAAGGAAATTTCTACTATGCCAAAAGCGCTCGACATGCTCGGGAAGCCCTAGTGCCGCAGCACGGCACCTTGATCAAAGTCAGCAAAGACGGACAGCAAACTGAAATCGTTGCTACAGGATTCAGGGCTGCAAATGGGGTCTGCATCAATCCTGATGGAACCTTTATCGTCACCGATCAGGAAGGCCACTGGAATCCTATGAATCGGATCAACTGGGTGAAAAAAGGGGAGTTTTATGGAAACATGTTCAGCTTTAACCCTCCAAAAGATAGTACTGAGGCAGGAATGGAGCAGCCACTGGTATGGGTAGAGCGGGATCGAGATCAATCTCCCTCCGAGCTGCTGTGGGTGGAGAGTCAGAAATGGGGCGCGCTCAATGGAAAACTCCTAAATCTGTCTTATGGCTATGGAAAAGTGTTTGTGGTTCCTTTTGAAAAAATTGGGGATCAAGTTCAGGGAGGGATTTTTGAGTTGCCCATCCCAAGATTTTCCACCGGTGTGATGCGAGGAAGGTTCAATCCCGGGGATGGACAATTGTACCTGGCTGGCCTGTCGGCATGGGGCTCTACCCAACCTCAACTGGGGGGACTGTACCGAATCAGAAAGGTAGATCAGCCGATGGTGATTCCGGTGGGAATCGCAGCCACCACCACGGGGATGAAGCTGACTTTTACAGACAAGCTGGATGCAAAAGCTGTACAGAAGATTTCCAGCTACAGTGTTAAGACCTGGGATCTGGTTCGATCCAGAAAGTACGGTTCCAAGCATCACAACGAGCAAACTCTTCAAGTCACCAAAGCGGAGCTGGATGCTTCAGGCAAAACGATCAACCTGACTATTCCATCGATCCAACCCACCTGGGGAATGGAAATTACCTACAAGGTCAAAGATAGCCGTGGCATCGAACGAGAAGGGTTGGTACAGAATACAATCCATCAGTTGGGAAGCAAAACCCCTTGATTGGAAGTTGAATAAAACCTACCGAGTTGACTAATGACTGTTACCTTTCTACTATTAATCCTATTGATCATTTGGAGCATTCCAAGCACCCATTACCGGAGTAAGTTTCGGAAAATTGTATACCAAACTGAGGATTGGAAAATAAACATTAGGCCCCTATTCAAAAAGGAGATCCTCGCTTTATTCGGTAACATGTATCCTGAGAATACGACTTACCTTAAAACAAGAAATTTCTACCGCATCTATTTAGCAGTTTATCTGGTTTTATTTCTCATGTACCAGGTTGTCAAAAGCACGAGTTAGCAGTCCTCTCTGATGGCCATTTAGAAATCTTGAACTCCCATGAAGCAAGCAGTACTTAATCTATTTTTTGCCTTAACCGCCTTTATCCTGGTGTATGGCATTGCGCTGTTGACTGGGCTGCCAGTGATAGAGAAAGCTGTTTTAATTGCCTTTCTCATTCAATGGATTTGCTTTCTTCCTGCTTATTTCTTTCAAACCGAAAAATTTTATGACCTCGCGGGAAGCTGCACCTATTTATTTATGGTGGGCTTTGTAAGCTATCAAAGTTATTCTTCACTCAATATCAATACCGCGAGCATGCTGTTGGCATCTTGCATATCACTTTGGGCCATCCGATTAGGCAGCTTCTTATTCTTAAGAATTCATCGAGCTAAAGAAGATAAAAGATTTAGAGATATTAAGCCAGCTGCCACTCGATTTTTTATGGCCTGGACTTTACAAGGGATGTGGGTTTGTTTATGTTCCATGTGCGCCCTAACAGCCATCGCAAGCCAAAATGGGGTACTTCCAAATGGCTTTTTTTATGGTGGATTGCTGGTATTTGGGATCGGTTTCGGCGTAGAGATTAGTGCCGACTGGCAAAAATCGAACTTTCGAAAAAACTCTGAAAATAAGGAGTCGTTTATTACGTCTGGCCTTTGGAAGTATGCTAGACACCCAAACTACTTTGGGGAAATCGTCTTGTGGACCGGGATTTCTATCATGTCTTTTTCCTCCTTGTCCAATTGGCAGTACGTCACCTTAATCTCTCCACTTTTCACATGCTTCCTACTAGTTTACATCAGTGGCGTACGGATTTTGGAAGCTTCAGGAATGGAAAAATGGGGGCATTTGGAAAGCTATCAGCAGTACATTCGTTCCACCCCTTCCCTAGTCCCATTTTCCAAGTTGTTAAAAAACAAAAAACATTCGGGGAGTTGAATACGAGTTTCAACTTGAAATTCCGAAAACTTTTCACCCCTCAGGCATGGAAAAAAAAAGAGAACCCCATCACTGCGGAGAGCTTGCCCCCCTTTTGACCGCAGACTCATGCTAGTGAAATGCAGCAAATTATACGGCGCTAAAATCAGTTTCCTGCTTTGTTGAGCAGGTATTCATTTCTTTTAATCCACAACTCCGTCCCTTCAAATTTTACTTCTTTGGTAATGGAATAGGCAGTCGATTTTAACTGATAGATATGCCTCAAGGTAGCTTTTTTAGAATCATTGCCATCTTCACCTTCCAGTTCGGTGACTAATGTGAATCCACCATCTGCAGCTTTTTGGAAGCCTACAATTCTTTCTTTTCCAAAGAATCGGCCGGTAACATAAGTGGTATCACTTGAGTTTGCCTGCGGTTCATTTGGGTATTCATAGGCCATCACATACCCGCTTTTATTGTCGGTCAAACTTACCTTGATATTGGCTGACATCGTGTAGGGTTTGCCAGATGAATAATCCAAATAGGTCAACTTTCCTTCCCAGGATCCCACTGAAGCCAAAAGATCCTTGATTTGAACCGATTGCGCCTGCGCGGATAGGCATGCAAGCATAAAAGCAAGTACGAATAAATAATTTCTCATCTAGTAAATGTACTAAAAGATATAGACCACTAACCTACTGATAGACAATGAAAAAGCTCCCCGAAGCATTACGGGGAGCTTGTAATAGTGGGTCCTAATCGAACCTGCGGCAATGCCAATTGGAAAGCGATTAGCCCCCAGTCAACTTGATTTCATAGCTACCCGTAAGGGCGGCAACCCTGCCTCCTGGAGGGGTAGGTACAGAAAATACCAGTACCAGGTCTTGCCCCGTCTTGGTAAAGGAAATATCTACCTGAGAGGCCGGCTTGCTGCCAGTAAGTCGGATCTTGTCAAAGTTGGTACCTACAAATTCCCAGTTGCCACTAGCTTCAAATAAATCTGCAGCTCCAGAAGTGGTGTAAGTCTTGTTGGTCCCATCTATTCGGAAGGTAAAGCCTGGATAAAATCGAGTTTCATCCACTTGACTTCGTTTTACATAACCCGTTGTACCCAGCGAATACGTTGTACCTAGGTCACCGCTCAACTTTTCTAGTGCCTGCTCTTCAGGTGATTTTGGATCTTCTCCACACGAAGCGAGTAATCCAAGGCAAAGGAGTAGGAAGGGAAGAAATTTTTTCATGGCTTAGTGGATAACGGTGAATTTGATTAAATGTAGCGTGTCACGGGTGCTTAGTCGTAGGAAATACATCCCTGGGGTAAGCGATTGAGTCGAGAAGCCGAGCAATCCATTGCCTCCATCTTCAAGGCTGACCTCTCCAACGACTTTGCCGGAGGCATCTACCAAGTAAGTACTGCGAATAGTACTCGCACTAACACCGGCAGCAAACTCCAAGTAGAGGTAGTCACTCACTGGATTAGGATAAGCTCTCAAGAAATTGGCTTCCTTGGAGCGCTCAGGTGATGCGAGTACAATATCTACGCGTACGGTCACCTCGGTGCTGTTGGTATTTCCGCCGGCATCAGTGATCGTGTAGGTAATCTTACTGTCTCCCCCATCGGTACGGGTAATCTCAGTTTTGGATAGCGATCGTGACTTGATGCTGCAATTGTCACTGCTTCCCTCGTCAATATCCTCCCACTTCAGTGTGGCCTTTCCTTGGGCATCAAGCTTGATAGTATAGCTGCTTTTTGCTTTGAGGGCAGGTTTGATGTCATCGACTACGGTGATTGTAACTTCGGCAGTGGAGGTGTTTCCTGAAGCATCTTTCGCTGTAACCGTGATTTTACTGTCACCTAGGTCAGCACAGGTGAAGGCTGATTTGGAAAGTAGCTTGTCTTTTATCGCACAATTATCTGTACTGCCCTGATCAATATCCTCCCACTTGATTGCGCCTTTTCCTTCGGCATCCAGCTTGATAGTGAAAGTAGTTTTTGCTTTTAACGTAGGTTTGATGTCGTCTACCACTGTGATTGTCACTTCGGCGGTAGAGGTATTTCCTGAGGCGTCCTTTGCTGTGTAGGTGATTTTGCTAGCTCCTAGGTCAGCGCAGGTGAAGGCAGATTTGGAAAGGAGCTTGTCTTTGATCGAACAGTTATCTGTACTGCCCTCATCGAGGTCTTCCCACTTCAAGCTGCCTTTGCCTTCTGCATCTAACTTGATGGTGAAGCTCGTTTTTGCCTTGAGGGTAGGTTTGATCTCATCGACTACGTTGATGATCACTGTAGCGGTCGAAGTATTTCCTGCAGCATCTTTTGCGGTAAAGGTGATCGTATTCGCTCCAAGATCCGCACAGGTAAAGGTGCCTTTGGAAAGGGCAACTTCAGTAATTGCAATATTATCCGTTGAGCCATTGTCTAGGCTAGAGGCCGCTAGTATAGCAGTACCCGAGGCTGGTATCTGGAGCGTGTACGGGTTTTTCAACACTAAGGTAGGAGCCTGTGTATCTGGGATCACATTGGTGGTCGTTTCATAGACTTTGATGAATGTTTGATCCTCAGGATATCCGATATCTTCACCAGTACCAAAAAACACTTTGGCACCATTTGAACTGATCAGTGTTTCAACATAGGTTGGGCGATGTCCCGCACCAGGAGCACTATTTTCTGTAGCAAAGGGATTAGAAGTCGCCGCCCAAGTTCCCAATACCTTGTCGTAATTGTAGACATTGATGAAGTGTTTTTGATTCCCGCCGGTTTCAAGGTTTTCAGATGCCTTCAAGGAAAGGGAAATTTGATTTCCTGCTCCGTTGATGGACACTTTCGCATTTTCATCCGTAATTCCCCATTCATCAACCGATTTTGCAAGGGTTGTTTTTGGCCCTTTGATTTGATTTCCAAGTGCCTTCCATTTTTTGGTAGGCGCATCGTAGGTATAGACATGTGCTTTCCCCAAATAGATTTCAGTGTTGGAGATGACTTCATAATTCTCACTGATCACGATCTGATCCCCCGCGTCATTCATGTCGACGGTTTTTCCAAACTGAGATGCGAAACCTTGAGTACCTGATAAAGGCTGTCCCATAACCTTCCAGTCACCCTGATCAAACTCAAAAGCATACACATTTCCCGCTTTAGAAGGATTAAAATACGAGTAGGGCTGGTTTAATACGAGTCGATTTCCTGCCTTATTCAGTCGTACAAAAGCTCCGAAATCAGTTCCATTTTCAGATTTACCTACAAATGTTAAATTAATGGTAGATCCTTTTTTCACCCAAGTTTTGGTGATCTCATCAAAGGAGAAAATAAATGCTGCGCCAGAGGCAAATCCATTGATTGGCTCTCTTGCGTTTCCTACCGCCAAAATAGAGCCATCAAAATTCATATCAAGACTTTTGATATCCACTCCACCAGGGCCTGTTCCTTGACCGTCAAATGGTATTTTATCCCCTTTCTTGATCCAGGTTTTGGTCACCTCGTCGTAGGAATACACAATGACGTAATCTCCAGCTACCGTACAACTGAAACATCCCATGACGTGGTTGGTCGCTAAGGCTACTGTTTTTCCATCACCGCTCAAATTGATTCGATAGCCTAAACGGTCATTCACTCCTTGACCCTTAATTTCATTCCCCAAAGGAACGTATTGGCCATTTTGAAGGGAGAATATTTTGGCTATTCCCTCGTAGTTTTTCATGTTGAATCCAGCGTCTCCTACTTCCCATGAGATTTCTTGTGAAGAGGCCAATACACTTCCATCCGCATTAATCGCTACTGTTCTTCCTGCTCTGAAACCAACATCTTCTCGCTTTAAGACCTGAAGTGGTTCTGTAATCAATTTATAGCCACCGAAATTCTTGATGTTGATGTAGCCTTTACCTACAGTAGTTCCAGTCGTATAGGTTACCTCGATTACTTCATCCCCAACAGCTGTGGCTTTGTAAAGAATCGAGTTACCGGTAATTTCTGTTGTTCCGTATTTTGGTGCAGATAAGCTGTAGGTATAGCCGTTGTAAAATTCAGCATTTTTGAAAATCAGATTCAAGGTCTGGGACTTACCCACCTGGACAGAAGCATATTCATCGAATACTTTCAAAGCAGGCTTGGTATTTTTATAGTCAAGAATCACCTGTGCTGTGGTGCTTTCCAGATTACTGTTTGCAATGTCCACCACTTGGTAGTTGAATAGATCTACCCCTTGGTATCCTTGATTTGGAACAAAATAAACATCGGTAAATGCATAGGCCGTATTTACTACGAGCAAATTGTTTTGACTATCCACCAGGGTTCCTTTTTCGGGAAGTTTGTTGATAATTATCTTGGAGTTCACTAAGGATTGACCCAAATAATTTTTTCCGAGTAGCGAAATTTTAGTTTCGTTTTGGAATAAGAACACCTTCAAGTTTTCTGCACTTGGGGCTTTGAATACTAGATCCGAGAGGAACTCAACAGACACGGCTTCAATGGAGACGCTAGCCGATTTTCCTTCCACCTTGAAGATCCAATTCCCCAAGGTATTTCCTCCATTAAATTGGCTTAGCGCTTCAAAAGGAGCAGCAGTCAATTGCCATTTTTCGGTTGACTCATTGAAAACTGGTGCACTGTACTCGGCTGCTTGATCCGTAAATAAATAGGATACCGAATTCAGGTTTACTACCGTAGTCTCAGAAGTTGGCTTGGACAAGACCACAGCCCGGCCAGCAGGATTGATCAAGCTCATGGTCATGTCATTCAACTTTGCTAGTTGCGAAGCCGCATCCTTGGCCACAGAAACAGTGATTTTCACGCCCTTAATGACATTTGAGTCTGTGACTTGAATCGGATAAAGCCCGTTGGAGGTGTTGTACAAATCCTTGTTGTGCTTGAGTACCTTTTCGTAGCCTAAGTCCACTTTAAAGTTACTGCTAACGGCTGCAGCAGTACTGCATCCATTCTGCGCATACACACGCCAGAAGTAGGTGGTCCCGTTTGTGAGTGGGCTAAAGACATATCGGGTGCCGTAGACGATTTTGTCAACCAATAAGGTTCCGAAATTTTGATCTTTTGAGATTTGAAGGAGCACCTTTTGGGTATTTGCAGCTAGATCCCATTTCAGTTCAACCGAGTTTTGATTGATTGATCCACCTGCAGATGGGCTTGTGAGGGTCACAGGCGCAAGGGTATTTCCCAAGATGGTTAGCACTATGGGACGTTCTACTGTGGTTCCATTTAGTTCCGCTTTTAAGGTGATGTTGTAGGTACCCGCAGCGGCACTTTGATTGGATATGGTAGCAGTAAACAACTCACTTACAGCTACCTGATTTTTACTGAGGGTAAAGGTTAGTCCTGCAGGAGCCCCTGTAAAAGTAATGTTGGATACCGAAGAAGAAGCCTGATTACTTTGAACCTGCAAGTTGAAGGTTTGCTTGTACTCGTTGCAAGGATTCAATTCTACTACTACGGCCGAACTAAATAAACTTAATTGGGTAGAGTTGATTACAAAATCCGTCGGGTTGATGGTGTAGAAAATATTACCTACGGGTTCAATTTTTATTCTTGCTCTTGTGGTAGCGACATTCGGAATCAGAACAGATTGAGTTCCATCATTGGCTGTTTTTTCGGCCAGGAGGTAATCAAATTTTGTGCCTCCATCTACAGAAAGTAAAATATTGACCTGGGTAGCCTTGATTGGATCGTCGTTTGTATTACTTATTTCCCACTCCAGAGTGAGTGGATTGCCCGCATTCACTGGGGCTGTTAGCGAAGTTACTATCGCAAAGGGCTTGCTGTTTGCTACCGTAGTAACTTGGGTCGAATCCAAATATACCCCTTGCGCTGTTGAGGCATCTCTAACGGATAAGCCAAAGGTCATTTGTCTAGGCACTTCGGCTAGCGTCTCAAAGAGCATGGAAGTCCCTGCATTTGCAGTTAAAACTGCGTTATCACTCGTCAGGTTGTTTGCAATCACCCGCGCGTAAGTTGGGAAATAACGCTGCGAATTGGCACTTGGGGAGGTAGAACTGAATAAAGGTGCTTTTTGCGTTTTTGATCCCCAATACGTTCCTTGAAGGACTAGGTCTGAATCTAATTGTTCCCAATTGTAAACAAATGTTGATTTCTTTAATCCACTTGGGGTTTCCAACACAAAGGGTGTTTTAATGGGAATGTGGTATGCCTTTAAGTTGATGTTCGCTGGCGGTTGCTGGGCATACGAAACAAGCGTACCTACTTTAGAAAAATCTATTCCAAACTGAAAGCGTTTGAAGGATTGAATGATTTGGTGGATGGAGTGGTAGTGGTAGTAATGCAAATCCGGCTGGTTGATCCGTCCATATGACATGATGGATCTGCCCGAACTCAATTCAGATTGGGTAACCAACCCATCTGGTTGATTTGAAAACGTGTGGGAAGCGCCAAGGTGGTGTCCAAATTCGTGTGATACCAATCCAATAAACCCAAGTTCATTTGCCGTGCTTTTGCTGAAATAGGACCAACCTGATCCCTTTTCAGGAGTTCCGACGTTTCCTATTCCGTAAGCATTTCCAATCCCATAAGGAACTGGATTTCCGGTTTCGTTTCGGGCGATGAATAAATGCCCTAAGTCGTAATTTTGTTGACCAATAAGTGAATCAATCACTACTTGAGTTCTGGTGTTCAAATAGGATGAATTCGTAGAAACGCCATTTTGCTCGATATTGTAAGGGTCTGTTGCTTTATTTAAAAATATCAATTTATCGTTGTTGGCGATAAGCTGATACTTAATCCCTAGATCTTGTTCACTGATTACGTTTAAGCCATTGACAATACTAATTATGTTGGCAAGGACAGTCTCTTTGGTACCGCCATTAATCTCCCCATATTCTCCTGCAGAGACCACGGCTAACCGAAGCGTTCGTACCCCTTCCACCTTGTTTCTTGCATTTTGACCTGTAAAGTCCGTACGGTTGCCGCTTGAGGTCGGTTGAACAGCAGGGGCAGGTAGGTCAGCGGGAGGTACGCCACATGAAATAGGTTCCGACATGCTTTGGTTTCCACTGATCTTGTAGAACATGTAAGTGTTTGCTGACAGCATTCTCATCCCCTCTAAGGCATCCGAAAACTCATAGAGATAGATTCTCGTGCTGTTTAGGGTGAGCGCTATTCGGCTTTTGGGATCCGAAATTTTATAGCCTTGGTAGGTTTTGATTGCCGGGTATTTTTCGGCCAATTCTTTAGAGACGCTTACCTTTTCAACGACCAAATAGTTTTCCATACCTCCTTGGCTGTTTGGCATGCTGATTTGCATCTCTTCTCCGGAGGCAAGGGCACGTTGAAGTGCTTTTTGGTCGAGCTCTAAGATTTGATAGCGCTCAGTTTCAGCTTGGACTATTTTGTTATTGCTGAAATTTTGATTGGATTTTTTCCAGTAATTGGACTGACCATAGGAGGTCATTCCACAGAAGATGATACTGAGGGTGAAGAGTATTTTTTTCATGGACAGGCCTAATGAATAGATTAAGTAAACACGGTTTTTAATTCTTCCAATTGGGGGCATGCCCTGATCAGTCGAATTGATGCTTAATTAAAGGAATTAAAGAATAGGTTCGCTCGATTCAGAAAAATAGCGACTTTGATTTTGCAGGATTTGAGGTAAACTTTTCGGATTTGAGGGATGCTATTTTTTAGCGTACTCGTGTAAGGACCAAAAAATGTAAATTTCATTTTTAGAGGGTATTGCGACTTTTTTTCAAAAAAGTGCTGCAATTGCATGAATTAAAAAGAACGAAGCCCTGACTTTTGGAAAAACAAAAAGGCAGCTCGAATGGATCAGTTTACTCCCCTAAAAAACGGGTATGCAACATTAATTTCTTGTATTCGTAACCTAAATCAAGGTGAGATAAATTACTGAATTCGCTAGGCGAAGGAGTTCAATTGGGTAGCACAAAACTAAAATTTTTAAAGTCTATAAAAAAAGTAGACAATTCATTTGTTTTATGAAAGTCATGTAGTTTCTTTGTCACACTATGAGCTTACAACTAGGAGATATCGCACCGGACTTTACCGCAGAAAGCACCCTTGGAACCATTCGATTCCATGAATACCTTGGCACTAGCTGGGGGGTTCTCTTTTCACACCCTGCTGATTTTACACCCGTCTGCACCACAGAATTGGGTCGTACGGCAGGATTGCAGGAAGAATTTGAAAAACGAAATGTCAAAGTCTTGGCATTGAGTGTGGATCCATTGGATAAACATTTTGAATGGATCAAAGACATCAATGAAACACAACACGTAAATGTTGGCTTTCCCATCCTAGCTGATTCAGACAAGTCCATCGCGAATGCCTATGGCATGATTCATCCCAATGCTTCGGAAACCTTTACGGTTCGCTCCCTATTCATTATTGGTCCAGACAAGAAGGTTAAACTAACGATTACCTATCCCGCATCCACTGGACGAAATTTTGTGGAAGTGTTGCGAGTAATTGATTCCTTGCAGTTGACTGCAAACTATAGTGTAGCCACACCGGCCGACTGGGTAAACGGAGAAGATGTAATTGTGGTACCGGCAGTTAAAACCGAAGACGCGCTTACCAAATTCCCAAAAGGATTGAAGATTGTGAAGCCCTACCTGCGCTATACGCCACAGCCTAACGATTGATTTGGTCTTCTGCTAAGATCAACTAATCTTTTTTAGCAAGATCACTAACGGTTTTGGATCCTAGGACTTTCAGGGTAGCATCTCGCACCGCTATCATAGTGTCGTGTAAACCGCAATTTTTCTCATCGCAATTTTCGCAGCGCTCGTAAAAATTCAGGCTAGCGCAGGGCAGCATGGCAATGGGTCCCTCGATGTTCCGAATGATCTTTGCCAAGGGCGTGTGAATTGCCTCTTGGTTGATAAAATAGCCTCCACCTTTTCCCTTTTTGCTGCTCAAAACCTCCATCTTCTTGAGTTCAAGAAGAATATTTTCCAAAAATTTTAAGGGTATTTGCTTCTCGCTCGCAATCTGTGCAATGAGTATAGGCCCCTCCGTCTTGTGTTCAATGAGGTATTGTAGCGCCTGCAAAGCATATTGGGTTTTCTTATTGAGCATTGAACTATTTTCTGAGTAACAAGTCCAAGTTACAAGAAAATGTTCAATGCTCTAGTTGGATTAATTCAATTTGGCAAAGGCTTGCTCAAAGTCATTTTTGATGTCCTCGATGTGCTCGAGACCCACACTAATCCGAATCAAATTTGGAAGTACACCTGACTTTTTTTGCTCCTCTTCCGAAAGTTGCTCGTGCGTAGTAGAAGCAGGATGAATGGCCAAGGTTTTGGCATCTCCTACATTGGCCAAATGACTTACCAATTGAAGGGAGTTGATAAATTTCTTTCCATTCTCAGCGCCACCTTTAATGCCGAATTGCAGTACCCCTCCAAATCCATTTTGCAAATACTTTTTAGCGAGCAGGTGATAGGGACTAGATGCTAAGCCTGGATAATAGACAAAGTCCACGGAAGGGTGGTTTTCGAGCCAAGTAGCAAGGGTAAGGGCATTCTCTGCATGCCGATGAACTCGAAGCGAAAGTGTCTCGAGTCCTTGGAGCAATAAAAATGAATTAAATGGGCTCAGCGAGGGTCCAAAGTCCCGCAATCCCTCTACTCGAGCGCGTATAATGAACGCAATATTTGAAAGTCCAAGTGGGTTTCCTTCGCCAAAAACCTCCCAGAACTTTAAGCCATGGTATCCTTCCGAAGGCTCTGTAAACTGAGGGAACTTTCCATTGCCCCAGTTGTAGTTTCCTCCATCCACAATCACCCCACCAATACTTGTGCCGTGCCCTCCTATCCATTTGGTAGCGGATTCTACTACAATATTGGCTCCATGCTTGATGGGTTGGGCAAGGTAGCCCCCAGCACCAAAGGTGTTGTCCACTACAAGTGGGAGATCGTGTTTCCGAGCTAGGGCTGCGAATTTCTCAAAGTCTGGAATATTCAATCGTGGGTTTCCTATCGTTTCAAGGTAAATCGCTTTGGTTTTCGAATCGATTAAGATTTCAAAAGCCGAAGGTTCATCGCCGCTTGCAAATCGTACTTCTACTCCCAGTCGCTTAAAGGCAACTTTAAATTGATTGTAGGTACCGCCGTAGATAAAGGAACTACTGATAAAGTTATCTCCTGCTTGCAACAGATTATTTAAGGCTATAAACTGGGCGGCTTGTCCTGATGCAGTAGCCAAAGCGGCCACCCCTCCTTCTAAAGCCGCTACCCTTTTTTCAAAAACATCGGTGGTAGGATTCATGATTCGGGTGTAGATGTTCCCGAATTCCTTCAAGCCAAATAGGTTGGCGGCATGGTCCGTGTTTTTAAAAACGTAGGAAGTCGTCTGGTGGATAGGTACTGCTCGAGAGCCAGTGACTGCATCAGGTTCTTGACCTGCATGCAGTTGGAGAGTTTCAAAGTGTAAGTTAGTAGGCATAGATTTGTTTATAAGTCTACAAATTTAGTAGATTAATAATAAATTACAAATCGATAGCCAATTGATTTGTCAATTGAAAGATTCAATGAGCTTTAGTATAAAAATATAGTGGTATGAAGGCATTTAAATAGCTTCTCCCTGTATGAAAACATTCCCTACTGCCATTCGAAACGTAACCACCTCATAATCTAATAATTAATTAGAATCAGTTTAAAAAAGACAAAAATGAAAAACAAAGAACTTTTACAACAAGAAAACAGCAAAGTACATCAGGAAGTACTGGACGCAAATCTTAATTATGCCGAGTCTTTTGGTGAAAAAGGCAATTTAGCCTTACCACCAAGTCGTCAATTTGCTATATTAACTTGCATGGACGCACGTTTAGACCCTGCCAAATACGCTGGTTTATCCGAAGGTGATGCCCACGTAATCAGAAATGCAGGTGGAAGGGCAAGCGATGATGCGATTCGTTCTTTAGTAATTTCTCACAAATTACTGGGAACAGCCGAATGGTTTGTTATTCACCACACCGATTGCGGAATGGAATATTTTACCGACGAAATTATCCGTGACTTACTTTCTAAAAGTCTATCAACGGCGTCGGTTGACGAAAATGGGTGGAAAAATATTTCTGAAGAGGGCGGCTCAAATGAAGCTAAGCACATTTCTTTCTTGACCATAAGCAACCAAGCAGAAAGTATTATTGAAGATGTGAAGAGAATAAAATCGCACCCTTTAGTGCCTTCATACATTCCAGTTTACGGATATATTTACGATGTTAAATCTGGAAAATTAATAGAAATCCCCGAGGCAACACAAGTGGGCAGAGCCAGTTAACACTTAGAAAATAGAAGAGTTAAACCCTATAAATGTCTTTTTACACCAATTTAGGAGGGTTTTTAAATAAAAAAAGAGGTCAAAATGACCTCTTTTTGATTTTGTGCCCCTCTTCTTGGGCTTCCCGATTTCACTTCGTTACACCGGAATAAACTTCTCGCCCGGGCGAGAACCAAAGCCAGGTGAGCTCTAGGCCTACATTAAAGCTGAGGACTATGCTATCAATTCCCCGTTAGCTTGATCTCATAACTACCCGTAAGGGCGGCAACCCTACCTCCTGGAGGGGTAGGTACAGAAAATACCAGTACCAGGTCTTGCCCCGTCTTGGTAAAGGAAATATCTACCTGAGAGGCCGGCTTGCTGCCAGTAAGTCGGATCTTGTCAAAGTTGGTACCTACAAATTCCCAGTTGCCACTAGCTTCAAATAAATCTGCAGCTCCAGAAGTGGTGTAAGTCTTGTTGGTCCCATCTATTCGGAAGGTAAAGCCTGGATAAAATCGAGTTTCATCCACTTGACTTCGTTTTACATAACCCGTTGTACCCAGCGAATACGTTGTACCTAGGTCACCGCTCAACTTTTCTAGTGCCTGCTCTTCAGGTGATTTTGGATCTTCTCCACACGAAGCGAGTAATCCAAGGCAAAGGAGTAGGAAGGGAAGAAATTTTTTCATGGCTTAGTGGATAACGGTGAATTTGATTAAATGTAGCGTGTCACGGGTGCTTAGTCGTAGGAAATACATCCCTGCCTTGAGCTCTTGGGTAGAGAAACCGAGTTGGCCATTGCCTCCCTCTTCGAGTTGGATTTCTCCAAGGACTCTTCCGGAAGCATCCACCAAGGAAGATCCTCGGATAGCACTCGTACTTATTCCTTCGGCAAATTCCAAATACAAGTACTCGTTGGCTGGGTTGGGGTACGCTTTTATAGAATTGCCTTGGTTGGCCCGCTCAGGCGCTGAGAGCACAATATCTACCCGGACGGTAGTCTCAATGCTGCTGGTATTTCCACTAGCATCGGTGATTGTGTACGTGACCTTGTTATCACCAGCGTTTGCGCGGGTGAAGTCTGTTTTGGATAGCGATCGAGACTTGATGCTGCAGTTGTCTGTACTGCTTTCGTCAATATCTTCCCACTTCAGCGTAGCCTTGCCTGCGGCGTCCAGTTTGATCGTGTAGGTGCTTTTTGCTTTCAGGGTAGGTTTGATCTCATCGACCACGTTAACAGTCACTGTCGCAGTCGCGGTATTTCCAGCGGCATCTTTGGCAGTAAAGGTGACCGTGTTCGCTCCAAGATTCGCACAGGTAAAGGTGGATTTGGAAAGGGTCATTGAGGTAATGGCAACATTATCCGTAGAGCCATTGTCTAGGCTAGAGGCCTCAAGAACAGCAGTACCCGAGGCTGGGATAGCTAACTTATACGGGTTTTTCAAAACTAAGACAGGAGCCTGAGTATCGGTGGTAGGAACAGTGGGAGTAACCGGAGTTACTGGGGTAACGGGGGTAACCGGGGTAACTGGAGTTACCGGAGTAACGGGGGTTACTGCCTGATAGGAGGCTCCGGCGTATCTACCATACGAAGTATTTACCAATTGATTGGTCTTAACTTGTAAAAAACCCGGAATAGTATTGATTTTACCTTTCCAAGCACCCACCAATAAAAACCGTTGATTGAAAGTAGTTGTACTTCCATTTTTTTCTAGGTTACTCACCACTTGGGTGTGCGCGTGGTAATGGTAGCCAAAACTATCTCCGTGGTCGTGCCCACCAAATTGGTCCAATGCGGTACTGTATCCTTTCATCGTATTGTTACTATCCTCATACCTACCAAACAAGGCCACTCCGTCATAGGCCATGCCAATAAGCGGTGGATGATTGCGTCCTACATAGTCAGCGAGGTTGTATAAGTTGATTCCATTTTTGCTGTAAGAATGACCATCTGCGTGGTAGTGCAATTCCAATCCCTGGCCTACGTGAATACCACTGTGAGTAACTTCTGCGGCATTTGGTGCGTGCACTAGCGTATTGTTCATAGAAGGGTAAATGGGGACTCCATCAACCGCTATGCCATTTGAGCCAAGACTGGCATAATTATATACTGTCTGGCTTGGTGCAGCGCCATCTTTTCCTAAATTTCCTATCACGCTCAAATCATTTCCCAACAAGGTTTCTACCAAGCCATAATTTTTTAGCGGAACTTTTATTAAGTATTCTGCTGCTTTTGTAGTACGGGTTACAGTTTGCGATTCATATTGACCACCTAGTCCATCTCCAGGAGGTCTATTGACGTCAACCAATTGATTGGGTCTGGTTGAAGCAGCAAAGCTCGCAATTACTAAAAACGGATGGGGAACGCCACTGTCATCTGTGGCATTTGTAAAATACACATGTTTATTACTGCGGTCGCCTAATGTAGCACCATAAACATCTGTGGAAGCAATGGTATGCGAGAGCATGTTTTCACGCAAGGCTAAATAAAATGCTTTAGGATACCTTAGTTTTTCTCCGGCAGTGGTTAAAGTGGCTTCTATTTTGTCGAGCATCGTAGCCGCAGCGGTAGCTGCTGCTGTAGTTGCAGCTAATTGCGCTTGATAAGCAGCATCAACCTTCTGACTAATATCTGAGAAACCTGTTGCGGTTGGATTGAGGCTCGTCGGAAAAACAGCCCAGGCATTTTGTTGATAGGAGATGGATGAAGGGTTAAAATCAGAACCGACTTCAATTTCAAGATCAATCAAATCATTGGGATCTGCCATAAAGAAAGCAGATGCGTCCGCCGCAACACTAGTCCACTCCACAGAAGTGCCATTTATTTTTAAATATTTATCAGTCCAACTGGCCACTTTAATAAAACTAGAGGTGCTGGTATCATACGTATATTTACTACTTGCCTTGATGATGGTAGCACTTGTAGTACCACTAAAAGTAATTCCTAGATAGCCTTTATTTGTGTTAGTGGATGCGGCGACGTAGTAAGTCCCACGATCGCTCAAAATAGCCGCATTGTTGTCCTTTGCATTCAAAGCAAAATAGCTGTGGATAAATGAGTTCAGGCGATAGGTTCCACTCAAAGGTGAGGTAGATTTATTTAAAGGGGCGTTGAGGTCTACCATTTGGAAGACTGTACGGAGCATCGAACCATAAGTAGCTCCAGAAGCGTTAAGATTGGCAATGGGTGTCATCGATAAGGTCGAAATATCCGCATCACTGCTAAAGGTTAGTGCTTTGGTTTTGGCCGCATCTAACAGGATCATGTACTTGATATTTCCTGTGGCTGAAATGGCCTTAGGTGTCCATGTTTTTTCGAAGCTTCTTTTTAGAATTTCTCCAAAAGGTTTGGGACCATAGTAGTCAATATCCTGTGCTAAACTGCCGAAGCCGAAACTTAAGGTAAGGAGTAAGGTGAGAAATGTTTTCATTTTCAATTGAAAGGTATAGTGTAATATCTTTTCTAAGTTTAATATTGTATTGAATCTAAATTAGATTTTAAAGGCATTGAGTTTAATACATTTAGATGCCCTTTTGACTATCTTTTTAAATGAGAGCACATGGACCTGAAGGTCGTTGCGTAAAGTAGCGATCTAGGGAAACTAAGTTTGGTGCAAGTAAGAAATAAAGTAAGTAATACTAACTACTTTTTCATTTTTTAATTTTCACCCAAATCCTAAGGCATTTATCCTAAGCGACGAACAGGGCAAAGAAAGGGAAATTAAAGCCAAGATGAATTACTTCAACAAGTGAGCAACCCTCATTTTGACGGATTTGATGTAAACTTAACAAATTTGAGGGAGGTAATTTAGGCCATGAATTTTAAGCGAAGCGATTGCTGAGTTTCAGCGCAAGTCCATTTTAACTACAAAGACGAAATCCAAAAGGACTGAATAAGGAGCAGAAGGAATTGAACAGAATTTAAACACCTTATTCAAAAATATCGTTTCCAGTGATTTGAATCAGTTTTTTGTTCCAGAATTGAAAACCTGGAGACATGAAAAAAGTCCAACAGCGCAGCGGAGGACTTGCTTGCCTTTCACTCTAAAAAATTAATCAGCAGGTAGTTGCCGTCCTCGAAAACCTAGTTATTCCAAATTACCGTAAGCAGGTACATCCCTCCTATCTGAGGACCGGCTGCAAAGGAATAGTAGGTTTGATTCAGAATATTGGTTCCGCTTACCTTAATGCTGATCGGAAGCGAAGGGAAACAATGCTGCACTTGCAGGTCCAAACTCCCATAGGCAGGCACCCAACTGTTCACCAAAAACGATTGCCAGTAAAAGGCATTTTGCCAACGGTAATTAAGTCCAGCTCCCCAATTTTTGGCGAGTTTGGTGGTAGAAATACCCAAATTAAACACCCAATCTGGTGTATTGAACCCATCTTCCAAGCCATCGGTATTTTCAGCGTTATCCAGTTTGGAATAGGTCGTGTTTCCTGTCAGATTCCAACTTGAATTTATCCTGTAATTCATGCCCAGAGAAGCCCCATAGGTTTTTACTTCCGATTTGGAATTGGTCCACACCCGATACGGGGACTGCAAATTTTTGTCATTCAGCGCTATTGGGATCGAATCTAGCAGCGCTGTTTTGGGAACGTTCACATTGATTTGGGCGATAAAAGATTCGTATTGATTGAAGTAAAAATCAGCATCTACCACCAAACGATTTCGGAAAAGCGCTCCCCGGTATCCGCCTTCGAAGGATTGAATGTGCTCCGGTTGGATATAGGTGTACGAATTCTTAATTAACAGCCCCTTGTTGTTGGCAATGGCTTGGGTTTTGGTGAGTCCATTTTTGTTTACGTCCGCTAAAACCGCCGCTTGAAAAGCCGTAATGGACTTGGCTAAATACGAATTTTCAAAAACCCCAGTAGACATCACCGGCAGCCCACCTACCCGCTTTACGCCTCCACTAGTAATGGTAGAAAAGGCCTCGAAAATGCTTGGAAAGCGATAGCCCTCTTGGTAGCCGATACGAATGCTATGCAACTCGTTTGGTGCAAAAAGTGCGGTCCAGCGAGGGTTTGCCGTGGGCTTGAAATAATCATTTTTGTCTACCCGAAATACAAAACCTAGTCGCAATTTGTCCGCCAACAATTTCTTTGAAATGGAAGCATAAGCACCCGTTTTGGAATAGAAAATAGTACCCCTTTCATTTCCTTTTTCAGGATTGACAAAGTAGTTGCCATCCGAACCGATGAAATACGTTCTTCGGTCCATCCCTACGGATGCATCGAGTTTCAAGTCTTGAAAAACCGTTGGAAATGCTTGACTAAGATTCGATTGCGCTTCGGCATGAACTAATCCTGCCTGCACCTTTAAAGCGGCTCCTCTATCCCAGTTGTTTACTTGCTGAAGTTTCGCAAGAACAGCATTAAACGGCGAAGTCCCAGGCTCATACCTCCCTAAATCGGCGGCGGTCTTTGCTTGATTTAGGGCAGCTCCTACCCCAGCACCTGAAGCTCTGGCCGAGTTAAATGCATTCGTGTAATCTGCATACCATACTGCATCTGACTTAAAACTTCGGTCCATATTCTCCGCCATCAAGCGTAGGTTATACGAGTTGCCCGTATCCTCTGAATTTGCATACACTTTAAAGGAAAAAGCAGGAGATTGATACTGCACCGCATGCTGTTGAAGCAAATAATCCTGAAGTCTAAATCGATTGGCTCGCTGGTATACATTATCCAATAAGGCCATGCGGTAGGTATAGGTCAGCATCGAATTTGGGGAGGGTCGGTAGGCAAGTCCAAAATCGCCTTTGAAGTTTTTGATCGAATAATCGACGACCTCACTTTCCAAATACCCAGTCCTGGAGACCACATAGGATTGCCCTTGCAACGTAAGAGTCCTCCGGTTGGAGGATTCATCCCCATAGCGATTCACTAAGTCACTACCGGGGTTATTTGCCCCCAATACGTTGGTACTGCTATTTGCCAAAGGATTCAAGTCCGTCAGATTATTTGCTTCCCAATCCTCCCCTTGAACGAAGGAGGCGTTTACTTTAAAGGCCCATTTGGAGGAAAGTTGCTCCGCATACCTCAGGGTAGATTCGGAATACAAGCTGGTAGTAAACCCTACTTTTTGCTGAAATGAAAACCCCAAAGAATCAAAGGCTGATTTGGTCATCAAATTTGCCAGACCATTCACCGTATTCAATCCATACAAGGTGGAAGCAATCCCTGTGACGATTTCAACTTGGGCTATATCCAAATCGCTTGGACCTAGCGCATTGCCAATGGCTGCTCCGATATGAGGAGATTGCATATCGACCCCATCGACCAATTGGGAGAACCGCACGTTGGTGGTATTTGCAAAGCCCCGAGCGTTGATTACCTTAAATCCGAGGCTTGGCGTAATCAGATGAATCCCTTGCACATTCTCTAGTGCATCAAAAAATGAGACCTGGGCAGAATTTTGAAAAAACGGTTTGCCCAGCTTGATTATACTTACAGGTGAATAAAGAACTTGCTCGCCAATGCGTGAAGAACTAATCACGACTTCTTGCAGGTACTTGCTCGTCGTGTCTTGCTGAGCAGCTAGCGAAAAATGAAGGAAGCATAGCAGAAAAAGTAAGGCGGAGCGCATGATTTCGTTAGGTATACGAATATACAGCGAGTGGATTGTATGCCAAAAAAAATGGGGCTTTAAAAGGCTTGCTCTTTTTATTCTACCATTAATCTATCCAACATTCCAGCGTTCTTTAAAAATAGCAACCATTGTTGCCAAATCTTATTGTTCACGTTAGTTAGTTTCTGTATTTCTTTTTGATAGGCTATTTCTTCCAAGTTTACGTTTTCATAGGACTCTTGACCCGCCTGCAAACGCTCGTTGTAAAGCTGTACGTTTTCTTTTAATAACTCGATATTCAAGGAATATGATTTTGCTTCTTCCTTCAAGGTTGCAATTTCTTGTAATGCTGATTGTTTATTTTTTTCAGCGTCTTTCAATTCTTCCTCTTTTTGAAAATTTAAGGAGTTAAGTTGACTTTGAAACTGAGTTTGTTTAAGCGTTCTATTTTCACCAATTGTGATAGGTACTCGTAAAGAAAGTCCCAAAAAGGAGTTGCCAAACCAAGTATTGGATTGTGTAAGTTTTAATTCATTTGAAAACTGATCAGCTCCCAAGTAACCATTTAAATTCAATCTCGGTAAATATTTTACTTTTTCTCCTTTGATCTGCTGTTGCGCTAAACTAATTCTACTATCTAATTCGCTAATTTTTGATAGGGTTTTTGCTTCATTAGATTGAGCAAGGGCAATTAAATTCTCTTCCGTAAACGTATGATCAACATCTACCACATCAATTGTTTCGGGTTCTAAATTGGTGAGAAAGCCTAAGTAGATTTTTTCTACAATCAAATCTGAGATCAATTCTTTATAGACAAAAACGGAGTTGTTGTGATTGATTTTAGCCTTATTTAAATCCATTTTTAAACTAGTGCCATCAGCGAATTTATCTTGGACAATTTTTAACGTGCTTCCAGTTCGAAGTGTGTCTAATTTTAAAATTTCTTCTTGTTCCTGCTTGGTTAAAATGCTTACAAATGTTTTCGCAACCTCAAACATCAATTCCTCATTCGCTGTAGCAACTTGGTCTTTTTTAATACGATACTGCAATTTAGACTCCCGTATTTTACTTTGGATAGTGGCATCAAAAACAGGTTGCATTACTTGCAACCCAGCAACTTGATTGAATTTTGTGCCAAACTTTATAGCCCGAGTTTGATCTGTAGGAACCGGCGAAAATTGACCCACTGGAACGATGTTCGATCGAATAATGGTATTGTACAAGTAGTCGTAAGCAAACGCTATCTGCGGTAAGTTCTTAGCCCGTATCTGATTAACATTCAGGCTATCAATCATTGCCTCTGCATTCAAGGCCAAAATGTTTGCTTTATTCGCTAATGCTAAGTTTATGCATTCTTTTAGACCAATTGACCTTGTTTGCGCTGATGCCTTGGTGATGAAAAGAACAGCGATTGCGACCAATAGAATGTATTTATAGTTCATTTTAATTTAATTTTTGAATTTATCCTCTAAAAACTGAAGCAGGTTCTACTCCTTTTATTCTACGCAAAGCAAATGTTGCTGCAATAACAGAGATGGTTACAATAACCACAAAAATTCCAATCAGCACGTCTAGTCTGTAATTAACTAAAAGCCCCGTTCCAGCAACTCCCGCTTTAAATCCTTGCAGTAACACAAAAGCTAAAATGTAGCCGATAACAGCAAAAAGCACCGCCTGAATCAGTATCAATTTCCGGATGTAATTATTGCTGGCCCCAATAGCCTTTAGTGTTCCATAATCTTTTATCCGATCTAAAGCACTGCTGTACATCGTTAACCCAATGATGAAAAAGCCTGCAATCAATGCAAAAATAATTAGCGTACCTGTACTCGAGGCAATGCCGGTGGTAGCAATCACTGTGGAAATGGTGCTGCTACGCAAATCTTCGGTTTTGTAGGCTTTTACGCCATAAACACTAGCATTGATATTGTCAACCACCTGGTCAATATCAGCACCCTCATTTACGTTTACTAAAATTGCATTTATATCGTTTGGAGATTGATTGGAATAATATCTGGCACGTTCTATAGTTGTATACATAAACCCGAAACCAAAGCCACGAACGCCCTTCGTTTGTACAGCTACAATTGCTTTTTTGCCATTGATTTCCATCTGTGTGCCAACTTCTATGGGTACCTCAAACACTTTTTCGTCAAAAAAATCTGCACAAACGGCACCATCCATCTGTAAATTTTCCAGTTTGCCTTCGATGATTTTGTCACTTGGCGGACCTCCATTAAAATGGGGTGATTCTATTCCAATTAGGGTTATCGAAGATGTTCTTCCTTTATCCACAGTCGCACTTGCAACAGAAATTACGAGCGGGAACGCTTCCTTGACGCCGCTTACGCTTCTAACTTCTCGAAGTTTTTTGATGTCAATGACTGCGAGTTGGTTGGCATCTCTAGTTCGGCTGTCGGCAACCCAGATTTGTGCTTTCGCATTGTCTATTGGTGCGGCCATCAATCCCATTAAATAATCCAGGATGCCAAGTTGCTGGCCAATCAAAAAGGTACTGATTAAAATACCAGAAGTAACCCCAATACTCTTGGCTTTATCGTACTTGATGAATCGCAATGCTGTTTTAAAAATTGACATTTAGCGATTATTTAGTGCTTATTTTCACTTCCACCTTAGCATTAAAAAGTAGTCCTTGCGGATTTTCAAGCATTACTTTTATTACCCGAACTCTCCGATCTTCTGCTTCACCTGATTGTTCGCTAAACATGGATTTCTTCCTTAAATACGCTGATAAAAAGTATATTTTTCCTTTTGCAACGACATCTGCAGCCCCCAAATAATTAACCTCAACGGTTTGACCAATCTTTACTTTGAAAGCTAAAGATTCATCTATTTCACATTCTACAATGGTGTTTCCACTAGGGGCAATCTGTGCAATGGTTTGTTGTCCTGCAATTCCTTCTCCAGGCCGAATTTTCCATTCCAATACTTTCCCGTCGCTTGGTGCAATAATTTTGGTTTTATCCAATTTCGCCTCATACAAATTCGTATTTGAATTACTTGAAGAAAGTCGTGCCTGAGCAATCGCTAGTTGCGATTTTAACCGAGTGATATTGGCTTGCAACGATTTAAAATCGGTTTCAGCATTTTCTAAGTTCTGCTTTGTTTCTGCCCCTTTATCGTAAAGCGACTTGAGTCGATTGTATAAATTTTGCGCATTTAAAAACTTCGCTTCATATTCCGCTAGCGTTGCTTGAGCAACTTTTACCTCTTGGTTTTGAATGTTGCTTCTAAAAATGGCTTCTTCCACTTCATTTGCTTCAACATCATTGGATAAGACTGCTAACACTTCTCCTTTTTGGAACGTTTCATTTTCTTGTTTGAAAATGGTTTGTAAAACGCCACTAGATTGTGCCGCAACTTGAATAATTTGTTGTTCTGGAATTATTTTTCCTATTCCAACAAGCACATCAGATACGGGCGCAACGATAACTTTTTCGGTCGTGCTTTCTTCTTTTTGGCTGCAATTCGTAGCTATAAAAGCAATGAATAGGATATAAAGTATATTTTTTGACATGGTATAGTTGGTATTAATGTGCGTATTCTGATTTTGGTTCTTCGGTCAAGACGTTCCCATTGTCTACATAAACAATTCGGTCGGCATAGGGTCGCAATCGCATGTCGTGGGTTACGATTACCACGCATTTATCCGCAGATACCAGCGATTTTAATTCTCCCATCACGATATCTACACTGGATGGATCGAGCGCTGCAGTGGGCTCATCACATAAAATCAAGGAGGGATTGGATACTAAGGCTCTAGCAATGGCCACGCGTTGTTGTTGTCCGCCGGAAAGTGCTCGAGGTAAATTTCTCATTCGATCTTCCATAGTCACTTTCTTCAGTGCTTGGAAGGCCTTTTCTTTGGCTTCCTTGGCTGGAACATTCATCAGCTCCAAGGGAAGCATGACATTTTGCAAAGCGTTTAATGGGGCTATCAAGTTGTATCCTTGAAAAACGAACCCGATATTTTCTAGTCGGATTTTACCCAACTGTGATTCAGGTAAACTACTCACTTCAGTCCCATTGATGTAAACTTCTCCAGCGGTTGGATAGGTAACACAGCCTAAAATAGACAATAAGGTGGTTTTTCCTGAACCAGATGGACCAATTATAAGTACCAATTCTCCCGCGTAAAAGCTTACGGATGAAGGGTTTAAAGCCGAAATTGTCGTATCACCAGTTTTGTAAACCTTGCTCACGTTACTGACTTTTGCAATTTCTTTCATAGGATGGTAAACATTGCTTTTAGCTCATTTATCAGGTGACTAATGTTGTTCAAATGCTAAATTCCATTAGTTTTTTAACCCTGCTTCTAGTTGAAAATTACTCCAAACGTTGTTGGAATAAATCAAAACCTTGATTCCATAAAAAGGATTTATGAAAGAAACCTGAAACGCTTCCTATTGTTTCTACCCATTTCCTCAAGAGAAGTAAAAAAAATGAGTTGATATTTAGGTAACTGTTTTAAAAATAGCGAGTTGAATTAATGATCGTAACTAATTACCCTTGAGATTTTCCAATTGTCGTTATCATTTTTCCAAATCATCAAGAATTTGAAAGTGCCTATTTCGAGTTTTCTATTTTCAATATGCCTGAATTGGTGGCTACCAACCTCCATAGCACCGTAGCCCTCAATTGGGTGAACTTCCAAGCTTTCTTTGATCAGATTTCTTTTGAGTTCATAATCTTTGTGGAAAATAGACTCAAAATTTATAAAAACCTGTTCAAAATCAATAAGACCTTCATTGTCTTGGTACCATTCAAGGTCTTTGGTGAAAAACGTCTTCATTAGATCCAGATCTTTCGCATTGTAGGCAGCAAATAAGGAGCTATCCAAGTTGGCCACTTTCGTGAAAAGTTCTTTTTGGGTGACAGCTGCCTTTTTTTCAGTTTGGATTTGTGCTACCGCAGCTGAGCACATAAAACTAGTCAATAGCAGCATGATTAGGTTTCTCATAGCCAAATAAACAAAGATGCAAAACCCAAACTCACTGATATTCAACAAAAAAGCTATTAATCAACTCTATTGATCAATGAATCAGGATAATAACGATTGGTTAATGCGACCATCTCATCTCCCTTCATAAACATCTCGATACCGATTTCGTCAGTATGCTTCAAGCCACAGGCTCCTAGCAACTCAAGCACTGCGATAATGGTATTGTGATGAAAACGGTAAACGCGCTCAGATTTGTCAGTCACCACTAGTCCTTTGACCAGCATCTTATCTTGAGTAGCCACACCCGTAGGGCAATCATTGCTATTGCATTTCAGGGCTTGAATGCATCCCAAACTGAACATGAAGGCCCTAGCAGAATTACAAATATCCGCACCTAGTGCCTTCATCCTTAGAATCGAAAATGCAGTAAGCACTTTGCCGCTCGCGATAACTTTAATTTCCTCCCTCAGCCCAAATTTTTTCAGCGTGCTTTGTACAAAAATCAAGGCTGGCTCAAGGGGAACCCCAACAGAATCAGCAAACTCCAATGGAGCTGCACCCGTACCTCCTTCTGCACCATCCACGGTTATAAAATCTGGCCAGATCCCTTCCTTTTTCATCACCTGACATAATTCAATAAATTCCTCGGTTCGACCGATACACAACTTGAAGCCTATCGGCTTGCCTCCAGAAAGTGTTCTTAATTCTTGAATAAAATGAATCAAGCCCAAAGCGTCGTTAAATTTACTGTGACCAGGAGGTGAAAGGACGGTCTTATGTGGCAGAATACCACGCATTCGCGCTATTTCTTCGGTGTTCTTGATCGCAGGCAATACCCCTCCATGGCCCGGCTTTGCTCCTTGAGACAATTTGATCTCAATCATTTTGACGGATGGATTTGCCGCCTTTTCTTTGAATTTTTCGCCATCAAAATGGCCATCCAAGGTCCTGCATCCAAAATATCCCGTTCCAATTTGCCAAACCAGATCACCTCCAGCTTCTAAGTGATAATCGGAAAGTCCACCCTCTCCAGTATTGTGATAAAAATCCCCTTTTTTCGCTCCTCGATTAAGAGCCAAAATGGCATTTTTACTTAAAGAGCCAAAACTCATCGCCGAGATATTTAATACCGAAGCGCTGTAGGGATGCTTACAAAATCTACTTCCTATCACCACCCTAGGAAATTCTTCAACTGGCTCTTTGGCATAAATAGAGTGCCGAAGCCCTTCATAACCCTCACTATGTAGATCCAACTGTGTCCCAAAGGGATAGCTGTCATTAACCCCTTTGGCCCGTCGATACACAAGTGCCCTATGATTGCGACTGAACGGTTTTCCATCCGTGGTTCGCTCAATAAAATACTGCTGAATTTCAGGGGCTATGGTCTCAAACAAGTACCTAAAATAACCTAGCAAAGGAAAATTTCGAAGTATGGCATGGCTTTTTTGAAACCTATTTAAAAAACCAAGTACAATAAGCGGCCCGAAAAAAATAAAGGCCCAAAGAAATGCTTGTGAATAAAAACTCAGTAGCAAAATACATACTATCGTAATGACGGAGAATTTGTAAAAGAGGTGACGCATAATTTCTAAGGTTGATAATCTCTTGAATATCAAAATCTTTTTTCACATTTCCCTGAAATTAAATCATTTAGGTGATCCCAAATGATGTCATTAGCTCAGCATGCTTATTCACATTAGCCCTAATCACAAAATAATCAACCGCTTTAAATTTTGACCCAATTAGATTACTAAATTTAGTTCAGGGTTAACCGCAATCGAATTAAATCCTATAAACCAGATCAATACCTTCCTATGAATCACCTCACTCAAAAAACCCGGACACTCTTTCTCCTGCTGCTCTGTGTGGCGGTAAGTTTTGCTCAGGAATCTATCGCCCAGATCCCCAAGCAATACCTGGAAATCTCGGCGACTCCAGATAAACCAGACTGGCGCTATAAGGTCGGAGAAAATGTAGAATTCATTGTTTCTGTGACTCAATCAGGCCGGCCTGTTGCGGTAGAAAATGTTAGGTATTTTATCAAGGAAGAGAAAATGAACCCGATCAAAGAAGGAACTCTTCAACTTTCCCAAGGCAGAGCAACTATTTCAAGTGTCACCATGAAAAATCCTGGCTTCTTACGCTGTGAAGTGTTTGCGACGGTAGATGGAAAAGAATACAGAGGTTTGGGGACGGCCGCCTTTGAACCGGAAAACATCAAGCCCACCATCAAAATGCCAGCTGATTTCGAAGCGTTCTGGGCCGCAGGGAAAGCTGAATTGGCAAAAATTCCTCTAGATCCAAAAATGATCCATATGCCAGAGAAGAGCACTGAGCTTGTAGATGTCTATCATGTCAATTTTCAAAACATCAAGAATAGTCGAATTTATGGGGTCTTGACTGTCCCAAAAGGAGCAGGAAAATTCCCTGCTATTTTACTGGTTCCCGGAGCGGGAATTCGTTCGTATTCCGGTGATATGGGCAAAGCAGCAAGAGGAGCGATCACCTTGCAAATAGGAATTCATGGAATCCCAATAGACCTGCCTCTTGACGTTTACAACAATCTTTCGGCAGGCGCACTGAATGGATATTTTACCTTCAACATGTCCGATAAAGACCTTTATTATTACAAAAGAGTGTATTTGGGATGTGTGAGAGCAGTTGACTTTCTAGTTTCACTTCCTCAATACGACGGCGAAAACCTTGGGATTCAGGGGGGAAGTCAGGGAGGTGCACTGTCAATTACTACCGCCGCTTTAGATCCAAGGATCAAATACCTTGCGGCTTTTTATCCAGCCTTGAGTGACATGACAGGCTACCTGTCTGGGAGAGCTGGAGGTTGGCCTCATGTCTTCGCAGGCACTAACCTGAACTACTACAACAACCCAAAAGCAATTGAAACTCTTGGTTATTACGATGTAGTCAATTTCGCCCGAATCTTAAAGACTCCTGGATTTTACAGCTGGGGATTCAATGACGATACCTGTCCCCCAACTTCCTACTATTCAGCATTCAATGAAGTAAAGGCGCCCAAAGAAGTTTTTGTCGTCCCAGAAACAGGACATTGGACCTATCCAGAGCAAGGCAAAAAAGCAGATGACTGGTTATTTGGGAAGTTGAAAAAGTAGGTTTTTAGCGGATAAAAAGCACCCAAATGGGAAGGTTTAAGGAAGCTTTTACTTTACAACAGGGATAACAAGTGACAAACCAATAAAAGTAGTTGCTTTGTAATAACATTTGACAGGTTATGGAAACATCAATTATAAAAATTGGAAACTCAAAAGGGCTTCGTCTGAGTAAGACCATTTTAGAAAAATACAATATCAAGGACAAGGTGGAAGTGATTCTTGAGAAAGGACAAATTGTTCTCAAACCAATTCCAAGCCCCCGAGGAGATTGGGAAAAGGAATTTAAAAAAATGAGCGAAAATGGAGATGATACGTTGCTTATTGGTGATGTCTTCGAAGATGAAAACTTAGAGGAATGGACTTAAACCAATATGCGATCGTTCTTGTCAACCTTGACCCAACCATCGGAAGTGAAATAAAAAAGACAAGACCTTGTTTCATCATTTCACCTAATGAAATGAATAAATACCTGAACACAATAGTCCTTGCTCCTATGACGACGAGCTTAAAAAAATATCCAACAAGGGTTTCAGTAAACCATAATGGAAAAAAAGGAATGATTGCAATTGATCAAATTAGGACAGTGGACAAAACCCGAATTATAAGAATATTCGAGAATTTGACTAACGCCGAAATTGAAAAATGTAAAGCAGTTATAAAGGAAACTTTTGTTGATTAAAATTAGGAAAGGACTGCTATTTTTTTTTCCCGCAAAGACCCGAATTCTGTCCGCCGCGGCGGAGGAGCGAGTTCTTCTTTTTTCGCGCAAAGGCACCAAGACGCAAAGAAATTTAAACGCTTTATTGCCCTTGCCTGCCTGCCACAGGCAGGTTCCTAGAGTAAGTAGGCATACCCGCCGCTAGGGACTCTTTGCGTCTCTGCGTCTTTGCGTCCGCCGCGGCGGATATCTTTTTTTCTTTCTCACACAGATGAAGCAGATCTTAATTAGATAGTCCCCTCATCTGTCCCGTAGAATTACGGGGCCAGTCCGCCGCGGAGGCTTGCCCCGCAGAATTGCGGGGATTCTTTTTCTCTCGCAAAGGCGCCAAGCCGCAAAGAAATCTAACCGCTCTTTTGACTCTTGCCTGCCTGCGGCAGGCCATAGCCGTCAGGCTAAGAGGTAAATTATCTGTTCAAGGGCTAGTTTT
>JBBAKO010000014.1:0-69476 GCA_040403475.1 Algoriphagus sp. | reverse complement strand
GATTCAGTACCCGACACAGTGGTATAGGAATTGTAAACTACTTGACCAATACTAACGGAAACTGTGCAGGTGCTTGAACTACTTTCACCTCCTGCGCTAACAGCGGATTGCTGCCCTTGAACAAAAAAGGGAGAAAAAATCAACAGAAAAAAAAAGTAAAGATTCGTGAGTCTCCTCATAACAACTTTTTAAATAAACTAAATAAACTTTGTGATTATCCGCAATCATGCCAGTAGCTCAGCTCGCCTATTTAAAACTGCGGATAATCGTTGACAGACCACAGTCAACGGTCCACAGCTCACCTAATTGAACCTCAAAGCTTTTTTTTTCTGGTTAGTGGTGAAAAAGCGGATAATCAGAATAAACTTTAACACTTTAGAGAAATAAGACCCTCTAACCTAATTTTTTTTTAGCGTTTTTAAAGGTCAGAAATAATTAATTAATTAATTATTTTTTTTTTAAAAATTGAACGTTGACTATAAAAATTAACGCTTGTTGTAAAGGAATCCATTGCAAAGGTTGAATGGTTTTGATTTAGTCTATCTGAATAGAGAAAGGATTTGCTGGCAGAAATTGTTTGAATGATTTTGAGGTCAGATTAGGTAAAAAGTTAAATAAATTCTCTTGGCATTAAGGCATTGGTTTTTTAAGGACTAGAATACTTGGGGTTAAACCACTGGTCATTACGAGATGGCGCTATCCATGATGGAAGCACTCAAGCCTGGGGGCAAGTTGGTTTTGGTAGAGTTCAGGGCTGAAGATCCGAATGTGCCAATCAAGGCCATCCACAAGATGAGCGAGCAACAGGCGGTAAAAGGGTTTAAGGCTGCCGGCTTTTCATTTGAAAAAAATAGCAGCAACCTACCCTGGCAACATTGCCTGATTTTCAGAAAACCGAAAAATTAATTTGGCGAATCAATTTTTCGGCTGGTATTTCCCCTGGGATTGCTGCTTGAATGGCTTATTTTTCTTTTGATAGCTCCACTGCAGCTTCATACACATACAGGGTAGATTCCATGTCGTCAGGGAGGAAGTAGGCACGAACTTGGTTTGGGGCCACTGCTTCCAAAAAGCAAGGATTTTGAGTCATGACTCTGCCTGTTTTCGGTGACCAGAGGGATATTGGTAGCTGGTGGACCACCTGGCCTTGGAGGACATCCCAGATTTCCAGTCCCCCCAGGGAAAAGGCAGGCTCCCCCGGTTTTTTATAGGTAGCCACTCCTGAATAGAGCATTTCCCCACCACCCAGGTATTGGTTGTCCTGGTAGTCGATGTAGCTGCTGGGATTGAGTTGGCTGGTGGAGGGAATCGGTTCGGGGGAACTCTGTTTTTTAGCAATAGCTTTGCTATCCCATTGGTACAGGGTACGGGAACCCCAGCTGGCACCATGCAAGATCTGGGTGTCCGGATTGAGTGCAATGGCCCCGAGGTGATCTTCCCATCTAAAAACCTCCTTCACGGTATTTTGGAAGGGGTCAATTTTGTAAATGATCGATTGGCTGTTGGGTTTGTAGGCTGCAAGGGCTATCCAAAGGTGTGTGCCATCGAAGTCGATGCCACTGGGATGGTAAAGCGGTCTTTCCCCGAGTTTTAGGCTATTCAGGAGTTGGCCTGTGGCACTCACCTGAAATAAATATCCTTTTCCGTGGGAACGATCTCCTGCAAATTCGGGAAGGACTTCCACCGAGCTTACCCAATAATCTTCTCCAATTTTGACCATGCCCTGGCAATGATGTGTGGGGAAAGTAAATGGAATCGATGCCACCTCTTTCCAAATCGTATGTCGGGTCATGGACTTGAGGAGCAGGCTGAGCAGACTTTGGGATTGGGAGGGGATCGGATTAGCCTGGACTAGGGTAGGAGCCAGGGCCCCTAGTGACAGCGGAAGAAGGCCAGATTTTAGGAAATTTCGTCTAGAAGACATGGCTTAGAATCAATAAAAGCAGAAACCTAAAGAAAAAGCACAAAAACTGCTAGTTGGTGAGGTTATCCTTTTGTTTAGTTTTTGCCATCTTTAGTCTGGATGTAAAGCCATATAAAAATCAAAAAACACACCAAGGACATACCTTTTGGGGCCTAGGATCAAAAAACAGCTTACTTTGAGCGTGACTAGCTATTATTTTAAAAAACGCAAATTAGCTAGGGTCGGCGGTGATGAAAACCACCAGCCTTATTTTCCATCCTCAAGTGTTTCGGTATCGCTTTTTTTTGTGGGAAGTGGGATGCCGTCTTTAGCCAATTTTTCTTTGATTTCTTCAGGGAAGTAAAGCCCATCTGATTCCATGTCGGCCATAGTTCGACCGATAGTCTTCAATACCGTTTTCTTGTCCGTTTTTGGGATAGATTCATCGTCAAATAGTTTTTGAAGCAGGTCATACAGCGCATCTCTGCCGTAGCTTGGCTTGCTTTTGAGGTCAGTATAGACTTCTGTCTCCATCTTGGTAAATTCTTTCAAGGTGGTGATGATGAAAACTAAAAATGCAACCGCTACGGCTGCGGTGAGTAAGATGATATCAAGATTTTCCATGGTTGCCTTTCAAGTTAAAGATGATGACAAAACCCAAGATGGTGGGGCACCAAAGACCAATAAAAATTGCTTTTAGAGGCTCATCAAGGACCAAAAAATAATATTCTGATATCCCGATGATAAGAATGACAATCGCCAATAGGACGAGTTCTGACTTTTTAAATCTATTCATGGTAGTAAATTTTATAGGTAGCTAAGGGATAAACTCGTAATGTGAAGTTTGAAAATGGATTTAAAGGAGAAAGAGAAAATGTGAAACAGATAGACTTAAAAAAGTTTAGATAGAAATTGCAAAGCTAAAACTTTTGTAATTAATCTGTTAGTTACTTGTTAACCTGAAAATTTGAATTAAGTTTAATCAAATTGCAATTTTTGAAGGCGCTTAAAGCTATTAAGGTCAAGGGCATAAAAAAACGCGCTGGAAGAACTCCAGCGCGTTTTATATGCAATCGAATTGGGAATTACTTTGGAAGAACTACCCTGTCGATCACGTGGATCACTCCGTTAGTACCTTTCAAATCAGCTGCAATTACATAAGCTGCATTTCCAGATTCGTCAGTCAATTTCACTTTACCGCCTTCCATAGAAGCAGTAAGTTTTCCACCGCTTACGGTAGTCAAGGTTACAGAACCTTTTCCGTTTGTGATTGCGGCTACTACTGCAGCTGCGTCAAGGTTGCCAGCTACCACGTGGTAGGTTAAGATTTTAACAAGTTGTGCTTTGTTCTCTGGCTTCAATAGGGTGGCTACTGTACCTTCAGGAAGTTTGGCAAATGCAGCGTTGGTAGGTGCAAAAACCGTGAAGGGTCCTGCGCTCTTAAGTGTTCCCACTAAATCGGCAGCTACAACTGCTGCAACTAGGGTGCTGTGGTCAGCAGATCCAATAGCGATATCGGCAATGTCTTTTCCTTGGCTAAATACATTGGCAGATAGCAATAAGGCGAAGAATAAAATGGATAATTTTTTCATTTTTTTTAGATTTTTTTAATTTTTATAGTCTGCTAACTCCCGCGCTTCCACTTTTGTTTAATTAGCCAAGGAAAACACGGTTTGCGCAGAGTAGAGGATGTAAATCCCTGAAATGTTAAAAAATTGGAACTCCTGTGATCCATTTACGGTAGCAGGTAACAAAAGAAGTAGCCTAGCTAGGAATCGAACCTAGATCTAGCGTTTAGGAAACGCTTGTTCTATCCGTTGAACTACAAGGCCAAATAGTCCTGCAATATAGCCCCAATCTCAACTTTTACACAAATAATTTACAGGCAACTTGTGGCTTTTCAATCCTTTATCGTATCTTTGCAGTCCAAAATTAGGATGGACGGGTTCCATCCACTCACTAAAAACAGTTAATTATGTCCGTAAAAATCAGATTAGCACGTCGTGGTCGCAAAAAACAAGCCATTTACGACGTGGTTGTAGCTGATGCAAGAGCTCCACGTGATGGACGCTTCATCGAGAAACTCGGAACTTACAATCCGAACACGAACCCCGCTTCCATCAACATCAACAATGAGCGCGCTCTTACCTGGTTGTTGAATGGAGCTCAGCCTACCGATACCGTGAAAGCCATGCTTTCCTACAGAGGTGTCATGCTGAAAAAACACCTCCAAATTGGAGTGTTGAAAGGTGCTATTTCTCAAGAACAAGCAGATGCCAAATTCAACGCATGGCTTTCTGAGAAAGATACCAAGATCGAAGGCAAGAAGGACCAACTTGCAACTGCCAAAGCAGATGCTCGTAAGTCCGCCCTTGCTGCTGAAACATCCAAAAACCAGGCTCGTATCGACGCCATCAAAGCAAGAGAAGCTGCTGCTGTTGCCGCTGCTGCCCCTGCGGTAGAAGAAGTTGAAGAAGCTGCTCCTGCAGTTGAAGCTCCTGCTGTAGAAGAAGGAACTGCCGCTGCTGAAGCTCCGGTAGTAGAAGCTACTACCTCCGCTGATGCTCCGGTAGTAGAAGCTGCTGAAGAAGTTGAAGCTCCTGTTGCTGAAGAAGCTCCAGTAGTAGAAGCTACTCCCTCTGCTGAAGCTCCGTTAGTTGAAGCTGCTGAAGATACTGCCCCCGTTGATGCTCCTGCTGACGCACCTGCTGCTGATGCAGCCGATGGTGGCGCTGCTGGAGAATAATAAATTCCTCCCATGAACAAGGAACAGTGCTTTTTGATAGGCCGAATAGCCAAAGTTCATGGGCTTCGTGGTGAAGTAAATGTGGTGCTCGATGTAGATTATCCCGAGGAATACGAGGGATTAGAGCACCTCTTCCTCGATCAAAAAGGACGCTTAGTCCCCTTCTTTCTGGAACATTTTGTGATCCAGTACGGAGGCAAAGCACTCGCCAAGTTTGAGGAGCTCGATCGAATCGAAGAAGTGGAACATCTCGTAGGGTCGGAAGTATATCTTCCACTCTCCGAGCTTCCTCAACTAGATGAAGATCAGTATTACTTCCACGAACTGATTGGTTTTGACGTCATCGACCTGACGATGGGACCCATCGGACCTGTGCAGGTCGTCTACGATCTCGAAACACAGGACCTCCTCGGAGTGACCTACCAAGGCAAAGAAGTGCTCATCCCCATACAGGATGGCATCATTACCCAGGTGGACAAGGCAGCAAAAAAAGTTTTCTGCCAGTTGCCCGAAGGCTTACTTGAAATTTATCTGGAAGATTAACCCATGCATATCGATCTCATTACGGTAGTGCCTGGACTATTGGAAGGTCCCTTTTCGCATTCCATCCTCAAACGGGCGGAAGAAAAAGGAATCGCCACGGTTCGGATCCACAACCTTAGAGATTATGCCACAGGCAAACAAAAGCAAGTGGACGATTATGCATTTGGTGGGGGCGCAGGAATGGTCTTGATGATCGAGCCGATCGCCCGCTGTATTGAAGCCCTTCAAAAGGAGCGTGTGTACGATGAAATCATCTACATGACCCCCGATGGAGCCACCTTCGATCAGCCGATGGCCAATGCCCTTTCCCAAACGAAAAACCTCCTGATCCTCTGCGGTCATTACAAGGGAGTGGATCAGCGGGTTCGGGATGCCTTTATCACCAAGGAGATCAGCATCGGAGATTACGTCCTCTCGGGTGGCGAGTTGGCCGCAGCGGTTGTAGCTGACGCCATCATCCGTCTTATCCCAGGTGTACTCAACGACGAGACTTCGGCCTTGACGGATTCCTTCCAAGATAATTTGCTTGCCCCGCCGGTGTATACCCGGCCAGCAGTGTATGAAGGAAGAGAAATTCCTGAGGTACTGCTTTCGGGTCATGAAGCCAAGATAAGCCAGTGGAGATTCGAAGCGTCGGTTCGCCGAACCCAAGAAAAAAGACCTGATCTTCTCAAAGATTCAGGTTGGGAGTAGGCGAGACAAGAGTATAGAAAAAATAATTCATTTATACCGCTGCGGCGGAGCACTGCGAAAGCATAAAAACATAGAGCTATGAGCGATCTAATGAAAATTGTAGAAGCGGAATACAGCGAGGCGAGAGCCAAGTTCCCTTCTTTCAAAGCCGGTGATACCATCAACGTACACGTACGTATCAAAGAAGGTAACAAGGAAAGAATCCAGCAGTTCCAAGGAACTGTGATCCAACGAAAAAACCCAAACTCCAACGGAGAAACCTTTACAGTGCGTAAGATTTCCAATGGAATTGGTGTAGAGCGTATCTTCCCAATCATCTCCCCAGCCATCGAGCAAATCGACCTGGTGAGAGAAGGTAAAGTAAGAAGAGCTCGTCTATTCTACTTGAGAGGACGTCAAGGTAAGGCGGCTCGTATCAAGGAAAAAATCAGAGTGAGACGCTAGTCTTACCCAGTCCATCAAAAAGCCCCGTACGTACGGGGCTTTTTTTGTTTACTGCTTTTCCTCCTCGATCCGCTGCGGCGGATCGAGGAGCGTTGAGGAGATTAGATCATCTTAAAAAACTTAATCGAAGTCTAAACTGAATTTCAATCACAATATCTATTTCGGAAAATAACTTTCCAGATCCTTTTTATTTTCGGATATACAGGGGTCTCAACATATCGGGATGAAATCATGAAATCACCATAATAAACCCAATTATCCATAATTTTTTTAGCAAAGACATATTGTTCTATATAGCTTTCACAAGGGGATTTTAAATATAAGATGGCGTAATTTCCTGAGATAAGCGGTCTAGAGAGAAGGTTGGATTTATTTATAGATTTTTTAATCCGAATTCCACAATCCAACTTTGAACTTTTTAATTCAATGGAATCCTGGTCCAGAGTGGCCAACATTTCCTTATCAAGCTCGAAGTTTTTCATAATCTCTCTCAATTTCTCCTCGTCCAACGTCCCAAAAAAACTAATAACACTATCCTGCTTAATTTTGATGAAATCTTTAAACACAGAATCAGGAGCTAAATATTTATAAACTCTAAACTTCTTCAAATCATTATTATGGCCATAGAGATTATTTATTACTTCATATTCCTTTGCAGTCACAATTTGAGCAAAAAGACATCTGTCCCAGGTAAAAATAGCTAGGAATATAATGAGCGAAATTTTGATCAGTTGCATTTTGTTCCTTTCGAATCGGTTCCTTCTTGTTCATTAAAGATAATTTTGAGTATGTTCATCCGCTCGATTCCACTTGGAATCAGAGCCTTGAAAGAATCTGTGGGAATATTAGATCCATCTCTAAATAGTCCGCCAAATGCCATAGCTCTATAATAATTATCTTCCAGTAAGGGATTGCCTAATTTCCCATTTCCATAAATCCTATCCCATTGCTTTAAGCTGTAAGCCATAGTCTCTACATAGGATCCCATAAGTTCATGTTGAGCTCGGTTAATATCACTTGGTCTTCTTGCCTTCAAATATTCAGAATAGTCTTTTTCAAACTCTAATTTATATTCAATTTCCACGGCAATTTTATATGAAATATACGCATGCAAAGATTCATGAATAATTGTTCTAACAATAGATAGTTGCGTCGCTGTACTTAAATAAGTATTATTCAGATTTACTACAAATTCTGGTTTTCTTGTATCGGTATTGAAATGGGGAGTTGTTGTGGTTGAATTGTCAGAATTTTGAATGACGTAATCATACTTTGCTGATTCCTCAAATAGCTTAAGTATCTATTGATCTATATTAAAATTTCCTGTTTGATTTCCTGATTGGATACCCGATCTTTTGACTTGTTTAAAGAGTTCACTAGCGCATGGATTGGTTAGTTTATTTAACAATCCTGGCATTGTCAAACTCGGAGGGTTGTATTCGCAGGTACTACATGTTCCATTGCCATCGGTTGTTGGATTTCCGCCCAAGCTTGGTACTTCTGTTGGATATTGATAGCTTTTAGTAGTAGTACCTAAATCTCCGCCGGAACAAGAAGTCTCAGCGATGTAATAAAGGATAGTCGTGTGGCAGGAGGAGCCTGCACATGCTTGATAACCGACAGGATAATAATGTGTGGTGCAGCGCACATCCATATTCGCTGTAGATTTTTTCTTTTCTCCTTCAAATGGTTTTCGTGTAAAATCCCTCACGACTTTTCCCTCTTTAATCTCGAATCCAACGAAGTGATGTTCATCGTAAGTGAATAACTCGATGGTTCCACTCCAATCATAATCGATGGCTTGGTAACTCATCTCTTCAAAAGTCTTTTCGTTAGTTGAATTAGCGGGATAATACCTCAAAATCACTGGATCAAAGCGCTCTTTGGTGGGATGTTTGACAAAAAGTATATTCTGTATAACCACATCCACAGGGTTCTGGTTGGGGAAACTGTCCAGCAAGCTGGTAGGATAGTATTTGGTAAAATTTTTCAAATTTATTTCAAACACCTCTCGCCCATCTGGAAAAAAGTAATGGTGCACCTTGTCCCAATCGGGTTCTTTTTCAAAAAAGGGTAAAATCAACTCCTGAGATTCCGTTCGAAAGTTAGATCCTCGCTCGGGGAGGCGTAAGCTTCCCTTATTCGCTTCAAACCAGGCCCTTACGAGAGCAATTTGCGCAGTTTGGTCTAGTCCTGTTTGCTTGGGTTGGGGCAGCTCCGGTTCCTGCATACAGCCACCCAGTGCTAAAATGAGCAGGCATAGGCCTGACCAGTTCAAAAAACAAGGTATAAAAACTAATAATTTGTATAAAAATGATTTCATAAATTAAAACATTAATATAAAAAGAGTAAATATAAAAATATAGCTAAATCTAAAAAACGAATTTTGGAATTCCAAAATGGTTGCTATTTTTTTTTAACAGCGACCATTTTGCATTCCAATTCAAGCATTTAAACCTTCGAGGTCTGGAAGACCTCAAAGGTTTGGATTAGACCTTCGAGGTCAAGAACAGGGTTTACTCCTTTTTTTCTAGTGACTTTGTTGGCTCTCTACTCTTTACCGGACAGGCCCATACGTACTTCATACAGGGTAAATTCTTGATTAAAGACAAAGCGCTTTCACTAGTACAATAATCGTCGGGTCTTAGTAAATAAATTTTCCTCTTTTCGGTATCCAATTTTATCCAATCGTCTGCGTTTAATTCGGAGGTATATCTTGGGTTATGTTCCATAATGTCAGCATAGTGCATGTTGATTTTTGACAAGCTGTCCTCTGTGAGCATCCAATCGTGGATTAACATAATACTATGAAAATCTGTGGTAGACTTTACTATGGAGTACCTAGCACTTTTTCTATAGGGGTCAATCTTACCCCATTTAGTGCAATCGTCCGCAATCAGAATAATGGAATCTGAGGGAGCAGGATTTGGAGCTAGCCAAATTGCAAGTACTAAAATTAGTTTCCACATGCTTTTGTCAGTTTTTCTGCATTCCAAAAATCATTTTCCATTTTTTTAAGTGGCGATAGAAAAGGTGGCTGGACGGTGATTGCGGCCATTTGTTTGTATGCGGTTGTGGTTTCTAGTCCTTCCCAAAAAGATCCTCTTTCTAATTTTTTATGCAGATAGGCTAGTTGAAGAAAAACAGTGCATCCCTACTCGTCACCGGACAGGCCCATACGTACTTCATAAAGCGTAAATTCTTGATTTAAGACAAAGCGCTTTCTAGTACAATAATCGTCGGGTCTTAATAAAAATATTTTCTTTTTATTTTTTCCATAGGTCAGTTCAATCCAATCCTCTTTTTTTAATTCGGAGGTGTATCTCGGGTTTTGCTCCAGAATGTCAGCATAGCGCATGTTGATTTTTGATAAGCTGTCCTCTGGAGTTATCCATCCATACACTAAACTTACGGAATGGATGCCGGGAGTACTTTTTGAAAGCCCAAAATGCCCTTTTTTTTTATTAATGTTCATATACCACTTGGAACAATCGTCTGCAATCAGAATAATGTAATCTGAGGGAGAAGGGCTGGGAGCTAGCCAAAGTGAAAGTAGTAAAATTAGTTTCCATATGGGTTTGTTAGTTTTTTTGAATTCAACAGATCATTTTTCATTTTTTCAAATGGCGATAAAAGAGGTTTCTGGACGGTGATTGCGGCCATTTGTTTGTATGCGGTTGTGGTTTCTAGTCCCTTTAAAAAAAGCCACACCCCTAATTTTTATGCAGTTAGGCTAGTGGAAGAAAAATAGTGCAATCCTTATTTGGGGCCTATAGTCCTATACGGACTTCATACAGGGTAAATTCTTGATTAAAGACAAAGCGCTTTCTAGTACAATAATCGTCGGGTCTTAGTAAATAGATTTTTCTCTTATCGTTATCCAATTTCAGCCAATCGTCTGCGTTTAATTCGGAGGTATATCTCGGTTTTTGCTCCAGAATGTCAGCATAGCGCATGCTGATTTTTGACATGCTATCCTTTGGAAATAGCCAACCATGACTTAATCCTAAGGAATGGAAAATTGGAATGTCTTTGGAAAATGCGAAATAACCTTCTTTTTTATTTAATATGGTTATGCTCCAATTGGAACAATCGTCCGCAATCAGAAAAATGGAATCTGATGGAGAAGGGGCTGGAACTAGCCAAAGTGTAAGTAGTAAAATTAGGTTCCACATGGCTTTGTTAGTTGTTCAGATAATCGTTTGTCTCTTTTCATTTTTTCAAGGGGGGATAGAAAAGGTGGCTGGACGATGATTTCGGCCATTTGTTTGTATGCGGTTGTGGTTTCTAGTCCTTCCCAAAACAGGTCTGCTTCCTATTTTTTTAGCAGATAGGAGGGATAGTTGAAGAAAAATAGCGCGTCTCTACATGGATCCTGATAGTCCTATTCGTACTTCATAAAGGATAAACTCTTGATTCAAAATAAAGCGCTTTCTAGAACAAAAATCGTCGGGTCTTAGCAAATAAATTTTTCTCTTATCGTTAGCCAATTTTATCCACTCGTCTGCGTTTAATTCGGAGGTATATCTCGGTTTTTGCTCCAGAATGTCAGCATAGCGAATGTTGATTTTTGATAAGCTATCCTCTGGAGTTATCCATCCATAAACTAATCTTACGGAATGGAAGTCTGGAGTCCTTTTTGAAAGCCCAAATTGCCCTTTTTTTTTATTTATGGACATATACCACTTGGAACAATCGTCCGCAATCAGAATAATGGAATCTGAGGGAGAATGTGTTGGAGCTAGCCAAAGTGAAAGTAGTAAAATTAGGTTCCACATGGTTTTGTCAGTTTTTCTGCATTCAACAAATCATTTTCCATTTTTTTAAGTGGCGATAGAAAAGGTGGCTGGACGGTGATTGCTGCCATTTGTTTATATGCGGTTGTGGTTTCTAGTCCTTCCCAAAACAAGTTCATGTAAAAATCTTCAGTAAGCCCTTTCGGATAGCCTGCAATTTTCATAAAGTCACTGAACTGCTTGAACTCTTCAGGAAACTGCTCTCTATGGAAATTCATCAATCCTCGCCCCATCACTGGAAGTAAATTGGCAGCCATGTAATTGTGCTGTCTATTTCCTAGTAAGTCATCTTTATCTTCCTCGTCCTTCGCAGTATTTAAATAAAAGGTAATATACAAATCCAGGTTTGCTGGAAAATTACCATCGATCGGCGTAATTCTATTTGCTTTTAATGCAGCCATGATTTCCGCGTGAGCTAGCTCATGAAAAATGGTCCGAGCAAACATTAAATCTGGTCTATGTAAATACGATTTATTAATCGTGATCTCATTGAATCCAGCCACATTTTTTGTTTCTCCGTACGCGGTTTGATTTTTGGTATTCCCAAGCTTCAAAATCGAGTTGGTGTTTTTATCCTTTGTTTTGGTAAGCTCTGCAATTTTACTCATAAATTCAGATAGCGCCAATTTGTCCACAATGCAACTGAGTCGAGGGTCGTCTGTGATGGAGCTGTCGATGTAGATGCGCAGCATGGGTAGCGGCACATCTGGAGGATTGTAACTCCCCAAAGCCCCACCTGCCCTAGGAAAGGAATCCCCGGGTAGATAAACGTAATTCCCTCCCGCACCCGAATCTTCCCCCTGCGGACCCCCAACAGCACAGGAATAGCTGCGGGTTGGGGAGAGTGTGATGAATTCAACTCTCTTGGTCTCGTAGTTGTAGTAAATCTGAATCCAATCTGTAGTGGTCACCGAGCAGCGGATATCCAGCTGCTCAGCCCCTACCGCACTTCGTCCGCTTGCTCCAGCTACCTCTACCTCGCGGGTGGAAAGAATGCTCCCCTTGTGAATCTCAAAGCCAATAAAAAAATGCTCGTCGTAGGTGAAAAGATCCACGGTTCCAGACCATTTTTCATCGATCATCTGGTAGTTGATGTCTTTAAAATTTCGTTTTGAAGTTTCAGCATCAGGATAATACCGGACTATCAGCGGGTCAAAGCGTGCCTCCGTCGGGTGCTTGACAAAAAGAATGTTCTGAATGCTTCGTCTCGCTAGCCCTTGATCCTGCTGCTGCTCTCCCAAAGAGGGGATAAAAATCTCCTTGTTTTCCAAGTTGAACTCAAACACCTCTCGCCCATCCGGAAAAAAGTAATGGTGCACCTTGTCCCAATCCGGCTCCTTTTCAAAAAAGGGTAAAATCAACTCCTGTGATCCTGTTCGGAATGTAGATCCTCGCTCGGGGAGGCGCAAGCTTCCCTTATTCGCCTCAAACCAGGCCCTTACGGGAGTAATTTGCGCAGTTTGGTCTAGTCCGGATTGCTCGAGTTGGGGCAGCTCCGGTTCCTGCACACAGCCACCCAGTGCTAAAATGAGCAGGCCTAGGCCTGCCCAGTTCAAAAAATAAGGTATAGAAACGAATAATTTGTATAAAAATGATTTCATAAATAAAAATATTAAAATAAAAAGACTAAATATAAAAATATAACTAAACCTAAGAAACGAATTTTGGAATTCCAAAATGGTTGCTGTTTTTTTTAACAGCGAGGGTTTTGCATTCCATTTCAAGTATTTAAACCTTCGAGGTGTGGGAGACCGCAAAGGTCGCGTCCAACCTTTGCTGTTTTTTTTAACAGCGAAGGTTTAAACATGGATTTCACTTATTTAGACCTTCGAGGTCTGGGAGACCACAAAGGTCGCGCCCAACCTTTGCTGTTTTTTTAACAGCGAAGGTTTAATCCTAAATCCCCCTCATTTAGACCTTCGAGGTCTGGGAGACCGCAAAGGTCACTCCCAACCTTTGCTGTTTTTTTTAACAGCGAGGGTTTTGACTTAAATCCCTTTCATGAAGACCTTCGAGGTCTAAAAGACCTCAAAGGTCGCGCCCAACCTTTGCTGTTTTTTTTAACAGCGAAGGTTTACACCTACGTTCCGATCTTATAAACCTTCGAGGTCTGGAAGACCTCAAAGGTTTAGATTTAGACCTTCGAGGTCTAAAAGACCTCAAAGGTCGCCGACAAATTCCTATCTTTGTGGGCTTAGAAGCCAACTACCAACATGACCAAAGAAGTTCGCGTACGATTTGCCCCTTCACCCACGGGAGCACTCCATATCGGAGGGCTGCGCACCGCCCTCTACAATTACCTTTTTGCCAAAAAAATGGGGGGGAAGTTTCTCCTCCGCATCGAAGATACCGACCAAACCCGCTTTGTACCCGGCGCTGAAGAATACATTCAAGAATCCCTAGACTGGTTGGGCATCTCCCCCGACGAAAGCCCCTGGAATCCAGGATCTGTAGCCCCTTACCGCCAATCGGAGCGTAAGGCAAGCTACATGCAGTATGCCCTAGATCTCGTAGAAAAAGGCCATGCCTACTATGCCTTTGATACCTCCGAGGAGCTCGAGGCCATGCGGGAGCGCCTCACCGCCGCCCGCGTGCTACAGCCTCAGTACAACAGCATCACCCGCAGCCAAATGAAAAACTCCCTCACCCTCTCCCCAGCCGAGGTGAAGGAACGATTGGCCTCGGGAGATCCCTACGTCATCCGCGCCAAACTACCCCTCAAAGAAGAGGTACGTCTCCACGACCTGATTCGGGGGTGGGTCATGGTGCACTCGAGCACACTCGACGACAAGGTCCTGATGAAGTCGGACGGCATGCCAACCTACCACCTGGCCAATATTGTGGATGATCACCTCATGGGCATCACTCATGTGATTCGTGGAGAAGAATGGCTTCCCTCTGCCCCCCTACATGTACTGTTGTACCGTTTCTTTGGATGGGAGGATACCATGCCCCAGTTTGCCCACCTGCCCCTGCTCCTCAAGCCGGACGGCAATGGCAAGCTCTCCAAGCGCGATGGCGACAAGCTGGGCTTTCCCGTATTTCCACTCAATTGGGTCGATCCTTTTACAGGAGAAAAGTCCAGCGGATTTCGCGAAAATGGCTATCTCCCAGAAGCCCTTCTCAACTTCCTGGCCTTCCTCGGCTGGAACCCTGGGGATGAGCGCGAGATTTTCTCCGTGGACGAACTCGTAGAAGCCTTCTCCATCGAACGTATTGGCAAGTCGGGAACGAAATTTGACATCGCCAAAGCGAAGTGGTTCAACGAGCATTACTTGCGAGGCAGCGCACAGGAGGACTTGATCACCTACCTCCAGCAGGATGCGCAAGCAGCAGGCACCACCCTTTCCCAAGAAAAAGCAGGAGCTATCGTCTCCCTTCTTCGTGATCGGGTCACCTTCCCTGGAGACTTCTGGAGAGATAGTGAGTTTATCAGCCATGCACCTATCGAATTCGATCTGGAGGTAGCCACCAAAAAGTGGAATGCAGATGCAGCCACCTTATTGAAGGCCTATGCCCAGACCCTCGAGTCTGGAATACCTGCTCCTTTTGATGGGGTAGCAGCCAAAGCTCTCCTAGAAAGCACGGCCGAAGCAAATGGCATCAAATTGGGCAAGGTCATGCAGGCTGTTCGCCTCGCGGTCACTGGCCTCGGCGCTGGTCCAGACCTCATGGAGGTTTTTGCAATCTTAGGTCCGCAAGAGGTAGCCAAAAGAATTAGGTTTGCGTTAGATACGCTAGCAATCGTAGACTGAGATGACCAAAAAGAAGAAAAAAGAAGAGCAACCCCGCGTACATGAGGAATTGAAGGGATTCAAAATGGAAATCAACTCCTTTGGAGAAATCTCTTCCAGCCTTCCCATCGAGGTAATCAATGATTTCCTCAATAAAAACGTAGAGGATAAAAAACTCAAAGAGCGAGAGGATCTGACACAGGATTAAACCCTACAAACCTACAAAAGCTTCTTTAACCGAGGCTTTTGTGGTTTTAGGCGATTCCATTTTTTTAAGTTCAACAGCAAAACCACATGGTACACCAAAAAGAATTTCCAACAAGTGGCCATCCCTCAAGAAGTGTGGGGAGGCAAACTCAGCGCTTCCTACTGAACCTATCCTGGATTTTCTTCCTGCTCTATTTTCTTGCCACTTCCACACAGGCACAGACTGGTCGACTCAGCGGGACGATTGTTTCAACTGCGACTGAGGCTCCAATTTCGGAGGCCCATGTGTTTATCCCGAGCACTACTTTTCAGGCTTTCTCAGATGGGGATGGCAACTTTCTCCTGGCCAACTTGCCGGAAGGCACCTGGGAGCTGCAGGTTCGCGGACCAGGTTGGGAGAAGTTTAGCCAAGAGATTCAAGTCAAAGCAGGAGTTCCTCTTCGTCTTTCTATTCGTCTCAACAAGCAGGATAATTCCGGTTTCACGGCTTCTGATTTGTCTAAATCCAAAATCACCAAGCTTACAGAAGCGGTGAAGGAGGCCTTTGTAGGAAAGGGGCTGGCAGGAGAGCAAATACAAGTATTAAATCCAGATAAACTGATTTTTGAGGAACAACAGGATAAATCCTACCATGTTCAGGCAGCTGGGCCCTTGTTTTTTTCCAATCCGGAAACGGGCTACTTGGTCTCCGTGTATTTTGACCCCTTTACCTTAGAAACCTCGAGCCCCCAACAGCTGACCTACGTGTATTTTGAGTTGCCCAAAGAAGGAAGTTTGGAAGAAGGGAGAAGGGCGGCTCGTTTAAAGGCGTATCGATCTAGCCCTACCTATTACATCGCACAGTTGATGGAAGGGAAAACAACAGATTTCTCCACTCCAGCAGATCCGGAAGTGGCATTTACTTCCCAACCCGGAGTTTACCAGCTGTCCTTCACCAAACCATTGAAGGTAAGTTTGGCGGATGGCTCACAAGGAACCCTCAACTACAGCGGGGAAAAGCTACTCGTCCACCTGAATGGCAGCCCAGTAGCAGCTGACCAATTGGCGATTGGAGGGGTGTTTTCTAACCAAAATCCCATCTTCGGGGTACCCTCCAATTTCAATGCGGATCGGTTGACCAAACTGGCAAATCTTGAAAAAAATGAGCTGGTGATGCAAGAACGCATCTATTTGCACACGGATCGGAAGCATTACTGGCCTGCAGAAAACATCTATTTCAAAGCCTACCTCTCCTATGGAAGTCCCTTGATGGCGGAGGAGCTAAGTAAGGTACTGCATCTAGAACTAATCGATTCCACAGGCTACGAATGGATCCATCAGGTCGTAGAAATCAAAAATGGGGTAGCACAGGGACACCTTTCCCTTCCAGATCTGGCCGAAACGGGCAATTTTTACCTACGCGCCTATACCGCTTGGGGCCTTAATTACGAGCAAGAGGAGCTCATCATGCCTATCCAAATTTTATCCCACCAGTTTCAGCCTGCCTCTTTCCCACTTGCATCAGGATCTAAAAACATCGGTGTGTTTACGGATAAGCAAAGCTACGGAGCAGGGGAAAAGGTCACGCTCAACATCATGACCGTAGACGAGGAGGGGAAACCCTTAAAATCTAACTTTTCTGTTTCGGTACTAGATGGCAACCAGGCGGTTCACGTGCCTGATTTCAAGGGGATGGAAGCACTTTTGCATTCATCCAAACGGAAACCCGCAGTGCCGGAGTATCCTGTGGAAAAGGGCTTTGAGCTAGCAGGTAAACTTCTTAACGAAACAGGAGCGCCTATTCAAGGCTCCGTCAAGGCCTTTATCAACGGATACGAAGATGTGCGTACGCTTAAGTCAGCGAAGGACGGGACCTTTAACTTTCCGGCGACCAATTTTTCCGGCGATTTTGAGGTGTCGTTACAGGCAACCGACCAAAATGCCAGGCCGATTCGGGTGATTCAATTGGATGTTAAATCCTACCCCAGCACAAGAGATTTGAGCTCCATTGCCTTTCCAAAGGTCGAACCCAGGGGCGCCCAGGGCGATGCCTCCTACCTTCCTATCCAGCCGCTTCAAAAAGGAGAAATCATGCTGGCGGAGGCTGTGGTAGAAGAAAAAAAGGAAAATTCCATTGGTCCGATGATTTATGGGAAGCCGGATAAAGTAGTGGAGACTGAGGGGATGAACTTGGTAGGGACTACCCTCCAATTTATTTATGCCTTATCCGCTCAGGTGGCAGGCCTGAGGATTGTCGGCACGCCTCCTAATGTTCGGGTGTCCTTCCGAGGGGGAGAACCCCTAGTGCTAATCAATGGGGTGCCCGCAAATGGATCTTCAGGTACGTTACTTGGAGGTGGAGGAGGAGGCAGAACGTTTTACGAGGTGCTGGATGGGGTCAATATCTTCAACATCGAGCGGGTCGAGGTCATTCGGCGTTTGGTGCCCATGTATGGAGACTTGGGCCGAAATGGGGTGATATCCATCATCCTCAAATCCGGGGAGCAACTCCAAAAAGAGGGAAATAACTTCACTTTGCTGAAGCTGCAGGGATTTGCACCAAGTCTACCTTTTGAAGTCACCGAATCCAGTAGAAAGTTTTACCCCTTCTTAAATCCCTTCCGGCCGACCCTGTATTGGAATCCCAGCCTCACCAACGATGGATCACGGCTTTCTATACCCATTGAATTTTTGCTCAACGAAAAATCAGGGCCAATTTTAGTAGAAGTCCGTGGGATTACGGAACTTGGAGGTCCTATTTATGGGACCTTTCTACTGAATGAACCCCTGACCAGGCTCCCGTTGGAAAATTAGCATAACTCCTTCATCTTAGACTACTTCTGTGAAAAATACCTGCCTACTTGTGTTCTTTCTACTTTGCTCCGCACTCGCTGTAGCACAAACTGCCACGCTTACAGGTACGGTAAAAGATGCAGAAACTGGAGAGGCACTGCCTTTTTGTTCGGTATTTATCAACAACACGACCGTATCCACCGCAACCGACATGCAGGGCAACTATACCCTCTCAGGGATAGAAGCCGGGACGGTAGAGATTGGCTTTTCTTTTTTGGGCTATACCGCCCAAACACGCAAAATTACGCTAAAACCTGGGAGGACTTTTACCCTCAACCTTAACTTAGTTCCTCTGGAACAGGAGCTCACCGAACAGGAAGTAAAGGCATCTCGCGACAAAAGCTGGGAGCGTGACCTCCGCAAATTCCAAAGTCTTTTTTTAGGCATAGACGAAGCTGCTGCACAAACGAGCATCCTCAATCCTTGGGTTATCGATTTCCCCATCCCCACTGAAAAAGGAACCTTTCTGGCGCGAGCGGAGCAGCCGATCGAAATCGAAAACCGCTACCTAGGCTATAAAATCACGTTCAACCTAACCGAGTTTCTGGATGCGCCTACCAATTACCGCATCGTAGGGGCCGCCAGGTTTGAATTTCTAACTCCCGACTCGGATGCGCAGCAAGCCCTTTGGGAGAAAAACCGAGCGATAATTTACCAACGCTCTCCCATGAACCTCTTTCGGGCAATAACCAAAGGCACCTACGAACGGGAAGGATTTTATCTTTATGGAGACAAGGCCGGAGGCTCTGCCAGCATGAATATCCGTACCGATATTTTTGCAAATGAACTGGGAAAGTCAGTAGTGCCCTACAAGGCTGATCCCCTCGTCCTGCCGGGCAGTACTCCTGATGAATATTTGCTGCAACTCAAAGGCCGCATCGAAATTCACTACCAGAAAGGCTTTGCACAAGCCAATACGTACCGAGATGCTCCGTATCCGATCTCATGGCTGGAAGTAAAAAATGGACAAGTGCGCGTTCGGGAAAATGGTTCGATCCTCAACCCCGAAGATCTGGTTTTCTCAGGCGATATGGACCGCAAGCGAATTTCAAATTTGCTTCCCCTAGACTACGATGCGGTAAAAGCACTGCTGCTGCAGGATTTGGCTAAAACAGCCAAAAACTACCAGGAGAAGGTGTACCTCCACACCGATAAGCCCTATTACTATGCAGGAGATTCCCTCTTCTTTAAAGGATATTTTGCCTATGGCAACCCCTACCTGAGAGATGAACTGAGCAAGGTGCTCCATGTGGAAGTGATTTCCAATGCACGTGACATTCTCCTTGCAAAGAAATTCCCAATTCGCGATGGCATCGTGGTTGGAGATCTCCTATTGCCTGACTCACTAGAGGGTGAGTACTACTACCTGAGGGCCTACACCAACTGGATGCGAAATTACGGTCCCAACCAGTACTTTATGCAAGCTCTCCCTGTGCTGAATCCTTACAAACGAATCGTAGCATCGGAGATCAATGAGCAATGGACCAACAAAGGAGTTCAACTGCAGTCAGATAAATCAAATTTCGGTCCCCGGGAAGAGGTAAACTTAAGACTGCAGCTTACAGACGAAAAAGGGCGGCCTGCAGCAGCTACCCTTTCGGTAAGTATATGGGATGCAGAGCAGCTCGTGCCTATCCGGAGGGAGGTGGATCTGGTGCCAAGTCTGAAGCTCAGCCAAATCCCAGAAACGCTGGGAACGGAACGATTTTCGTATCCCATTGAAACGAGTATTTCGGTTACAGGAAAAGTAACTGATGCCAAAGGGAAAGGGGTTGGTACCGATGTAACTGCTTTTGTGAATGAATTCCAGGGCTTGATCAATCTAACTTCCAATGCCGAAGGAGACTTTGCGATGGAGAATATGGAATTTTATGGGCCGATGCGCCTAGGATTGGTGGCTGCTGACAAAAAAGGTCGGCCACTCAATGTGCAGCTCCAAGAGCCCCTCAAAGCGCCTGTGGTCTTGCCCCAAATGCCCTATTTTCCCAAAGTTACCACGCTGGCCACTCCAGCAAAAGTTCCTGATCCTGAGGTAGCCAATCCAGAAGCTAAGTCGGAAAAGGTGCGGCCAAAAGCCATCTATGGTAACCCGGATTTTATCATTGAAGGAGAAAAGTTGACCAAGACCGGAAGTGCAACTGATTTGGTAAATAGCCTAGTAGGAAATATTCCAGGTGCCCGAGTGACCCTGGTAGGGGGTACTGGGCAACAAACGATTCGCCTTCGAGGTGGAGCGGTTTCGGCCCTTGGTTCGATGGAGCCTGTAGTTATGTTGGATGGGGTAGTTCTTGTAGGCGGAGGCATGGCCACTGCTGCAGATAACATTAGAAACATCAATGCCTTCGATATTGATCGGGTGGAGGTAGTCACCAGGATGGTGCCTATGCTCGGAGATCAAGGAAAAAATGGAGTCATTGCCGTTTACCTCAAGGATGCGATGGATGAGAACCAGGACAAACCTTTGGAAGGAAAGGGAATGATCACCTTTACCCTAGAAGGCTTTCAAGTACCAAGCGATTTTACATCACGTACTTACGGTCCTGATAGCCCAGTTGGAGCTAAAGACGATCGGCAGACCTTGTATTGGAACCCTTATTTGGTGACCAATGAAAAGGGGGAGTTGGTTCTTTCCTTTTTTGCCAACGACTTAGGTGGCCCCGTGATTGTGGAAGTGCGTGGATTAACTGTGGCTGGGGAGCCGATTCAAGGGACTTTTAGGTTGAATAAAAAATAGTGAAAAAAATCGTCGACAGTTGACCGCTCACAGTCCACAGCAAATTTCCTTACCCATCAAATCTTAATATCTTTGGTAGTAGGTGCTAAAGCGGATAAACATCATCGTAAAAAAAAATTGATAGGTTGGATTATGGTTAAAAAGCTGTTGGTGCTGGGTTTTCTCCTCTTGCCAGGAATTGCTTTCGCGCAGTTGAGTATCGGTATTCGAGGAGGGTTGAGTAGCAGTTCCTACAGCTACCAGGCGACTGCAGGTACCCGGGTCAAAAAAGTGGAGGGAGTTGCCGCTCCAACCTTCGCCCTGGTACTCGAATATTTTGACTCCAAAAATGCAGGGGTAGAGCTCAATATCCAGCAACTTACGCTCGGCTTCAAGCAAGTCAACGATGCAGGGAAGATCAATCAAACCGAGTTTAGCTACCTCAAAATCCCTATCCTAGCAAGTATCTTTGCTGGACGTTCTGGGCGATTTCAAATCAAGTTTGGTCCTCACTTTGGGCTGCTGAGACAGGTTGAGGATATTTCTCGGGAGTATTCGGGAGCTACCCCCAAGGAGCTACCTACCTTTGGACAGCCTGCAGATACCCCCAACAAGCGCATGTATGGACTTACAGGAGGGGTAGGAATTTCCAAGCTTTTTGGCAAGTCTACCCTGTCTGCTGAGGCACGCTTTGGCTATGACTTTACGAATCCAGAGTCTCAGGATCGTATTTTTGAGATGAGTTCGACCAACCTCGAGTTTACGCTTGCCTACCTATTTCGTGTCAAGGAACGCAAGCAGAAAAGTCCTTAACCAAGCTTTTGGCAAGCTAGCTTGGAGTCAATACCTTTATAGTCAATTCTTTTCGATGTACCCATGAAAATCCAGGTGATCAATGGCCCAAATCTCAACTTGCTCGGCAAGCGAGAGCCCGAAGTGTATGGCAGTGAATCTTTTGAAAGCTATTTTGTGCAGCTTCAGGCCCAGTTTCCAGCGGTAGAATTTTCCTATTTTCAAAGCAATGTAGAAGGGGAGCTGATCAACAAAATTCAGGAGGTAGGCTTTTCCGTAGATGGCATTATTTTGAATGCGGGAGGCTATACGCATACCTCTGTTGCCCTATCGGATGCAGTGGCCGCAGTTACCACGCCTACGGTGGAGGTGCACATTTCCAATTTGTACAAGCGCGAAGAGTTTCGCCACAAAAGCATTCTTTCCAAATCCTGTGTGGGCATGATTGCTGGCCTAGGTCTAACCGGCTATGCCTTGGCAATTCAGTATTTTCTAATCAACCCTTCCCGATGATTACCTTCGCCCCAGGACCTTCCAAAGTATACGATGCACTACCTGCCTACTTACAGGAGGCTTATGTCCAAGGGATATTGAGCGCCAATCACCGCAGTGCAGTGTTTATGAATTTGTATCGGGATACCGAACAGCTTTTTCGGGAGAAGCTGCAGGTTCCAGCTGACTTCACCTTGCTATTCACTTCTTCGGCGACAGAAAGCTGGGAGATCATCTCCCAATCCTTGGTAGAACAGTCCAGCTACCACTTGTATTCGGGTTCTTTTGGTAAAAAATGGTTGGAATATGCCCAGCACATTCTTCCTGCTACCCAAGGGCATAAGTTAGCTGCCAATGAATCCATTCCTGTGGATCAATTGCAAATCGGTCCTGAGGTTGACTTGATTTCGGTGACGCAAAACGAAACAGCCAACGCCTCACAGGTGCCCATGTCGGTTCTCCGGGAGCTGGCAGTGCGCTATCCAGACAAGATGATTGCCGTGGACACTACTTCTTCCATGGGAGGGATTGTGTTTGATTTTTCGTTGGCAGATGTATGGTATGCATCCGTTCAGAAATGCTTTGGCTTGCCGGCAGGACTAGGAATACTCTTGCTTTCTGGCAAAGCCAAGGAAAAAGTAGCTCGAAAAGGAGAGCGGGGGAGATACAATAGCCTCAGCTTTATGCTTGAAAATGCAGCCAGCTACCAGACCCACTACACGCCCAATGTGTTGGGGATTTACCTCCTGTATCGGGTTTTGCAAGACATGGATCCTATCGCTCAGGTAGATGCGCGGTTGCGAGAGCGCATGGCTAGTTTGGAAAAAGTGGTAGCGCAGTCTTCAACTTTTGACTTGCTTGTAGACAATGCCGCCACTCGAAGTACTACTGTACTTGCGGTGTCGGGAAAGGAAGAAGCGATTGCGGCGGTCAAAAAGGCTGCTGAAAAAGAAGGCATGCAACTTGGCGGAGGCTATGGTCCTCTCAAAGCAAGCAGTTTTCGGATTGCCAACTTTCCCGCGATCACGGATGCGGAGTTTATGCGTTTGGTAGACTTCTTGAAAAATCACTAAGCCCTTTAAAACTGCTAAACACAAAAAAGGCCCCGTTCGTGCGGGGCCTTTTTTGTGCATGTTGGGAATGTTTATTCCTTTTCGGTAGGGGCAGCATCCGCATCGACACCTTCCAAAACTTCACCTTCCTTACTAGCAATGACAGCGGCTACCACTACGTCACCCGTGATGTTGACTACCGTCCTAAACATGTCAAGAATCCGATCTGGAGCCATAATCAGGGCAATGCCGGCTGCTGGGATACCAATGGCTTCGAGGACGACGATAAGCATGATGAGACCTGCTCCTGGTACGCCTGCAGATCCTACTGCAGCCAAAGTGGAAGTCAATACAATCATCACTTGCTGGCCGAAGGTGAGTTCCATCCCTAGCGCCTGAGCTATAAATACGGCAGCCACACTTTGGTACAAACTGGTACCATTCATGTTGACTGTGGCTCCAAGTGGGAGAACAAAGCTGGAAATGTTTTCAGATACACCCAGCTCCTCTTCCGTAATCTTCATGGTTACGGGAAGTGTAGCGTTACTGGAACTTGTAGAAAATGCGAGTAGCTGTGCAGGGCGGATGGCTTTGAAAAAGTGGCCCACCGGAACCTTGGTCATGAACTTGAGCAAGAGGGGGAACATGACTACCATGACAATGAATAGACCTGCTAGTACGATCAAGCTGTACTTGAGTAAAGCCAAAAGTAGCGTGAGTGCGGAATCGGGATCATCACCTGCAATCTCCACAATCAAGGAAGCCATCAAGGCAAATACACCATAGGGTGCAAGGACCATGATGTAATTGACAATTTGGGTAATCACTTCATTGAATCCGTCAAAGAAGGCCATGACAGGTTCGGCTTTTGATCTAGGAATTTGAAGTAGGGCAATGCCGGCAAGGATGGCAAAGAATACGACTTGCAGCATGGCCGCATTGTCCGTGGTGGCCAAAAAGAAGTTTTGTGGTACCATGTCAATCAAGGGCTGCAGAGGGCTCTGATCCTGAAGTTGTGTGGCAGATGCTGCACGCTTACCGGCATCTCCTTCATACAAGGCCATAAGGTTTTCCCGAGTAGAATCAGGTAGTGCCGCTCCAGGTTTGAATATGTTGACTAGCGTCAAGCCGATGCAAATGGATACCACGGTGGTGGCCAAAAACAAGAATAGCGTACGTCCCCCAATTCGGCTCAACTTGGAGATGTCCCCCAAGTTGGATACACCGATGATCAACGAGGCCAATACGAGTGGCATGGCGATCATCTTTAGTCCATTGATGAAAATAGTGCCTATGGGCTTGATGTAATCCAAGGTGATCCACTTGGGCATTCCCGTCTTGATGGAGACTAGGCCAAAGATCAGACCAAGAACAAGGCCGATGATAATTTGCGTGTGTAAGGGTATTTTTTTCAAAACAGGGTTGGGTTAAAGGGCTTCAAGTTTATTGGTTTTGGATAGAAGAAGGTAGTCAGCTAGTACTAGTGCTGCCATGGCTTCTACAATGGGTACGGCTCTTGGGACTACACAGGGATCGTGACGGCCTTTGCCGCTGACGGTCACCGATTCTCCGGCGGTATTGACTGAGGATTGGTCCTGCATGAGGGTAGCCACTGGCTTGAAGGCCACGCGGAAGTAGATATCCTCCCCGTTGCTAATGCCACCTTGAATGCCTCCCGAATGATTGGTAAGCGTATGGATTTTTCCGTCTTGCTGGACAAAGGCATCGTTGTGTTGGGAGCCGCGAAGGGTGACCCCTTCAAAGCCACTTCCATATTCAAAGCCTTTGACGGCATTGATGCTCAACATCGCTTTACCAAGTTCGGCATGGAGTCGGTCAAATACAGGCTCGCCTAATCCTGGAGGGCAATTTTTGATCACACAGGAGACGATACCACCTATGGTGTCGCGATCCTTTCGTACTTGGTCGATGTGTTCGATCATTACTTCAGCCAATTCTGGATCTGGACAGCGGACGATATTGTCTTCAGCCAAGTCCAAGTTGAGTGCGGTATAGGGTTTTTCAAGCCGAATTTTCCCTACTTGGGAAACATAGGCTTGAATGGTAATTCCTTTGGTGGCTAGTAGCTGCTTTGCAATGGCGCCGCCGGCTACTCGAGCGGCAGTTTCACGAGCACTGGATCTGCCTCCTCCACGATGGTCACGGTGCCCATATTTTTCAAAGTAGGTATAATCCGCGTGGGAAGGGCGAAAAGCATCTGCGATGTGTGCGTAGTCTTTACTTTTCTGATCTTCATTCGGAATAAGGATGCCAATTGGCGTACCGGTGGTTTTTCCTTCAAACACTCCAGAGAGCAATTCGATTTCGTCGTCTTCTTTGCGTTGGGTGGTGATTTTGGATTGGCCGGGCTTCCGGCGCTGCATTTCTGCCCGTATTTTTTCCAAATCCAGGGCCAAGCCTGCTGGACAGCCATCTAGGATTGCACCTAGGGCTTTTCCATGGGACTCTCCAAAGGTGGTGAGTCTAAAAAGCTTGCCAAATGTATTGCCCATTATTTTTTTCGGATGATGATTACTGCTAAGACAATGAGAGCGCCCAGGAGTAAAATATTGATTGCGTTGGTAAAATAGTACTTATATCGCTGGTTTAAAAATTGGTTGCTTTCAGTGGCGATTTTATCATAGATTCCTCCGAGGCGCTGGCCAGACAAGGCTTCATTAATTTTGGATTCTCCGCTAACGCGAATCAGCGCTTGTGGCTTGAGTGTATCGTACACCTCACGCTCCGGATCAAAGTAAATCCAGCTGAAATAGTTCACTAGTGGGTATTTCCCAGCTTCATTGAGGGTTACAAAGTAGTCAAACTCTTTAATGCCCGATATTTGCCCGTAGCCGCGGTTGATCTGCTGACGCACATTGGGATCAAATGTATTTAGATTTGCGCCAGGAAGACGCTTTGGGGCTGCGAGGGAATTGATGTTTCCAATTCCTGCAACTCCAAAATTATAATTAAAGCCTTTCCCAGTTTTTGCTTCCAGCGTAGTGATGTTTTCGCGAAGCTGGAAGATTCCTACCGGTACTTCACTTTTTAGAGGGTGCGGAGGTAGGGGCTTTACGGTGATGACCTTAGGGCTAGAATAAAAGGTTTTGAAGTCTTCTTGCCGATTCGCGCCAAAGAGCGATGGATTCTTGGCTACCTTGTATTTAATCATTTCCCACGGCACGCGTGGGATTTCTATTTTTCCTTCAGAGAAAGGGAAAAAGGTGCTTTCAAAAACCTTGAATTTCACCCATTTTTTGCCGTTTCGTTCTACTGTTTGGGGTTCAATGGTGGTGATGCTAAAGTTCTCTTCCCAAGCATTGACAGGTTTCAATTTCTTCAAGATGGCATCGAGCTGCTTTCCTGCCTCATAAAATTGAAAGGGAGCTTGGTTTTGTTCGGACATGAAAAAAGAGATGTCCATCGTAAATCCTTCGCCGGCATACACTTCACTTTTGTCAATGTTGACTGCGAAAAAAGCATCGTCTGCGATTTCTACGAATTCAGGAACCTCTTCATTTCTTCCAAAGAATTCTGCAAATGGATCGAAGGCATTTCCTCCGCTGGGGCTACTTGCCGCAGCATCGGTCACGGTAATTCGTTTTCCAGGGGAAGCTGCTGCTTGGCCGTTGATGAGTACGGAAAATTTGGGTAGGGTAAACTGTCCTTTTCGGGCAGGCTTGTAATACTGAATGATGCTGTTGGAGCTACTCATTTGCCCATTGATGATATTCATCGAGGAGGACTGGGAGATGCCTTGCTTTTGAAATCCTGGAATTTCAGGAAATTGATCGTAGGACTTTATTTTTTCGTTGGATAGGGTGACTTTGATTGTAAAGGTTTCGTTGATGCCGATTTGATCCGGGCCGAGAACCACGGTTACCTCTTGCCCAAAAGCCTGAAAGGATAGCAATACGCTAAGGCACAAGAAAGCCAATACATGTCGTGCTGCACTAATCATGGGTACGAAAATAGAGTAATTTCAGCTAGGTCCCTCAAAATAACGCAACATCTTGGGATATGCTGCCGTAGAAAAACTTAAAATCAGTTAATGCCTTCAAAATTTTTAGACTATGCTGGATTACGTAAAGACTATTTTACAGAAAGTAAGCTTTAATAGGTTTCTTTTTGAACGGGAACTGAAAAAAGGAATTGGCTACTTGCTTCCCGAGGAATTTTTAGAATTCAAGGTTTGGTGCTATGCAAAGTTTGGCCACCTGCATCAGGCCATCTTACTGCGCCATGTGGGCCCTCTGACCTTGCTCCCAGGGTAATAAAAAGCAAATCCCCTGAGTTTTCTCAGGGGATTGTTTTGGTTTAGTTTTCAATCTTTCGTTGCAAAATCGGGGTAAGCCCGCATCTGGTGTTCGTTGATGTCTAGGCCTTCGACCTCTTCTTTTTCATCGACACGAATGCCGACCGTTCGCTTGAGGGTGAAGAAAATCAGCCAGGAGCTACCAAAGCAAAACGCACCTACAGCTGCGATTCCTATAAGTTGGGAACTGAGCTGGCTTAATCCTGCCAAATCCCCAAATATACCGACGGCCAATGTGCCCCAGATACCTCCAATTAGGTGTACTGCAATGGCTCCTACAGGATCGTCGATTTTGAGTTTGTCAAAAGCAATGACCGCAAGTACCACCAAGACTCCACCGATGGCTCCGATATACACTGCATCCATTACGCCCATTTTGTCGGCGCCAGCCGTGATGCCCACGAGGCCAGCCAAGATCCCATTGAGCACCATGGTGATGTCGTAGGTTTTGAATTTGATGTAAGAGGTGAGTAGTGCTCCGATGGCGCCGGCAGAGGCAGCTAGCGAGGTGGTCACAAATACGCGAGAAACGGTGCCTGGGTCTGCGCTGAGGACAGAACCTCCATTGAATCCAAACCAGCCAAACCACAGCAAAAATACCCCCATCGTTGCCATGGGAATGTTGTGGCCTGGAATCGCTTTCATTCCAGTTGGCGTATATTTTCCGATGCGTGGACCAAGAAGAAACGCGCCTACCAAGGCTGCCCAACCCCCTACAGTGTGTACGATGGTGGATCCAGCAAAATCATAGAAGGGGGTTTCTAGGGTATTTAAGAATCCTCCTCCCCACTTCCACATGCCTACCACTGGATAGCAAAGGCCTACATAGATTAGGGAGAAGATGATGAAGGGCCCCAGCTTCACTCGTTCGGCAACTGCTCCTGATACGATGGTAGCAGCAGTAGCAGCAAACATGGCTTGAAAGATAAAGTCGGTGAAATAGGTGTAGCCTGCATTGTAATTGCTGGTATCCCAGCCCTCAGGAAGGGAGAGACCAAAGCCAGAGAATCCAAAGAAGGCACCTGCAAAGTCAGCCCCAGGATACATCAGGTTGAAGCCCACAAATGCATAGGAGAGGATCCCGATGGCCGGGATAATTGTGTTTTTAAAGAGAATGTTGACGGTGTTTTTGGCTCGGGTAAGGCCTGCTTCCAGGGTGGCAAATCCGAGGTGCATGATAAAGATCAACAAGGTGGATATCATCATCCAGAGGTTGTTGATGGTGAATAGGTCTTGAACAGGTGCTTCCATAGGTGAGAGAGCGGTGGCGGTGAGGTGAAATAGAAATGATTAGAGAGCGGCTTCGCCTGTGTCTTGGTTGCGAATGCGGTAGGCTTCGAGTACATCGTAGACGAAGATTTTCCCGTCGCCCACTTCGTTGGTTTTTCCTTCTTGGAGGATGCAGTTGATTACACCTTTAGCCATATCGTCTGGAACGACGATTTCAAGTTTGGTGCGCGGGATGTAGGCGGGCTCGTAGGCTACTCCTCGGTACATTTCCTGTCGGGCATGTTCAAATCCCATCCCTTTTACTTCGTAGAAGGAGAGAAACTTGACGCCCAATTTGGAAATGCATCGGTGGATGTAATCAAAGCGAGAGGTGCGGATGATGGCTTCGATTTTTTTCATTTTTTCAAGGAAGGAAAGGTTTTGTTGAAAACAGGATGGAAAATAAGTTAATATTTTACTAAAAATCAAAAAATAAGATTAAAAAAGAATCAAAAAAATAAAAAAATATGTTTTTGATTTAAAAATCGGTTTAAAAATGAATTAAAAAATAAAAAAATAAATCAAAAAAAATGAAAATAGGGTTAAAAATGAACTTTAGTAAAATTCATCTGTATTTGTTCAGAATAGAATTCGGGGTATTTTTGTCTACGTTTTTTTAAGAGATACAATGACAAGCAAACCAACACTCGTAGTCTTGGCAGCCGGAATGGGCAGTCGCTATGGAGGAAATAAGCAAATTGATGGTTTTGGCCCGAATGGGGAGACTATTTTAGAATATTCGATTTTTGATGCCATCCGAGCTGGATTTGGAAAAGTAGTATTTATCGTTCGGCAGGAGATCCTGGAAATTGCGCAGGAGAAGTTTATGCCCAAGCTTCAAGGTAAAATTGAGGTAGACTGGGTCTTACAATCCTTAGACAGTTTTGTACCTGCGGAGCTGAAGCAAGCAGATCGTGTCAAGCCTTTTGGAACGGCGCATGCGGTACTTTGTGCAAAGGATGCAGTGCATGAGCCTTTCGCGGTGATCAATGCAGACGATTTTTATGGAAAAGAAGCCTTCGCAGTTTTGGGTGAGTTTTTGACCACTACCGTGCAGCCTAACCTGCATGCCATGGTGGGCTACGCTCTAAAAAATGTACTATCCGCACATGGGACTGTGAGCCGTGGAGTATGCGATACAAATGACAAAGGGCAGCTCATCGGCATGACTGAGCGAACTTCCATCGCTCAAGAAGGGAATCAGATTCTTAGTCGAGGGGAAGGAGAAGCTTTTGAAATCGCTCCAAATACTCCTGTAAGCATGAATTTCTGGGGATTTCACCCTGCGGTTTTTCAGGATATCGAAAGGATGTGGCAGGAGTTTCTGCCGGCCAATCTAGGAAACTTGAAGTCGGAATTTTACATTCCTACTGTGGCAAATAATTTGATTCAAGCCAATGAAGCGGCGTTTGAGATTTTGGCAGGCGGAAAAACCTGGTTTGGGGTGACCTACACCGAAGATCGTCCGGTAGTGATTGAAGCCTTGCAGCAGCTACACGAGCAAGGAGAATATCCTACAACACTATGGTAAAAAATGGGGCTTCGGCCCCTTGTTTTTTGTGGTCATTCTTGAGTAACGTTGCTAGGGAATGAGTCCAAGGTTAAAATTTGATAGAAAGCTCGAGTCGCCCCCCGAAACCAAGCTCAATGATTTTTTGAAGGGTCGAAATTCGAGCTTCTTTTATATCGTTCTCGATTTTTGAGATATAGGATTTTGTTGTTCCAACCTTTTCTGCAAGCTGCTCCTGAGTCATGCCCATCTCGACACGAGTGTGTTGAATCATGGCTCCAATTTTAAATGCCTCATAGCCCGTTTCAAGTTCATCACGCGCTATTGTCCCACGTTTACCGTAGTTTTTTTCTTTAAACTCCTCAAGAGTCATCAAGTTTTTATCTTTCGTTTTCATAAGCTGCCTTTATTTTAGTTGCCTTTTCTATTTCTTTCTTTGGAGTCTTTTGGGTTTTCTTTTGAAATCCGTTTGCTAAGACCACCAATTGTCCTTGATCAAAAAAACAGAAAATCCTAACTATGTCGCTCCCATGTTGAACTCGGATTTCATAAAGTCCGTCCGTATTCTCTAGGTGTTTCAGATAGGATTCAGGAACTCTTTGTAAGTCTTCAACCAGGTCAAAAGTCCAAACAATTTTTGCTTTTACTTTCTCGTTTTGTCGGGAAAAGAAGTCTTGAAAGTAGTTTTTGTAAAACGTTATCTTTCTGTGTTTTTGATTTTTGTCCAAAGTGTAAAGTTAAAAAAGTTTCCCTAAAGTGAAACAAAAAAGCTGATGTTTTCTGACAACAAAAAAAACGTCAAGTCAGATGAACTAGTGCTTGGTAAATATTTAAATATGATTATCCGCAATCATACCAGTAGCTCAGCTCGCCTATTTAAAACTGCGGATAATCGTTGACAGACCACAGTCAACGGTCCACAGCTCACCTAATTGAACCTCAAACCTTTTTTCTCTGGTTAGTGGTGAAAAAGCGGATAATCAGATTGCAGAAAATGCAAATCAAATTTCCTGAGAAAGCACCTGCCCATTTTCTAGGTAAAAAAAGGCCACTTCGGCATCCAAAGCACTGAGGATCTCCTTGGACCGCTCAGGTCGTGCATCCGTGATAAATAGCTGCCCAAAGTTGCCCTGCGACACCAGCTGCATCAGCATGACGATTCGCTCCTCGTCCAACTTGTCAAAAATATCGTCAAGCAGCAGCAAGGGTTTTTCTCCCTTCGCTTTTTCAAATAGCGCAAACTGTGCAAGCTTCAGCGCAATGATAAAGGACTTCTGTTGCCCTTGGCTGCCCAGCTTGCGCAGGGGATGTGTGTCGATCTGAAACTCGAAATCATCCTTATGGATTCCTGCATTGCTGTTTTTGGTCACAAAATCCTTCTGACGTAGTTGTAGGAAGTAGTCGTGGAAGTTATCCCGCAGGGCCTCTGTTTCGTAATGCAAGGCGACCTTTTCTCGGCCCATGGATAGCTTCTCGTAATAGAACTGCAGCAAAGGTGTAATCTCTTCCACCAAGGCAGCTCTTCGTTTGGCAATCCCCTTGCTCAACACGATGATTTCCTCGTCGTATGTGCTCAGCAGCGTCAGGTCACGGCGACCGGTTTCCCCAAATTGCTTCAGGAGGGCATTCCGCTGCTTCAGAAAATGATGGTAGCGAATCAGCTGCTCCAAGTAAGGATGGTCTAGTTGAGCGAGAAGGCCATCGAAAAATTTCCGCCTGCCCTCACTGCCCCCCTTGATCAGCTCGGTATCGTCGGGAGCAATTAAGACCAGCGGAATTTTTCCCACATGGTCGCTGACTTTGTCGACAGCCTTCCCGTTTTGGAAAATCTGTTTCTTTTTGCCCTGCTCTAAGGTACAGCGCACTTCGAGTGGCTTGGACTCCACGGTAAACTTACCGATTAGGGTAAAAAACTCCTTTTCGTGCTGGACATTAAGTCCATCGCTGCTTTGCAAGGCACTTTTGGTCAAGGAGAGGTAATGGATACCATCCAATACATTCGTTTTTCCGCTCCCATTTCTTCCCAACAAGCAATTGATCTGCGGGCTAAAGGCAAGCTTGCTGTGAAGGTGATTTTTAAATTGAATGAGGTCTAGGGACTCCAAAATCATGTGAGCGGCGAATTATTTGCAAGTCATCCTAATTTTTAGGTCGGGATTACTATATTTGAGGCCTAAAATAGCACATTTTGATCAGTACCCTATGGCAAAGAAAACTGCAGTTGCAAAGACCAAGGTAAACTACTCCAAAGAGACCTATGCTTTCTGGTACGAAAGCATGCTTTTAATGAGACGTTTTGAGGAAAAAGCAGGCCAATTGTATGGCCAACAAAAGATCAGAGGATTTTGTCACCTATATATTGGCCAGGAAGCTTGTGCTTCCGGAGCCATCACTGCCTTGACCAAAGACGATAAGTGGATTACTGCTTACCGTTGCCATGCGCATCCACTGGGCTTAGGCACAGATCCTGGAGCCATCATGGCCGAGCTTTATGGCAAGGCCACTGGAACCACCAAAGGAAAGGGTGGGTCCATGCACATTTTCGATAAGGAACGGAATTTTTTGGGAGGTCATGGCATCGTTGGTGCGCAGATCCCGATGGGCCTAGGCATTGGCTTTGCTGAAAAATATGCCGGAACCAAAAATCTTTGCATCGCCAAAATGGGTGATGGCGCACTTCGTCAAGGAGCAGTGCACGAGGCTTTCAACTTGGCCATGCTCTACAAAAGCCCTGTGATTTTCGTGATTGAAAACAATGGCTATGCTATGGGAACTTCCGTAGCGCGAACTTCCAATGTCACCGAATTGTACAAGATTGGTGAAGCATACGACATGCCTTCTTTTCCAGTGGATGGAATGAATGTGGAAGCCATACACGAGGCGGTGGCCGAAGCAGCTGCAAGAGCTCGTCGCGGCGATGGTCCAACACTCTTGGAATTTAGAACCTACCGATTCAAGGGACACTCCATGTCTGATCCACAAAAATACCGCAGCAAGGAAGAAGTAGAAGAATACAAGCACCGTGACCCAATCGAGCAGGTGCTGGGTACCATTCGTGAAAACGAACTCTTGAGCGAAGCAGAGATTGAAACAATCAATAAAAAAGTAAAATCCAAAGTAGAAGATGCGGTGAAGTTTGCCGAAGAATCTCCTTGGCCAGATGGTATGGATGCCTTCAAGGACGTATACGTTCAGGAGGACTATCCTTTTGTGATGGAATAAGTGCTGAAGGCTTACACAGAGATGTGCTTGTGTAATTGATAAAAACCGTATATTTGCGACCGAAATTTGAGCAACATGGCTAAGAAAGAAACAAAAAAATCAGAGCAAAACGAGCTAATCGAAAACCCTGAGGTTATCGCAGAAAAATTAGTTCCTGGCGAGGATTTTTTGAAGCGTAACAGCAAAATAGTAATAGGCCTCTTTGTGGGAGCGGCGGTTTTGATTGGAGGAATTCTATTTTTCCAATACAATACCCAACAACAGAATGAGAAAGCCCAAGCAGAGATGTTTCAGGCTGTATACTTCTTTGAGCAGGATAGCGTAGACTTTGCGCTCAATGGGGATGGCATCAACAAGGGTTTTTTGACCATCATTGAAGACTACCCTCGCACCGAAGCGGCCAACTTATCGCATTTCTACACCGGATCGATTTACCTTTCGCAGAAGAAATTTGAAGATGCGTTGACGCACTTGGAAGAATTTTCTACGGACGACTACTTGGTACAAGCGAAAGCATATTCTTTGATCGGCGACGCGAACTTGGAGTTGGGCAAAACTGAAGAAGCAATTGCTCAATATACCAAAGCAGCTCGTACGAATGAGAATAAATACATGTCTCCTAAATACCTTGCTAAACTGGCAGTAGCTCAGGAAGAAGCAGGAAAAGTAGATGAAGCGATCCAAACGTACACTGAGATCGAGGAAAAATACTACGAGTCCTTTGAATTCGCCGCGGCTCGAAAACACAAAGCGCGCTTGGAAGGCCTTGCCGCTAAGTAATGCTTAATAACAGCATGCTAGAAGAGTAAGGCGCTTAGTGTCTTACTCTTTTTTGTTTTAACCCCATTAATACCCTCATTCCCTATGGCTAGTTCCTCAAAAAACCTCAGCGATTACAATTCCAACAACCTCCCCGATGTATCCAAAAAGCGATTTGCGATAGTGGTATCTGAATGGAATGAGGAGGTAACCGGGTCTTTGTATTCGGGAGCTTATGAAACCCTACTTCAGCATGGCGTGAATCCCAAAAACATCGTTCGCAAGCAGGTTCCTGGATCCTTCGAACTTTCATTAGCCGCTCAGTGGTGTGCGCAAGATGATCAGATTGATGCGGTGATTTGCCTTGGATGTGTGATTCAGGGGGAAACGCGCCACTTTGACTTCATCTGCGATGCGGTAGCACATGGCATCACGCAGGTAAGTTTGAAATACAACAAACCCGCCATCTTTGGGGTGCTCACCCCGAACACGCAGCAGCAGGCCCTTGATCGAGCTGGAGGAAAGCATGGCAACAAGGGAGATGAAGCCGCTATCACGGCTATTAAAATGCTTGGATTCTAACCTATACCCTATTTACAAGTGAAAATAATGAAGTTTGGAGGGACCTCCGTAGGACGTCCCGAGCGCATGCATCAAGTCAAAGACTTGATTACGCGAAGCACTGAACCAACCCTAGTGGTCCTTTCTGCCCTATCCGGTACCACCAATGCCCTAGTGGGTATCGGCGAAGCCTTGGCTGCTGCCGATAAGGTCCTCGCTAAGGAGCGAATTGACAGCCTACATGCCCATTATTTGAACTTCTATCCTGAACTTTTGAAAAGCCCTGCCGCAAGAACCAAAGCGGAGGACATTCTAAAAGAGCATTTTGAATTTCTCAATATCCTACTCAAAATCTCCTTCAACGAAGCAATTCAACGAGACATACTAGCTCAAGGGGAACTGCTATCGACCAAGCTTTTTCATACGCTTTTGGAAGAGTTGGGGGTTTCTTCGGTATTGCTACCGGCATTGGATTTTATGAGCATCGATGAAAACTCCGAGCCGGAGCTAGGGAAAATTTCGGAGCGCTTGAAAGCTCAATTGAGTCAGCATCCTGATCAGCGCCTCTTCATTACCCAAGGCTATATCTGTAAAAATCACCGTGGCGAGGTAGACAACCTAAAGCGTGGAGGAAGTGATTACACGGCTTCTCTAGTGGCTGCGGCAGTGCAGGCCTCTGTTTGCGAGATTTGGACCGACATTGATGGCATGCACAACAACGACCCACGGGTGGTGGACCGAACGCGTCCCATTGCCGAGCTCTCCTTTGACGAAGCAGCTGAGTTGGCCTACTTTGGAGCCAAAATCCTACACCCAGCTTCCATCTGGCCTGCGCAATTGCATAATGTGCCTGTCAGACTGCTGAATACCATGGATCCTGCTGCGGCAGGTACCCTGATCAAGGCAGAGGTAGCCGAAACGGGGGTAAAAGCCATTGCTGCCAAGGATGGGATTACTGCCATCAACATTAAGTCCAGCCGCATGCTCTTGGCTTATGGATTTTTGCGACGGATTTTTGAGGTCTTTGAAGCCTTTAAGACTCCGATCGACATGATTACTACCTCGGAAGTGGCTGTATCGGTGACCATTGATGACTTGAGCCATTTGGATCAGATTGTCGAAGAGTTGCGGCGCTTTGGAACGGTGGAAGTGGATCCAAACCAAGCCATTATCTGTGTGGTGGGGAATCAAGTTGCAGAAACCAAGGGTTCAATCAGCGCCGTCATGGATTCTTTAGTGGACATTCCGATTCGTATGGTGTCTTTTGGGGGCAGCAAACACAATGTATCCATCTTGGTAGATGCACAGCACAAGGTGCAGGCACTCAAAAGCCTCAATGAAGGCGTATTTACTTGGTAATTTGCTAGAAAAATGACTCAGCCCAAACCTGGTTTTCTACAACGATTACAAACAAAATGGCAGCTGAAAAGCCTGACCCAAGTGCTCTTGGTCTTGCTTGTGTTTGCCTGTACTGGAACTACCATCTTGTTGATTAAGAATCCGATCCTTGCTTTTTTTGGCATCGAAAGAGGAGGAGGGTTTATGAATACCCTTGCATATTTACTCCTGGTGCTGCCCTTGTACCAAATTATGCTCTTGATCTATGGCTTTATTTTTGGGCAGTTCCGCTTTTTTTGGGAAAAGGAAAAGCAATTGGTGCAGCGAATTGGGAGAATTTTTAACCGAAAAAAATAAAAAGTTTTAAGTTTAGCTGATTCGGCTCCAGTTGACGGCCGTATTTTTTTGTTGGCGAACCTGACGAAGGATTGGGAAATGCTGGGGGTCCTCCAAGTTAGGATCGGTTGCCAACACTTGCTGGGCTGCATCTCGCGCCAAAGTCAGTAGCGGTGCATCCTTACTCAAGTCGGCAATCAGAAGGTCAGTAATTCCGCTTTGCTGGGTGCCCATGAGGTCGCCAGGTCCTCGAAGCCGTAGATCCACGTCTGCGATTTCAAATCCATCGTTGGTGCGTACCAAGGTGTCCAAGCGAATGCGGGAATCTCGACCGAGCTCCACCTTGCTCATCAAGATGCAGTAACTCTGTTCGGCACCTCGACCCACTCGCCCACGAAGTTGATGGAGTTGGGATAGGCCAAATCGTTCTGCATTTTCAATAATCATCACCGAAGCGTTGGGTACATTCACACCCACTTCGATGACGGTAGTTGCCACCATGATCTTCGTTTCCCCTTTTACAAAACGCTGCATTTCGTAGTCTTTGGCATCGGCTTTCATGCCGCCATGAATGATACTCAAAGGTACCTGTGGAAAAGCCCTCGCAATGCTTTCGTAACCATCCATCAGGTTTTTAAGATCCAAACTTTGGGACTCTTCGATCAAAGGATAGACGATATATACCTGCCTCCCTTTTTTTATTTCCTCCTGCATAAAGCCAAAGACCTTCAGCCTGTCTTTGTCGTAGCGGTGGATTGTTTGGATGGGTTTTCTGCCTGCTGGAAGTTCGTCTATAACAGACACATCCAAATCCCCGTAGAGGCTCATCGCCAGAGTTCGTGGAATCGGAGTGGCAGTCATGACAAGCACATGGGGTTGGTACTGCTCATTTTTGGCCCATAACTTCGCGCGCTGTGCTACGCCAAATCTATGCTGCTCGTCGACTATTGCCAACCCTAAATTTTTAAATTGAACTACTTCTTCAAGGAGTGCATGCGTGCCCACCAGGAGTGCCAATTCTCCGGATTGCAGGGCTTCATGTAAGACTTTTCGAGCGGCCTTTTTGGTGGAGCCTGTAAGTAAGGCAATCTGGAGACCCATGGAGTCAGCATAATGGCGCAAGCCTTCGTAGTGTTGATTGGCAAGGATCTCTGTAGGTGCCATCAAGCAAGTTTGTGCCCCTGAGCCAATGGCAAGCAGCATGCTGATAAAGGCAACCATTGTTTTTCCACTTCCCACATCCCCTTGAATCAGCCGGTTCATCTGCTTACCCGACTTCATGTCTTCAAAAATCTCCCGAATCACACGCTTTTGAGCGTTTGTGAGTTGGAAGGGAAGGTGCTGCGTATAAAAACCGGTAAGCAGCTGAGTGGAACCCAGGACTTGTCCTCGGGACTTTTCGGTTCGTGTGACTTTCAGGGTAAGCAGTCGCAATTGCAGGTAAAAAAATTCTTCAAATTTCAAGCGCTTGCGAGCCTGGGAAAGGCCCTCAGGGCTGCTGGGAAAGTGAATTTGGCGGATGGCTTCCTTTTTACCCATGAGGCGGTACTGGTCCAGTATCCCGGGAGACAAGGTCTCTTGAATTTGTGGATAGACGAGCGGAAGCAGCTGCTCTAGAATGCGGGAGATGCCCCTAGAATCTAGATATCGAACCTTGAGTTTCTCTGTGGTTGAGTAGACCGGTTGAAATTTGTTGCGGGCCTCGTTGGCTGCCGCAATGGGTTCCATCTCCGGGTGAGCCATGCTCCATTTGCGTCCAAAAAGTGCGGGCTTACCCAAAAAGATAAAGGAGCCGCCTAGTGGTAGTCTTTTGAGTACCCAGGTGATGCCTTTGAACCAGGTCATCTCCATTTCCCCTGTATCATCCACCACCACGGCCACCAACCTTTTTTTGGTGCCCATGCCGACCAAGTCAATGCTCTTGATTCGTGCCATCACTTGGACATGCTCTAGCTTCTCGTGGAGGTCTTTGATTTTTAAAAAAGTACTTCGGTCCTCGTAGCGAAAAGGGTAGTGCTGCAGCAGGTCCCCGTAGGTGAATATGCCCAGCTCCTTGTTTAGCAGTTCAGCCTTCTGTGGGCCAACCCCCTTGAGGTATTCGATGCGGGTTTCAAAGATGGTAGACAAGGGCTTCGGTTTATGGGTAGAGCAAGTTACCGCAGACCGTTGAATTTTGCCAAGGGTTTGCAGGAAATTGTCAGGTAAAGGCAAGTGCTTGCTACTTCTTCGAATTATCGTTTTTGAAGTGATGCAGCAAAGTTGGCGAAGCGAACGCGATGTCCGTGTTGGCTCTGGAGGAGGGCCAATTGATTTTTAGCTCGGTGTAGGTTTTGAAGGGGGTAGCTGACGCGGTAGTAGACATTGCCTTCGAGGTGATCGGTAAGGAATCTTAGTCCCATGATCAGGGTCATGATTTCTCCACCTAGGAGCAGCGATTCCGCTTCCAATGGTGTATTTGCTCCATTTAATCCTTCTAGGTAGCCCGAAAGGAGCTCTTCAAACAGTTCTGGGAGTTCTTGAATTTGATTCCAATCGGTGGCCGTTTCCGGCAGGCTGCAGGCTACTGTTCGTACGAGATCTCCAAAATCATACATCAGGTAGCCTCCCATCACCGTATCTAAGTCCACCACTGCTTCTACTTGGCTGAGTGTCTTCGAAAAAATCAGGTTGTTGATTTTGGTGTCGCTGTGGGTAACCCGGAGCGGGAGATGCTTGCGTTGCTCCTGGTACCAATTCACCAAAGGCAGCTGCTCCAAATACCCTTGGAGAAGCGCTTGCTCCTCTTCTGGGATATTGGGAAGCTGTTTGGCTACTTCTTGAAGTCGTGCAAATCGAAGATCCAGCCGATGAAAATTGGGGATGGTCTCTTCAAATCCTTCTGCTGACAGTTGCTGGCTCCAGTAGGCAAACTTTCCATAGGCCTGAGCAGCCATTCGTGCTTGGGCAGGATGCTGTACCTGTTGCAAGGTGCTGCCATCGACAAAATCAAAGAGGCGGTATTTTTTTCCTTGGATAGCGGTTAGCCCACTGCCGTTACTATTGCGCAGCGGAAGGGGAAGCTGGAAGGGCAGGGGATGGATGGCCGCATGCTTTGAAAGTAAGCCGAGGTTATGGTCGATGCGCTCGGGGAAGCGGAAAACGGAATCATTGAAGCCCTGCAGGATCCATTTTTTATCGAGTTGACTGACTAAAAGTGTCTCGTGAATTAGTCCTTCACCAAATGGACGAATCGTCAGGGGAGCATCGGTAAACTGGCGGTATGCCTGGGTGAGGGCGGTAGCTAGCGCATCAAACATGGTTCGAAAATAGAAATTTCTTCTTGTAAATACAGGATCCAGAATCTGCCCCAAGACTTTGGGAGGTCAAGAACTTGTTTTTGAGCGAGCTAGGGGTTCTTTCAGGTTAGGAACTAGCAATCTTTCTAAAAAAAATCAAAAAAGGGATTGGCCTTAACTAAATAATTTTTTGTTTATTGGTCCATCAATTAACCCAAGATCCTATGAATGTTACTGCCTTAGATTGGGGCATCATTGCCGCTTTTTTCGTTATTTCCTTGGTGATTGGCCTCGCATCGGCCAAATCAGCAGGTAGTTCCGCAAAGGAATTTTTTCTTTCTGGACGCAACATGCCCTGGTGGCTTTTGGGCGTTTCCATGGTGGCAACTACCTTTTCGGCCGACACGCCAAACCTAGTTACGGATATGGTCCGAAAGGATGGTGTTGCAGGGAACTGGGCTTGGTGGGCATTTTTGCTTACGGGCATGCTGACTGTATTTGTCTATGCCAAGTTGTGGCGGCGATCTGAGTCGACCACTGATTTAGAGTTTTACGAAATGAGGTATTCCGGTAAGGGAGCTGCTTTTTTGCGTGCGTTCCGCGCCATTTACCTAGGCGTATTCTTCAACGTGGTCATCATGGCAACGGTGTCCTTGGCAGCCATTAAGATCGGTGGGGTAATGTTGGGTCTTTCGCCTGTTCAAACCTTATTGATTGCCTCGGTGGTCACCGTGGTTTACTCCTCTTTTGGAGGACTCAAGGGGGTGTTGCTCACAGACTTTTTTCAATTTTTCATTGCGATGATTGGTTCCTTTGGAGCCGCATATTACGTGTTGGAATTGCCAGAAATCGGGTCTTTGCAGCAGCTATTGAGCCATGAAGTAGTCGCTACCAAGTTGGATTTTGTGCCGGATTTCACCAATCCGAATGTTTATATTCCGCTTTTTATCATGCCCATTGCCATCCAATGGTGGGCTACCTGGTATCCAGGAGCAGAGCCAGGCGGAGGAGGATACATTGCCCAGCGCATGCTTTCGGCTAAGGATGAGAAAAATGCGATCGGGGCTACCCTGTTTTTCAACATTGCACACTATGCCTTACGCCCTTGGCCTTGGATCATTGTTGCCCTAGCTTCCCTGGTGGTATTCCCAACGGTAAATGATTTACAATTGGCATTTCCTCATATTCCTGCGGACAAGTTAGGCGATGATTTGGCCTATCCTGCGATGCTAACCTTCTTGCCCACAGGAATGGTAGGGATCGTGCTTGCTTCCTTGATCGCAGCAGTGATGTCTACGCTATCTACTCACCTCAACTGGGGATCGAGCTACATAGTGAATGATTTCTACCTGCGTTTTTTAAAGCCTGAAGCAAGTGATAAGGAGTTGGTAGCTGTAGGAAGAATTTCTACCGTAGTCTTGATGGTGTTGTCTAGCTTTTTGGCCTTGGCCCTGTCCTCGGCCTTGTCTGCTTTTGCGATTTTGCTTCAAATTGGTGCTGGTACAGGCTTGATATTTATTCTTCGTTGGTTCTGGTGGAGGATCAATGCCTATACGGAAATCTCTGCCATGGCCATCTCATTTGCTGTTGCGATTTTCTTTGAAGTCATCAATCCCAAGGTGGGCTGGATTGACATTCCGGAAGCACAATCCTACCTGAAGCTAGTCTATTCCGTATCCATCACTACGGTAGGCTGGGTACTTGTGACCTTCCTGACCCAACCCGAAAAAGACGAGGTCTTGCTTTCTTTTTACCGAAAAGTTCAACCTGCTTCGTTGGGATGGAAAAAAGTATTGGATCGATACCCTGCTGAGAAACAAGAAAAAGGCAGACTGGGAATGGAAATTGGGTTGATGTTGGTGGGGACTGTCATGGTATATGCAGCCCTGTTTTCAACTGGATTTTTCATCTATGGAGAGACCGCCCAAGGGGTGATTGCAGGAGCTATTGCTGTGGCAGGAGGTTTGTTTATTCTCTTTTCCTGGAAAAAATTAAATTCCTAAGAACTTCATTGGCATTGCTTTCAGTTCCCTCCACTTGTCCTAGCTGGACTCGTGGAGGGAATTGTTGTATATCTTGCCAACTTACTTTTTGATTTCGGCCTTCTTTCCAAAGTTGACCGAATTGATGAGATGGGCCATGTCTAGCTTGATGTATTCAATAATCGGGGCCAAGGAGTCGTTTTTGAGAGCGGAATTGAAGTAAACTGCTCCTCGAAGGAAGTTGGAGGTGGAGTCGGTTACAAAAAATTGAAATTGTGTGGGAACCTCTCCTGATAGTTCCGCGACTACTGCCACATAGCCATTTGGGGTAAGTAAAATCGCTTCTTCAATTCCATAAGCCTTGATCTGGTGCTTTGCAGTAAGGTTAAAAGCATCATTGGATAATGTTTTGAAATCTGTGCTTTGGTCAATCTTTTTGTAGGTCAAATGTACCTTGGCTCCAAACTCTTTGTAATTCAAGTTGATCCACTCTTTTTCGCCTAAGTTGAACGAATCCGCTTCCACCCTGCTGTGGGTTGAAAAATCCAATTGATAGGGATATCCTTGTTCTAGTCTTTGGTATTCGTGGCGTGGCAACTCAATGCGGTTGTATCCTGGAGGCTTTGGAAGCCAGGTGCTTTCACAAGCCGCGCAAGTCAAGACTAATAATGCCAGGGAAAAGAATTGCTTCATGGGCTAAAAGTAGGTTTTCTAGGGCAATTTCTGCTGCCTCACCCTCTTTTTCAGGTATTTTTTATAGCGGTTTTTGGTGATTAAAACGAGTTAAGCAGCTCATCTGCGAACTAAATTAAGTCCAATGCACAAAAAACACATGATATTTGTGAATTGATTCACGAAAAATATACGATATTTGTGAATTGATTCACAAAAAACATATAATATTTGTGAATTGATGAAATTTAATTCACAAAGGATAGGCTATGGAAGTGGGACTAATTGAGCGATTTCTTGCCAAAAAAATAGAGACAAGTCTATTTAAGGGAAAAGTACTACTCATTTTTGGACCTAGGCAGGTTGGAAAAAGTACGCTTGCAGAAAATTTGCTAAAGATGCTTGGGCAGCCCTTTTTTTATTTGAATGGGGACGAGTTAGACACGCGAATTGAGTTGAGCACATCCAATTCTGTTCGATTAAAGCTGCTTTTTGGGGAGCATAAATTAGTGTTTATTGATGAGGCCCAGCGGGTTCCTGGGATAGGATTGATACTTAAGATTTGTGTAGACCAACTCAAGGATGTTCAGGTAATCGCAACAGGCTCCTCTTCATTTGATTTGGCAAATGCATTAAATGAACCTTTAACGGGTAGAAAATTTGAATTTTTTCTTTACCCTTTGAGCTTTTTCGAAATGGTCCAACACCACGGCCTTTTGCAGGAAAAGCGGCTACTCGAACATCGGCTAATTTTTGGGTATTACCCGGAAATCGTCACTCACCTAGGGGAGGAGGCAGAACGATTAAAACTTCTTGCAGGAAGTTATTTATACAAAGACCTCTTGATGCTGGAGCAAATCAAAAAGCCGCTGATTTTAGAGAAATTACTAAAGGCCCTTGCGCTACAATTGGGGAGTGAGGTAAACTATTTGGAGCTGGGTCAGCTTGTGGGGGTAGACAAAAACACAATCGAAAAATACATTGACTTGCTTGAAAAGGCTTTTGTAATTTTCAGGGTCTCGGCCTTCAACCGAAATATCCGAACTGAATTGAAAAAGGGGAAAAAGATTTATTTTTTTGATTGCGGTATTCGGAATGCAATCTTGGGAAACTTCAATCCCTTGGCTAACCGAACGGATGTTGGGGCACTTTGGGAAAATTATTTTTTAATTGAGCGGATGAAGTACCAAGCCAATAGAGGCGTTGCTGCCAACTTCTATTTCTGGAGGACTACCACTCAACAAGAAATAGATTTTATTGAAGAGGTCGATGGGAACTTGTGTGCATTTGAATGCAAATGGAGTACTAAGGCCAGTGTACGGTTTCCGAGCACATTTAAAAACGCCTATCCAAATGTGGAATTGAAAGTCATTAATCCAGTTACAATTGAAGCAGAATTAGGGTTTGGTGAACATCAAGGATAGTTTGGAATCTGATTTTTAATTATACCTCCCTACCTCAAATCCCTTAATTTCCATGGAAGTGTCTTTTTGTTGGTGTAGCTCCGCTAGGATTTTACCTGTGCCCGGTGCCAAGGAAATCCCCATCATGGAGTGCCCACTGCCTACCAGTACGTTGCTGTATCCAGGCGCAAATCCGATGTACGGGAGCCCATCAGGGGAGCAAGGGCGTAGGCCTTTCCAGATTTGCTGGTCTTCGGGGAAACTTGCTTGAAAGTCGGGGTAGTAGCGGTTAATGGCTTCAAAAATCCCTTTCACTCGATTCTTATTGATGGATTCGTTGGTACCGGCGATTTCCATGGTGCCTCCAAAGCGGATTGTTTCTCCGTAGGGACTTACAGCCACTTTTTGCTCGGTAAGGATGGTAGCTTGTTGGATTTCGGGGTTATTTTTTTGAATAAAGGAATAGCCTTTTCCGCCCATCATCGGAAGGGAGAACTGCAGCATTTTTGCCAATTCCCCTGACCAAGAACCTCCGCAAAGGAGAATCTTTTCGGCTTCCAACTTCCCTTTATCCGTGAGTACGGCGACCACCTTTGATCCCTCTTTTTCAAAGCCCAGCACTTGGGTCTCGGTGAGAAAAGTGACTCCCTTTTGTTCCAAGTATTTTTTCAAGAAACTGTAAAGTGCGCCGGGATCTAGGTGGGCATCCCCAGGGAAAAGGACTGCACCTCGGGCCTTAAGCTGGAGATGCGGCTCTATTCTTTTGAGGTCTTCGGGGTTGAGTATCTCTGCTTCAAGTCCATATTTCCGAGCCAAATGTGCAAATTCCACCTCCTCCTTCTCCATGGATTCGGTTTGGTAGGCCATCATCAGCCCTTTTTCTACCAAAGCCATGGACGAGTCCGGGTGCTCTTGCCGAAACTCCTGGTACAGGGCCTTGCTGAGTAGACTGATGTTTTTGAGGTAGGGGATTGCTTTCGTCACTTGACTGGGGGTGGCTGCTTTGAAGAAAAGCAAACACCATTGGGCCAATTTAAAATCCATCCGGGGGTGGATATAGAAAGGGCTTTTGGAGGAAAACATCCAGGAGATTCCCTTGGAAATCATGCCAGGTGCAGCAAGCGGGATGATATGGCTAGGCACAATCATGCCGGCATTGCCGGTGGAGCAATTGTCCTTAAGGTCTGTGCGGTCAATGACCGTCACTTCGATGCCTTCCTTTTGAAGGAAATAGGCCGTAAATAAGCCGACGATTCCACCGCCGATTACAAGGGTTGGTTTCATTACAGAAGCTAGATTTTAGAGCCAAGAAGCAAGAAAATCTACTTTCTTGCTTCTTGGCTCTTGGTTCTTAAATTACTTGAAATCCATGGACATAAGGATCGTCCTCGTCCAGGATGATGGTGTTGTATCCGTACACTTTTGCCCAGCCTTCGATGCTAGGGACGATGGCTGGCTTGCCTGCAATTTCGGTTACTTCCTCGATTCTGCCAATAAATTTGGAGCCGATAAAGCTTTCGTGGATAAATTCATCTCCACGCTTGAGCCAGCCCTTGGCAAACCACTGTGCCATTCTAGCGGAAGTTCCCGTGCCGCATGGGGAGCGGTCAATGGCCTTGTCGCCATAAAACACCGCGTTTCTAGCCGTGCTACTTGGATCGATTGTTTTTCCGGTCCATAGCACATGCGACAGTCCTCGAATGCGTTCCTGCTCGGGGTGGACAAAGTCGTATAGCTCGTTCATTTTTTGGCGAAGATTTCGAGCCATGGAGATAAGCTGCTCCGCTTTGAAGTGCTCGATGCCAGGAAAATTCTCCTGCGGATCTACGATGCAATAAAAATTGCCCCCATAGGCCACATCGACGGTAAGCTTGCCCAGTTCCTCTGATTCGATTTCAAGGCTTTCTGCAGCCAAAAAGCTTTTGACGTTGGTGAGCTTCACGGAGGTGACCTTCTTGCCTACTTGGGTGTATTCCACCAGCACTAGACCTGCAGGTGCTTCCATCCGCAAGAAACCAGGGGTCTTCGGGTGAATCAACCCTTCTTCGATCGCAATGGTGATCGTGCCAATGGTACCGTGTCCGCACATGGGAAGACAGCCTGAGGTTTCGATGAAAAGTATAGCAAAATCATTTTCAGGGTCGTGAGGAGGGAACAGCATTGAGCCAGACATCATGTCGTGGCCTCTCGGTTCAAACATTAATCCTGTTCGAATCCAATCCAAGTTATCTAGAAAATACTGTCGTTTTTCCAACATGTTGTTTCCTTTTAGAAAAGGAACCCCACCCGAAACTACCCGAACGGGATTGCCACAGGTGTGTGCGTCGATGCAAGAGAAGGTATGGCGTGATGGCATTTTTTTGTGGGGGAGAAGGATAAAATGAAATACAATGGAAATAAGGTGGAAATAAGGTAGAAATACCCGCCGCGGCGGGCCGCCTCGCTCAGTGAAATAGCAATTCGTGTTTATATTTCACCGAGCCTACCTGCTCGGTTTATTTCTACTTTATTTCCACCCTATTTCATAGTTACAATCCCATTCACCGTTCTCCAAATTCCAAGTGGATTGGCATCTATCAAGGCTTCGGGGAGTAGTTCTTGGGGCATATCTTGGAAGGCGATGGGCCTGGCAAAGCGTTTGATGGCATAGCTGCCAACAGAAGTGGTCTGGCTCGCAGTAGTAGAGGGAAAAGGTCCCCCATGCTGCATGGCATGCCCTACTTCTACTCCAGTGGGTGCTCCCTTGAAAAGCAGTCGCCCACATTTTTCCTGAAGTAAGTTGACTAGCTTAAGGTTATTTTTAAGTTCTTCCAACTCTGCCCAAACCGTGATGGTCAGCTGCCCTTCAAGTTGCTGGGCGATGTCCAGAAGTTCTACATGGTCGCGGTAAACGACCATAAGCCCAAATGCTCCAAACACTTCTTGGTGGAAAAGCGGATGCTTTAGCCAGTCTGCAGCCTTGATTTCTGCCAAGGCAGGACTTCCATTAATCAGATGCTTTGGATCTGCTACTTTTACCCAGCGGAGTTCGTTGCGTGCTTCAAGTGCTTGGATGGAATCGTAATAGGCCTTTGCAATGCCCTCATGAAGCATGGGAGCAGCGGCAATCGCATGGAGTTCAGCGGCAATTGCTAGTTCAAAGTTTTGCGCCTGTTTTTCGGGAACAAAGATGAGGCCTGGATTGGTGCAGAATTGTCCTGCTCCCAAGGTCAGCGAAGCTACAAATGCTTTTGCCAAAGCATCATTTTCTTTTTCCAATTTTTGAGGGAAGCAGAAAATTGGGTTGACTGATCCCATTTCTGCAAATACTGGAATGGGCACTTCACGCTGGTTGGCGAGGTGGAATAAGGCCATGCCTCCAGCATGTGAACCTGTAAATGCCAGCGCTTTCGCTAGGGGATGCTTAACCAATGCTTGGCCTTCGGCAATTCCTCCCTCAACATGTGTAAAGATGGCGGAAGGCAGCCCACATGCCGACAGGGCCTGCTGGATGCACTCAGCCACTTTTCTGGAGGTTTCTGGATGTGCGGGGTGTGCTTTGTAGATTACCGGGCAGCCTGCGGCCAAGGCCGAAATTGTATCTCCTCCCGCTGTGGAAAAAGCAAGTGGAAAATTGCTCGCTCCAAAGACGACCACAGGACCCAATGGAGTAAGGATGCGGCGGATATCTGCTCGAGGCAGCGGGCTACGGTCAGGCATTGCCGGATCGATCGTGGCTTCTACCCAGGAACCTTCCTTTACCAAATTAGCAAACAGCCGAATTTGTCCGGTAGTTCTCCCCAACTCCCCGTTGATTCGTCCTTCGGGAAGGTTGGACTCTCGCACGGCCAGGGGAACTATGGCTGCTCGATTGGATTCCAAAATCTCAGCTAGGGTCTCCAAAAAATGTCCTTTTTCCTTGCCAGACAGATTTTTATAATCTAGAAAAGCGGTTTGGGCTGCTTGAAAAATGGGATCGAAAGTCATGGTTGATTGGATAAATTAGGTAAGAGATACAGTTGAAATACGATCGAAATAGTGTGGAAATATGGTTGAAATACAGTGGAAATAGCGAATTCAGTCAGTATTTCAATTCTATTTTACGGAGTGAAGCGAAGTGTATTTCTACCCTATTTCCACTTTATTTCATTTCTATATTTCCACACTATTTTTTTACAATTTTGGCCGATTTTTAATTCCGTCCGTGATTATTTTTTCAATTCGTGTTCGCTCCTCACCAATCAAGGTCAAGCGTGGAGCACGCACATGTTCGGAACCAATGCCGCAATGCTGTTCTGCAAGCTTGATGTACTGAACCAGTTTGGGGTGGATATCGAGTTCCAAAAGCGGCAAAAACCATCGGTAAATATCCCGTGCCTCCTCAATTTTCCCTTCCTGAACCAAGTTGTAAATCACGACAGTTTCCTTCGGGAACGCACAAACCAATCCTGCTACCCAGCCTACGGCACCCATCAACAATTCTTCAAGTGCTAGGGTATCTACACCGCAAAGAATCTGGAATCGATCTCCAAATCGGTTGAACATGCGGGTGACATTGGAGATGTCACGGGTAGATTCTTTGATAGCTTGGATGTTGGGGCAGTCTGCTAGCTCGGCAAACATGTCGATTGTCACTAGGGTTTTGTAATCCACAGGGTTATTGTAGATCATCATTGGCAAGGATGTGGATTGCGCTACTGTTTTGAAGTAGGTGACCACTTCACGTGGGTCCGCACCATAGCGCATGGGAGGAAGAATCATCAAGCCAGAAGCACCGAGCTCTTCCGCTTTTTTGGCCCAAAAAAGTGCGTCTTTGGTAGCTCCTTCGGCGATATTTAGTACTACAGGCACTCTGCCGTTGATGTAGTTAACCGTTTCTCGGGTCAATGTGATTTTTTCTTCTTGGGAGAGCACAGAGCTTTCGCCCAAGGTTCCCCCCAAAATGATTCCGTGTACGCCACTGGCCAATTGGAAGTCTAGGTTCTTAAAAAACAGGTTCATGTCTAGACTGCCGTCTTCATGAAATTTGGTGGTTACTGCGGGAAATACGCCTTTCCAGTTCATAAGGGGTCGATTTTAGCCAAAGCTGGCTGGGTTGAAATTTTTGTTTCTCAAATCTAAGCAAGACCAATAAAAAATTCTGTTCCTGGATTAATTCATTTTAATACTATATTGATCAATAATTAGTCAATTGAACAATTTTTGATGTAATACTATACCAAAACTACTCTTGTGGAAAAAATCATTTCCTTCCAAATTCCTAAGTCCAGTCGCGAATTTGTGCGTTACCAGGAGGATAGGGGCCCTCATTTTTACGACAAGTTGCACCAGCATCCGCAGTGGCAGTTGACCGTCATTGTGGAGGGAAGTGGACAATTTTTGAGTGGGGATTATGTAGGGAGATTTCAGCCAGGAGATGTGTTTTTTTTGGGTGAGAATGCCCCTCATGTTTTTCGAAGTGATGCCACCTACTTTGAGGGGAATCCGAAGCTAGCAGTGGCAGGGAATACCATTTTTTTTGATTTTGAGGTACTTGAAAATGGCTTACTCCCGTTAGAAGAGTTACATTCTCTGAGAAGGTTTCGGGAATTTTCTGGGCTGTGCTTTCAGCTGCATGGGGAATCTGCTTCAAAGATCAAGGAGGCCGTGGATCAGTTTGGAGGTACGCAGGGTCTCCATCGGTTTCAGGTGGCGATTGGGCTATTGTACTTTCTCGAGCAAGCTGGAAGTTCGTTGCAGCAGCTCAATCGAGGGGGCAGGTTGTTGGGACTTTCTGAAAAGGATGGAAGCCGGATGGATCGGGTAATGCAGTATGTGCTGGCTCACCGCTTTCAAAAAATCACCTTGGCTGAGGTGGCGGCAGAAGCAAACTTGACCAAGGAGGCATTTTGCAGATTTTTCAAGTTGCGTACTCGAAAGACCTTTACCGACTACGTATTGCATTTACGGATCAATGAAGCCCAAAAACTACGGCAAGAAACTGATTTAAGTATTTCAGAAATTGCGTACCGGGTAGGGTTTGAAAATTTGTCCTACTTCAATCGGAGCTTTAAGCGAATTGCTGGGATGACTCCGCGAGCAATTAGATGATGATTTTACTAGTAGGATTACTATTTATCCGCTATTTCAGTGTAGATTAAATCCAAGATCAGTATTCTTTTTTTCAGCTAATTTTTTAAACCTAATGGATAATACAAGGAAAGAAGTCAATGCATTTCCATTTAAGGTGGTTGGGGCGGCAATAGAGGTACATAAGCACCTTGGGCCTGGTTTGTTGGAGAGCATATACCAAAAATGTTTTGCAATTGAGCTGTTGGAACGAGGCATTAACTTTCAGCAAGAGGTAGAAATTCCCATTTTGTACAAGGGGCATTGGGTTCAGGGCCATCTCAAATGTGATTTTTTTATTGAAAATCTGTTGGTGATAGAGCTGAAAGCAGTCTCTGAGGTTTTACCAATCCACCATGCTCAGCTGATCAATTACATGAACATCCTGCAGGCTCCGAAAGGAATTTTATTGAATTTTAATGTGATTAATCTATTCAGCCATGGGCAAAAAACCTTTGTAAGTAAGCATTTCGGTTCTTTACCAGAGTAAACCACTAAGAAAATATAGACACATGGAAAGGAATAACGAAGCCCCGTAAGAATAATACCACATCAGCAAAAAGAAAATAACCACATAGGAGGCACATAGAAAAAAGAGAAAGAGTCTTGGCAGCCTAGCAGTAAACTTGGTTTATGGGTGCCAACAAAACCTATTGTGTCTATGTGGTTTTTCAAATTTCATTGGCCAGATAAAATAAGTTAAATCACTAAGGAAAAACCACACATAGAAAATAACCACATAGGAGGCACATAGAAAAAAGGCCTTGACTTGTTAGCGGTACCTTGACTTTTTCAGGACTATATAAACCTATTGTGTCTATGTGGTTTTTCTTTTCTTGGTTTTCTTTCTAGTTTCTCCACCGTAGAACCGCCTAAAAAACCTATGTGCCTTTGTGGTTTTCTAAAATGTGCAGGTCCTATAAATCAGTTAGGCATTTCGGTAAAGATTTTCTATGTTTCTGACAGGTAATTTTTACCCAAAATCTTAAGCCATGAAAAAATTTGTTCTTTTTCTTTCTCTAGCTCTCTTTTCGTTAGTGGCAAATGCCACCGAGCTTGTCAACTTGATCCAAACCTATCAAGCAGATCGTGGAGCCCTCACCCGCTTGTACACAAATCGCCTTTCGGGTGAATACTTTTCACGAATGGAGTCCTTCAACCGAGACTATTTGAAGACCCTACAAGCCCAAAACTATGCTACGCTTTCTGAGGATGGGAAGGTGGATTACGTTCTTTTTAGAAACTACCTTGAAAAGCAATTGGCGGAACTCGACTTGGAAAAGCGTGATTTCATGCAAGTACAATCGGTAGTTGCCTTTGGAAAGCCTTTGGAAGCCTTTGTAGTGGGCCGACGCAGGGCCGTTCAACCTGATGCACAGGCCTTGGCGGCTCAATGGAACCAAGTGGCCCAAGCTTTGGATGCCCAGCAAAAGGCACTTGCTTCGAGTTCCAAATACGATTCATGGCAAAAAGCAGAATTGGCCGCTTTAGCAGTGGAAAGCTTGGCCAAAGTGGTCAAGGAGTCCTATGACTTTTATTTTGACTTTGATCCCGCATTTACCTGGTGGATGCCTACCCCTTGGGAAAAATTGGATGCAGGCATGAAAACCTATGCGAAAGCCTTGCGTGCCCATTATACTAATTCCGTAAAAGACGATGGCAGTGGCATCATCGGCAAACCTATCGGAAGAGAGGCCCTTGAAAAGCAATTGGCATTTGAAATGATTGCTTACACGCCAGAGGAATTGATAGCAGAAGCCGAAAAGCAGTTTGCATGGTGCGAGAAAGAGATGCTCAAGGCCTCGAATGAACTAGGTTTTGGCAATGATTGGAAAGCAGCCCTAGAACTAGTGAAAAACACCTACCTACCCGCTGGCGCTTGGCCACAGGAGGTGGTTCGCTTGGGTGACGAGGCCATTGACTTGATGGTCAAAAATGACTGGTTGACGGTGCCGCCGCTAGCGATCGAAACCTGGAGAACGAGCATGATCTCAGCTGAGCGGCAGCGCGTAAGCCCATTTTTCTTGGGGGGAGAGGTTATCCAAATCGCTTATCCTACTTCTGAAATGAGTCACGAGGATAAAATGATGTCCATGCGTGGCAATAACCCGCATTTTTCTAGAGCTACCATACAGCATGAATTGATTCCTGGGCACCACCTCCAGCAATTTATGAACCAGCGCTACATGACCCACCGCCGACCTTTTGGCACGCCATTCTGGACTGAGGGCTGGGCTTTGTATTGGGAATTTGTACTTTGGGATCGGCAATTCCCCCGTGACGCCAAGGACAAGGTGGGCATGCTCTTTTGGCGAATGCACCGCGCTGCGCGGATCATCTTTTCGCTCAACTACCATTTGGGGAAAATGACCCCCCAGCAATGCATCGATTTGCTCGTTAATCGCGTAGGCCATGAATCAGCCAATGCCGAGGCCGAGGTGCGAAGGTCTTTTGAGGGAAGCTATGGACCCTTGTACCAAATCGCCTACATGATCGGAGCACTAGAGATCTATGCACTTCGCAAGGAGATGGTGGACTCGGGAAAAATGCCTGAGAAAACCTTTCACGATTTGATTCTTACGCAGAACGCCATGCCAATCGAAATTCTTCGTGCGAAAGTAACAGGCAAGACACTTTCCAAGGACCATCGGGCAAGCTGGAAGTTTTTGGATTAAGTCTGGTTAGGACTAGATCTAGTGGAAAAATTTCAAAAAAAGGGTTCAATAAGTTGAACCCTTTTTTTATTGGATCTCTGCCTCTTTTTTCCCCTATTCTGTTAACTTCGTAAGGACTCATCGTAAAACAGCCATGACGATAGAAAAAAGGAAACTAGAATTAATTAAACGGGTAATGAAAATTGAAAAATCGGCTAGCCTGAAGAAAATTGAGGAATCCATCATTGAAGAAGAAATGAAGCAAAGGATGGAGGAATCTATGGAAGACATTAAAGCTGGAAGAGTACACACATTGGAAGAATTCAAGCAAATGAATGAGGCATGGATGAAGGAAAAAGGTTGGGTTTAATCCTAACTGATTCATGCCTGTTAAGATTCAAGCAAGAAATTTTTCCTTACTTAGAAAATTACTTTCACCCACATAGGGTAGTAAAAATTGTGGATGAGCTATTTGAAAAAGTAAATTCATTAAAGTTAATGCCCTACAGGGGAGCTCTTGAAAAGTCACTTACCAGGGAAGGTGAAGAGGTTCGTTTTTTGATTTACAAATCTGGTGATCAATTTGAATTAAAAATCATATTTTTTATTGACCAATTAGAAACCAAAGTGACAGTAATTGACTTTTTTCCAACAAAAATGAACCCCCTAAAGATGCAGTCTAGATCATAGCCAAGCCGCACTTTATTTTTTTTTTCACAAGTTATTTTCAATTTCTTGAGTTCAATTCATCCTTCATCCTAGTGATTTGGAATAGGTTTTAGGCGTAACTTTAAACATTTATTTTACTACGCATGTGGCCTCAACTAATTCGTCAATTTCGTCATTACCTCACCCTTGAGCGTTCCTTGAGTGCCAACTCCATTGAGGCCTATACTCGGGATGTGGAGAAACTTGCGGATTATGCAGGCAAAGAATTTCCATCCAAGAGTCCTCTTGAGCTGGAGCTTGAACACCTACGAAAGTTTGTAACTGCCCTTGCCAAATTGGAAATTTCTCCCTACTCCCAAGCAAGAAACATCTCCGGGATCAAGGCCTTTTACCGATTCTTGATGTATGAGGACCAAATTAAAGAGGATCCTGCGCAACTCTTAGAGGCTCCCAAATTGGGAAGAAAACTACCCGATACACTCAGCTTTGATGAGATAGAAACCTTGCTTGCAGCGATTCCGCTAGGCGAGTCAGAGGGTCACCGCAATAGGGCCATGCTCGAAATGCTCTATAGTTCGGGCTTGCGCGTTAGTGAGTTGGTGGAACTCAAAAAGAGTCAAATTTTTGCAGATGTGAGCTTTTTGAAGGTAGTGGGAAAAGGCAACAAGGAGAGGCTCGTGCCGGTGGGACGAGCTGCATTGCATTACCTCAAGTTGTACGACGAGCATGTCCGCTCGCAGCAAGTCCCTGCCAAAGGGCAAGAGGAGTTTGTCTTTCTCAATCGTCGGGGACAAAAATTAACCCGTGTGATGGTGTTTTTGATCATCAAGAAAACTGCAGCGCAAGCAGGGATTCAAAAAAACATCAGCCCCCATACTTTTCGGCATTCCTTTGCCACACACCTCATCGAGGGAGGGGCAGACTTGCGCGCCGTACAAGAAATGCTTGGCCATGAAAGCATCACCACCACAGAGATCTACACCCACTTGGATCGAGATTACCTTAGACAGGTGCTAACGGAGTTTCACCCCAGGAAGTAAGGACTATTAGTACCAGATGGACGTCGTCAAAATCTGTTAAACCTTGTGGGTGGAGATGAAAATCGAAAATGTATGCGCTAGTTTTTTACTGTATTTTGTAGAATTAGCAAATCAAAGACGGACACGCTGTAGTTATTGGTTGATTTCTTTCTTTAAGATCAATTTCTTGGATTGACCGGTAACGCTGTAAGTCAATTCATAGCACTTATTTAACTTCTCATCTATTTGCTCTACAATAATGGTTTCCAAAGTAAACGAATTCCCCTCATATTCATTTTTCGCTGGCTGAAGTTTATAAATTTCATAGCTATTGGCACAGTTACCACCTGAATTATAGATGGTAATGCGCTTAGTCAAATAATCTACCTTGGACATTTCATCCAAGGATCTGAAAGGTTCGATGGTAGTAATTCCAGAACGATCAGGTAGCAATTCAGAACCGTCAAATTTGTATGCTTTAAATGAAGCGACTCCCCGTTGCCCATTTTCACTTTCTACCAATACAAGTTCTTCAATTTTATCAAAATCCAGGTCCTGAAAAAAGAAAGGTTGATTGGCAGTTCCAAAACTATATTCACTCTGTAAGTCATCTTTATCGTATCCTAGATAAATTTCATATTCATTTATACTCACAATGCTAAGCCCGTCTTCAGAATAGGTGAATGGTAGCTTACTATTCTCTATTCCAAAGTGATTGTTGGTTAAATAAAAGGAATAAGGTTCGTCTACTTTATAGAATTCAATGATGGCAGGGCCAATTGTCCTGTTATTGCTTACCACCATGGGTTTCCATAATACATATACTGAATATCCATTGATCACATTGCTATAGGAAATGCTCACCCCGTTGGGTTGAAAATCGTTTGTTTGACCAGCCGCACAAACAGAAATAGCTGTTAGCGCTAACGAAAGTGTGATTAGTCGCAGGCAGTTTACTTTTTTTCCTAGTGTAGGAATGATTCCTTGTGACCTATTTAGTAGTTTCATGATGGTAGAAGATTAGAGCGATTTAGTTTTCACAAATCAGCAACGAGTGATTTGAATTTTTGAAGTGATGTTGCGGATTCTCCAAAGAAATCCTCAGCACAAACTAGGTTAGGGTTTTCTTAGTACTAACAAGATAATCGAAAAGTTCCCTTACCTGCAAATCCCCAAACCCATAGATTCCCTCTCGCTCAGAAAACTGAGAAAACAGGGTATCAAAATCTGTAATGCCCTTCGCAAGGAGCTCTAGAATTAGTTTCTCTGGCCTTCTTTGGCTTGGGTCTGCCGAAATACGGTCCAGCTGGGCTTGGCAAACCTCCTCCAAATGCCTAAAACAAGGGGATTCACTTTTTGAAAGCTCCGCAAGTTGCGCTCCATCGCCCAGGCGATACGCTTCCCAAAGATTTTTGCCTAGCGTCAAGTCGGAAGAGGTAAACGGTACCCTTGCCTCGTAGGCCTGTTCCAAAGCCGCAGTAGATGCGCCTCCAAATCCCTTCCATCTGTTTTCTGGGGTGGTTTCAGGCGGAAAAACTCGAAAAACCTTGATTTTTGGTGAATCAGAAAGGAAGTTTAGTGTAAACCAAAGGTTGACCTGGCAAAATAAATCGTCCTCAAACCAGAGGCAAATCTCCGTGTCCTCAGGGATGGAATGCAGCCGCTCGATTTCTGAGATTGTTTTCTGGCTGTATTCTTCGGCTGTAACTCCATAACTCGTAGTGATAAATTCTGTCCGAAACTTCCAAAACTCATCCAGCGAAGTACCAGCTACCGGTCCTACGATTAGGGCCTCTCGAAATACCAAATGAGTTTGAAAATAGGATGCGCTTTGGAGCTGCTGCGCCAAATGATCTCCATTTAGAAGGTGTAAGGGTGTTTTCATTTGCTGTTGCCTTCAAAAGTAGCCGATCAAAGGCGCTGGATCCGGGCAGTTTTGACGGTAGTAATCGATATCCTTTTCTGCTGCCACACCAGGATAGTCGCCCCAATTTCCATCCAAATCCCAGATGAGCTGAAAGTGCAGGTGTGGAGGCCAGTTGCCGTTTTCTGGATAAGGGCCTACCTGACAAAATTCTTCCCCAGCTCGTACAACCTGTCCTAGTTCCAATCTTTGCAAATTTTCTTGGAGCAAGTGGCCATACAGTGAATAGAAAATCTTTCCCTCAACTTGATGCTCCAAAATAATCGTAGGGCCATAGTTGCCAAAGCCTACATTATCCTGAAAGCTGTGAACCTTTCCTTCCAGAGGAGCGAAAATTGGACTGCCTGCCGTCACCCAAATGTCAATTCCCTGATGAATGTTGCGAAAGTCTTCCTGGGCAGTGGCAAAGACCTCGCTGCGTCGGTAGATGTCCCGCTTCTCGAGGTATCCCCCATAGCCATAGGTCTTGCCAGCACGGTGGAGCTGCTGAAATACAAATCCATCGAATGCAGCTGTGTCACACAGGTCCACCTCACAGAGTGATCCATTGGCCTCCGTAAAATCCAAGGATAACGCATTTTCAGCGTTCAATGGCTCTCCCATGACGTAAAAAATAGGCAGGTTTTTCCAGTTCATACCCGTAAAAATAGGGGTTCTACCCAATTAGGAAAGTGGTTTTTTATTCCCACAAAAAATAGGAGCTCTTGAAAGTTTGTGAAATTGATATTTCTCCTTTCCCCTTCGGATAATTTTTATAATTTTACGCTAATTTGGACCTAAGTAAAAAATAATTTCTTCTCTCCCCATGCCTAAAGAAAGTAGCATCAAGCACGTATTAATCATTGGTTCAGGTCCTATCGTCATTGGTCAGGCCTGTGAGTTCGATTATGCGGGTTCTCAAGCCTCCAGATCCCTTCGGGAAGAGGGAATTACAGTTACTCTGATCAACTCCAATCCGGCTACCATCATGACGGATCCTGTGACAGCTGATCATGTGTACTTGCTGCCTTTAGAAAAAAAATCTATCCGTAAAATATTAACCGATCACCCCGACATCGATGCGGTACTTCCTACCATGGGAGGACAAACTGCTTTGAATTTGGCCATTGAATGTGACAAAGCAGGAATTTGGAAAAATAACGGTGTACGCATGATCGGCGTAGATATCGAAGCAATTGATACCGCAGAAAACCGCGAGAAGTTCAAGGCCTTGATGGAAAAAATTGGGGTAGGGGTCTGCAAAGGCGCTACCGCGACCTCCATGCTTCAGGGTAAAGAAATTGCCCAAGAAATTGGTTTCCCGTTGATTATTCGCGCTTCCTATACCTTAGGTGGAGCAGGTGGTGCTTTTGTAGAGAAGGCAGAGGAATTTGAGCACTACCTATCTGCAGGCCTTCAGGCCTCCCCTGTCCATGAGGTATTGATTGAGCAAAGCATCACAGGCTGGAAGGAATACGAGCTTGAGGTAATGCGCGACAATATTGGCAACATGATTGTCATCTGCTCCATCGAGAATTTTGATCCCATGGGCGTGCATACAGGAGACTCCATCACGGTAGCTCCTGCCATGACCCTTCCAGATACGGTTTACCAGCGCATGCGCAACTATGCCATCACGATGATGAACAGCATAGGTAATTTTGCTGGAGGATGTAACGTGCAGTTTGCCGTGAGTCCAGATAATCAAACCATCATCGGAATTGAAATTAACCCGCGGGTATCTCGCTCCTCGGCCCTAGCCTCCAAAGCTACTGGTTACCCCATTGCCAAGGTGGCGGCCAAGCTTGCCATTGGCTACAACCTGGACGAACTGTCCAACTCCATCACTGGAACTACCTCGGCCTACTTTGAGCCATCCATCGATTATGTGATCGTGAAGATCCCCCGTTGGAACTTTGACAAGTTTAAGGGTGCAGACCGCAGACTCGGCCTCTCCATGAAGGCGGTAGGTGAAGTGATGGGTATTGGGCGAAATTTCCAAGAAGCCCTTCAAAAAGCCTGTCAATCTCTAGAAATCAAGCGAAATGGATTGGGTGCGGATGGCAAAGAGCTCAAAGACCAAGCACAAATCTTGTATTCCTTGGCCAACCCAAGCTGGAATAGATTGTTTCACGTCTACGACGCCTTCAAACTCGGAATTTCTTTCCGTACGATCCAGGACCTGACGAAAATCGATAAGTGGTTTTTAAAGCAAATTGAAGAATTAATCCACTTGGAAGCAGAAATTAGCAAGTACAAGCTGGAGACTATTCCTCGTGAATTGATGGAGGAAGCCAAGAAAAAAGGCTATGCGGATCGTCAAATCGCCCATTTGCTTGATTGTCTTGAGAGTGATGTATTTCACAAACGCTACGAGGAGATGGGTATCAAGCGTGTATACAAACTGGTAGATACTTGCTCAGCGGAATTTGCCGCAAAGACTCCTTATTACTACTCCACTTTTGGGGAAGAGAATGAATCGGTTCGCAGTGAGAAGAAAAAAGTAGTGGTGCTAGGTTCGGGCCCCAACCGGGTAGGTCAAGGCATCGAATTTGACTACTCCTGCGTGCATGGGGTCTTGGCTGCCAAAGAATGCGGCTACGAAACCATCATGATTAATTGCAACCCAGAAACGGTGTCTACAGATCCCGATGTAGCGGATAAGCTGTACTTCGAGCCGGTCTTCTGGGAGCATATCTACGAAATCATTTTGCAGGAAAATCCGGTAGGTGTCATCGTACAGCTCGGAGGACAGACGGCCTTGAAATTGGCAGAAAAGCTCTCTAAGTACGGAATCAAAATTATTGGCACTAGCTACGAGGCCTTGGACTTGGCTGAGGATAGAGGTCTTTTCTCCACACTTTTGAAAGAAAATAATGTGCCTTACCCTGAGTTTGGTACCATTCACAATACCGACGAGGCGCTAGAGCTTTGCAAGATCCTTGGCTTCCCACTATTGGTTCGTCCAAGTTATGTCTTGGGTGGGCAAGGGATGAAAATCGTGATCAACGAGAAGGAACTCGAAGAGCATGTGGTCGACGTGCTTCGCGATATACCAAACAACGAAATCCTCCTGGATCATTTCCTGGAAGGGGCCATTGAAGCGGAAGCTGATGCGATCTGTGATGGGGAAAATGTCTACATCATCGGCATCATGCAGCACATCGAGCCAGCAGGGATTCACTCTGGAGACTCTTATGCCGTGCTTCCTCCCTACAACTTGGGGGATTTGGTAATCCGACAAATTGAAACCTACACCACAAAAATTGCGCTTGCATTGAAGACGGTGGGATTGATCAACATGCAGTTTGCCATCAAAAACGACAAAGTGTATGTAATCGAGGCGAATCCACGTGCTTCGCGAACGGTACCTTTCATTTGCAAAGCCTACCAAGAACCTTACGTCAACTATGCCGTTAAGGTGATGCTAGGAGAGAAGAAGGTGACAGACTTTAATTTCAAGCCTGTAAAAAAAGGCTATGCCATCAAGGAGCCGGTATTCTCTTTCCATAAATTCCCGAATGTCAACAAGGAACTAGGGCCTGAAATGAAGTCTACAGGTGAATCCATCTACTTTATTGACGATTTGATGGATGATTATTTCTTGAAAATTTATGCAGAACGCAACATTTACTTGAGCAAGTAGTGTTGCATTAAATCGAACCCTCTTGATTAAGTTTTTCCTCATATTTCTTGGTGTTGGTTGGCTTTTGGGCCAACTGATACGCTATTTCCTTCGATCCAAGCTTGCCCAGCTCGCCCGAAGGGTCAACGAGGCGGCCATGGAGCAGCAGCGTGCCCAGCAACAGGCGCAGCGTCCCAAAGAGGGGGTTCATGTGGACTTCATTCCGAAAAAATCTCCTCAAAAAATGAAGAAAGACATCGAAGGCGGAGAATATGTAGATTATGAAGAAGTGAAGGATTAACCTTCACTTTTTTTATTGGACCCGGGTACACCAATACAGCTTGTAGCCAGATGTAGTTTTGGTTCCAATTAAAAAATCCTCCCCGCCATCTTTCAGTCCCAGTTTTTTCTTGAGTTCTTCCGCTCCAGAGCTATAGTTACGACAGATTACATTGACCTTCCCTGAGGGAAAGACGGTTTTTATCTCTTGCTTTTTTGGGCTGATTTCCTGTATTACCTCAAAGACACGGCCTGGGATGCCCGACGTAAAGGTCTCGCTGGTGTAGAGGTGGCTATTTCTTTCCAGTTTTTTAAGACTATTGCGTTCTCCAAAGAGGTTGAATGCTCCTGCTTTGAGAATTCCCGCTAGGGGTTCAACGAGGTAGTTGCCTGCTTCGGCAAACTGGGAATACGCTTGTTCTTCGGCACTAGGTTCAAACTCAAAAGAGGGCATTTCACTCTCTAGATCAACCACTGAAATCATCCGTGATGCTCCTTTCCTGGCTTTTTTCCAATGGAGGAGTAGCTCCTTCACTTCGTTGCGAACGGATACTACCGTGATTTTTTGGATGTCTGGCAGCTCCGTCCAAGCCTGGGTCAGGTCTAGCATTGGGGAAACTTTTATCAAAATATTCTCGGACTTACTTTGCATCAACTCCCAGCCTTCAACCACATTCGGTTCGCAATCTTGGAGTTTGTACAGCTTTTGATTGCCGCTTCCCCGTCGGGCGGGATCCGCATAAATCAGGTCAAATTGGATTTCCGTTTTTCTTAAGAAATCCAATCCATCCCCATTTATGAATTCAAACTTGCCCGGATGAAGTGTTGCTAGGTTGTGTGTTGCGATCTCAAAAAGTTCGGTTTGTTGCTCACAATACACCCCTTTTTCAAATCCTTGGCTTAGATGAAAAAAATCCACTCCAAAGCCTCCAGTAAGGTCAATAAAGTAATTTCCCGAGAGCCCTTTTGATTTGAAGGAGGCTGTTTGCTCCGACGAACTTTGTTCGACCGAGATGCTGGCTGGAAAGAGCAGGTTTAGGTTTTTCGACCAGGTGGGTAATTTCTTGGCAGCCTTCTGCCGAGCGGCGATTTGCTGCACGGCCATTTTGAGGTCAAAAGCCACTTTCCCCTGGTACTTAAAAAGTAAACCTGCAGGATCTTCATCTAGGTGATCCTGCACAAATTGGTGGAATTCAGCGGTATTGAATTCACTGAGGGGCATTAGACTAGTTTATTTTCTAGGAGGTATTCTGCGATTTGCACTGCATTCGTAGCAGCGCCCTTTCGAAGGTTGTCCGCTACGATCCACATATTTAGCGTGTTGGGTTGAGACTCATCCCTGCGAAGCCTTCCCACAAACACCTCATCTTTTTTGTGTGCATGAATCGGCATAGGATAAACAAAGTTGGCCGGATCATCCTGAACGATGATTCCAGGTGCATTTTCCAACAGGCTACGCACCTCGGCAAGATCAAAATCTTGTTTAAACTCTACATTCACTGCCTCTGAGTGCCCGCCCATCGTAGGGACGCGGACCGTAGTGGAGGTGACCTGAATGGATTCGTCGCTGAAGATTTTCTTGGTTTCCTTGATCATCTTCATCTCTTCCTTGGTGTAGCCATTGGGTTGGAATACATCGATGTGTGGGAGGACATTCATGTCAATTTTATGTGGATACACCATCTCTGGCGTTTTCCCTTGGCGTTCTGCCATCATCTGATCTACTGCAGCCTTACCTGTACCCGTTACCGACTGGTAGGTAGAGACCACAATGCGTTTGATACCATAGCGCTGACGGAGGGGCTCCAAAGCCAAGACCATTTGAATGGTAGAGCAGTTGGGGTTGGCGATGATTTTATCTGCAGCATTGATTTCTTTAGCATTGATTTCTGGGACGACCAATTTTTTGCTGGGGTCCATTCTCCAGGCGGAGGAGTTGTCAATGACTACGGTGCCTACTGCTGCGAATTTGGGAGCCCATTCCAAGGAAGTACTTCCACCAGCAGAGAAAATTGCGATTTCAGGTTGAGCGGCTACTGCATCCTCTAGGCCGATGATGACATGTGATTTGCCCATGTATTCGATGACCTTTCCCTTGGAACGTTCGGAGGCTACAAGGAGCAGTTGATCGTAGGGGAATTGGTGCTCTTGAAGCACTTCTAGGATTTCGGTGCCTACTAATCCAGTAGCACCCACTACAGCAAGTTTCATAGGTTGGAGGGAATTCGTTTTGAGTGCTCAAAAATACGGAGGCTTAAAACAATAATACAGTTCATTTAAAATTAATTTGTAAGGCCTAGTTTCAATTTAGCCTGCTGTAGTCCGTGGACGGTCAGCTGTCGACGATTATCCGCAGTGTTTACTAGTTATTTTGAATAACTGATTGGATTGCGGATAATCCTATTTTATATTCACCTACTTTTTAAACTATACGACCATGTTTCTATTTTTTAGTAGAGCAGCATTTTTGCTCCTATTTTGTGTGTTTGCTTTTGGTTTTCCGACCTATTCTCAACCTCAAACGCAGGGATTTCAATTCCCATTTACGATTCAATCCTACCCACAGCCCTTTCTTCCTGGCTGGTATGCCAACGACCTAAGAGCTACCTCTTCTCGGGTTTTTCGCTTGGCAACGGGAGGAATCAATGGATCGGCTGCCTTGGCGGTTCAGCCCATCAGCTCCTTCACTGGAAAGGTGTGGGTGCGGCTATCTCCCAAGGGAATGAGTAATCCTCGGATTATTTTTTGGGCCAAAACCCTTAAAAATGGCACAGGGACTCGCCCAGCTTTGGTGCATATTTCTTGGTCCACGAGTCTGGATGGGAATTACCAGGAGAGGATGCTGCTGGGCCACTCCGCCCAATTTCCCAATGCCAACCTGAATTTTAGCAGGTTCGAGCTTGAGTTGCCAGGAGCATTTACTGGGTTGGAAGAGCTTTATTTACAGCTAGAAATAGCAGTTGGATCTGGGACGGGCAGTGCCGCACGCTGGGTCTTGGATGACTTTAGTTTGGAAGACTTGGTGGTGGATGAGGAGGTGCCCAAGGTGTCTGTTGTGAAAGGATATGGCAAGCGAGAGGTGCTAGTATCGTTTTCAGAGCGGATGGATCCCATTTTTGCAGGACTCAACTTGGCCTATCAGCTCGATGGGAGCAATCCTGTTGAGGCTCGGTTGCTCCTAGATTCTGTCGTCATTCTTCGATCGGACAAGGACCTAGCAGAAGACAAGGACTATACCCTTTTTCTGCAACAGCTGCCCGATGCCAATGGCAATTTCCTGAAGGATACCTTGGTTAGGTTTAGGTATACAGACCCCAGTGCGCTCCGGTCAAAATCGGTGGTGATCAATGAAGTGATGCCAGCTCCACGAGTAGATCAAGACCTACCCTTTGTGGAATATGTAGAGCTTATGAATACGACTACCAAAGAGTTGCGCTTGTCGGGGCTAGTTTTTTCATCAAGCGGCACTGCCACGCCGCTGCCCGAGTATTGGATTTCTCCTGGGGAGTTTGTGCTTATTTGTGCGGCTAGCCAAGCCCCACTTCTCACGGGATTTGGTCCGGTATTGCCGCTTCCTACTTTTCCTAGTCTGCCTAATTCTGGATCAGTCCTTCGTTTGGGTACTTCAGCAGGTTTGGAAATAGATCGGCTAGAATACCGAACTAGCTCTTGGGGAGGGAGTGAATTTGCAGAAGGTGGCTATAGCCTTGAGTTGCCTGATCCTTATTTTCGCTGCGAGGCTTCTGAATTCTTACTTCCTTCCAAGGACCTAAAACGGGGAACTCCAGGCAGGCAAAATTCGCAGTTCTCCCCAATCCAGGATCTGGGAACTTTACAGGTGGCCTCCTCATTTTTTAGAAGTGCTTCCCTGCTGGAGCTGGTGGTGAATCAACCTCTTCTTCCCTTGGCTAGCCTAGTTCCTTTCTCGATCACTCCTTCGTTGAGGATTGATTCTGCTTGGGTTTTTTCTTCAGGCCGAAGGATTGGAATTGCTTTGTCTAGCCCAGCAAGGACTAGTATGCCCTATACCTTGAGGGCCACTTCCCTGAATCGATGTGTGGGGGATCTGGCAGGATTTGAGGTGGAGGTGGTGCTTCCTGAGCCTGCGGGGAAGGGGGATTTGATTCTGAATGAACTGCTGGTGGATCCCAGGTCAGGCGACCCTAAATTTGTAGAAATCCACAACACCAGCTCGAAATACCTAAGCCTAGAGAATTGGGCTTTGGCTAGCCGCAATGATGCTGGAGATCTCTACCAGCTACGAGTTATTGGAAAGGAGGGAGATAAGTTGGCTCCGCAGACCTATTTATCCCTGACTGTCGACCCAGAGCGACTCCGGCTGTCCTATCCCCAGTCTGCTGCTGGCAATTTCCTCAAAATGGCCAGCCTTCCTAGCATGCCGATTGGCGCTGGGCTTGTGCTGCTTCTTTCTTCTGAGCGGCAGGTGGTAGATTCCCTTCCTTACCGGGGAGAATGGCACCACCCTTTGCTTCGCACCACCAAGGGAGTTTCATTAGAGCGGGTATCTCCCGTTTTCCCGGCCCATATCCCTTCTACCTGGCAATCTGCCTCTAGTAGCCAGGACCATGCTACACCGGGAAGGAAAAATTCCACAGCACTGTCTCTAGAGCTCGGGCCTGAGCTGTTTACCCTTTACCCTTTGGTATTTGATCCAGGGGGAAGTAGTGGGCCTAGTCAGGTCAGTATCACCTATTCCTTAGAGCAAAATGGATGGATGGGTACATTTACGATCTACTCGGCTGCAGGCCGTGAAGTTCGAGTGCTTGGGCAGAATCAGATTTTGGGAACTTCAGGGATTATTTCTTGGTCGGGGACAGATGCCGCTGGGAGCAGGGTGCTGCCAGGATATTACATTTTTGTTGCGCAACTGTTTGATTTGAGTGGCAGGGTCAAGGTCGTGAAGAAGGCACTGGTGGTGGCTTCCCCTTTGTAGTGGCATTTACCAATACTTTCGGCTATTTGGGAGAATTTCAATGGTTTTAGGAACGGTGGATAATCCGCCCTTTGTTTTGGTTTTCTAAAAGAGTACTGTATTTTAGGGGATTATTTTTCAAGGTAGTCTCAATAGTGAATCTTAAATCACGAAATGTATGAGTAAGGAAGAAAAAACCGCTTATTCCAAGGATGAGCTGAAGGAATTCGAAGAGATCATCCTTCACAAATTGGCCTTAGCGAAGGAAGAGCTTCAATCCCTGAAAGAGACCTTAAGTAAAAAGAACGACAGCGGCACCGACCATACCTCTTCAACTTCCAAGCTGTTGGAAGATGGGGCAGATACCTTGGAGCGAGAAAGCATGAATCAATTGGCCGCAAGACAGCAAAAGTTTGTGATCAATTTGGAGAATGCATTAATCCGGATCAAGAATGGCACCTATGGTGTTTGTGTAGATTCGGGCAAGTTGATTTCAAAGGAAAGGCTGAAAGCTGTGCCACATACCATGCATTCTATTGAGGCCAAGTTAGCCAAGAAGTAAGGTGGATTTTCTGCATCGCCATATTGAGGCCTTGATTTTTTGTGCCCCAGAACCGCTAGGGGTCAATGAGATGGTTTCTTGTTTATCTGAGATGTTTGGTGCTGTGGTGCCAGCAAAGGATGTGGAGCTTGCCTTGGCAGACCTTTGCGCTAAATATGGGGAACCCGAGTTTTCCTTTGCCTTGGAGAGGTTGGGTGGGGGGTATCAATTTTTGACCAAACCTGCCTATCAGCAAAGCATTAGTATTTTACTTCGACAAAATTCTCATAAGCGACTTTCTACGGCTCAATTGGAGACTTTATCCATCATTGCTTACAAGCAGCCGCTTACTAAGGGGGATGTGGAGCAGATTCGGGGGGTCTCCTGCGATTATTCGCTCCAAAAATTATTGGAAAAGGAGCTAATTGAGATCAAAGGCAAATCGGAAGGCATTGGAAGGCCGTTGATTTACGGAACTTCGCAGAAGTTTATGGATTACTTTGGGATCAACTCCATTCTAGATTTGCCCCAACCCAAGGATTTTTCTCAGCCTGAGCACCATATTGGTGAAGCAAATGGTTAACCGAGCTTGGTGACCTTCGCAAGTCTAGATACTAAATATTTTTTTCCAGTCTCCAGTTCCTCGCACAGGATTCGAGTACGCCTTGTCTCGCCTTTTTTAAATTTCCTGCCTGCAAGTTCAAAATGGGTGTGAGTGGCCAAGTCAGCCAGAAAAAAAGTAGTCTTTTGTTGGGTCGCTTCATCGTATTTGCTCATCTCTTTCATGAGGAAGAGATCTCGAGCGGAGCTTGCTGAGGGATTTCGCATGTGCAATTTTAAGGGCACAAGGATATCTCGAGGGAAGATGGACTCATTAAGTAAGGGATCTAGCAGCTGCTTAAACTTAGCTTTCCATTCAGGCCCATGGGGAGCATGGGCAGTGCCATGTTGAGCAAATGCCCGTAGGTGGGCGACCTCATGGATTAAGGTCAGTAGAAACTGGTAGGGATTGAGGTCTAAGTTGAGGGTGATGGTTTGGATGGATTGGTCCCTGTGGAACCGAAAATCCCCTAGTTTGGTATTTCTAGGCTTTTTAACAAAAAAATGGAAAGGGCTTTCTTCCCAAAGTTGAAGACAATAGGGAACTGCGCTTTCGGGAATATGCCTGCGAAATAGACGAAGGAGCTCTGGTGAAGACATTTTAGGGCACAAAAAAAGAGTTCCGATCCATCGGAACTCTTAATTTTTTCACGCTTGGTGTGATTACTTAGCTGGAGCAGCAGCAGCAGAATCTGCAGCAGCTTGTGCAGCAGCAGCAGCAGCAGAGTCAGCAGCAGCCTGAGCAGCAGCAGCCTCAACAGCAGCGATAGAATCAGCAGCAGCAGCAGCAGCGATAGAATCAGCAGCAGCTTGCTCTTCAGTTGACTTTCCACCGCAAGAAGCAGTAGCGATCAAACCAGCGATTGCGAAAATTGCAAATACCTTTTTCATTTGTTATGGTTTTCTTAATTACAACACAAATGTACTAGTATTAATTTTAATTGTGCAAGTGGTAGACAATATTTTTTTTATTTGTTTTTGTAAACGATTTTGATGGGTACACCTTCGAAATCAAAATTTTCACGCAATCTATTCTCTAGATAACGGGTATAGGGTTCTTTAATGTATTGTGGAAGGTTACAAAAGAATGCAAAAACGGGGTTTTTGGTGGGTAGTTGGGTGACGTACTTTATTTTGATGTACTTTCCTTTCCATGCTGGCGGCGGATATTTTTCGATGTCTTGAAGAAGAATATCGTTCAATTTGGAGGTAGTCACTCGCCTAGTTTTATTTTCATACACTTTTACAGCAAGCTCAATTGCTTGAAAAATTCGTTGTTTTTCGGTGACGGAAGTAAAAATAATGGGGATCCATTTGTGTTCACCAAGGCGATCCATCATATCGTCCTTGATTTTATTCATGGTTTTGTGATCTTTTTCGATCAAGTCCCACTTGTTAACCATGATGAGGACCCCCTTATTGTTCTTAATTGCTAAGGAGATCAGGTTGACATCTTGGGCTTCCAAGCCTCGAGTGGCATCTAGCATGACGATGACTACATCGGATTCTTCCAAGGTCCGCAAGGAGCGCATGACTGAATAGAATTCAATGTCTTCTTTTACTTTCGCCTTTTTTCGGATGCCGGCAGTATCGGTGATGATAAAGTCTTGTCCAAAAAATTTATATCGGGTGTGGATTGCATCGCGCGTAGTACCGGCCTCGTCGGTTACAATGGAGCGTTCCTGACCAATTAGGGCATTGAGGAATGAGGATTTGCCTGCATTAGGTCTTCCAAGGATGGATATTTTAGGAATGCCAGCATCTGGATCTTCTATACCGTCTTCCTCAAAATGGGTAATAATGGCATCTAATAGTTCTCCTGTACCACTACCGCTGGCTGCTGCGATCGGAAAAATCTCTAGATCGGTCAAGCCTAGGGAATAAAATTCATGGGCCATGAATGCTTTTTCCTGGTTGTCCGCCTTATTTGCGACTACGTAAAGCGGTTTTTTGTTGCCTCGAAGTTCATTTGCAAATTCCTCATCTAAGTCAGTCATGCCGTCGTGGCAATCCACAACGAAAAGAATGACATCTGCTTCTTCGATGGCAAGCTTTACTTGTTTCCGAATTTCTGCTTCGTATAAGTCTTCGGATCCAGTGACGTACCCACCGGTATCAATTACAGAAAAGAATTTGCCACACCATTGGGCATGACCGTAGTGTCGGTCTCTGGTGACACCGCTCATGTTGTCTTCGATGGCCTTTCGCTCTTCCACCAGGCGGTTGAACAGGGTGGATTTGCCCACATTGGGTCTGCCTACAATTGCTACTATATTTGCCATGATTTAAGAGGGGTCGTACCCGAATTTTTTTAGTACTAGTTTATTTTTTCTCCAATCCTGTTCCACCTTAACGAAGGTTTCGAGGAAGACTTTTTTTCCGAAAAATTTCTCAAGGTCGTGGCGTGCTTCGGTGCCCACTTTCTTAAGCATTTTTCCTTTATCACCGATGACAATTCCTTTTTGGCTGTCGCGCTCCACAAATATGGTAGCTCTGATTCGGATGAGCTTTTCTTCTTCGTGAAAGTCCTCAATTCCTACTTCGGTGCTGTAGGGGATTTCCTTTTTATAGTTGGTAAAAATTTTTTCTCGAATGATCTCAGATGCAAAGAACCGCTCGGGACGGTCTGTTAGTTCCTCTTTGTCGTAAAAAGGCGGGTGAACTGGCAGTCGTTCTACAATTTCCTGGAGGATTCGTTCGGTGTTGAAGCGCTCAAGTGCTGCAATAGGAATTACTGTTGCTGCTTGGATTCGAGAAGTCCAGTACTCGGTCACTTCCTCCAGCTGCCCTTCTTTAGCTAAATCTATTTTATTGATTACCAATAAGATGGGTACTCCTGAGGCATTCATTTTGGTGATGACCTCTTCGATTTCCTCGTCTGTTTCGTACAAGTCCGTCACAAATACAATGACATCTGCATCTTCTAAGGAGAGCCTGACAAAGGTCATCATGCTTTTGTGAAGTTCGTACTTTGGCTTCAGCATGCCTGGAGTGTCAGAAAATACAACTTGATACTCGTCGGTGTTGATTAGACCAAGGATGCGATGGCGGGTAGTTTGTGCTTTGGAGGATACGATAGAGAGGCGTTCCCCTACAAGGATGTTCATCAAGGTAGATTTTCCTACGTTGGGTTTTCCGATGATGTTGACAAATCCTGCTTTGTGGGTAGGGGAGATCATTTCTGATATTTTTTGCAAAGGTACTTGATTTTCGAGAGTTTGTCCTTACCTTTGAATCACTATATAGCGGAATGGAGCAGTTGATTAGATTGGATGGGCTCATATCCGCCGCCGCGGACATAGGTTCGAAGAGTTAATTGAGATAAAAAGAGTAAAAAGACATATCGCGGGATGGAGCAGTTGAAAATATTGACTGGGCTCATATCCGCCGCGGCGGACACAGGTTCGAAGCGTTGATTGAGATAGAAAAGAGTAAAAGACATATCGCGGGATGGAGCAGTTGGTAGCTCGTCGGGCTCATATCCGCCGCGGCGGACACAGATTCGAAGCGTTGATTGAGATAAAAAGAGTAAAAGACATATCGCGGGATGGAGCAGTTGAAAAAGATTAGCTGGGCT
>JBBAKO010000013.1:80226-80326 GCA_040403475.1 Algoriphagus sp. | reverse complement strand
TGGACGGGAGCTTCCCTCCGGAGAGCAGGCAGGTTCAAATCCCGGTCTCGCTACAAAGACTTCTAGAAATAGAAGTCTTTTTTTATTCTATCTAGTGAGT
>JBBAKO010000013.1:0-80126 GCA_040403475.1 Algoriphagus sp. | reverse complement strand
TCATATCCGCCGCGGCGGACGGGAGTTCAAATCTCCCTCTCGCTACAAAGACTTCTAGAAATAGAAGTCTTTTTTTATTCTATCTAGTGAGTGCATGGATTCATATCCGCCGCGGCGGACGGGAGTTCAAATCTCCCTCTCGCTACAAAGACTTCCCTTTTGGGAGGCCTTTTTTCATTTAGAGCTTGGATTCATATCCGCCGCGGCGGACGGCCAGGTCCTTTTCGCGGCGGACGGGAGCCTTCCTTCGGAGGGCAGGCCTGCCAGCCAAAGCTGGTTCAAATCTTCCTCTCGTTACAAAGGCTTCCCTTTTGGGAGGCCTTTTTTATTTTCAAAAAATTAAAGAATAGTAATTCGTTTTTTTATATAATTTATTGATCCTTTGTGCATTAACGTGAGACTAGGATTCATATCCGCCGCGGCGGACGGGAGCCTGCCTTGCCGCAGGCAGGTTCAAATCTCCCTCTTGCTACAAAGACTTCTAGAAATAGAAGTCTTTTTTTTTGACATAAAAAAAACCTCCCTATTTGGAAGGCTTTTGTAAAATAAGGCAGTGCCGGCCTTATTTTACTCTTTCAACTACAGCTTTGAATGCTTCTGGATGATTCATTGCCAAGTCAGCCAAAACCTTTCTGTTTAGTTCGATTTCTGCTTTCTTTAACAATCCCATCAACTGAGAATAGGATACTCCATAAGCTCTTGCTCCTGCATTGATACGCTGAATCCACAAAGCTCTGAATTCTCTTTTCTTCGCTTTACGATCTCTGTACGCATACTGAAGACCTTTCTCATACTTGTTTTTGGCTACAGTCCACACGTTCTTACCTCTTCCGAAGTAACCTCTTGTGGCCTTTAAAACCTTTTTTCTTCGTGCTCTTGACGCAACCGCGTTTACCGATCTAGGCATAGTGTTTTGTTTTTTGACTCGTGGTGTCCCTTTTTAGGAGCTTAGTTACCAACGCATCTGGTGAATAAATAAACCTGTTTAATCTAGGACAATTCTGAAAATCAGATTCTCAACATGTCTCGTACTCTACCCTCGTCAGACTCATGCACCAAACCAGCTTTGGTTAGGTTGTGCTTACGCTTGGTAGATTTTTTCGTAAGGATGTGGCTTTTGAAAGCGTGCTTCCTTTTGATTTTGCCGGTACCGGTGAGGGTAAACCGCTTTTTTGCACTGGATTTAGTTTTTACTTTTGGCATTTTACTGTATATATAGTTGTTGAAATCACTTTTTACCTGGCTTCGGTGCAATGAAAATATTCATTCGCTTTCCTTCCAGTCTTGGCATCTGTTCCACAATCCCTACATCTTCTAGGGCTTGAGCAAACTTTAAAAGCAACATTTCTCCACGCTCCTTGAAGACAATACTACGTCCTACAAAGTGTACATATGCTTTTACTTTAGCTCCTTCCTTTAGAAAACTGACGGCATGCTTCAATTTGAAATTGAAATCGTGGTCATCTGTATTCGGTCCAAATCGAATTTCCTTTAAAACAACCTTCGCAGCATTGGCTTTGATCTCCTTCTGCTTCTTCTTCTGCTCGAACTTAAATTTTGCATAATCAATGATCTTACAAACCGGTGGATCTGCGTTTGGAGAGATCTCGACTAAGTCTAAATCGTTTTCCTCAGCGAGCTGAATGGCCTTTTCTGTACGAAGCACGGCATTACCGCCTTCCACAAAATCACCCACTACTCGCACCTCAGGTACTCTGATCTTTTGATTGATCTTGTAAGGTTCTTCTTGTCTACCCCTCGGTTGATACGGTCTTTGATTCAAGTTAGCTGTTTTTGTTTTAATTAATTTGGCCTGCAAATATCGGAATTATTTCGAATCCAAAAAATGGAATCCCATTTCTAGGCTATTCTTTGGCCAATGATTCGGAAATAATCCCCTTAAAATACTGAATAAATTCCTCTGGACTAAAAACTCCAAGATCTCCTTGGCCATGCTTCCGTACAGCTACTTTTCCTTCCTCTTGTTCCTTTTCCCCCACAATAAGCATAAATGGCACTTTTCTAACCTCTGAATCTCGAATCTTACGACCAATCTTCTCATCCCGATTGTCTATCGTACCCGTAATTCCTGCTTCATCCAAAATCAACTTCAATTCTTCAGCGTATGAAATAAATTTTTCGGAAATCGGTAAAATATTGATTTGCTCCGGGGCCAACCACAACGGAAAGTCTCCAGCACAGTGCTCAATCAGCACGGCGACGAAGCGCTCCAATGATCCAAAAGGTGCTCGGTGAATCATTACAGGACGGTGCTTCTGGTTGTCCGAACCAATGTATTCCAACTGGAATCGATCTGGTAGCTGGTAATCCACTTGGATAGTACCCAACTGCCATTTCCTTCCTAAAGCATCCTTCACCATGAAATCAAGCTTCGGGCCATAAAATGCCGCCTCACCCAATTCAGTCACCGTCTCCAAACCCTTTTCAGCAGAAGCTTCAATAATTGCAGCCTCAGCCTTATCCCAAGCCTCATCCGAACCGATATACTTCTCTTTTTTTGCAGGGTCACGTAGGGATATCTGAGCAGTATATTCTGTAAAGCCCAAGGCCTTAAAGACGTATAGCACCAAGTCAATTACCTTGATAAACTCTTCTTTTACCTGGTCGGGGCGACAGAAAATGTGTGCATCGTCCTGAGTAAATCCTCGAACTCGGGTTAAACCATGCAATTCCCCACTCTGCTCGTAGCGGTACACGGTACCAAACTCGGCATATCGGATAGGCAGGTCCTTGTAAGACCGTGGCTTGTATTTGTATATCTCGCAGTGATGCGGGCAGTTCATCGGCTTCAACAAGAAGGTCTCCCCTTCGTGTGGCGTCGCAATCGGCTGAAAAGAATCCTTGCCGTACTTTTCGTAGTGCCCAGAAGTCTCGTATAATGCTTTGTGGCCAATGTGCGGGGTGGTCACCTGCTGATAGCCTGACTTGTCTTGGGCTTTTTTCATAAAGCCAATCAAACGCTCTCTCAATAGTGTTCCCTTGGGTAACCATAACGGAAGTCCCATGCCCACTTTTTCAGAGAAGGTAAATAGCTCCAATTCACGACCCAACTTCCGGTGATCACGCTTTTTAGCCTCTTCAAGCAAGGTTAAGTAATCCTTCAACTCCTGCGCCTTGGGGAAGGTCACTCCATAGATACGGGTAAGCATCTTACGCTTCTCATCCCCTCTCCAGTAAGCTCCTGCAATGTTGGTCAGCTTAACTGCTTTGATAAAACCTGTATTTGGGATATGCGGCCCACGGCAGAGGTCTGTGAAATTGCCCTGCTCGTAAAAAGTGATCGTTCCGTCTTCCAAACCTTCCAAAAGATCGAGCTTGTACTCGTCTCCTTTTTGCTGGAAATAGCTTACCGCATCCTTTTTTGAAATTTCCTTGCGGATATAGTCTGACTTGAGTCTTGCCAACTCAAGCATTTTGTTCTCAATTTTCTCAAGCTCTTCCCCGTCCAACTTGTGGTCTCCAAAGTCGACATCGTAGTAGAAGCCCGTTTCAATGGCTGGTCCAATACCTAATTTTACGCCGGGATAGAGGTCTTCCAATGCCTCAGCCATCAAGTGTGCTGAGGAATGCCAAAAGGTGCTCTTGGCCTCTAAATCGTTCCAGGTAAGCAATTGCAAACGGGAATGGCTGGTGATGGGGCGGGAAGCATCCCAAACTTCTCCATTAACCTTGGCCGCAAGCACATTCCGAGCCAAACCCTCGCTGATACTTGCAGCAATCTGTAGTCCGGTAATGCCTTGTTCGTAGTCCCTCACCGAACCATCGGGAAGGGTAATTTGAATGTTTTGTGACATGTTGTTTTTTTTACTGCCTATACAAACAGGCTGTGAATTATCTTGCAAATATGCACAAAAGCTACGCTCCATGGAAAGCTTTTACGCTAGAATGGAGGAAAGTTTTCCCTACAAAATTATCTGAGCACTTAATTTGACCAGAAAAGGCCGCGCATCTGGGCTATCCAAGTAGCTCATGCGGTGAAAAAAATCTACCCTAAAAAACCGAAAGATGTTCTCGATCCCATAACCCAGCTCCACATAGGGCACCTTGGGATCTAATCGACCAAAAGACTCCAAAACGCGCCCATCAGGAGCTGTTTGTGGAAGGTTCAGGATGTTTTGATCGCGAACAGACCCCATCAACACATTGGCATTGCCTACCATTCGCCACTTTAATTTTTTGATCAGGGGAATGGAATTGAAAAGAAATCCCTCAAAGGATTGTCGGTAGCGCAAACTCATAAAACGATCTGAGGCAAACTCGTTGAAATTCATCGTATTGAATGCTGCAGTGGTGTAAAAAAAGGTTTCGTTACCCAAATGGTTTTTCAACAAAGGATACGGTACCTCTCCCCAAATTTTTCCCGCATCGATCTCGTAACGCCCCACCCCCAATATACCCAAATTGATCCGATGGTAGAGGTAGAAGTTCAATTTGGAATAGCTCAAATTAGCACCTAAAGAAGGAATCCCCTGCGCGTAATTCAATTCCACAATCGGCCATTTGCTAGATCCCAAAGAAGTGCGCGTATTGTCGTTGATCAGGATGATTTCATCACGTCCATAGCGGATGCCTGTACGGATCTCCGTGGTTTGGAAACTCGTTCGCAAAGCCTTCGATCCCTGTTCGTAATAGTAAAAGTCAAAGAGTGGATCGAATTGACTCTTGTTCAAACTTGAGGTAACCAAGAACCCTTTGAAGAATTCTCGTTGGAAAGTAAACCGTTGGTTGGTAGATACAAAGGGCCTTCGCAGTGTCCCAAAACGGCTTGCAGCCAAGAAAATTGAATTGCCTTCTAGGTTCTCCATCTCCAAGCCCACCTGATCCAGCTCTCTCCCTAACCGTACACCCAGGGTGGTCCAATGCTTTCGAGATAGAATCCAGGTAGCCCCAACTTTATACTTCCAGCGCTGATCCACCGTTCCATAAGCGCCATAGCCTTCCATGAGGAACTTGTTCGAAAAGGAATAGTTGGTTCGCAATCCAAACCCAAGACGCAAGCCTTCCACGTTGTTGTAGTTACCAAATTCAGTCCAAGGACCCAAATCCAATTTCTTCACAGGCAAGTACCCCGTTGCAAAAAACTTCAGTCCTTCGGAATAAAACCGGATTATTGGGATTTTCTTCAGTGTATCCACCATTTGCAAGACGGCCAACTCCTCCTCACTCAAGGGGTCTGGACGCCTGTTTTTCCAATAATCCGCCGAAACCTGGTTGAAGTCCGGCTTCAAGATTACTGCCTGATCAAAAAAGGAGGTTTTTAAGGGCTGGTTGACCACAATGCTATCGGTAGCAGTGTAAAACTTGGCCAATAAGCCTACCGAATTATCTGTCAACTGTCCAATTTTAAGTAAGACCCTTGTTTTGGAAGGCATCAAGGCTCCTGAAGTCGTAGCTACCAGCTCTTGCTGGATTTTAATACGATCCACAAAATTCAGGTTGGCGGCCTTGGGGATGGTCAAATCGACCTGCTTGAGTGAATAATCGGATTTTTTGATCCAGATCATACCGGTAAAGGCCAAGTCCTGCTCTCGACGAGGGTACACCTGTAGCTTGTAGCAGCTATCCTGCCCTACCACTACATCTTCAAACAAGTCGTAGTCATAATACGTCTTCCAACCTTCTGCTATGGGGGAAATGAAATCTTTGTTGAGGATGGATAACCAGTTTTTATAAAAGTTATACTCCTGAAATACTGATCCAGTGATCTGTGAGGTCGTTGACCCGTCTGTAATTCCGACTCCCGTCACCTTGGTTTTTTCAATGATTTCCTTACGCAGTTCCGGATTGTTGCGGTAGTAAAAGGAAGAAACCGTCTCTGAGAAAAATACCGGCAATATCTTCTCGCCTTCCTCATTCCTGAGTTGACGTATGCTATCCAACACCGCCGTCACCGACCGTACCGATTTCCGTTGATTGAAATCCTCGGATAAGTTATCGATGTCTATTTCGATTTTGGTGTAGTTTTTTGTTTGATAGGCGTCCAGGCTTCGTTTATCATACACCTTTTGCTTTTCTACTACTTTGCGAATTACTTCAAAAGCAGGATTTTCTCCGGCCTCAAACACGAAGGTTCCCAACTCAAAAGCTACAGGTCGAAGTTGAAAATTAAGCGTTTGGTTGACCTCCTTGGTCAAGACTTTTGACTGCGTGGAATAGCCCAGGTAGCTTACTGACAGACTATCCGCTAAACTTGAAACTTGCAAAAAATAATTTCCTTCAAAATCTGTGGTAATTCCGGATGTTTTTCCTTTCTGAAAAACGCTTGCAAAAGCTATCGGATCGCCAGTTTCTGCATCCGTCACTTTTCCCTTGAGGGTAAATTGACCAAACGAAACCGAAGTCAAAAGAAAGAAGAAACCTAGTAATAAAAATCGAAGCATAAGTCGAGAAGCGGATCGTTCCAATGAGGCTGCAAAGTTAGGAGATATTTCTCAGCTCCTCTTTTTTCAAACAAAACAAAGTCCAACAGGCTTTAGTGACTGACTTTTAGAATAAATAGTTCAGATTTTAGAGCCAAAGGGCTTAATTATTACTTCAAAACCTATATTTGTTTCAAATTTTTCAAAGATGCTATACGACGTTGTTTTAGTGGGTGGTGGAATTGTGGGCCTTGCTACTGGCTACAAGTTGAGCACTGCCCGTCCTGATTTAAAAATTGCGATACTGGAGAAGGAAAGCCAGCTTGCTCTCCACCAAACAGCCAATAACTCCGGTGTAATTCATTCCGGATTGTATTACAAGCCTGGCTCCCTTAAGGCGATTAATTGCATTCAGGGTTACCATGAACTTGTAACTTTTTGCAAGGAAGAAAAGATTCCTTACGAAATCACTGGAAAGGTTGTCGTGGCCACACGTGATTCTCAGAAACCACTCCTGACCATGCTATTGGAAAGAGGTTTGGAAAATGGATTGACCGGAACTCGCCAAATAAATTTGGAGGAACTGAAAGAATACGAACCCCACTGCGTCGGCGTGGGTGCAATACATGTTCCTCAAACAGGAATCGTGGATTATTTGCAAGTAGCTCTAGCCTATGGCAGAAAGATTATGCAGCTAGGAGGAGGAATTTTTCTCGATCATAAAGTGCTGGAAATAAATCAAAAAGATTCGATTAACTACATTGAAACTTCAAAAAGAACCTTCCAAGCTAAACTTGTCGTAAACTGTGCAGGCCTATACTCAGATAAGGTAGCTCGAATGAACGATGCCTCCATCAACGATGTGAAAATCATCCCTTTTAGAGGTGAATATTTCAAGCTAAAGACAGAACGTGAGTATTTAGTCAAAAATCTAATTTACCCTGTTCCAGACCCCAACTTCCCTTTCCTAGGCGTACACTTTACACGTATGAAAAAAGGAGGTGTGGAAGCAGGTCCGAATGCCGTACTCGCATTTAAGCGGGAAGGCTACAAGAAAACACAGGTGAATTTTGCAGAACTAGCAGAGACCTTGGCATGGCCCGGATTTCAAAAAGTAGCAGGCAAATACTGGAAAACAGGTTTAGGAGAATTGTATCGCTCCTTTTCAAAGGCAGCTTTCACCAAAGCATTGCAAGAACTGATCCCTGAAATCCAAGAGTCCGACCTAGTGGAAGGTGGAGCAGGCGTTCGTGCACAGGCTTGTGATCGTACTGGAGGCCTTTTGGATGACTTTGCCATCCGTGAATCCGCATTTGCCATCAACGTACTCAATGCACCTTCACCTGCTGCTACTAGCTCACTCTCCATTGGGGGTACAGTGGCTGAAATGGTACTCAAACGCTTCTAAACCGATTTTTTAGCATTCGAATCGCCAATTTCACCAGAACAATCCGTTAAGATTGAGTTAGGAATTCAAGAAGTCGGTATTCTGAGTAGTTAAATTCTGAATTAGGGATCGTAAATCCTGTATGCCCTCCCCTGTTGGGCATCTCCAAAAAAATCAATTCACTAGACTTTGCGAATGCTTCCGGATAGCATTCTTCACCTAATAAAGGGTCATTTTTAGCATTTAAAATTAAAGTGGGGATCCCAATATCCTGGATTCGAGTATGTGGACTGGCCTGCTCATAAAAGTCAGCTGCATCTTTAAATCCATGCAATTTGGCAGTATAATGCGTGTCAAAGTCATCAAAATCGCGTACTTGGGGCAAACGTTCCAGATCCACCAAACCCGGGAATTGCTTTCCTTTCGCCTCCATTTTCTTCTTCAGCTTGCCCATAAACTTGCGCGTATAAAAGGTGTTGGCTGGTCTGCGAAGAGCAGCTGCGCTGGAAGGCAGGTGAACAGGCGTCGAATACACCGCTGCTCGTAGGATCAATGGAGAAAGCTTGTTTCCCTGTTGCCCGAGGTAATTCAGCGTTTGTGCTCCACCCATGCTTATTCCTGCAAGAAATATCCCTTCGTAACTCGCCTTGCCGAGCACATGCTTGACCACAGTATCCAGGTCGTAGCTAGATCCATGGTGGTACAGGATGGGTTGGCGATTGATTTCTCCACCACAAGATCGATTGTTCCACACTAGTACATCGATACCATTTTGGTTGAACAACTTGACCAATCCCCGTGCATAGTGCCGCTGTGAATCTCCCTCCAAACCGTGAGAAACAAGCAGCAACTGCCTGCCTCCAACCCGGGACCAATCCAAATTTAAAAAGTCACCGTCAGGCGTATCGATTTTCTCCCGAACGTAATTTACTCCTTCCACCCTGCGCCAAATACTGGGTAAAATGGTTTCAAAGTGGCCGTTTAGGTAAAAAAACGGAGGATTAGTGTAGGAAGAAGCAAGTATAGGCATGGCAATCGTGAGAAAACTTCAAATCAACTTCATCTTTAATTAACCTTGAAGCAAGTAGAATCAACTAATTTTCGTTCAATTAATGAACTCATAGGAATTTAGAGTTAAAGGGGATTAAATTTTAAAAAGAAGGCAATGTGTGTTGCCTTTTTTTTATGCCCTATACTTTCCAAAATGGGGTTTTATAACATTTTTAAGCTTTCCTTAGCTGAAGTACCTGCCAGGTATCCAGTGGTCCAGGCCGCCTGGAAATTGAACCCTCCCGTGATGCCATCCAAATTCAATACCTCTCCTGCAAAATAGAGACCCGGATGAAACTTACTTTCTAGGGTTTCCGGATTAATTTCATCGAGTAACAGACCTCCAGCAGTAACGAACTCTTCTTTAAAAGTAGTTTTTCCTTGGATCCCTACCGAATAGCAGAATAGACATTGCACCAGCTTGTTGAGCATTTTCTTTGGAAGCTGTCCATAAAGTTGGGCCTCAGGAATCGCCGCTTGTGTACAGAAATGCTCCCATAGCCGCGTAGGAACCCCAAACAGGGGATTAGAAACTACCTTCCTATTGGGATGAATTTGGGCATAGCTGGTGAGTTGCACTACGTAGTCTTGCTCCCCGAGCTCCGCATTCCATTGGATGATCGCTCGGGCGGTGTACTGCTTCTCATGCAACCAGTCTGCTCCGAATGCAGAGAGCTTGAGCACTGCAGGCCCACTAATTCCCCAATGAGTAATCAGTATTGGACCCCGGTAGCTCAATTTCGTCCCCTCCAATTTGACCAAGGCATCCCCCATCGAAATACCCATCAGTTCGCGAATGGGTTCCTGTGGTGTATTGAAGGTAAAGAGTGAAGGAATAGGATTTATAATTTTATGGTTCAATGACTTAAGAAAATCATATGCAGTCAAATTTGGATGCCCTCCAGAAGCTACAATCACTTTGGACACAGATACATTTCCTGTATCGATTTGCAAATCAAAGCCAGAATCCGTAGTTCGAATAGCTTTGATTCCTGTTGAAAGCTTCAGCTTTACTCCAAGCCGGCTTGCTTCATCTTCGAGCACATCCACGATACTTTGGGAGCTGTTGCTTTTGGGAAATACCCTTCCATCGTCCTCGATTTTGAGGGGAACCCCTCGAGATTCAAACCAGGAGAAAGTGTCTTCAATGGAAAAGTGGGCAAATCCCCTCTTCAAAAATTTCTCTCCTCGGGGGTAGTTTTTGACCAGTTTGGAGATTTCCATGGGTCGATGCGTGACATTGCATCGTCCCCCACCTGAGATTTTAACCTTGGAGAGTACTTTGGAAGATTTTTCAAAAAAGAGCACCTCGATTCCAGGTCCACTTGCGTGAATAGCAGCAAAATGGCCTGCAGCTCCCCCACCAATGACAGCAATTTTCACCCGTTATCCAGTTGTTTCGGAAGTAAAATTAAGGCTCTTTTTTGAGATGAATTGATTTTTTCTTGACCGACAAACTTCTAGTTGCGTACTTGCTACAAATTACGCCGATTTGAGACACTTAATCCTTTCCCTAATTCTGCTAAGCCTATTCACTTTAGCGCCTTTGGCAGTCACGGCCCAGGTTAACCTTGGCCAAACCGACCGTTGGATGAAAGGCGCTTTGGCAGCGATGGAACGGAGTGATTACCAAACTGCCAACTCCATTTTTCGAAATTTAATTGATTCCGGCCAACCTCTACCAGAGGAGATGCCTTACTACTTTTCGGAAACGCTATTTCACCTTGGCCAATTTGATAACAGCCAAAATTTTGTGAACAAGTACCTGGAATTGACCGGATTTAATGGCCAAAATTATGAATATGCAGTTCGGCTAAAGGAAAAATTAAAAGAACCATTGGCTCAAATTCAAGACTGCAAGCTGTGCGATCGCCGTGGATACCGCTATGGCCCTTGCCCACTGTGTGATGGAAATAAACAGATTGAACAAGCCTGTTCCTATTGCAAAGCAAATGGGGTCGTGGGTTGTAGCAGATGTGGAGCTTCAGGAATGCTCAAAAAAGTAAATATCTTCAACATCGTAGAGTTTTTTGAATGCGAGCGCTGTGCTGGAAAGGGACGCCTAAGCTGCCCAACTTGCGGAGGTAGCGGGAAAGAAGTAAGTGCCTGCAAAAACTGTGAGGGATCTGGAAAAACCCCTTCTGCTGATTTGTGCAACCACAAGGAGCATGTACATGCCGATTCGGAGAAAAAATAAATTTGTACTTATCCGATTTTTCCCCTCTTTACCGAGAAAATAAATTTTTTGGAGTTCAATTAATTCGGTCAACAGCCAACTGTCAACGGTCCACTGCCGATTTGGGTATGGATACGATTTGCGTTTATAATTACAATCTGCTGTCGTCTGTCGGCTGTGGACTGTTGACCTTGACCTTCAAGCCCATTATGAACTGCTGATCTTTTAGCGGGTAATTCTTCTACTTGCAGTATTTTTGAAGCGACTCTTTTCCTCCAGGATATTCCAAGGCTGCAGCAAGTTTGAAATCTTCGCAAGCTTCCTTTTCTCTTTTCAAAGCAACTTTCAGCAATCCTCTGCTGAAGTAGGCCTGCCCAAAATTTCGATCTACCTGAATGGCATTTCCATAGGCCTTTAAAGCTTCATCAGGCATTCCAAGGTAGTGCAAAGCTCTCCCCTTCAGTAAGGAAGCCATTGCTGGAGCTCCGGAAATCTGCTCTGCCTTGGTGGCATAGAGCAAGGCACTTGCATAGCTCTTCTGGTCCAATTGGATCATTGAGAGGCTTAATAAGACCTGAAAATTGTTGGGATCTTGGTAGAGCGCCTGCTCAAAATCGAGTTGCGCTTCCTCGAGATTACCTAGCTCCTGCTGTGCCCTACCTCTCCCAAATAGTAGATCAAAGTCATTTGGTTTCGTCTTTAAGGATTCCGAATAAGCCGAAATGGCTGTGCTGTAGTCCTTCTTCTTGAAAGCCTCATCCCCAGGATTTACACTTGGGGAACTAGCACAAGAAAAAATTAAAAATGCAGTAAGCAGGGAAAAGAAATAGGAAATGCTGCAGTTCGTTTTTGTTTTATACTGCAACATTATTATCTCTTAAAGCCTCATTCAAGGAAGTTTTTAGGTCTGTGGAGGCTTTGCGCTGTCCAATAATCAGGGCGCAGGGTACTTGATAGGTTCCCGAAGGAAATTGCTTGGGAATAGACCCTGGAATCACAACCGAACGAGGAGGTACAATCCCCTTGTATTCTACTGGGCTAGCTCCCGTCACATCGATAATCTTCGAACTTGCCGTAAGCGTCACACCAGCACCAATCACGGCTTCACTGCCAATTCGGACGCCTTCTACAATGATCACTCGGCTTCCAATGAAGGCTCCATCTTCTACAATCACAGGAGAAGCTTGTACGGGTTCAAGTACCCCTCCAATCCCTACTCCACCACTCAAATGCACGTTTTTACCAATCTGAGCACAAGAGCCTACCGTCGCCCAGGTGTCCACCATGGTACCAGAATCCACATAAGCACCGATATTCACATAGCTTGGCATTAGGATCACACCGGAAGCCAAGAAGGCACCGTAGCGAGCCACTGCGTGTGGTACTACACGCACCCCCTGAGCAGCATAATTGGTTTTTAGGGCCATTTTATCGTGAAACTCAAAGGGACCCACCTCTATTGTCTCCATCTTTTGAATGGGAAAGTACAGAATCACCGCTTTTTTGATCCAATCGTTGACGATCCATTCCCCATCTGCTGAAGGACTTGCTACACGCAATTTCCCTGTATCTAGGTCAGCAATAATGCTTCGGATGGCATCTTGGGTAGCCGCTTCTTTAAGCAATTCTCGGTTGTCCCAAGCCGCTTCAATCGTTGATTTTAAGTTCATCTGTTTCTAGTTCTTGTAGGTCATTCACCCCGAAGCCGATGGTTTCCACTGAGGAAGGTATGGGGCGGGGCTTGGTATTGAGAATACGAAACAAACAAATCCATTGGGAACTTCATAGATTTTTCTGAATAAAGAGCAGCAACTCTTCTATAAGGCTGCTTGAATCCAGCTTGATTATTCGCGCCATTCCAGCTGATTTTGGAAATTTTTGGAGGGCTGTTTGTGATTTTTGATTTGGAAGGTTCCAATGCTTTCCAAAAAGCATTTGAGAAAAAAAGAAACAATTGACTCATTGAAGTATTAATTAAAACTCTTTAAATCATAGATATATCCATTTATTTAGCCTTTCCTAGAATTTAATTGAGTCAAATCAAAATCTATTTTCCCCAGCTAATTTGAGTTTTCCACAATTGATTTAGTTTACTTAAAATTATTTTTTAGAATTATCTAATTTAATTTTTATATTTGCCTTATAAATCCCCTGCCCCATGGAGTTGACCACTGCCGAAGAGAATTACTTGAAAGCCATCTACCACCTTTCCGAGGAAGGAAAAAAAAGCGTATCCACCAATGACATTGCTTCCGCCATACAGACCAAGCCTGCCTCGGTAAGCGACATGCTCCGGAAGCTTGGCGAAAAAGAAGTCATCCAATACCGAAAATATTATGGTCTGCAGATCACCCCGCTTGGTATGCGACTTGCACTTCAAACGATTCGCAAGCATCGACTATGGGAAGTGTTTCTAGTGGACAAGTTGCACTTTGCTTGGGACGAGGTACATGAAGTAGCCGAGCAGCTAGAACATATCCAATCTTCCCTGCTCATCGAGCGACTTGACGCCTACCTCAACTACCCCAAGTTTGACCCCCATGGTGATCCCATCCCCGACGAGTTTGGAGATGTGCGTTCACGGCCACGCATTGCCTTGCAGGAAATGGGCATCGACCAATCTGGACAAATCGTCGCTGTCAAAGACAGTTCCCCCGCCTTTTTGCGGTACCTCGACAAAGTGGGCGCCTACATCGGTGCACGCATCAAAGTACTTGACAAGGTCGAGTTTGACGGATCGGTCGAAATCCTCGTCGACCAAAAAAAGACAATCTTCATGTCCAAAGACGTAGCGAACAACATTCTCATCCTGACCTCATGAGTTTCTTCCGCCCCTTGCTCCTACTTTTTTTCCTAGCACTATGGGGTTGCCGCTCCAACACGGATGCTACACGCAGCAAGCCACTCATCGTGGCTACCACGAGTATCCTTGCCGACGGCATACAGCAGCTGGTTGGCGATCAGGCAGAAGTGGTCTCTCTCATGCCACCTGGGGTGGATCCCCACCTCTACAAAGCTTCTGTGCGCGACCTAGACCTGCTCACCCAAGCGGATCTGGTGGTGTACCATGGATTGTACCTGGAAGGTAAAATGACCGAGATCTTTGAAAAGCTCGCCCTAAGTCAGCCCCTCATCGATGTGTCCCGAGGTATCCCCCAACAAAAGCTGATTCGCTCTGGACCCGAAGCCCACAGTGTAGACCCCCATGTCTGGTTTGACATCTCCCTTTGGTCGGCGGCATTGGCCTATGCCAGCGAAGAGCTTCAGGCTTGGCAACCGACCTGGAAGCCTGCCTTGCAGCAAAATACGAGTGCCTACTTGCAGCAACTCGCAGCACTTGATCAGCGCACTCGAACCCAAGTGGCCGAACTAGTCAGAAACAAACAGGTGCTGGTTACAGCTCACGATGCTTTCGCCTATTTCGGTAAGGCCTATGGACTACAAGTCTATTCCCTCCAAGGCCTTTCTACGCTGAGTGAACCAGGCCTTCGGGACCTAACCCAATTGATCCAAGTGATCCAAACCTACCGCGTCAAAGCCATCTTTGCTGAGCAAACCATCTCTCCCAAGGCGCTGCAAGCTGTAGCTCGAGGTGCTGCAGAAAAAAACCAGCTGGTCAAACTTGCTGGACCGCTCTATACGGATAGCCTCGATGCTGCAAATACTCCTGCCGGCACCTACCTCGGCATGTTTGAAGCCAATCTTACCCTGATCTATACCCAACTGCTACCATGATCACGCAAGTATCCCATCCCGTCTTAGAAGTTCATGACTTGACCGTCAGCTACGAGCAGCATCCTGTCTTGTGGAATGTAGACTTGAGTTTGCCTGCCGGCAAGCTTATCGGCATTCTTGGCCCCAATGGAGCTGGCAAGTCCACCTTGATCAAGTCCATCATGGGACTGATCACTCCTAACTCAGGCTATGTGAAGATTTTTGACAAGGCATTACCTGAAGTACGCAGCCGCATCAGTTACGTGCCTCAGCGGGAGTCGGTAGATTGGAATTTTCCCGCTTCGGTCTTGGATGTGGTCGTGATGGGCACCTACGGCAAGCTGGGGCTTTTCCGTAGGCCTGGTAAAAAAGAAATTCAAGTCGCCCAAGATGCGCTGGAGCAGGTGGGCATGACCCCCTTTGCCTCCAGGCAGATCTCCGAGCTCTCCGGTGGGCAGCAGCAGCGGGTATTTATCGCCCGTGCACTGGCGCAGCAGGCAGACCTGTACTTGATGGACGAACCCTTTGCTGGGGTGGATATGGCTACTGAAACAGCCATTTTCCAGCTTTTACAAGATATGGCCGCTGCTGGGAAGACTGTGCTGGTGGTACATCATGACATTCATAGCGCGATGAACTTCTTTGATTGGGTGATTATGCTCAACCTGCACCTGGTGGCCTCTGGGCCTAAAGAACAAGTGATGACCGAGGAGCTGCTCCGCAAAACGTACGGAGGCAAGCTCAACCTGCTCACCCAAGTAACTGACCTGATCCGCAAGCAAGACTTTAACCCGCTCCAACGCTGATATGGAAGATTTTTTATACTTCTTCACCTTCCAAGACCCTTCCATCACCTGGGTGGTCCTCGGCATCACCCTACTGGGGATTGGCTCGGCCTATGTGGGCACCTTCTCTTTTTTAGATAAGAAGGCACTTCTAGGCGATGCCATTTCCCATGCCGTGCTGCCTGGTATCTGTTTAGGATTTGCACTCGCAGGAGAAAAAGACCCTCGCTACATCGTCACAGGTGCCTTTCTCTCGGGAGCACTGGCTACGTTCTTAAGTTCCTGGCTCAACAAGAACACCAAACTCAGTGAGGACAGCATCATTGCTAGCATTCTTTCCATCTTCTTTGGAATTGGCATCGTCTTTTTAACCGTGCTTCAAAAATCTGGTAACCCCGAGATTGCAGGACTCAATTCCTTTATTTTTGGAAATGCCATCGGCATTGCAGAAACAGACCTTCTGCTTTACGGCGGATTGTCTTTGACCATTATTCTTGTACTCAGCCTATTTTTGAAGGAGTTTCGCCTGATGGTCTTTGACCCCAATTTTGGGCAGGCCATCGGCTTTCCCATCCAAGGGATCCGCTTTGTCTTCAATGTGCTGATGATCTTGGCCGTAGTAATTGGCATTCAGGCCATCGGGGTTGTGCTTATGGCAGCGCTGCTGATCACCCCGGCTGCAGCAGCACGGTTTTGGACCAACCGCCTTTCTACCTTATTAGTTCTTGCTGGCCTGTTTTCAGTGATTTCAGGGATCTTGGGCACTTACATTTCCTTTGTTATTCCTAAGATGCCTACTGGCCCTTGGGTGGTGGTATTCCTTTCTTCGATTGCCTTGCTTTCCTTCCTTATTGCGCCAAAAAGCGGGCTTTTGCCTCGGTTTTTCTCTCGTAAGCGTTATGTAAAACAGATGCATCGTGATCACCTAATGAAGGCCCTATACAAGGCCAAAGAGGCTAATCAGGAGTTCCTGAGCCTAGATGAAATCCATGCACTCTACCCTTTTCACAAAAGCAACATCCTGAATTCCTTGCAGCAGCTGTTGCAGCATGGCTTTGTAGCCCAGCAAGACCAACGTATTTCCTTGACAACGAAGGGCATATCTGATGCGATGCGCATTGTGCGATTGCACCGCCTCTGGGAGCTCTACCTCAACGAGTTTCTCCACATCGCTCCTGACCACGTGCACGAGTCTGCCGAGCAGATGGAGCACCTCCTGACGCCCGAGCTCGAAGCGCTACTCGAGCAGCGCCTCAACTATCCTGCCCTCGATCCTCACCAAGTCACTATCCCCCGCGAAGCTCATGACGTTTGATACCAATGCCTTCCTGATTATCCTCACCGGAGCTTTGATTGCAATCTCCTGTGGCTTTCTGGGCGTATTTCTCTTGCTCCGCAAAATGTCCATGACCGGAGATGCGATTTCCCATGCCGTACTTCCGGGCATCGTAATTGGTTTCTTCGTTTCCGGAAGTCAACGTAGTTTGGAAGTTATCATCGGTGCAGGCCTACTGGGCATCCTGTCCACGTTGATGATCGATGCGCTTCGCAAAAAGGCGAAAGTGCAGCTCGATGCCTCCATTGGTATCACATTTACACTACTTTTTGCGATTGGCATTATTCTGATCAACCTCTTTGCCTACAAGGTAGACCTGGACCAAGAGTGCGTGTTGTACGGAGAGATTGCCTACCTGCCCATCGACCTGTGGATTACCAAGAGTGGACTGAACCTTGGGCCACGAATCACCTGGTTGGCGGGTCTAAACTTCTTTCTGGTGACTGGATTTATTTACCTCTTATTTATGGAGTTGTCCCTAACCAGCTTCGATGAAAACTTTAGCTCCGCCATCGGAATTCCTGCCAAGGGAGTCAACCTTGCCTTGATGAGCATGGTGTCCTATACCACCGTGAGTAGCTTTGAGTCTGTAGGAGCCATCTTGGTGGTTGCGCTGCTGGTGGTGCCCCCATCTACCGCCTACCTCTGGACCAAGAGCCTAATCCCCCTTCTTCGGCTCACTGCAGCCCTAGGAATTTTAATTGCCATTCTTGGGTATTATCTTGCCTTCTGGATAGACAGTTCCATCGCGGGAATGATGGTAGCCGTAGCCGGCGCCTTCTTTTTTGGCAGTGCCTTGATCAAAGGAAAATGGCCCCAGATGTTACGTGGAACTTCCCCTAGCCCAGAATCGTTACTATCCTGAAACACGAAAACCATGAAAAGCGCAGGTCTTTTTACTTTCTTTCTCAGTTTCTCCCTAGCCCTTACCTTGACCAACACTGTTCAAGGGCAAGAGTCTATCCAGTGGATGAAGTTTGAGGAGGCCATTGCTGCCAATGCCAAAAATCCAAAAATGATCCTGGTTGATGTTTATACCGACTGGTGTGGCTGGTGCAAAAAGATGGACAAAGATACCTTCACCGATCCACGGGTGATTGCGCATTTTCAGAAGAATTTTTACGCTGTAAAACTGAACGCAGAAGATACCAATCGGAAATTTCCCTTCATGGGAAAAACCTTTAGCGAAGCGGAAATGGCAGCATCCATGCGAGTCAACTCATACCCCAACTTTGTGGTGATCGAGCCTGGTCTGCAAAACATCGCCCAACTACCCGGATACCGAGAGCCTGAGGCCTTTCTTGCAGGGCTGGCAGAGTTGATTGAAAAAGCCTTTAAAAAGACCCCATGAGTTTCTCTCTATCGGAGCGCGACGATACGATTATTGCCTTAGCCACCCCTCAGGGTGTGGGAGCCATAGCCGTGATCCGCATTTCAGGCAAAGATGCCATTCGCTTGTGTAATGAAGTGTTTTTTGGAAAAAATCTGGAGGAACAAGCTTCGCATACCCTTCATTTTGGCACGTTGCGCGATGGAGAAAAAATCATTGACGAGGTACTTGTATCCTTGTTCGTTGCGCCGAGCTCCTTTACCAAAGAAAATGTAGTTGAAATCTCCACCCACGGATCCTCCTACATTGTGCAGCAGGTGATCAAACTTTTTGTCCGCAAAGGAGTGCGTTTGGCACGTCCAGGGGAATTTACGCAGCGAGCCTTCCTAAATGGACAGTTTGACCTTGCCCAAGCTGAGGCCGTAGCCGATTTGATTCATGCCGACTCCGAGAGCAGCCACCAGGCCGCGCTCCATCAAATGCGTGGGGGCTTTAGTTCGGAGATTCAGGAGCTTCGCTCCCAGCTGATCCACTTTGCTTCCATGATTGAGTTGGAGCTGGACTTTTCAGAAGAAGATGTCGAGTTTGCCAACCGTGATGGCTTGCGGCTGCTCGTGGAGCGAATTCTACGTCTGGTAGAGGAACTGATTCTCAGCTTTGATTTGGGAAATGTGATCAAAAATGGAGTTCCAACCGTGATCGCAGGCAAGCCCAATGCAGGCAAGTCCACCCTACTCAATGCATTACTAAAGGAAGAGAAGGCCATCGTTTCCGAGATTGCGGGTACTACCCGGGATTTTATTGAGGACGAACTGAGTTTGGGAGGCGTGATCTTCCGATTTATCGATACGGCCGGCCTTCGAGAAACCACCGATACCATCGAAGCGATTGGCGTGAGCCGAACTCAGGAAAAGATGCGCACTGCCTCCTTAATCCTGTATCTTTTCGACTTGAGTGATACCGACTTGGTAGAGATCAATCGAGACATCAATCAGCTTGAAAATTTGGGAGTACCTTTTTTGAAGGTGGCCAACAAGACCGATGCTGCCAAGGAAAATCTGATTCCCGATTTGAAGGCCAACCATCCGGACGCCCTGTTTATTTCGGCGGGGAAAAAGGAAAATTTGGAGGGTTTGAAAGCACGGATCTTGGAGTTGGTGAATACGAATAAATTTCGAACCGGTAATACGCTGGTAACCAATGTGCGCCATTACGACAGTTTAACTCAGACGAGGGCCTCCTTGCTTGAGGTGTTGGGTGGCTTGGATCAGCTGGTGACCAACGACTTTTTGGCGATGGATATCCGCCGTGCGCTGCACTTCCTGGGTGAGATCACCGGTGAAGTCACCACAGACGATTTGCTGGCAAATATTTTTAGTAAGTTCTGTATCGGGAAGTAAAGTAAAAAAATTAACCCCTTCTTATCGTCTTAGCGCGCCTTATTTTTTTTCATCTCGCAAAGGCGCAGAGACCTGTCCGCCGCTGCGGACAGGCGAAAATAAAAAAATAGATAAAACGCCTTACCCCGAAGGGCACTCTTTTTTACCCCTACTTGACAAATCAATTTTGAAAGGGTGACTTAATTATAGGAATTTTATTATTCAGCCAGCTCCAACAAGGCCTCTTTAATTAGTGCTATCATTTTATCATTTGTAGGCGCATCTTTTACGGCGATTCTAACTGCACGCTCTCCTATATTTTTCCCCATGTTGCTGACATCGCGTAGATAAAGATTTTTTTTCCTGCACCTTTCTATAAAATCGTTCTTTGAAGGAAAGTGAGGTGGTAAATAGAATAGTAAAAAATTTGCTACCCCGTTGATGATATCGGTAACACCTAGCTCCAGTAAATCTTGTTTCAATTTATCCCTTAAGCGATGCGTTGTAGCATACTGTTGTTGGTAATATTCCTGGTCGCTAAAGGCTGAAATAGCGGCTGCTTGTGCGGGCAAACTAATCGCCCATGGAGGAGAAAATTGCTTTAATATTTCAATAATATGAGGAGAACAGCACAAATAGGCCGCCCGTACCCCACTCAAGGCATAGACTTTACTCATTGATTTGCAAACGATTACATTTTCGGTTTTCACTGCAAACTGCTATATGGATTCATGGGCGCCCACATATTCCACATAAGTTTCATCCACCCAGACCTTAGTTGACAGGGGAACATGTAAAAGCATTTCTTCCATTTCCTGCTTTGAACTATGCACTCCTGTTGGGCTATTTGGATTTACCAAAATCACCATGTCGTACCCTTTTTGTATTTCTTGGAGCAGGTCCGTTGGATTGACGACAAACCCTTTTTCACGACTTAAATTAAATCGAGTGACATGGCATTGAATTACTTTTTCCAATACATGTATGTATTCCCCATAACAGGGGTCCAGAATTAAAACCTTGGACTGTTGATTTAATAAACAGGGTAAGGCAAGAAAGATGAGATCGGAGGATCCTGCACCGGGTAAAATTTGCTGTTCGTGGACTCCCCTTACAGTTGCAATGACTTTAACCAGTCCTTCAGCGTGAGTTGGAGGAGATGTTTGGAGTAGAAAGTTTAAATTTTCCTGAATAGCCCTTACTACCTTGGGAGAAGGAGGAAACCAGGCATCTAAAACATCTGCATTGATGATTTGCGTTGCTTTGTTCAAAGATTGCAAATCCTCTCCGATTGCTTTAAAAAATGAGCCTCCATGGTAGCAGGCAGCAGGTGCAAAATAAAGATAGGGAAGCTGCCATTCTATTTTTTTCTGGATTGCCTCATAGACTGGTCGATTTTTGGCAACAACCCACTCAAAGTCTTCGCACGAAGCAACTGCCAATTCATAAGTTACTTTTCCAGATACTGCACGCAAAGACAATGGATTTAATCCCGCTTTACAATACATCTCTACTAACTCTGAACGGCAAATGGAAACGACATGCAATCCCCCATGCGATTGAACCCATCGAAATGCAGCATACATCAAACCAAGCGCTAAATAACTGTTTCTACTTTTCTCGAGTACAGTTAATAAGCGTATTTCATACAAATACTTGTCAAATGGATAAGGAATATCCGAACGAGAAAAATACTTGTCGACCGAATACTTTTTAGAATTTGGAGTAGTAATACTTATAAATCCAAGGATTTGGTTTCCCGCTTTGGCTACGATATACTTGTTTTCGGCATCCAAATCATCAGTTAGTTGTTGTCTTGAATTTACCTCATGTTGATTGAGTACTTGGGCATAAATGAGATGCCTAATCTTATATATTTCCTGTCTATCAAGATTTGAGGCAATAGAAAAAGTTATTTTTTGGTTATTCATTTTTCGGGGATTGTCTAAAAATAATTTAAAAAAAATCATTTATACCTTGAAGATTCAAGAACCATATAAAAAAAATGGAATCAAAAAATTCGTTGAAATAGCCCTTAAGATATTGTGATCTTTGGTAGATTTATTTCTCTCGCAAAGCCCGCCTCCTTACCAGCCGTGGCGGATTTTTTTGATTCTCGCAAAAACGAAGAGACGCAAAGTCTTGATACTTGATACTATTTTGTCTTAACCATATCCCCACTCAGTACCGTCGAAAATCGAACTTTTTTTCGTAAAAAATAAGACTCAAAATACGTGTACGAAAGGTGACTAATGCCAGTGGTCAGAAGTAAAATCAATCCCAAGGTTACCGGATAGGAAATCCAAGGGGACCATTCCTGAATAGGAAGCAATGCTGGCAAGCCCTTTAGTACAAGCACCACTGCAAATAAATGATAGACATACAGCCCGTAGGAAAGCTTTCCCAAATAAGAAAATACCGAATTCTCTAGGTTTATGATCGACTGGGTGTTGCTTGCAACATTGATTATAAGTCCACACAGGACTAAGGAAATTAGTTCGTCCTGCACCCAAGTGAAGGATTTGAAATCAATCAAATCCATTCCCATCACTACAAAGAGGAGAAGCAAGGCTACTTGAACCAATCGATGGTAAAGAAATTGGATAAACGCTTTTTGGTGAAACAGCAGGTAGGCACCAATCCCTCCAATAATCATGGAAGAAAAACGGGTTCGAATGACCAGTTCTTCAAATTTGGGATCGAGCTCTCCCGCATAAAACTTGAGTATCAAGTACAAGAATAGTAGGAATAGCATCACACCAAGCAGCTTTTGTTTGATCTTGACCACATGAGGCCAGAAAAGGTAAAACTGCTCTTCAACAGCCACGGACCAGAGTATATTGGCGAAGGCTACTGTAGGGAAATAGACAAAGGCTACGTTTGCGGCTAAGCCAAAAAACAAAAGAAATCTATCCAGAGAATCACTCATCTCCGAGGAGTACTGCGGAACTTGAAAGTAGGAAAGATAGGGAATCACCAAAAAGCCAAGGAGGACTAGCATGTAATAGAGCGGCCATATCCGCAAAATCCGGCGGAGGTAGAAGTGCTTAATTTGTATGGGGCCTTCTATTTTTTCCTCAAGGAGTAGGTAGGTGATTAAAAATCCACTCAACACAAAAAAAATGCTCACCCCAAATGCTCCTAAATAAGCAGAATAACTATTAGCCCATAGTGTAGGCAGGCCCAAATAACTTTTAAATAGTTCCGTATGATCGATAATCACCAGTAATGCGGCTATAAACCGGACCCCATTTAATCCTGGGAAGTGTATCTTTTTGATCATGCCAACTTTGGAAGTACCCTATATTCAACCAGCTTTGGAGAAAAGATAAGCTTTTGATTTAATGGTACAATTTGTAGGCAAAACTACAAGCTACCTACTGCTTTCCCAAGTCTTTGATCGCTGACTCTGGAATTGACTCGTGATTTGTCTTTGCTTGAAGGCTTAAAAAACTTTCTCCCAAGTAGTTACAATGTATTTCTTGCTTGTAGGTTTTGTGAAGGGTATCGCTGCCTATAGACTCTGTCATGCTGAAATAAATCCAACAGGTAACTGTATTGCCGTTGAGCAGGATGGGAATCTGCTTGCGTCTGTACCAGGTAGGATGAACCTCGAATTCATCTATTTTTTCCAATACTGGTTTGCTAATTTTAAACACATCCACGTCGACCTGGAACCCATTTCCAATGTCCTCAATCAAGTAGGGCAAATCTTTGATAATGAGTGGGTACATTTCTTGCGTTGTACCGCTACCCATGAACTTGGAGTTTGTAAGGTGGAGATTGTAGTTGTTGTAGCCCTTCTTTAAAGTGCCATAAGTAGCTAGCCAGATATCTTCTTCTATCTCACTCATAATTAGCAAATTACCATATCATTTAAAGAAATAGAAGAAATTACTGAAGTAACATTTTTCATACGGATAACTTTATTACTCCTAGGGATCTTGGAATTCAAGACACTTAATAAATTAAAAAAAAATAGGTAAATTCTTTCACATCTAGCTAGTAGAAATAAATATAGTTTCTTAATAAGTGTAGTGCAATCCTTCATAAAATAGGTATGAACTAATCCTAGGCCATGGCATTTAAATTGTATCCTAGTTATTCTAATGGTATCTAAGCATATGTCTATTAGATTAGTAACTAATATTAAATTAAATACCATATTTATATAAAATTATATTAGTTAAATAATATTAAAATTTACCTACTACTATAGAAACAAAAGTAAAAGAATCCTATTTTTTCTGCTGCACCTATTTCATTTAGAAAATCAAAACCACAAACAGGATACCACAATTTTCTTAACTTTCAATCGAAAGCAATCGTCTCACAGTCTCCATCTCATGAAAAAGATCCTCCTTCTCCTTGCCCTCAGCCTTGTAAGTTTTGGCATCAGCCAAGCACAACAAAAGCAGAATAGTTCTCCATTCGCTGAATTTGACCAGTTTCTAGCTAAAGAAGTAGTTAATGGACGTCTCATTGGCGTACACGGGATGGTGTACCAAGACGGAAAGCTGGTATATGACCATACTTACGGACTCCGAGACAAGGAAACTTCTGCTGGCATGCAAGGGGACGAACTCTACTTTATCCAATCCATGACCAAGCCCATCGTATCGGTGGCCTTAATGACACTTTACGATCAGGGCAGATTCCAGCTCGATGAACCCATCTCCAAGTACCTCCCGGAGTTTGCACAAATGCGCGTAGTCAACGATCCGACCATCGGCTCCTCCTCCGGCACCCATGCAGCACCCTCCCCCATGACCATTCGGCAGGTACTCAGCCATACCTCAGGCATGAGCCACGGTATCGCCCAGATTGCCTATGACAAGGAGATTTGGAACGGCATTATTTTGAATGGGCAACTCAAGACCTTGGAGCAGCGAACTACCGCCCTAGCTAAAATGCCCCTTGCCTTCGATCCAGGTAGCAAGTGGAACTATTCTTTCTCTCCCGATGTGGTGGGCAGGCTTGTGGAAGTCTTATCCGGCAAAACACTTGATGTCTATTTGCAGGAATACATTTTCACACCCCTGCAAATGAATAATAGCGGCTACAACCTGGACGGAGAGCAGCGGAAGCGCATCCAAACTGTGTATGCCTTTGCTGCCGATAGCACGCTGAGGAGGACCATGGGACAGCCTACCCCTTCGGGCAATACGGTCTTTGCAGGCATCAATGCACTATTTACATCCACAGCAGACTACCTCCGCTTTGGGGAGATGTTGCTTAACCAAGGTAGCTGGAATGGCAAGCAAATCCTCAAACCCGAGACGGTAGCATTGATGACTCAGGATCATACTCAGGGTATCGAACGGTTGGACAGTAGCGACACCTTTTCGCGTCTAGGAAATGGAATTGTGACTGATGGGTTAGGAACTTTAAACTTGGAGCCGGGGCATGGCTTTGGACTGGGATTTGCGGTGGTAAAAGACCCAAAGGCTGCTAAGCGAGAGTCCCAGTCAAAAGGTGAGTTTTTCTGGGCTGGCGCCAACTCCACCCACTTTTTTGTGAACCCAAAAAAGAAGCTTATCGCTGTATTTATGACCCAGGTCGGCTCTGTCGGCACCCCCAACCCCTATGGATTTTACTTCGGTAACGAGATGCGACGAACCATCTACCAAAGTCTGAAGTAATAAGAAAAAGTACGAAGTACAGAGTACCAAGTACTAAGTACCAAGTACCAAGTTGTGAATTGAATTAGGACCTAAATCGCATTACCTAATATCGGAATTCATACTTGGCACATCGTTCTTGCCTGCCTGCCGCAGGCAGGGTACTTGGTTCTTGGTACATTGTACCTGGTACATCGTTCTTGGAATTCGGGTATTTAGGGTTTTCTGCATTTCATAGGGAAATACGGATTTGAAAGTACTTTGTACATTGTACTTGGTACCTGGTACATCGTTCTTGATACTTTCCTCTAAAAGCCTTTTGTATCGAAACTCGATTTTTCCTAGTTTTATGCATCCAATTTTTAAATACTTAAACCTTAAAGCTCTATGAGAATTCTTTTTTCAATTATTTTAGTTTCGCTAGTTAGTACTTTTTCTTTTGCACAAACCACAACACTTGGAACTCAGGTTTGGAGCACCAAAAATTTAGACGTGACAACCTTCAGAAATGGGGACCCCATCTTCTACGCGCAGACGGATGAAGACTGGGAAAAAGCAGGTGCAAATGGACAAGCCGCTTGGTCTTATTTTGAACATGATCCAAAGAACGAAGAAACCTATGGCAAGCTTTACAATTGGTTTGCTGTGAACGATCCAAGAGGCTTGGCACCTGAAGGTTGGAAAATCCCAACAGATGGAGATTGGGCAAAATTAGTCGAATTTCTTGGAGGCAAAACAAATGCGAGCCAAAAAATGAAATCAACAGATTTGTGGGAAAATGATGCTGCAAACATCGGTGCTGGAAATAATTCAAGTGGCTTTTCAGGTTTTCCTGGGGGATATCGATATGGGCAAGGAGGTTTTGTCAATATCGGAAAAGTAGGCTATTGGTGGAGCAGCACCGAAAACGACCAGTTTACTGCTTGGTCTAGAAGTCTTCAAAACTTCAACCAATCTGTTTTTAGGGGTAATTACGACAAGGGAATGGGGCTTTCCGTTCGTTGTTTGAGAAATTAGGTTTTGACTAAGTAAAAATCCCCCTAATCCCCTTAAAAGGGGGAATTGACCCATTTGGGCGCTTCAAAAATTTAGAGAAGTAAAATCAAAAATTCAATTTCATAAACACTATACTGAGGAGCATTTGGTAAACTCTCCCTTAAAAATAGCCTGTCCCGTCCGCCGCGGCGGATACGGGAGGGAATCAACCCCTGTGCTCCCCTTAAAAATTTAGAGAAGTAAACTTGAAAAGTGGAAAAGATCTAATCTCTTTTGGACACAAATCTCCTTTCACTACGAAATGAGTCTAACCTGCCTACTGCAGGCAGGTCTCTTGCATCTCGTCTCTTGCCTCTTAAACATCTTGATACAACTACTTGATACTTGATACTTGCTACTTACTACCGAATCTTTAATACCTGTCCCGCGCGAATAAGGTCGCTTCTAAGGTTATTCAATCTTTTTAGAGTTGAAACTCTCACACCAAACTTGGCTGCAATCCCGGAGAGCGTGTCTCCAGACTTTACCTTGTAGCTGCTTCTCCCAGATGTGCTGACTTGGGCCGCTTGACTGGCCAGGCGAAACTGCTCCTTGAGCGCATCGTAGTTTTTTGGTAAAATATGCAGGCTTTCTTGGCTTGGATGATCAGCATGAAACTTTAATGTATTCAGGATGGAGGCATTCCACCAGTAGCCTTTCAAACGGTAGCCCTTGCTAGTCAAGTGAATGTAGTCCTTTTGAGCGTAACCGGCCTGCTCCCAGTTTTTGATTTGCCCATAGCCCCCAGAAAGGTCGTAGTAGTTCCAAAACAGCACTTCGTTGGCTCTCGCCAGCGAATCCATCACGCGAGCAAAGTCAATCCCTGCATCAATATGCCTCCCCTTGTAAAAGAGGTCCTGTGTAGCAGTCAACACAATCACGACCTCTGGATTGATCGCACGAAAGTTTGAAATGGCCTTGGACACATTTTTGGGAAGGTTCTCCGCCACCTTATTTTCGTACAAGATATTGTTGGTACCATAATCCAAAACCACCAGATCAGGCTGTAAAACCTCAGACTGCTCCCTCAATTTTTCGAGATTTAATACCGCCTCAAAAGGGGAACCTCCTACCCCCAAGGAATGGTACAGCACCCCACTTTTATCCTTTTTCTCCAAGCTCATCCCATAAAATCGGAATAGCATGCCTGCCTTCTCACTGGGAAGCAAATGAACCTGAAGACGTGCGATCTCTTGTGTAATGGGGATCCTCACATAATTCTTTCCTGCATTGGCAGTTCTGAGGGCCTCGTCTACCACCCAGTCTACCTCCCCTACGGACAATTTGAAATCGGGGGCTTGGGAGTTATTGTCAAAAAATAACAGCAGCTCGTACTCCTCTTTGGGAAGCGGGCTAGGAAAGGTAAGGGTAAAGCTGGCATTTGGATCGCGAGTTTCGACCGACATCCCCCGTACGCCTAAGGGAATTTTGGGGTTAGGCTGGAAACTCTTGGCAGATGTCCAAGTGCCCGTATGGCTGGTCTTGTAGTTGATGCTGCCGTAGGTTTTGGCTGCAGAAAAAGGAAATAGAAACCCTGGACCCGCATCTCCAAAATTTTCATGAAGGTAAGCCTTCGCTTCTGTAGTGACTACCTCCGATTGGATGTGGCTCGCCCCAAAATGAAAGACTACCAGGCGATTTTCATTTGCTTGGCTGAATAGCTTCGTCAGCTTTTGCGCAGTGGCCAGGCTGGGATATTGGAGAAAAGCATAGCTGGTGTCGATTTTGAGCCGCTCGATAACGGGAATGGAATCTTGACCATAGCTCGCCTGCGCCGTAAACAGCCCTGCCAAAAACAAGGAGACTAAAATCAATCCAATTCGACGCTTCATATCCAGCTTTACCTATTATAACTAAAAGATCAGTTTTGATTTTGAACCACAACCGTGTCTTGGACCCCATTGATGGAATCCAAAATCCGTTGGGCCTCCTCTTGCTTTAAGACTTGATCGTAGTCTTGATCTTTCTGATACGCCAGGTTTCGCATCATCCCAATCGTCCCTCGAGATACTGCAGCATACATGCCGACGGCAAAAACCAAATCATTCACTTGCGCCTCTTTCATAATCTTCAGCAGGTTGTGTTTGGAATATCGGAAGTCCACTACATAGATTTGTTCGTAGTGGCTAATTAAATACACCACAAACGCATTTCCCATTGAATTTTTGACAACGGCGATTTTTTTACCATTTTTTACATTGGTGGTTATTTTCATCAGCGGAGTATCTCCACAGATAAAGGCAGAGTAGTTGGGTGCACTGCAAAACACCTTGCTCAGCTGGGGATATTTGAAATCATAGGCATTGTAATATACCGCCTTGGTTTCGATTCCGGGCGGAATGTAGGTTTCCACACGATCTGGATTGTCCCGGACGGATTGGTCGCGCGTGAGCTCGTAAAGTGTTCCTAAAAATCCTTTCCGCTCCTTTTTTTCCATACTATTCAGCGGCACAGGCGTAATCCCTGCGGCCTTGCAAAAGGCCACATAGCCGTAGTAGGCACCCAAACCAGTCCAATGGTGATCACTGCCGTACCAGAGGTATTCGTTGTAATGTTGGTTCATCTCCCCCATCACATCAGCAAAATACACTTCAGGGTTTAAGTTAGTTTGAATGGCTTGGAGAGTTTTCTCGTTTCGCAAGGCAAAGCGCTCGTAATTTGGCAAGGGGATAAAGGCAGAAGACAAGGGTGCCACAGCAGAGAAAACCCGAGCTTTACCTCGCAGGGAGTCTGCATACACATTTAGCATCTTTGCAAAATACGGGGAGATGGCTGGGTCACCGGTATTTTGGGTATATATCTTCCCATTCAAAATCAATACGCTCCCAGCATCAAATTCCTCAAAACCCTCCAAATAGGTCTTTTGGGCTAACGAATCCAAGTCGCTGTCTGCAGTTGGCTCTTCGATCTTTTTTGGCTTGCCCACGACCACGATCTTTTCTTGGTTTTGGAGTCGGAAACCCAAATTGTAGCGAAAGGCTTCGGTCAAGCGTACAGCTTCTGCCCGAAATGGAAAATGATCGTTGATGTACAAATTAATGCCTTTGCTGAAGTCGCCAGAAATATAGGTATCCCAGGTCAATGCGGGCAGCGTGGCAAGGGTTCGCTTTTCCGAAAGGGATATTTTTTCCTTTGGGCCAAACACAAACAGCAAGGTGATGCCAACCATCAATCCAAATACCAGTACGATTTCTATCTTCTTTCGCATCTTAGAATCTAAAGTAAATAAATGGATTGTAGGTATCGTCAACAATTAAGGCAGTGGCTAAAAGCAGAAACAACAAGTTGAATCCCAGCGAAAACCCACGGTAGTACCTGCTAGCAACTTCATTTGTTCTGCTGCTTTTTGGGAAGATCTCATCCCAAGGAATGCAGAATAGGATCACTACCACATACAAGAAGGCATAGGAAGCAAGGTCAGAGCCCCAGCCAGCACCGATGGAATTGGGGGAATAAAAGAGCTTCCCCAAGAAAATGCCCAACTTCTCAAAATCATCGAAGTAAAAGAAGGATCGGCTGAAGTTGACCACCAGCAAGGCATAGGCATAGAGCGCAAAACGAGGCAGGAGATCAAAGTATTTCTTGAGTACTTTTTCAATCACCATAAATACCCCCAGAAAGAGGCCCCAGAGTACAAAATTCCAGCTTGCACCATGCCAGAGACCAGTAAGAAACCAGACCACGAGGATGTTGCGGATCTGGTGCTTTTTATTGCCTCCTAGCGGAATATACACGTAATCCCTCAGGAATCGTCCGAGGGTCATGTGCCAGCGCTGGTAAAAATTGGCAACGGAAGTAGCAGCGTAGGGATGACGGAAGTTTTCGGGAAAGGTAAAGCCAAAGATTCGTCCAAGGCCGATGGCCATATCGGAATAGCCCGAAAAATCAAAATAGAGTTGCAAGGAATACAGCACGATGCCAAACCAGGCTTCAGGGGTAGACAGATCATTGAATTGGACCTGCAGGTATTTCTCCACTAAAATGCCTACGCTATTCGCCAAAACCACCTTTTTAAATAAACCCAGGCAAAAGCGGTTGACGCCAGTGGCTACAGATGGCCAATCAAAGGGCCGAACGCGCGTTTGTGCTGCCACCTCCGCATATCGGACGATGGGGCCGGCGACCAACTGAGGAAATAAGCTGACAAACATCAAAAAATCAATGGGGTCTTTTTCTGCTTTCACCTCCCCTTTGTACACATCAATAGTGTAGGATAGCGTTTGAAAGGTGTAGAAAGAAATCCCTACTGGAAGTAGGATATTGGGTTCTGTAAAGGAAGTTCCGAGTAGGAAATTGGTGTTTTGAATGATAAAATCAGCATACTTGAAGGTGGCGAGTAGGCCAAGGTTGATGATGATGGAATTGAGTAATGCCGCCAATCGAATGGTCTTATTTTCTTGGAATTTGTCGATAAGAAGTCCATTGAAGTAATCCAAGAGCCCTGAGAAGAGGAGCAGAATGATCCAAACCGGTTCGCCCCAAGCATAAAAAATAAAGGAAAATAGGAGCAGTATAAAATTCTGAACGCGTATGTTCTTGAATGCAAAATAGAATACAATGGAAAGCGGTAAAAAGAAATAAAGGAAAGTGAGACTGGAGAAAACCACTGGTGTAGAGAGGGAAGTCAGGAATTTAGCTGCGCAAAGTTAATTGAAAAAGTGATTCAATTTTTAGTCAACAGTCCACGGTTGACGGATGACAGCCAATAGTATTCATTAATTCAAATCGTAGTCATACCACAATTGACGGTGGACCTTTCGCCGTTGACCGATTACCATTTGCTGTGGACCGTGGTCTGTCAACTGTTGACCAAATTTGTCAACAGTCAACGGATAACGATCACATTTTTTTACTCAAAATTTTAAGACCAAATGGTTCGTAAAAACTTTACTAGCTATTTACTGGTTTTGATTTATTGATACTTTCCATGAAAACCAAACCCTGTGCAATGTGTCCCCAGGAGGCGTCGGTTCTTTACCGCGTACAACTCACCAAGGGAAAGGAATGGGTATTTGTCTGTGCTTCCTGTTGCTTGGTTGCCAAAACCTGTTTGCACTACCGCTACGGAGGTACTTGGAAGGGAGATCGACATTAAACAATGCTTTGCGTATTCCTATTCAGTTGCATACAGTTTTAAATCCCATGCCAAGAAGAACTTCCATCAACGACGTACAAGAACTTGAACAGCTCAATGACCTGGAGCTGATCGTGAAAGACAAACGGAACGAAAAACGAACAGATTCAAAAAAGGAACGGCGCAACAGGCATTATGTCAAACTATTGATTAAGCAGCAACTGACTCATAAAACAGATGAAGGGGAATCAGGAGACAGATAAAAAGTAGACCACACTAATTAGAGACTGACAAGTGGTTGACAGTTGACAACAGTCAACCGCTAATGGTCCACTGTCCACAGCCAATTCTAGTAATACTTCGTTTTGTATCACTAATTACCATTTGCTGTGAACCGTGGTCTGTTAACTGTTGCCGTTTATTTTCGCCAAAAAAAAACCACAAAATTTTATTCGGTTGCCAGCGGGGAAATAGTATCTTTATACTCGTAAGTAGATTCCAATCTTTTTTAAGGAGTAAAACCAAAAAATAGCCCCATACCCAGCTCAAGCATGAATGTACTCGTCATCGATATAGGTGGATCCAACCTCAAATTGCTCGCCACAGGACAGTCTGAGCGGATCAAGATTCCTTCAGGTGCGGCTTTCACTCCAGAGCAACTCTATCCCCTCGTTCATGAAGCGACTACGGCAGCTGGCTGGCAGTTTGAAGTGGTATCCATTGGCTTCCCAGGCGTGGTCAAAGATGGAAAAATCGTTTCCGACCCGGTCAATATGGGCAAAGGATGGAAAGGATTTGACTTTGCTGCTGCCTTCGGCTGCCCAGTCAAATTAATCAACGATGCTGCCATGCAGGCACTCGGTAGTTACGTAGGAGGCAAACTTTTATTTATGGGTTTCGGTACTGGCCTAGGAACAGCGATGGTCTACGAACACCTGATCCTACCTTTGGAGGGCGGACACCTCCCCTACCGCAACAGCACCTTTGAGCAACATGTAGGCAACGCAGCCCTGATCGAGGAAGGTAAAAAGCAGTGGAAGGAATGGGTTTACGAGACCATTGAAGAATTTAGAAATTGCTTCCAGCCTGATGAAATTGTTCTCGGAGGTGGCAACTCAAAGTACTTGGAAGAGCTCCCAGCGAACTGCCGACTGGGTTCCAACAAGAACGCCTTGACCGGCGGCTTCCGCCTCTGGGAACAAGAATATACAATCTAGGACCAGCTCCAGATGTAAATCTATTTTAAAACCGAACCTTTTTACCCCAATTCGATTCATTTCCGTATGGCTCAAGTAAATTCAGACGCGCTGGTATTTTATGGGGCCACTGGCGACCTGGCTTTCAAAAAGATTTTTCCAGCCCTCTTTCTCATGGTCAAACGTGGTCAACTGCAAGCACCCATTATCGGCGTAGCTCGTGGAGATTATGATTTGGAAAAATTGCAACTCCGCGCCAAAGAAAGCATCCAGCGCTATGGGCAATTTGAAGAAGAATCCTTTGCCAAATTTCTTCAACTCCTCGCCTTTGTAGGAGGTGATTACACCGACCCACATACCTTTCAACGCATCCGTGAAGCCTTGGGAAGCGCCCAAAACCCTACGCATTACTTGGCCATCCCTCCTGTGCTTTTTCCAAGCATCATAGAGCAACTGGAGCAATCGGGCTGCGCCAAAGGAGCTCGAATCATCGTTGAAAAGCCTTTTGGAGCGGATTTCAACTCTGCAAAAGCCTTAAATAAACTGCTGCTCTCCAAATTTTCGGAAAGCGCTGTGTATCGAATTGACCATTACTTGGGCAAAAGACCGGTCAACAACCTGGTATTTTTTCGATTTGTCAACTCTCTCCTTGAGCCTGTTTGGAATCGAAAACACATTGAATCCATGCAAATTACTATGGCGGAGGATTTTGGCATCCAAGGGAGAGGCGCTTTCTACGATGTCACTGGAGCCATTCGTGATGTGATTCAAAACCACCTGTTTCAGATTCTGTGCAACCTAACCATGGAGCCGCCTCAAAGTTTGGATAGTGAAGCTATCCGAGATGAAAAGGTACGCGTGCTAAAAGCGATCGCTCCTCTTCGTGCCCAAGATGTGGTTCGAGGCCAATACACGGGCTATTTAGAGGAAAAGGCAGTACAAGAGAACTCCAAAACTGAAACCTTCGCAGCCATGCGTCTGCACATCAATTCTCCCCGTTGGGAAGGAGTGCCTTTTTACATCCGCGCAGGAAAGTACCTCCCCGTCACCTGCACTGAGATTTTGGTGCGCTTCAAGCACCATCCCTCGGCTTATACTTCTATTGCCTCCAAGCCCAACCACATTCGTTTTCGAATCAGCCCCGATGTGACCGTGGCCTTTGGCATGCTCATCATGGCACCTGAAGAGGATATGGCTTCGGTTCTTTCAGAAGTGCAAGGAAACCCCACCCCTTTTTCGAACGAAAAAGATGCCTACGAGCGCGTGCTTACCGATGCGATGGAAGGTGATCCTACGCATTTTGCACGGCAAGATTATGTGGAAGAGGCCTGGAAATTAGTGGATGAATACCTTCATTCGGATTCACCTGTATTTGATTATGCCCCTGGTACCTGGGGACCTGACTCGGTAGACGAGTTGATCTACCCACCAGGTGGATGGAACAATCCCACTTTGCTGAAGAAATAAGCATGAAAACTGAAATTTTTCCACAAGCAGAACAAGTGGCCACGCGAGCAGCTGCCTACCTGGAGCAGGCGATTCGAGAAGCACTTACCCATCAGAAATCATTTTCCCTAGCAATTAGCGGAGGCCGCACCCCTTGGGAAATGCTGAAAATACTTTCCAAAGCAGATTTGCCTTGGCAGCGGATCAACTTGTTTCAAGTGGATGAGCGAGTGGCACCGGATGGGCATTCAGACCGCAACTTAACCCAGCTTTTTCAAGCGATAGCAGGTACACCCATGGTGACGCAATTGCGCATTTTCCCCATGCCGGTCACCGCTGAAGACTTGGATGCCGCCGCCAAGGAATATACTGAAGTGTTGAATGAGGTAACAGAAGGTAAAGGACTTGATATGATACATTTAGGACTTGGAACTGATGGACATACTGCCTCCCTTGTACCGGGTGATGAGGTATTAGCAGTACAAAATCGCCTCGTAGCTTGCACCCATAACAGCTATCAAGGAAGGATTAGAATGACCCTCACCTATCCCCTGCTCAATGCAGCAAAACAAATCCTTTGGATCGTAACAGGAAGCGAGAAAAAAGAAATGGTCCAGCGAATGCTCCAGCAAGATTCAAGCATCCCAGCAGGAAGCATTCGACCCGAAAATGCCTTGCTATTGGTAGATCAAGCAGCAATGGAAGGGTAATTCCATCCTATTTTTGTGCGGTAGGAATTTGATGCCTATGTTTTTTTAGATTGCAAAAAAATAGGTTTATGCTTCCCATTTTTACTCAAGCCCAGCTCCAACCGCATGCGGTTGCCATTTTAGATGTCTCCGGTGAATATACCTACGGAAGCCTTATGGAGAAAAGTTCCCACATCGCACTACACCTACTCCAAGGAAAAGTAGATTTGAACGAGGCGCGCGTGGCATTTATGGTATCCCCTGGAATCAACTACGTGGCCACTTTATGGGGCATTTGGAAAGCAGGTGGCATAGCTGTTCCCCTTTGCCTAAGCTACCCTTTGCCATCCCTTGCCTATGTGATTGAAGACACGAAGGCTGCAGTTTTGGTGGTAGAAGAAATCTATCAAGACCTACTCAAGCCCTATGCCTTGGAAAAAGGAATTCCTTTGCTTGATGCACAGGAAGTTCAGCAGGAAAACAAAGCGGCACCCCTTCCAGAAGTAAATTCAGATCGAGGTGCTTTGATTTTGTACACCTCCGGTACGACTAGCTTGCCAAAGGGGGTGCTTTCTACCCATGCCAACTTGGAAGCCCAGATCTCCACCTTAATTCATGCCTGGGAATGGACTGCCTCAGATCATACCCTCTGTCTCCTACCGCTGCACCATGTGCATGGATTAGTCAATGTCACTTGCTGTGCCCTTTGGGCAGGTGCGACGCTGCAATATCTCCATCCTTTTCATGCTGAGGAAGTTTATTCCATCTTTATGGAAGGCAAAGTCAATGTATTTATGGCTGTACCTACCATTTATTTCAAATTAATTGCAGAATTTGACTCGTATTCAGAAAATAGGAAAAAAGCCCTTACCGACTGCATGAGTCACTTCAGGTTGATGGTTTCGGGTTCTGCCGCATTGCCTGCCTCCGTCATGGAACGATGGCAGGAGGTTTCTGGGCATCGACTCTTGGAACGCTATGGAATGACGGAAATCGGCATGGCCATCAGCAATCCCTACCGTGGCGAACGAAGAACCGGATATATTGGAAGCCCATTGCCAGGCGTGAAAGTTCGTCTGGTAGATGAAGCCTACGAAGAAGTAGCACTCGGAACTCCTGGAGAGATTCAAGTGAAGGGTCCGGGAGTATTTGCCAGCTATTGGGGTAAACCAGAAGCCACACAAAAGGCATTTACGGAAGACGGCTGGTTTAAAACGGGCGATATTGCCGTAGTTGAACAAGATTATTACCGCATTTTGGGCCGAGATTCGATTGACATCATCAAGTCCGGCGGCTACAAGATTTCTGCTTTGGAGATCGAGGAAGTGCTTCGAAGCCATGCCTTGATCAAAGACTGTGCGGTAGTTGGCATTCCGAATGAAGAATGGGGTGAATTGGTGGCCGCGGTCTTAGTGATCGAAACAGCCCTTGAACTTGCGGAATTAAAAGACTGGTTGAAAGAACGCCTACCGAGCTACAAATCACCCAAGATCTACCAGATCTTAGCTGACCTTCCCAGAAATGCAATGGGTAAAGTGGTGAAAAATGAACTAAAACCCTTATTTTTCTAATCCGTAGCCCAACCCAATTTTTATTCACATGATCAAAGGTTTAGCCCTGCTTTCGTTTTGTTTTCTTGCCGGCATGTGGTGTGGCGCGCTGCTGGGCAGCTGGCTCGGAATTGATGCCAATGTGGGAGGTGTGGGATTTGCCATGGCATTTTTACTCTTCAGCAAAGAGTATGTGACGAGCAAAGGGGGCTGGAATGGAGAGTTCGGCTTTGGCCTCGACTTCTGGAATAAGCTCTACATCCCCATCGTGATTGCGATGGCTGCGAGTTTGAATGTGAAATCAGCCCTTTCTTCTGGACTATTGGCACTTTTGGCGGGCACCTTGCCTGTCCTCCTCGCTTTTGGGGTAGTGAAAATCTTACTCAAGCAAGTAAATCCTGAAAAATGAAGGAGCTAGAAGCTATACTCGACAAGAATGGGCTGATTGTTGCCTTCCTCCTCGTAGGTATCCTTACTTGGGCCACAGATGTGTTTTCAAAAAAGGCCTTGAATGGACGTATTCCTGGATCGGCTTTAGCCATCGGCTTGGCTTTGGTGCTGGGCTACCTGGGGGGTATTTTTGCTGAAGGTGAACAAGGACTCGCTGACATTTCCTATTTCAAGGGTTTGTCATTTTTGGGAGGCTCCATGTTTCGAGATTTCGCTATTGTAGCTACGGCTACTGGAGCTAGTTTCCTGTTGATCCGCAAGAGCGGAATGCTAGGCTTGATCTCCTTGGTACTCGGAATTGGGCTCTTTTTTGGGTTTGGGGTGGCCTTAGGCTGGTTGATGGGTTACCGCGACGCAGTAAGTCTCTGCACCATCGGAGCTGGCGCTTGCACCTACATCGTTGGTCCAGTGACAGGAGGAGCAGTAGGAGCTTCTTCAGAGGTCATCGCCTTGAGCATTGGTACAGGAGTGGTCAAGACCATCGCAGTTACCATTTTAACTCCCGTTTTGGCGAAATGGATCGGATTAGATTCACCAGGTGCCGCCATGGCCTATGGTGGGATCATGGGTACTTCTAGTGGTGTAGCAGCGGGATTAGCCGCAACCGACCCTAGTTTGGTTCCTTATGGAGCAGTCACCGCCACCTTCTACACGGGTTTGGGCTGTCTCATCTGTCCCTCGTTATTTTACCTTGTGCTATCTACCCTATTGGGGTAATCAAACTTAAATTTTCCATGATGACTACTTCCTGGTACCCTTGTCGAATAGTTCTTGCTTTGCTCCTGCTAGTAGTTCTACAGGCTTGCAAAAAGCCGGAATCCACCGAAAAGCAAGCGAACGCACCCTTGGCTATTGCAGAAATTGAGCAAGAAATCAAAAACTACATCTCCCTCAAAACCCAGGAGAATGGCGGTTTTTTCCCTGTAAAAGACGAAAACCACGACCTAAAAATGAAGTTGGTCCGGGTCCATACCGAATACCTCTCCAACCTTGGTCCAGAGAGTCATTTTGCTTGTGTGGACTTAGTCGATGAAAAGGGAGACGTATATGATGTAGACTTTTTTATGGAAGGAAGCCCTGGGAACATGGACATCACGTCAACCTCCGTGCACAAATTGAATGGAAAGCCTTATTACAGTTGGAAACAAAACAAAGACAAAACCTGGTCCAAAATGCCGCTAGAACAAGCAGACAACTCCCTCCTTGGGGTACTCGAAGGAAAAGATAGTTTCGAGTTTTACTACACTGTCACCGTACCCACGCTCACTGAATCCGCAGAACTATGGATTCCAATGGCATTGACGGACGAGTTTCAGGAAGTTAAAATCCTTGAAAAGAAAGTTCCTACCAACGCTAAATTGCTGAAAGACCAAGCCAATCGAAATGAGGTCTTGTACATGACCTTAGGACCTGAAAATAGCGGGCAAACGATTTCAATAGCCTATGCTGTAGATCGAAAAGAAAAAGGTCCCTACGCTGCCTCCCTACCCGATGCCTCTAGTTACCTCCGAGGGAATAAATTAATGCCTGTAGGTGGAAGGTTTGAAGACATTGCCAAAGAGGCTTTGGGAGAAAAAATCAAGGAATCTCACTTGATTCAAGCACGTAGACTGTACGATTACATCATCGAAACGATGCGCTACATGAAGTTTGGTGACTTTGGACGTGGGGATTCCAACTATGCCTGTGACTCCAAAACAGGGAATTGTTCGGAGTTTCACTCCTACTTTATCTCCTTGGCTCGTTCGGTGGGCATTCCTGCCCGATTTGCCATTGGAGCTTCGATTCCTTCAGACCGCAACGAGGGCGGAATGGATGGTTACCACTGCTGGGCAGAGTTCTATGCCGATGGCAAATGGTGGCCTGTAGATATCAGTGAGGCCAATAAATACACGGCATTGGCGACCTATTACTTTGGAAGGCACCCTGCCAACCGAATTGAGTTTACCCGAGGAAGAGACCTAGAGCTCAATCCTGGCCCAAGCGCTGGTCCTATCAATTTCTTGGTCTATCCCTATTTGGAGGTGAATGGAAAAGAGGTCAAAGCTCCAACTACCTTTACCTTCCAGCGGAAATCTTAATCAAAAAAAGAGGCTGTCTTGACAGCCTCTTTTTTTGATTTATGCAGGAGTATCCTTGGAAGTAGTATCTTTTGGATGCTCTCCACCTTCTGGATGCTCAGCAGCTTGTTCTGTAGAATCTTTAGATTCGGTTGCCTCCTCCTTTTTGCCACCACAAGAAGTCAACAAAGTGGCAGAAAAGAAGGTCAACAGCAACATACTAGCAAGAGTAAATTTTACTTTTTTCATAAGTAGATCGGTTAGTGTATTAGCAAGTTATGAAATTGATTAAAAACAATTAAAAAAGTGTCTAATTAATTTACCAAATGGGTGCTGATATAGGCTCAAACTGCATCCCAACTGAAAGGAAATCATATTTTGTTGCTTGACAACTTGAAATTTGGAAGCAGAAGAGTTAGCAGCTTAAAAATTAATAAATAAGAATTTTGTGGATAATCCTGTGAATCTCATTTACATTTGACGCAAGATCGAACGAAATGAGCTACTCTGGGCTATTTAAAAATCCGGACAAACAGATTTTAGCCCTTCAGTGGGTCAGAAAAACGAACAGCTTCGTCAGGGTTATTTTCACCTTGCTGATTTTTTTAGTTTGGATTATTGACTTAGGCTATCCAAATCAGGAGATTTTTCCCATCCATCCCCTGATTTACGGAATTGCACTTTTTGTATTGGGCCAGAATTACCTCTATAGGCTCATTTTCATATACAAAGATACGAGTAGAGGTAGGCGACAATTTGAGGGTTTTCTCATCGTTTTGCTCCATTTTTTAGCTGCATTACAATTTGGATGGTTTAATAGTTGGGCTTTGCTTCAGGAATACGATGCAATTCTTACAAACATCCTGATAAGCCTGCTGTTTTTTATTGAATTGAGCCGAATGAGTCTTGGGGTCAACAAAATGGCGATACATCCAGCGATGATTTTTATTTTGAGTTTCCTGTTGGTTATTTTGGTAGGCACCCTTCTCTTGATGCTTCCCAACTCTACCGTGGGAGGAATCACTTGGATAGATGCCTTATTTACATCGACTTCAGCTGTCTGTGTGACTGGATTGATTGTGGTGGATACAGCAACTGTCTTTACCGGGATGGGCAAGACCATCATCATGCTATTAATTCAAATCGGCGGACTGGGCATGATGACATTTACCAGCTTTTTCGGCTTCTTTTTTAAGGGCGGGCAGTCGCTACAAAGCCAGCTATTTTTAAAGGATTACATCAACGAAGACAACATCAGTAAAGTTGGTTCTACGTTGATTAAAATCATCGTCTTTACTATAATTTTTGAACTCCTCGCAAGCGGTCTAATCTTCGTCATTATTGATCCAAACTTGTTTAGTTCCGCCGGCGAGCGTGCGTACTTCGCCCTGTTTCATTCTGTTTCTGCCTTTTGCAATGCCGGCTTCTCCACGCTGACCAATGGACTATACGAAACTGGTTTCCGTACCGAATACCACATCCACCTAATCTTAGCGATCTCCATCATTATGGGAGGAATCGGCTTTCCTGTCATCGTTTCCTATTACCAAGTAGCCAAGCGGATAGGCACCAACTACTACAATAGCTTCACAAAGAAGGATTCTTTTTACCACCACACGCCACGAATCTTCAACATCAATACACGGCTAACCACCATTACTACCTTCATCTTGCTTGTGGTAGGCTTTATTACCTATTGGATTTTTGAAGAAAACAATACACTCGCAGGTCTTGAGGGCTATGGAAAAATTGTCACGGCCTTCTTTGGGTCAGTTACCCCCCGAACTGCTGGATTCAATACGGTAGACATGACGCAACTTGCCTTGCCTACCGTCTTGATTTACCTGATCCTGATGTGGATCGGTGCATCACCTGGTTCCACAGGTGGAGGTCTTAAAACGACCACCTTTGCCGTAGCGGTACTCAATGCAATCAGCATCGCCAAAGGAAAAGATCGGGTGGAGGTTTTTAACCGGCAAATTGATCCAGAAACGGTACGAAAAGCCTTTGCAGTTATTCTCCTCTCCTTTTTAGTGATTGGTGTGGGCGTATTTATGGTGCTCTTTTTCAATCCTGAACTGGATATTTTGGATGTTGCCTTTGAAGTGTTTTCGGCCTTTGCAACAGTAGGTTTAAGTTTGGGAATTACCGCCAAACTCACCACTGGGTCCAAACTTGTTATTTCTTTAATCATGTTTTTAGGAAGGGTCGGTACCCTAACCGTTTTGGTTGCCTTTATCAGAAAAACCCGCTCTCTGCGTTACAAGTACCCGCAGGAAAGCGTATTCATCTCTTAATACAGTTGCTATGAAATACATCATCGTAGGTATGGGAAGCTTTGGTAGCTTTCTTGCCGCCCGCCTCACAGAAATGGGACACGAAGTCGTTGGAGTGGATTCCAGCGAAATGAAAATCGAGAAGGTGAAAGACAAAATCACCCATGCCATCCTCATGGATTGCACCGATGAGGAAACAGTCAAAACGCTTCCCTACAAAGAAGCTGACGCGGTCATCATCACTATCGGTGAAGATGTGGGATCCTCCATCATGGTTACCGCTATCTTCAAACAACTCAATGTGACCCGCCTGATCAGCCGCTCCATCAATAACGTCCACGAAACGGTCATCAAAGCAATCGGCGTCACCGAAATCCTCCATCCAGAGGAAGACTCCGCCGAGCGTATGGCAAAGCGATTGCAGATGAAAAATGTACTCGATTCCCTAGATCTTTCGGACGACTACAATGTGATTGAAGTCAAGACCCCCGAGCGCTACGTAGGGATGACCTTGGAAGAAACCAACCTCCGTAAAGAATACAAGGTTACGGTCATCACCATCATTCACGAGATTGAGCGAACCAATATGTTGGGCAAAAAATCGATCACCAAAAAAGTGTTGGGTGTGGTCAATGGAGATACCAAAATTGAATCAGGAGATATTCTAGTTCTATTTGGATTAGCGAAAGACATCCAGCGAATCTTGGAAATGTAATCCTTCCAAGGGTTACGGTTGAGGACAAGTAGTTGTTGACTATTTTGGAACTTTAGTTTTCGAAATAACCTTTTACGGTAGTAATCCAAGCCATGAATTCTGTTCAACCCACAGTCAGCAAAGATAGGTTTCCCGTTACAGGAATGACCTGCACGGCTTGCGCATCTAGCGTGGAAACGATCCTGATGCATACTGAGGGGATACAAGAGGCTTCGGTCAACTATGCCACATCGACTGTTTCGGTAACCTGGGATGCCCGAATTACTCCTCAAGGCATTGACCAAGCTCTCCAAGAAGTGGGCTACGGATTGGTAATTAGTACCAAGGAAGTGGGAGAATCTGTTCGTGAAGCTCAGGAGAAAAATTACCAGCAACTTAAGCAGCAAACCATTGGCGCGGCTATCGCTACCCTACCCATATTTGTATTGGGCATGTTTTTTATGCATTGGGAACCTGGACGCTGGATCAGTTTGGCGCTTTGCATTCCCGTCCTATTTTACTTTGGAAGGCATTTTTTCGTTCGTGCAATACAGCTAGCCAAGCATGGTCAAGCCAACATGGATACCTTGGTGGCATTAAGTACCTCCATAGCTTTCTTATTTTCAACTTACAGCACCCTGTTTCCAGGATTTTGGATGAGCAAAGGGCTGCATCCCCCGGTTTATTTTGAAGCTGCCTCTGTCATCTTGGTGTTCGTTTCCCTGGGCAAAATGCTTGAAGAACGAGCCAAAACGAACACAGGAACGGCTTTAAAAAAACTGATAGGCCTACAACCCAAAACTCTCACTCGCTTGACTGCCACGGGCCAGGAATCCATTCGTTTAGAGGATGTGATCCTTCAAGATCGAATACTGGTTAAGCCAGGTGAGAAAATTCCTGTGGACGGACAAATACAAGTAGGCCAAAGCTACCTCAACGAAAGCATGTTGAGCGGAGAGTACCTTCCGGTTGCCAAAGGTCCTGGAGATGCTGTTTTTGCAGGCACGCTCAATCAAAATGGGAGTTTAGAAATTCGAGCTGAAAAGATAGGAAGCAGTACCCTTTTGGGTCAAATCATCCAACGCGTTCAAGAAGCGCAGGGTAGCAAAGCCCCCGTGCAGCGTTTGGTGGACAAAGTTTCAGGCATATTCATACCCGTCGTGGTCCTGATCTCAATCGTCACCTTTGGGCTTTGGATGGTCTTCGGAGGAGAAAATGCGCTCTCCCATGGCATTCTTTCCGCAGTTTCCGTATTGGTCATCGCCTGCCCCTGCGCATTGGGATTAGCCACTCCTACTGCCTTAATCGTAGGGATGGGCAAGGGAGCAGAACAACAAATCCTGATCAGAGATGCAGAAAGCCTAGAGCTAGGGCATCAAGTCACTGCCTTGGTAGTGGACAAAACGGGCACGCTCACCCTAGGCAAGCCCAAAGTCAGTTCCTTTTGGGTCAATCCACTAAACAAGGAATTGGATCAAATCTCCATTGAGGCCCTACTCCTGGCCTTGGAACGCAATTCAGCCCATCCCCTTGCCGAAGCGATAGTTGCCCATTTGGAGGCTAAAAACCTACCTCTAGTTCCTGTGGAGGCATTCGAAAATATCCCCGGAGCTGGGATAAGTGGACAGATGGAAGGAACTCCTTATTTTCTGGGTACCAAAAAATGGATGGGAACTCTAGGTGTTCAACTGCCGCCATCTCCCCTTGAAATTGAAAAAGAGGCAGAAGAAAAAGCTAAAACCTTGATTTGGCTTTGCAACGAATCCCAGGTACTGGCAGTACTTGGAATCGAAGATGAGCTGAAAAAGAATGCCAAGGAGGTGGTAGAAAGCCTCAAAAAAATGAATATTGAGGTATTTCTGCTCACTGGCGATCAACATGCTCCCGCCAAAGCGGTGGCTGACCAAGTTGGAATCACCCAGTTCCAGTCAGAATGCCTCCCTGCAGACAAATCCAACTTTATCAAAGCCCTACAGCAGCAAGGACAGGTAGTAGCCATGGTGGGCGATGGCATCAACGATGCTGAGGCCTTGGCACAAGCCGATGTAAGCATCGCGATGGGCATGGGTTCGGACATCGCGCTCGATGTTGCCAAAATCACGCTAGTAAACTCCGATTTAGCCAAAATCCCGCAGGCCTTGCGATTATCGAAGTTGACCGTGAATGGAATTCGGCAAAATCTATTTTGGGCCTTTGTCTACAACCTAATCGGTATTCCCGTAGCTGCAGGCCTACTCTACCCTACTTTTGGGATTTTAATCGATCCCATGTTTGCCAGTGCGGCAATGGCGCTGAGTTCCTTGTCAGTAGTAGGCAATAGCTTGCGCCTAAAAACACGTGGACTGGATTGAAAACAGATTTTGATTTGGGAGGGATTTTGACAACAGCTGACAGACCACAGTCCACAGCAAACGGTAATTTTTGATAAAAATCGAAATGCTACTAGAATTGGCTGTCGATCCCTGATTAGTTTTGACAGAGCAGAGTCCACAGCACATTTTCTTACCTTTCGAAACTTATTTTCTTTGCTTAATAGTATTAAAGTTGATTTTCTAATAAATTTTTTAACTATATAGTTATTAATTAATTAAATATGAAAAAATTACAATTCAAAACGAATATTCAGTGCAGTAATTGCTTGTCAAAGGTAAGTCCCAAACTCAACGAGCAAATTGGAATTCATACCTGGCAGGTAGACTTGCAGGATCCAAACCGTACGCTCACTGTTGAGACCGAAACCCTTGAACCAGAGGACATCCGAAAGGCTGTGCTAAAGGCAGGATTTATTGCCACGCCAGTTTAAGATTTTAATTGCAGTAGATTATTATAAGCATTTCTTCTTCATTCTACTCTCAGCGTTCGACATTCGAAATTAAAGAATGCCAAACTTTGATAAGTAGGCAACAAAAAAGTAAGGAGTAACCTTTTTTACAAAAAATACGTACGTTTGTAAAGTGAAAACCTTCATTTCCATAGCCCTAGCGTTTTTTCTGCTCTTCTCCACCGTGGGAATGGCAAAGACGACGCATTGGTGCATGGGACATGAGATGGAATCTTCGATAGGCTTTGGGGAGAAGCACCTGGATTGTGGAATGGAACTTCCAGCCGATCCAAATGAATCTACCCCAGAAGACCCGAGCAGCTGCTGTGAGAATAAAACCCAGCACCTACAAGTGGAAGATGATTTTCAAGTAAGCCAGTTTGATTTACAAGTCAACCTGAGTTACACCCTCTCCTTTGTCCAAGCTTTAGTATTCGGAGTTGATTTTTTTACCTTAAGCCAAGTAGATTTTCCTAGGGAATCCTCTCCTCCCAATCCCAAACGGGACTTTCAACTGTTCTACCAGACCTTCTTGATTTAATTCCAGGGTAAGCTTGTGTTCTACAAGCTTTGTGTGAATCTCCTTTGGCTTTAGGCCAGAGGCTTTTTCATTTAACCTCCTTGAAATCATGATCAACCGCGCCGTCAAGTATTTTCTTGAAAACAAGCTTATCACTGTTCTCTTTTTCCTACTCATTGTGGGTTGGGGATTGGCTACCGCTCCCTTCAACTGGGATCTGGGTGGCTTTCCCCGCGACCCCGTAGCTGTAGATGCCATTCCGGATATTGGAGAAAACCAACAGATCGTATTTACCGAATGGATGGGTCGCTCCCCGCAAGACGTGGAGGATCAAATCACCTACCCCCTCACTACCTCCCTGCTGGGTTTGCCCGGTGTGAAGAGTGTGCGCTCCAACTCCGCCTTCGGCTTTTCAAGCATCTACATCATTTTTGAAGAAGACATAGAGTTTTATTGGAGTCGATCTCGTGTGCTAGAGAAGCTCAATTCCTTGCCTTCAGGCCTTCTTCCTGAGGGCGTCCAACCCAAACTAGGGCCAGATGCCACCGCGCTAGGCCAAGTGTATTGGTACACCTTGGAAGGTCGAGATGCGGAGGGCAACCCTAGTGGTGGATGGAATCCCGAGGAGCTACGAACCATTCAAGACTACTACGTCCGCTACGCGCTTACGGCAGTGGAAGGGGTAGCGGAAGTGGCCTCCGTGGGTGGTTACATCAAGGAATACCAAATCGACGTCGATCCAGCGGCATTGAAGGCCTATAACGTAAGCCTCATGGAGGTCATGGATGCGGTACGCAAGTCCAACCTCGACGTCTCAGCCAACTCTATCGAAATCAACAAGGTTGATTATTACATCCGTGGCCTAGGCTACATCGACGAGCTGTCTGACCTGGACAAAGCAGTCGTCAAAGTAACGAATAACGTGCCCATACGAATCCAAGATGTAGCTCGGGTCAACGTTGGACCGCAACCACGCAACATGTCCGGCATCTTGGATAAAGGAGGGGCAGAAGCGGTAGGTGGCGTGGTCATCGCACGCTACGGGGACAATCCCCTACAGGTCATTGAAGGGGTAAAAAAGGAAATTGAAAAGCTGTCCATCGGTCTTCCTAGCAAGACCCTAGCCGATGGCACGGTATCCAAACTCACCCTCGTACCCTTCTACGACCGCTCGGGATTAATTTACGAGACCCTGGGTACACTTTACGAAGCAATCAACTTGCAGATTCTGGTGACTATCCTGGTGATCTTATTCATGGTAGCTAACCTCCGTGCCTCCCTGTTGATTTCAGCCTTGCTGCCTCTTGCAGTGCTAATGTGCTTCATTTTCATGCGGTACTTTGGAGTAGATGCCAACATCATGGCCCTTTCTGGCATTGCCATTGCCATTGGTACCTTGGTGGATTTGGGGATTATTCTGAATGAAAACACGCTCCGCCACCTCGAACGGGCACCCAAAGGACAGTCGATAAGAAAGACTGTCTACAAAGCCTCTGCCGAGGTATCGGGCGCTATCCTTACGGCGGTAGGCACCACAATCATTAGCTTTTTGCCTGTATTTACCCTACAGGCGGCAGAAGGCAAGCTGTTTGGTCCCCTCGCCTACACCAAAACCTTCGTGTTGATCTCAGCGGTGATCATCACCTTGTTGATCCTCCCTGCCTTTACCCATTGGGCCTTCAACTGGAAAAGCCTATCCAACAAAGTAAGTCGGTACCTCTACTACAACCTGCTGCTACTCGGGCCCATCCTGGCAATTCTGGTATGGCCTTGGGCGGGTGCGTTGCTGTTTACTTATGGACTGATTCATAGCTTGGCCTACCATTTTCCAGAGCAGGTAGAGAAACACAAAGCGCAAGTCTTACTGTACACCACACTCCTATTCGTTGCTTGGCTACTCACCACGCTCTGGATGCCTTTGGGCGTATCCGTAAGTACGGTTGTTAATTTTCTCTTTATTACGCTTCTATTGGGGCTGGTGCTTGGTGGATTTGCAGGCTTTATCAAAATTTACCCACGCCTCTTGACCTGGTGCTTGTACCACAAGCGTACCTTCTTACTCTTTCCCCTACTCATTATCAGTCTAGGATTTACCGTTTGGCTTGGCTTTGGACGTGTTTTTGGACTACTGCCCAAAACCTTTGATTTGGTCGGCATCAACATCCGACCCACCGCAGTTTGGTCGGGAATGGCTCATGCCTTCCCTGGTTTAGGCAAGGAATTTATGCCCTCACTCAACGAAGGCTCCTTCTTGCTGATGCCTAGCAGCATGCCTCACTCGGGTATGCAGGAAAATAAAGAGGTACTCCAAAAATTAGACATGTTGGTGGCTGCCATACCTGAAGTAGACATGGTCGTAGGCAAAGCAGGAAGGGCTGAAACGGCCATTGACCCTGCACCCATCACGATGTATGAAAATACAATCAACTACAAGTCCGAATACCTGAGCGATGCACAAGGAAAGCGACTTCGCTTCGCCATGGAGGAGGGAAAATACCTACTGAAAAATGGAGGATATTTCGACCCAAGCACCATGGCCCTTCAGGAGTTGGACGTAACCCAACTGCAGCCAGATGAGTCGGGAGAATACTTCAGACAGTGGAGAGCGCATATCCGTAACCCAGACGATATCTGGAAAGAAATCCTTGCCGTGATCAAACTACCTGGAGTCACAAGCTCACCCAAACTGCAACCCATAGAAACACGCCTCGTCATGCTTCAAACGGGCATGAGAGCCCCGATGGGAATAAAAGTGTATGGACCTGATTTAGAAACGATTGAATCCTTTGGATTAAAGTTAGAAGGTTATTTAAAAGAGATTCCTTCCGTTAAAAAGGAAGCCGTTTTTGCAGACCGGATTGTGGGTAAACCCTACCTCGAGTTGGCCATTGACCGGGACAAAATCTCCCGATACGGCTTGAATGTGGTCGATGTACAGGAGTTTATCGAAACGGCCATCGGGGGCATGAAACTCAGCACCACAGTGGAGGGCAGAGAGCGCTTTCCAATTCGGGTGCGCTATGCCAGAGAATTCCGAGACGATCCAGAAGCGATTGAGAACCTACAAATTCCTACTCCCCTTGGAAATTACATCCCCTTGGGTCAGCTGGTCGACATTCAATACCGACCAGGCCCAGACATGATCCGTGGAGAGAATAGCTTCTTGGTTGGATTTGTCCTTTTGGACAAAAACGAAGGCTTCTCCGAAGTAACTGTTGTAGAAGATGCCAAAGCCTACTTGGATGAGAAGATAGCTTCGGGCGAACTCACCGTTCCCCAAGGTGTCCGCTTTGAATTTTCTGGTTCCTATGAAAACCAAGTCCGTGCAGAGAAGCGCCTAGGTCTGGTCGTACCGCTTTGCCTCGTACTGATCTTCCTACTGCTCTATTTTCAATTTAGGGCCGTTTCTACCACATTATTTGTGTTTACAGGCATTGCGATGACCTTTTCGGGTGGCTTCTTGATGCTTTGGCTAGTGGGCTTGGATGGCTTCTTAAACATTGATCTCTGGGGGACCAACTTGCGTGATCTATTCCAAATGAAAGCCTACAACCTAAGTGTAGCAGTTTGGGTGGGCTTCATCGCCTTGTTTGGTATCGCTACGGACGATGGAGTGGTTGTCGCCTCCTACCTAGACCAAAGCTTTGCCAAAAAGAAACCTGGCACTGTAGAAGAGATTCGTAACGCAGTCTTGGAAGCAGGTAAGCGCCGCGTCTTGCCTTGCATGATGACTACGGCCACTACCCTATTGGCACTGATTCCCATCTTCACATCCACGGGTAGAGGTTCAGACATCATGGTACCCATGGCTATCCCTGCACTCGGAGGTATGGTTTTGGAGATCACCACCGTATTTATAGTGCCCACCTTGTACTGCTGGTGGGCTGAACGAAAATTGAATCAAAAGGCAAAGGAAACCCCTTTGGCTACTTCTCAGACATCCGATGAAAAATAAGCACTTACCTATTCTTCGATTCGTTGCAGCAGTAAACAGGAAGATGCGGGTTTTAACCCTCACCCTCACCCTTGCTTCGCTGCTTGTGTTCCTTTGGACTGGAACTCAGTCCATCCAAGCCCAATCCTTGGATGACTATCTCTTACAGGCCGCAGAAAATAACCCAGGACTAAAGGCAGCTTACGCGCGCTACCAAGCGACAGCGGAGCAAGTCAACCAAGCAAGTCTTCCTGATCCTGAACTTCAAGTTGGAGCCTTCATTCGCCCCATGGAGCGATTTATGGGTAACCAAACTGCTGATTTTAGGCTGATGCAAATGTTCCCCTGGTTTGGGATGCTCTCCACCCAAAAAGAAGAGGCTTACCACATGGGGCAAGCCGACTACCAGTTGTTCTTGGAGGAAAAAAATCGCTTGTTTTTCGAGGTGAAATCTACCTGGAACTCGCTGCTTCTACTCCAAGGAGAGCAGCAACTTGCCCAAGAAAACCTAGAATACCTGATCAAATACGAAACGCTAGCCTTGATGCAGTACCAAGCGGGTAATTCGATTGCGCTGCCGAGTACCAGTTTTCGCCCAGCCAATGATACCCAGGCAACATCCAGCACAAGCCAAATGTCGAGTATGGGTGGGGCTACCCCAACTCGGATGCAAGGGTCGGCAAGTTCATCTTCGAGCATGTCAGCTCTTCCGATGGCAGGAAATAGCAGTGGCCTGACGGCCATTCTTCAAATCAGGTTACAGATTAAGGAGCTCGAATCCACCCTGCAGCAGCTCGCCGCCAACAAGGAAGTGCTTCGGTACCAATTCCAGCAACTCCTCAATCGGCCCATAGAAGCGGACCTCGTCTTGCCATCGACTTGGGAAAAGGCACAGCTTACCCTAGCGAAACAGGACTACTTGGACAAAATAAAAGAAAGCAATCCGATGCTTGGCATGTATGCTTCAGAGCAAATGGCCTTTTCGCAGCAAGCCAAAATGGCCAAGCTAGAGGGCAGGCCCATGCTCGGTGCTGGGGTCAACTACATGGCCTTTACCTCTAGACTCGAAAGTGGAATGCCCATGGGAGGTGAAGACATGGTGATGCCCATGGTGACGCTAAGCTTACCCATCTATCGTAAAAAAATATCCTCCAAAATAAAGCAGGCCGACTACTTGAAAAATGGAGCTGCGATGCAGCAAGAGGAAACAACCAACCAGCTTACGCTGCAGTGGGCCAACGCCTTTCGGGATTGGGAGGAAAGTGAACGCCTACTCGCCCTCTATGACGCACAAGTAGCCCTGGTGGAGCAGCAGCTTTCCGTGATGGAAACCACCTATTCGGGCGGCACCCTTTCGCTTTCAGAGGTAATTCAAACCCAACAACTACTGCTAGATTACCGCAGAAAAAAACTCAATGCCCTTTACCAGCAGCACCAAAGTTTGGCACAACTAGGAGCTTTGCATTCGCCAAGCCCTTCACCTTCTAATCCGAACAAGCCATGAAAAATACCTTTTCAACTAAAATAGCCCAGCTAGCACTTATTTTGGTCGTAGGACTGGTCCTAGGATGGGGCTTTCGTGCGATGACCTCAGCAGATACAGAAACACACGCACATGAGCAGGGAGAAGGCCTTCCTTCCATTTGGACCTGCTCCATGCACCCACAAATCAGGCTTCCAGAATCTGGCGATTGCCCCATTTGTGGCATGGACCTGATCCCAGCAGACCAAGAATCTGCAGGTAGCAGCAATCCACAGGCACTTCAAATGACTGAAGAAGCCATGGCTTTGGCGCAGGTACAAACCATCGTGGTCGGTGGCGCTCAAACAAAAAAGGAACTGCTGCTTTCGGGCAAGCTTCAGGCCGATGAACGTGAAAATGCTTCGCTAACCGCCAAGTTTCCGGGCAGAATAGAGAAGTTATTCATCACCTTCACCGGTGAACAGGTCAAAGCAGGACAGCGAATTGCCACGGTGTACTCCCCTGAGCTGCTCACTGCACAGAAGGAACTGCTTGAAGCAGCAAAAACAAAAGCAAGCTTCCCACAACTGTATCAGGCAAGCAAAGACAAGCTGAGCTTTTGGAAATTAAGTGCCGCACAAATCGCGGAAATCGAACGTAGTGGCCAAGTCAAAGAGCGGGTAGACATCTTCGCCGATCAATCGGGTGTGGTACTGCAAAAAAATGTTTCAGTTGGCGATTATGTCACCATGGGATCGGTGCTTTTCACTGTCACCAACCTGAATAGCCTCTGGTTGCTGCTGGACGTCTACGAGACCGACCTTCCCTTCGTGGCGATTGGTGATGAGATCCAGTTTACGGTGGCCGGCAGACCAGGAGAAACGCTGAATGCAAAAGTGACTTTCCTTGACCCACTCATCAATGCCAACACACGTGCAGCAGCAGTACGGGCTGAGATCCGTAATGTGGGCAATGCACTCAAACCAGAGATGTTCGTAACGGCACGCATCCAAACTAAAACTACAGCAAGTTCGGCAGAAGTTACCGTGCCCCGCACTGCCGTCTTATGGTCAGGGAAGCGTTCCATCGTGTATGTAAAGGTTCCAAATGCGGCCCTTCCAGAATTTATCCTTAGAGAAGTCACCCTAGGAAACCGAATGGGCGAAAACTACCAAATCACGGCAGGGCTTCAATCAGGTGAAGAAATCGTTTCCTACGGGGCTTTTGCGCTAGATGCTTCTGCCCAACTTTCTGGAAAACCAAGTCTACTCAATCGCGGTACGCAGCAGGTGGAAGTTTCAGCCGATTTTAGCCAGCAACTCACAGCTGTGGTAGACGCCTATTTTCTGGTAAAAAACAACCTGGTCAAAGATCAACTTCCCACATCGTCCATCCAAACACTCACCCAAGCTTTGGTCAAGGTAAGTGCTGATGGAACAGGAAAAGACAATGCGAAATGGGAAAAAATTAAGACAGGACTAGCCGATGCAACAGCCAAAATAAAGGCATCAAAGGACATTAGTTCGGCAAGAACCCACTTTTCATCCCTTTCGACCCAGGTCATCCAACTCACCGAAACCTACAAACTCACCAAGGCGGTAGTATACCAAGATTACTGTCCCATGGCCTTCAACAACAAAGGCGGCTACTGGCTAAGTGAAACAGAGGATATCCAAAATCCCTATTTCGGTGCTTCCATGCTTACTTGCGGTGAGGTTAGGCAAACGTATTTGAATAGTTTGCCTAAGTAAAGCCAGTACTAAATAAAGTAGAATTCCCACGAATCATCCCTTGTCATTTAATAATCACCGTATCCTAATTATGAAAAAAATCACCTACACCCTCCTAGTATCTCTATTCTTCGCAAGTTGTGGTGGTAACACAGAAAATCAAACCACAGCCGTCCCAACAGAAGATCATAGCCAGCACCAAGCAGCAGCAGAAAAACCGGCTGCTTCAAAAAGTCCTAAAAAAACGGCAATGGAAATCGTTGATGGCAATCATATCCACATTGATTATTCTTCTCCAAGCGTGAGAGGTAGACAAATTTTTGGAGGATTAGTAGCCTATGGAGAAGTTTGGGCAACTGGTGCTCATAAAGCCACTTGGATACAATTCGATAAACCGGTAACTATTGGTGATAAAAATATCCCTGCAGGAAAATATGGGTTGTTCACCATACCTGGAGAAAAAGAATGGACTGTCATCATAAATCAGGTTTGGGACATGCACTTGGCTGATGATTACGATGCAAGCAAAGATGTGATTCGAATCACTTGCACCCCTGAAACACTCGACAGCTCAGTGGAGTCCCTCACCTACCAGGTACAAAAAATTGCGAGCCAAACCACCGAAATCGCTATTGCTTGGGATAAAACGAAGATCAAATTTGTCGTAAAGAATAGCTAAGCCTCCTATTATTTCCCTTTCCAAAAGTCGAAGCTTTTAACTTGTGACTAAAATACCCCTTTCAGTTAGGAAGGGGTGTTTTAGTTTTTACTCAGGCCGTTTCCGATTCGCCTTCTTCTCCGCATGGGCCTTTTTGGACTTCAAACGATCTTCTATAGCACCCTTTTTAGGGCGGGACACTTTGCGAACCTTCTTTTTCTGAAAAGAGCTGTGAAGCAATTCATAGAATTTGGCGATCACTGCCTCTTTGTTTTGAAGCTGGGAACGGGTTTCCTGCGCATACAACTGCAAAATTCCGGTTTGATCCACCTTGTTCTTATTTTTTTGAATAAGAGTCAATTTTTCTTCCTCTGTCAAAATTTGAGAGGCCATCACATCAAATTTGAGCAAAACCTTGGTTTCCACCTTATTGACATGTTGCCCTCCAGCTCCCCCACTACGGGCAGTTTGGAATTCCAATTCCCCTAAAAAAATACCGCTTCTAATGCGATTTTGTAGATTCATTTGATCTCGATCTTATACTATAAAAGTGAAGCCTTCGGCCTATGAAACAAAGCTCTTTCAATAAATGTTCGATTAACACTTCCCATTTCCTACCTTTGGGAACTTGTTACCCTCTCCTAGAGGTTGACTTGGGTGTTACCTAATGGACCTTTACTCCATTACTATCGACCAATGAAGATAAAACCTAGAGTTGTCGTCGGCCTATCGGGCGGCGTAGACAGCAGCGTTGCTGCCAAACTTTTAATCGACCAAGGCTACGAGGTCATCGGCATGTTTATGAAAAACTGGCACGATGAATCCGTTACGATCTCCAACGAATGCCCTTGGCTAGAAGACTCCACCGACGCCATGCTGGTTGCCGAAACACTCAACATCCCTTTTCAGGCCATAGATCTGAGTGCAGAATACCAGACGCGCATCGTAGACTATATGTTTGCCGAGTACAGCGCAGGACGAACTCCTAATCCAGACATTCTCTGCAATCGGGAAATTAAGTTTGACATCTTCCTTAAAGCAGCAACCCAACTCAAAGCGGACTTTGTAGCCACAGGACACTATTGCCAAAAAGCAGAAATCGAGGTAGACGGACAACCGGTCTACCAACTCATTGCGGGAGCTGATGCCAACAAAGATCAAAGCTACTTTCTCTGTCAACTATCTCAAGAGCAATTGGCGAAGGCCCTATTTCCCATTGGACATCTCCAAAAATCCGAAGTTCGTGAGATCGCCAAGCAAGCAGGCCTGATCACCGCCGAAAAGAAAGATTCCCAAGGGCTCTGCTTTATTGGGAAAGTGCGCTTGCCTGACTTTTTGCAGCAGCAGCTGAAGCCCAAGCAAGGAAATATCGTGGAGATCCCAGCACAATTTCCTGCCTATGTGCCGATAAGCCAAGTACCTAAGGAAGCGCCCCAAGACTGGGATCAAGCACAATTGGATGCATTTTGTCTTCCTCTCGCCTACCTTCCTACCCAAGGTAAGGTCATCAGCGAACACCGTGGGGCACATTACTTCACCGTAGGTCAGCGCAAAGGGCTTCAGGTCGGCGGAACGGGCAAACCCCTATTTGTGATCGCTACAGACACCCAAGAAAATGTGATCTACACTGGATTGGGAGAAGATCACCCAGGTCTGAATCGTTTCGGCCTATTTGTACAAAACGATCAGGTACACTGGATTAGACAAGACCTAGCCTTGAAGGTGGGTGAGCATGCCGTTTATGCAGCGCGCATCCGCTACCGACAGCCACTCAGCAAAGCCACACTTATCCAGCGGGAAAATGGGCTCTACGTGGTCTTTGAACAGGCACAAAAGGGCATTGCCTCGGGACAGTTTGTGGCCTGGTATCAGGATAAAGAATGTATTGGCTCCGGTACCATCTTTTAACGCTTCCCCTAGTACAATTCAACCACCATACCCTCAAGCCGGTCCATCCAAACCATGCTAGACATCCTCTTTGAAGACGAACATTTAGTAGTTGTCGACAAGCCTGCTGGGCTGCTTGTGCACCGCACCAGGCAGGCTTTTGGCGAAAACGAGAATGCCCTCATTCAGCTTCGTGATCAACTGGACCACTGGGTAGCTCCGGTTCATCGTCTGGATCGTGCGACAAGTGGTTGCCTATTGTTTGCAAAAAATGAACAGGTACTTCCTTCCCTCAAGTCCTTGTTTATGGACCGAGCGATCGAAAAACGGTACCTCTGCATCGTGAGAGGGATTCCTGCTGAAAAATATGCGCTCATCGATCACCCACTAACAAACGAGCGCTCGGGCAAACTGCAAGAAGCGCAAAGTAAGTACCGCGTGTTACGGGAATCCGAGCAACCCTTTGACAGCACAGGCCGCTACCCTACCAGTCGCTACAGCCTATTGGAAGTAGAATTGCTTACTGGTAGAACGCATCAAATCCGCAGGCATTTGGCGCATATCCGGCATTACATTTTGGGAGATCGCAAGCATGGAGACAACAAGCAAAACAGTTATTTTGAAACCCATTTTGGCTTGCAAAATCTGCTGCTGCACTCCTGGAAGTTGGATTTTACACATCCCTTGACCCAGACTTCCCTGCAACTCACCTGTGCCCCATCCCCACATTTTCAGGCAATAGTCGAAAAACTGGGCTGGTCAAGAGCGGATTTTGACTTGGGGTAGGTTTCCCAATTCAATTTTTGACTTACATTAGTTGTTCTAATTCCATTCCCATGAAAAAATACCTCTTGAGTTTAGTTGCTGTACTAGTTTGCAACAGTTTCGTCCTTGCACAAAAGCAAGACATCGATAAGAATTTTTCTTCAGAATTTGCCAATTCTTTGTTTACTACACTCGCCTCTGACCTGATGATGGGTCGTGATCCGGTGCGTCCCGAAATGAAGTTAGCCTACACCGTCATCGCCCAGGCGCTGGAAATCGGTGGAGCCAAGCCACTACCAGGAGCCAATGGCTACTACCAAGACATTCCTTTCACCTTATCTTCCCCGCCTACGCGCGGCTCCGTACAGATAGGTGAATTTTCCTTTTCTCAGGGCCAAAATCTACTCGTGCTCGATGGTCGTTCTTTTCGAGGCAACTATGAGGTAGTGGATATCGGTTTTGGTTCCGTTGAAGAGTTTGCAGGAAAGGACCTTAAAAGAAAAATTCTGATCACCAATGTAGGTGCTCCTAACAAATTTAGTCCCAACCAACTCTTCTCAGAAGGCAGAGCCAAGGCATTACGTGCCAAAGAAGCAGGCGCAGTAGCCCTGATTGAGCGTTTTAATGTTCCATCTGTGCCATGGCAGCTTGTATCGGGCTTTTTAAATCGCTCGCAACTGGGCCTCGATCAAGGGGAAGCGAGCAATCTCCCTTACCTCTGGGTAGAAGACCTGAAAAATCAATTGACCGGCACCAACCTAGGCAGAGCCAAGGTGGAAGTCGAAGGTAAGGTCACCACAAAAGTGGATGGCAAAAACGTGCTTGGAGTCATTGAGGGTACCGACCCTGTGCTAAAAAATGAGTATATCCTGCTTTCCGCCCATTACGACCACGTAGGTGTAGGAGCCCCAGATGAGACTGGTGATTCGATCTACAACGGCGCTCGTGACAATGCGGTTGGAACAGTGGCTGTCCTGAATGCTGCCCAATACTTTGGCAAAAATCCTCCCAAAAGATCTATCATTTTTGCCCTCTGGACCGCCGAAGAGAAAGGCTTGCTAGGCAGTGCCTATTTTGCAAACAATCCATTGATTCCCTTGAATCAAATCGTTTACAACCTGAACATTGACAATGCAGGCTACAACGATACCTCCATCATCACGGTGATTGGTTTGGGTAGAACCTCTGCTGATTTCCTAATTTCAGAGGCAGTAGCTGAATTTGGATTGACTGCCAAAGCAGATCCATCACCAGAGCAAGGGCTGTATGATCGCTCGGATAACGTGAATTTCGCGAGAAAGGGAATTCCAGCGCCTAGCTTTACACTTGGGTTCACTGCTTTTGACGACGAGATCAATAAATACTACCACAAGGCCGCTGATGAGGTGGAAAGTTTTGACTTAAACTATGCGCAGCTATACTGGAAGTCCTACATTCTATCCACTCAAAAAATCGCCAATTGGTCCCAAAAACCACAATGGACTGCTGGCGACAAGTACGAAGAGGTAAGTAAGAAGTTGTATGGGAATTAAGTACAATGTACCAAGTACCAAGAACAATGTACCAAGTAAGAAGTACCAAGAAAGAAATACGATGGAAATAGAGTAGAAATACCCTCCGCGGCGGGCCGCTCCGTGAAATAGCTTGAAATAAGGATTCAAAATTATTCGGCCCTTGAATTCCGGTCCTAAAGAATCATGGTACTATGTACTTGTTACTTCGGACAGTTTATCGTCTAATCTCTCGGTTCTAGAGGTCTCTTAAACGCCGTATTTCGTCCTTCGTAATTCGTATTTGAGCAAGTACTTGGTACATTGTACTTTGTACATGGTACTTGGTACAATTTAAACCAGCATCCCAGCGACTGTAGCGGTCATCAAACAAGCTAGAGAAGCTGCAAACAAAGCCCGGAAGCCCAATCGACTCAAGTTGCCCTGCTGATTTGGAGCAATAATTGAAATTCCTCCAAGCTGAATGGCAATGGAGCTAAAATTTGAAAATCCACACAGTGCATAGGTAGAAATGATGATGGACTTGGTGCTGATGGAAGCAGCTTCTTTCATTTCAGCAAGGCTTAGGTAAGCAACGAATTCATTGATTACCGTCTTTTGTCCCAAGAGGCTTCCTACTTGAAGGGTATCCACCCATTCCACACCAATTACCCAAGCAAAAACGCGGAACACCTGCCCAAAAATATATTCCAAAGAGAATCCTTTGAATTGTCCTCCAGTACTACTTTCCACCCAGGCATTCAATCCTGTATATTCACCAAGAATGCCAGTTAAACCGTAATTGATTGCAGCGATCACTGCAATAAATGCAAGCAGCATCCCTCCTACGTTTAATGCCAACTTCAGTCCCTCTGCTGCTCCAATAGACATCGCATCGATAAGATTCACACCCATCGACTCTTGGTTGACCTCTAACTTATCTTGCTTGATTTCCTTCTCCGTCTCTGGGATAAACATTTTGGACATTACAATTGCTCCTGGTGCATTCATAATGCTTGCACCCAATAAATATGCTGCAAACTTGCTCTGCTCCTCCATGCTATCTCCACCTAAGAACGCCACATAACCTGCGAGCACGCCCCCAGCGATAGTTGCCATCCCTCCTGTCATCAAACACATCAATTCCGACTTACTCATCTGAGGAATAAAAGGCCGTACCAAGAGTGGTGCTTCAGTTTGGCCCAAAAAGATATTTCCAGCAGCAGATAGAGACTCTGGTCCAGATAGTCGCATCGAACGCGCCATCACCCAAGCTATGCCATATACGACCTTTTGCAAAATCCCTAAGTAATACAAGCCTGAGGAAACCGTTGAGAAAAAGATAATGGTAGGCAAAACCTTGAAAGCAAAAATAAATCCAAAGCTATCTCCAGCTAGGTCCCCAAAAATAAATCGGGCACCCGCCTCGCTAAAGCTTAAAAATTTGACAAAGCCTTCGGAGAGGAACTGGAAGGCTATTTTGACTACTTCAACCTGGGTAATTAAGAATCCGAATACCAATTGAAGTGAGATGCCAATTGCAACCAATCTCCAATCAATCTTTTTTCGATTCGCCGAAAATAGAAATGCCACTAACACAATGACAAAAATCCCGAAAGAGCCTCTTACAAATTCCATAATGTAGATTAAACCAGTTTTTAAAAATAGGCCAATCCTCGGCAAGAAAAAAGCCCCGAAGGATTTCGGGGCTTAAAAATTTAGTTTCGCTTATTTATTTCATCCCGAATCCGGGCAGCTTTTTCATAATCCTCATCCAAAATTGCTTTGTCTAGTAGCGTATTTAACTTGTCTAAGCTAAAATCCTTCAATAAATTTTCTTTTGGGGCAGTATTTTTACTCGCTACGGATTTACTTGGCTTTTTGGCCTCTTCCTTCTTGTCTTCTTCAGAAAATTCTATTCCTGCTTCAGAAAGCACTTTCTCTGAACAGAAGATTCCAGCACCAAATCGTACTGCTATGGCAATGGCATCTGAAGGTCTACTGTCAATTTCGGCAAGTGCTGTCTCGCTCTTACTGTGGATTTTGGCATAAAAAACACCTTCTTTCATTTCTGAAATGACGATTTTCTCGATTCCAAACTGAAAACTATCGGAGAAGGATTTAAACAAATCGTGGGTCATCGGTCGATTGGGAATAATTCGCTCAATCTCAATCGCTATGGCTTGCGCCTCAAACATACCTATGACAATTGGAAGCCGGCGCAATCCATCCACTTCTCCCATCACCAAGGTAAAGGAGCCCGATTGGGAGTGGTTGGACGAAAGTCCTAAAATTTCCAGTTCTACAAGTTTTTCCACAAAAATTAGTGTGCCGCTTTAAGTGCTGCAGTTAGTTGAGGTACAATTTCAAACGCATCCCCCACAATCCCGTAATCTGCTGCCTTGAAAAATGGCGCTTCAGGGTCTTTATTGATCACCACAATGCATTTGGATGAATTAACCCCTGCAAGATGTTGAATCGCTCCTGAAATTCCTATGGCTATGTACAAAGTTGGCGCAACTTTAACGCCCGTTTGTCCCACGTGCTCGTGGTGAGGGCGCCATCCAATATCGGAAACTGGCTTGGAACAACCGGTCGCTGCTCCTAAGGTATTTGCAAGATCTACCAGCATCCCCCAGTTTTCCGGGCCTTTCATTCCTCTACCTCCAGACACTACAATGTCTGCCTCGGGCAAAAGAACCTCACCCGTAGCTCGCTCGCTAGCAGTAATCTTGGAAGCAAAATCCGACTCCGAAATAGTAGCCGAAAATGATTCCACCTTCGCCTTAGCACCATCCAATTTTTGGTCTACCGCATTCTTTTTGATGGCTAGGATTTTTTTAGCGGTGGTGATTGTCGTATCTGCAAATGCTTTTCCTGTGTAAATACTTCTTTTGACCACAAATCCACCTTCTAATCGTGGAAGCTCCACCACGTTGGATACCAAGCCGGCATGCAACTTGATGGCTAAGCGTGCCGCAACGGCATCGCCTAAGGAGGATTTGGCCAATATCAGCGTAGTGGAACCAGTAGATTCAAATGCTTGAGCTACAGCACTAGCATGGGCTTGAATGACTCCCGCATTAAGGCGCTCATCTGAGATATGAAGTACTTTTGCAGCTCCTGCCTCACCAATCGCAGCCAATTCATCTGCAGCTAACGATCCCAAAGCAACCGCAATCACTTCCCCCTCACCTGTTTTCGCAGCTAAGGCATACCCATAAGAAACTGCTTCTAAACTGGTTTTTTTAATTTTCCCAGCCGACTGTTCTACATATACTACGATTGACATATCCTATTAATTTCTAGTGAATTGAAAAAATTAAATTAAAGTACTTTTGCTTCGTTTTTGAGTAAGCGTACAAGTTCTGAAACCTGGTCCTTGTCGACCAACTTAACAGAACCTTTGGCAGGTGGCAATTGATAGCTACTTGCTTCAGCTTGAGTTTCTTGACTAACTGGCTCTACGACTACCAAAGGCTTGGTGCGGGCAGACATGATGCCGCGCATATTTGGGATTTTCCACTCCGCAATGGGTTCTTGGCAACCGGCAATCAAAGGCAACTTCGCCTCAAGATGCTCTTTTCCACCTTCAATCTCCCGAGCCATCTTTACGGTAGTTCCTTCCAACTCCAGTTTCATCACCGGTGAGAAAGAAGGCATACCCAATAACTCACCCACCATTCCATGAACCATCCCTCCATTGAAGTCTATGGATTCTCTTCCCATCAAAATCAACTCATAGCCCCCTGCTTTCGCAAAATGAGCGATCTGCTGAGCTACGAAAAAGCTATCTTTTGGAAACGAATTTACACGAATCGCATCATCTGCGCCGATTGCCAGCGCTTTACGCAACGTAGGCTCTGTTTCAGCCTCACCTACATTCAAAGCTGTAAGTGTACCTCCAGTTTGATCTCGAAGTTCTACCGCTCTAGCCAATGCATAATCATCATAGGGACCAATGATAAATTGAACACCTGTGCTGTCAAACTTGGTATTGTTAGCAGTAAATTGAATCTTGGAAGTCGTATCGGGAACATGGGTGATACAAACTAGAATCTTCATTGGTTTAGCGTTTGGTTATTTAGATTTATTATTGCGTGAAAATAACAGGCAGCCGTTAATTAAAAAAACTATTCATGCGCAATTTGGAGCGAATCAAACTTCTGAAAGATTACTGTGCCGAGGAACCACAAAATCCTTTCAACTATTATGCCCTAGCCTTGGAATATCGAGAATCTGAGAAACCGGAAGCAGCCCATTTATTTGATTTTGTAGTACTTAATTTTCCAAATTATCTCCCGGTGTATTTTCCAGCTGCCCAATTTTTCTTCGAAAATGACGATCTCCCAAAAGCCAAAAATCTATTCGAGGCTGGAATTGAACTTGCCCATACACTACAAGACGAAAAAGCAAAGAAGGAGTTGAGCAATGCCTACCAAAACTTTTTGTTTGAAACAGATTTAGAGTAAGCATAGCAATCTAAAATCTGGTCAACTAAACAATCAGGGAATAAGCACAATTTTACCAAACTGTACCCCCTCCTTCATTCGATCAAGGGCCAATGCTGCGTCTTTTAACGGGAAAACTGCATCTATTCGTGGCCTTAGCTGCAGCCTATCTACCAATGCAAGCATTTCCGCAAAATCCTGGTCCGTTCCCATGGTAGTTCCGATCAACTGAAGTTGATTCCAAAATAGCTTCCTCGCTTCCAACTGCGGAGGATTGCCCCGAGTGGCCCCATAGAATACCAACCTCCCACCTGGTTTGGCAATATTCATCAATTGGGATAGCGTATCTCCTGATGCGCCATCTACAATTAAGTCCATGCCACCAGAGGATTCAAGTGCGGCAGTGCTCCAATTAGCTACTCCATAATCAAAGGCATCCGAAGCACCTAATGCTAGCGCTGCGGCTCTTTTTTCGGGACTACTGCTACTCACAAAAAGTTTGGCGCCTAAGGCAAGTACAAACTGAGCCGCAAACTGGGCTACTCCTCCCCCAATACCAGTGACGAGTACTTGTTCCCCTGCTTTCAATTTGCCTTGAACTGCCACCGCTCGGTAAGCAGTGAGCCCAGCTAAGGGCAATGCAGCCGCTTCCTCCCAGCTCAGGTGACTGGGCTTTGGAAAAACGCGATCTGCAGGTACGGCCACATACTCCGCAAAGGTTCCATTTCTAGGCATTCCGATGATTTCGAAATTTTTCCCTTGCGCCCTTTCATTGTCGCCCCAATGAAGCGCAGGATTAAGCATGACCTCCTGCCCAAGCAACTCTCGATCTACCTCTGTGCCTACTTCCTCTACAATTCCAGCTCCATCAGAACCCAGGACTATTCCATCCTGAATGTTGGGATACAATCCCTTTCTGCACCATTCGTCCCGATGATTTAAAGACGCCGCCTTGATGCGAATGAGAACCTCATTGGGCTGACAAACGGGCTTGGGAATCTCTACAAGTTGAATTTTCGAGTCCAAAGACCGCTGAAGTACAATCGCTTTCATAGAAACTTAGAAGGGTGCTGGATCATCTCCACCTAAAAATGCATTTTCAATATCTCCCTCATTTGCTTTGCTCGAGCGCATCAAAGTTTGATCTGCATCAAAAGTATTGACTCCTGAAGCACCAGAGGTGAACTTGCGAGAATAGCCAATCTCGGAAGCCTGGGAGCTTTGAAAGCCCATGCCCCCATCCAAATCTGTAAACTTGGTATATCGCCCGATAAATCGGAGTTTGATGTTTTCCAAGGAACCATTTCTGTGCTTGGCGATGATTACCTCTCCTACACCAGCAGTGGAAGCTCCGCCCTCATCTTCCGTAATCCCATAGTATTCTGGACGGTAGAGGAACATAACCATATCCGCATCCTGTTCGATGGCCCCAGATTCACGAAGATCGGACAGCTGTGGGCGTTTATCTCCACCGCGGGTTTCTACCGCTCTAGAAAGCTGGGAAAGCGCAATCACTGGAATGCTCAATTCCTTGGCAATCTTCTTCAATGCACGGGAGATGCTGGCAATTTCTTGCTCTCGGTTTCCTCCAAATCCACCTTTGGAATCTCCAGACATCAATTGGAGGTAATCCACTACCACCATTTGGATATCGTGCTGCGCCTTCAACTTTCTGCATTTGGCACGCAATTCCAAAATGGACAATGCAGGGGTATCATCCACAAAAAGTGGGGCTTTTGAAAGTTTGGCGGTCTTGTGTACGAGCTGCGCCCATTCATGATCGGCCAAAGTACCCTTCTTAATTTTATCCGAATCCAGCTCTGCTTCGGAAGAAATCAAACGGTTTACCAGCTGCACCGAAGACATCTCCAAGGAAAAAATCGCGACAGGTCGGTTGTGATCCACTGCAGCATTACGCAATACGGAAAGTACAAATGCCGTCTTTCCCATCGCCGGACGGGCAGCAATGATAACTAGATCCGATTTCTGCCATCCGGAGGTAACCCGATCCAAGGCGGTAAACCCAGAAGGAACACCAGTTAAACCATCCTTTTGGTTCTTTCTAACTTCAAGCTCCGCTATTGCATCCCGCATGATGGAACTCATCGTTGCGTAATTTTTACGAATATTTTTTTCTGATATCTCAAAAAGCGACTGCTCCATCGCGTCCAAAAGCTCAAATACATCTGTGGTATCTTCAAACGCATCTTTTTGGATGGTCGAGGAGATTCGGATCAACTCACGTTTGATGGATTGCTCGGTAATGATGCGGGCGTGAAATTCAATGTTGGCAGCAGAGGCTACTTTGGAGGTCAACTCAGTGATGTAAAACGCTCCTCCTGCTACCTCCAAGGCTCCATTTTTGCGGAGCTGGGTGGTCACTGTCAACAAGTCAATGGGTTGACTTTCGGTAAACAGATCCAAAATAGCCTGAAAAATAACCTTGTGCGCTTCCTTGTAAAAGCTCTCCACCTTCAAAATGTCAATAACCGAAGTCAAGGCATCTTTTTCCAGCATCAAAGCACCCAATACCGCTTCCTCTAGTTCAATCGCTTGAGGTGGAACCTTTCCTAAATAGTTTGTAGGATTCTCAAAAGAAGGTTTTTTACGGTATCGGCCAGTGGGCAGGGTATTTTCAGTCATAATTCAAATTTACCTGCTACAAGTCAAGAGTTTTAAACAATTTTTCCCAAAGTTATCAACAAGAGTTTGAGGCCAGTCTAAGCCCATTTAAATCATCAATTAAGGGATTTTTACAGACTTAAATTGAGTTTTTTCAGCCGAAAAAACAGAAAAACTTATTGTTTAGGAGCTCCTGCTGCAAGATTTTATCCCTAAGTTTGAGTACAGAACTAAATCTCTATTTATCCCCTATGAAACACTACCATTTCATTGCTATAGGAGGCGCGGTCATGCACAATCTTGCGCTTGCCCTTTTAGAAAAAGACTATAAAGTCACCGGTAGCGACGATGAAATTTACGAACCATCCAAAACTCGGCTTCAGAAAGCGGGCATCCTCCCGGCCGAACAAGGTTGGTTTCCAGCTAAAATAGATGCCAATATCGATGGAATCATTTTGGGGATGCATGCTCGAATCGATAACCCAGAGCTACTCCGCGCCCAGGAATTGGGAGTACCAGTTTACTCCTTTCCTGAGTTTATCTACAATCAAAGTCAAACAAAGAAACGAGTAGTGATCGCAGGTAGCCACGGCAAAACCTCCATCACATCCATGATTCTACATGTACTCAAGGATCAAGGAGTTGATTTTGACTATTTGGTAGGTGCACAAATCGAAGGCTTTGACCTGATGGTTCGCCTCTCCGATGCCCCCATCATCGTGATTGAAGGCGATGAATACCTCACCTCTCCCATCGACCGTACGCCGAAGTTTTTTCATTACAAGCACGACATCCTACTCGTAAGTGGCATCGCTTGGGATCACTTTAATGTATTCCCAGATTTTGAGGACTACAAAATGCAATTTTCCCTACTCATGGATCGAACCCCTGCCAGAGGAACACTGATTTACTGCAGTGCAGACCCCTTGGTAAATGAAGCTGCAGAAAATTCACAGGGTCAAGGTCAAAAAATAGGCTACCAAGCCCATCCCTCCCGAATTGACTCGGGTAAAACGACCTTGATTACAAGCACAGGGGAAGTTGAAATTGGAGTTTTTGGAGAGCACAACCTTCAGAATCTACAAGGTGCACTTCACATTTGCGAAGCGCTAGGACTACCTCGGGAAAAGTTCTATGCCTCCATTCAAAGTTTCAAAGGTGCCGCCAAACGCCAGGAGATTATCGTTCAGCACGATACAGGCATCTTGTTCCGAGATTTTGCGCATGCCCCTTCCAAATTGAAGGCAACCGTGAATGCCGTGAAAACCCAATTTCCAAAGCGACGGCTACTAGCTGTGCAGGAGTTGCATACCTACTCCTCCCTCAATCCGAAATTTCTTCCCAACTATGCCCACAGCATGGATCTCGCGGATGTTGCGATTATCTATCTCAATCCAATTGCTGTAGCACTTAAAAAATTGGAGTTGATGACCGAAGACATGCTTCGGGAAGGATTTAAACGACAAGATCTAATTCTATTTACCGAAAGTGCTGCCTTGAGTGACTGCTTGCTCGCGCAAAACTATTCGGATACCAATCTTCTACTCATGAGTTCGGGCAATTACGACAACCTGGACCTTGAACCACTCAAACAAAAATTTCTAGCCCATGCATCTTAACCTAAAGAATTCCATCGCATTTTTTGATTTAGAGGCTACGGGCACCAACGTCTCCACCGACCGTATCGTGGAGATATCAATCGTCAAATTGAACCCGGATGGAGGGCAGCAAATCTATACCCGACGGGTAAATCCTGGTGTTCCTATTCCTTTGGAAGCTTCCTTAATCCATGGCTTGTACGACAAAGACCTCAAAAATGAGCCCTACTTCAAAGATCTGGCACAGGAAGTTTTTCAATTTATAGGAATGAGCGATTTGGCTGGATTCAATGTGCTCAAGTACGACATACCCTTGCTGGTGGAAGAGTTTCTACGGTCGGGAATAGACTTTGACCTAGACAAGCGGAACTTGCTGGATGCGCAAAAGATCTTTCACCTGATGGAAAAGAGAAACCTGAGTGCAGCATACAAATTCTACTGCGGCAAGAAACTGGAAAATGCGCACAGTGCCGAAGCGGATACTTTGGCCACTGTGGATGTATTTCGTGCACAAGTGGAGCGCTACCTTGGCGAAACGGCCATGGACCTTCAGGGAAATACCCTCGGCGTATTTGAAAATGACATGAAAAAAATCCACGCCCTTGTCAACGAGCGGATGGTGGATCTAGCGGGTCGCTTTGTATTCAATTCGCAAGGAGAAGAAGTATTCAACTTTGGTAAGCACAAAGGAAAAACCATTGAGCAGGCACTCAAAGAAGAGCCGGGCTACTACGAATGGATGATGAAGGGGGATTTTCCGCTTGACACCAAAAGAAAGCTCACCCAAATCAAGTTGCGTGGCTTCAATGCCCGCTAAAATTTGAACAAAAAAAACTTAGTCTATTCAGGCTAAGTTTTTTTGTTCAAATTTTATTCCGATCACTTTCTTTGCTCGTAGATCGCTATCGCTTCAGGTAGCAATGAATTTAGTCGTTCCATACGTTTGGAATGTCCTGGGTGGGTAGACAAAAATAGCAAACCTTCGTCTTCAGAATCTTCGGCCATTCTGCCCCAAAACAGCGGAGCCTCTCGAGGATCATAACCCGCCATCGCCATAAAAATCAAACCCATTCGATCTGCTTCTAACTCATGTTTTCTAGAAAAACTAAGCAACTTTAATTCAGAGGCTACTCCAACCGATAGAAGCAATAATTCCTGGGTAAGGGTAGCATCTTGGCCCATTGCAAGGTCAATAGTACCTACACCAAGTTCCATAAGTATTTCTTGTGACATTCTTTCTCCCGCATGATTGGCCACGGCATGAGCCAATTCATGCCCCATAATTACTGCAATCCCCGTTTCATCCCTGGTAAATGGCAAAATTCCTGTGTAAAAAGCTACCTTTCCCCCTGGCATACACCAGGCATTCACTTCCTCATTCTCAAGTAAATTAAACTCCCATTCAAGTTCGTTCACTAACGAATCATAGCCTTGCTCTTTCAAATACGTTTCCACTGCCTCGGCCATTTTATTGCCTACTTTCACTATTTCTTGGCCTTCTTTGGTGGACGTCACTACCTCACTTTCCGTCAAGGATTCTTTGTATTCGTCTTTAACCAAAGGCATCAAATCTTGGGTGGTAAATATGGTTAGTTGACTTCTTCCAGTTAGTGGCACAATCGAACAAGCGGATAAGGCATATACAAGGCAAAAAAGAGCTGCTAACTTTTTCATAGGAAAGTTTTTCTAAGGCTGGTTTTTCTAAAAGTATTGAAAGAATTTGATTATTCTTAAAACCTATAATAAAATTGAAAGAATCTTCTTTTATTCGTCTAAATGGAAACTAAAATGACGCTACCCGCCACTGCTTTAGCTTATCAAAAAAAAATGATGAACCGATTTATTTTTTGGTGGGCCATGCTTTTCAAATTGCCAACAGCTGTATTTTGGAGGTTGAAGATGATTCACCTGGATGGAGAGAAATGTCTAGTGAGCATTCCCTATTTCTGGAGAAGTCAAAACCCTTTCAAATCGATTTATTTTGCTGCGCTGGCAGGTGCTGCGGAACTCAGTACCGGTGCCTTGTGTCAACTTGCCCTAGCAGGAAAAGGGTCTTTCAGCATGCTTGTGGTAGATTTTCGAGCAGAATTCAGCAAAAAATCAACCACTAAAATTCTATTTTCTTGCGAGCAAGGAGAAGAACTTTTTAGCTTAATCGACTCCCTAAAGCCTGGGGAAACAAATCAACTGACGATGCTTTCCATCGGCAAAAACACCTCAGGAGAAGAGGTTGCACGATTTTTTATCACCTGGTCCTTCAAGCGAAAAAGCTAATCGGTCCTTCAGCAATTAGTCTGGGTAAATGGTTGAAATTTTTCCGATTAACACCTGATACAAAATTTACAGCTTTTGGAATATGGCCCAGAGGGACATTATGTAAATAGAAAGCCTGGTGAAAATGGATGCAGAGCTCCAGAGGAGCGATATAAAAAAGGGTAATTTAGCTACTAGAATTACTTTTTAAGCCAATAGCAGGATTACGGATAATCCTATTTATTTCATTTGATCTGCGGAATTTTCCACAGAATCTGCGGTCAACTTTTTTCAGACAGAGCGATCCGCAGGATTAATCACTCAAAACCATTTCCAATCGGAAAAACTCTTTTAAAACGGCCAAGACACGTTCTTTGGACCAGCCTAGAAACTCGTGTGCGGCATGAAAAGTGTTAAAGCGCAAGATCAGCTCGTCCCATTTTTTCCGATCTAGATTGTATTGCTGCATCAATTCGGTACGTACCGAATCAGCATCGATCACCTCCAGATAGCCAACGCGCTGCCGCTCCCAATCCAATCGCTTTTCATAGGCTCGAAGCTCTCGGTTTCTCTTGGTGAAATAGCTTATTGGGCCATAAATGCTGAAACCTGGCGTGGGTGAGGTCGAATCAGTGGCTCCGAAACCTACCTGCTGACTAAGTGGCTTTTCTTCGACTGACTCGTCTTCCGATAGGTATAATTTTCCATCCTTAAATCGAAAACGATAAGGCTCAGCTTTAACCTGAAAGGTCGGTAGAAGCCTTGCCAAGTCCTGTAGCTCCACAAACAAAAAAGCATCTGCAGTTAGTATCATTTTCTTTTCTAGAAAACCAGGAAACTGAAAGGTTAAGGTATTTCCTTGAGAGGCTGGAATCGAAAAATAGCCACGGGAATTCGTGCTTACCTTCTCACCTGAAGGGTGACTTACCACTACCCCTTCCAAGTATTTTTTGTCCCAAGCATCAATGACATTGCCGGAATACCGGCGTTGCGCAGAGAGGGAAACCACACAAAAAAAGAAGAAAAGTAAAAGAGAAATTCGCTTCATCGATTCCCAAAAGTAGACACTGTGGCCCAGCAAGAAAATTTAGGCATGTTAAAGAAGTTTAATTCCCCTAATTTTTGTTTAATACAAGCTTTCAGAAAAAAGTATCTTTAAGCCATGAATTTTGAGCTCACCCGAATTGCTCCGACACCCAGTGGCTATTTACACCTAGGAAATGCCTACTCTTTTTTACTTACCAAGGCATTGGCCAAAAAGCATGGTGCTAAAATCTTGCTTCGGATCGACGACCTAGACCGTGATCGCTACAGACCAGAATATGTACAGGATATCTTTGATACCCTAGACTTCCTTGAAATTCAAATTGACCAAGGTCCAAAAAATCTTTTGGAGATGGAATCCACCTGGTCTCAGGTGCATCGACTGCCATTGTATTCAGAAGCTTTGGAGCAACTCCAACAAAATAGGCTCACTTTTGCCTGCACCTGTACCCGAAGTCAAATCTTACAAATTGACCCCAGAGGCATGTATTTAGGGCAATGCTTAGACAGACGAATTCCGCTAACTAGAGAACAAGTTGCCTGGCGAATCAACACCCTCGATGCTGACTTTTTACAGTTTCAGGAATATCCAAAACAGGCTAAATCCTCAATTTTACCCGAAGAAGCAACCTGTTATGTGGTACGAAAAAAGGATGGTCTCCCCGCCTACCAACTTTGTTCCTTGATCGATGACCTCCATTATGGGGTAGATTTGATTGTCCGAGGGCAAGATTTGTATCCCTCTACCCTGGCACAACTTGACCTAGCTCGCTTGCTCGGCAAGGATTCCTTTGCCCAAACCACCTTTTACCACCACCCCCTGCTGAAAAGTCTGGATCAGAAAAAACTCTCCAAATCTGCAGGTTCCAGTTCCATCAAAACCTTAAGAGAGGATGGGAAGAACTTGGCAGACCTATTTTTACTCCTTGGCAAAAGCCTAGGACTAACAGAAGAGCTGAGATCTTTTGACGATTTCAACAAAAATTTATCTCTATAAATAAAGGGTTCTGATCATTCAGAACCCTTTTTTACTTTTTTTCGCTTAAAAGATTACTTGTACTTAGCTGCCTGCCCAGGTGCTACCGAAGATTTTTGGATAAACTTACGGATGTCTTCATTGGAAGTAGCTAGGTCCTCCGCTCTCAGGTACATCATGTGACCGGAACGATAGCCTTTAAAATCGATTCTATTTTTAAGTTTGCCATTTGGGTCGATATGCCAGGTGCTGTACTTCGCATTGAAGTAGTCGGTACCCCCATCAAAATAGCCCGACTGAACCATCAGGTGTAGGTACGGATTTTGACGCATTGCGGTACCCAAATCATTGGCCGTATTCTCATTGCTACGATCCCAAGGATTGACAGGGCCAAAAAGGTTGTAAGTAAGGTCGGTGTTGTACTTCAGGACATTCTTGGCATACAAGTTAAAAGCAGGCGCAAAAGCATGATTCCAGCTTGTGAGTGCAGGATCGAAATCGTATCGGTCACCCGCTTCCATTCGGTCAAATCCCTTGTAACGGCTATCCAATCGACCTACGGTCATGCCATCTCTAGATCTAAGCAACTCCTTCCAGAAAAAGCTAGTGGGTACCATCAAATTGTGTTGAAGGATCGATTCCTTGCTCAAACCAGAATAATAGGCCATTTTGGTGGCGATAGCATCACGGTCGGATTCGCTAAGCAATCCTCCCTTAGCCATGGCAGGAAGAATCTCGTTGACAGCCATCGGTTCCACGATAGCCAAAATCTCATCCAAATCCTTAGCCTGCAACTCCGCAGGTAATGCTTTGTGGTACCAGGCAGTAGCTGCATAATATGGCCAATAGTTTGCCATTTTCACGGGTCCATCACGCAAGATGCCCATGTCTGTAGGAGATACCAAGATCACGCCATTGAAGTACATCCAGTGGGAGTTTTGCAACTGAGACACCAAACCTGCTACACGGGTGGTTCCGTAACTCTCACCAATCAAATACTTTGGAGAAGCCCAACGATTCTGACGGGTCACAAAGGTGTTGACCCAATCAGCCAAATACTTGATGTCTGAATTGATCCCGAAAAAGGTGCTGCGAGGCGTATCTTCCTTTACAATTCGGGAGTAGCCTGTATTTACGGGATCGATGTAAACGATATCTGCCACATCCAAAATGGAATGAGGATTGGATTTGGTGCCGTAAGGCTGAACAGGATACCCTTCATCATCAATATTGAGGACCACAGGACCAGTGTAAGCCAAGTGCATCCAAATAGAAGCAGATCCAGGTCCTCCATTGAAACTCACCACCAAAGGTCTTTTGGCACGATCTACCACATCGGTACGCTCGTAGTAGGTGTAAAATAGAGAAGCAATGGGCTCTCCCTTCTCATCCCAAACAGGCTGAGTGCCTGCTGTGGCTTTGTAAGGCACTCGCTTGCCTTTGATCATCACTTCGGAGGTAGATTCCACCTTGGATTCCACCTCAATTTTACGGCTAGTCTGCGCTACCGTTAGGGTAACCATACAGAGAAGCAAAAGGCTTAAAGATAGTTTTCTCATGGGTTTGACTTGTTTTTTAAAGAAGAGTAAGTACGTTTTTATTTAAATAGCTCGAATTGAAAATTACAGAAGCGGTAGGACAACACTTTTTTCGATATACCCTGTAAATAACATGCGGTTAAGGATTGATCAGCAACTTAAGGTGCCAACCAAAACCTGAACTGCCTTGCCTTGGATAAGCACACGGTCACCTCTAATTTCTAGAAATAGCTCCCCTCCTCGAGTACTTGCTTGGTAGGCTTTGAAGCTTTTTTTTCCAATTTTCTTTTGCCAATAGTCCACCAATGCGCAGTGAGCAAAACCCGTTACTGGATCTTCGGGCACACCAACATTAGGACCAAAAAACCGGCTAACCATGTCGTAACCATTACCTCCAGCTGCGGTAATGATAAATCCTTCTTCACTTGTTTCTGCAATTCGTGCAAAGTTGGGCTGAAAAGCACGCACTGCCTGCTCATCGGCCAACTCAAAAATCCAGTTTTTACGAAGTTGAGCCGCCTGGACGATATTGCTCCCGAAAATTTCGCCATCATAAGCAGGATGCTGAGCTACCTCAGTTGGAATTAAGGGGAAGTCCATACAGATCAAGCCCTCCTGCTTGTTCACCCGTAGTTCTCCACTTAAGGTTTGAAAACGAATCCCATTCCCTTCCTTCACCCAACCTGCAGTGTACATCCTGTGTGCCGCGGCAAGTGTGGCATGTCCACACAAATCAATTTCTAATGTGGGCGTAAACCAGCGAAGCGAGAAGCTTCCCTCCTCCTTAGTTTTCTCCACAAAGGCCGTTTCGCTCAGGTTCATCTCCATGGCGATCGCCTGCATTTCTGCTGTCTGCAACGGACTTTCCAAAAGGCAAACCGCTGCTGGATTTCCTGAGAATGGCTTCTCCGAAAAAGAATCTAGAACTGCAATTGCTATGTTTTTCATCAATACGCGTGTTGAAGTACCTGAAAATGATGCATAAAATGGCCCGGAATAATCCAGAGTAGGGCTCTCGTGCTCATGGGATTTCCATTTGCTGATCCAACTTCCTGAAAAGCGGCTTCTGGAAAAGTTCGTACCATGGTGAGGATTGCCTGCCGTTGCACTTCAAAATCGGAAAGTAAATCATCCAAAGAAACGTCATTAAACTGTCCTTGAACAACATAAGGATCTTGGTCAAAACCAGGTAGAAGTTTTTTCTCACCTCTAGCAATGCACAGCGCACGAAAAGTCATAATACGCTCGGTATCGATGCAATGCCCAATCACCTCCTTGGGAGTCCATTTACCTGGGGCATAGGGTACAATGGCCCAACCCTCAGGTTTGGAAGCAACAAAAGCCTTCAATTCCTGGGTTTGAGATTGAATAAGTGCTGAAAATTTTTGATCCCCAAGCTTTGAAATATAGGTTTCGTAGTAGGCAGGATATTCGCCTTTGCTAGGAAGGGAAAATGTGTTCATGTAAAATTGACTAGGTTGTTTTAAAATCTGAACTAAATTTAAGCTGAACTTAAGATACGATCTCCACCATGCGTCACATTTTATTCATACTTACCGCCCTCATCCTCACTTTCCCTGTATTTGGACAGCAGGTTGTCATTCGCAATCCAGAAATTCAACAGCTCGTGCACCAGGTAAATGCCGACAGTTTAAAAAAATATACAGAGAAACTGGCTTCCTTCCACAGCAGACATACCCTCAACAGAGATGATAAAAATGGCATGCTTGCCGCTCAAAACTATGTGAAGGCTAAATTTTTGGAGTTTGCAGGAAAATCGAAAGGAAGGATGACTGCAAACATCGAGGAATTTGTAGTGCCTGGTGATGGAAGAAGAATCGTGGCCGATGCCACTGTTGGCAATGTCATCGCCAAACTGCCTGGAACCAATCCCAATGATCCCCGGATAATTATCGTTTCAGGTCATTTGGACTCCAGAAATAAGGATGTCATAGATGCTGCCGGTGCAGCACCAGGTGCCAATGACGATGGCAGTGGTGTAGCTTTGGTAATGGAGCTGGCCCGGATTCTAGCGCAAACTGAATTTTCAGCAACCCTTCTTTTTGTGGCCTTTACAGGTGAGGAACAAGGACTCAAGGGAGCGACTTATCTGGCAGACAAGGCAAAAGCTGAATCTTGGAAGATTGAGGCGGTGCTCAACAATGACATTGTCGGAAATAGCAATTCTTCCGAAACCAATATCAGTAACAACACGGTCATGCGTGTATTCTCAGAAACAATCCCATTGGCAGAAGATGAGCGTGGCGCAGGTATCCGCCGCTCCATCAATTCGGATAACGACAGCCACTCTCGACAGCTGGCACGCTACATTAAGGAACTTGGAGAGCGCTATGTAGATCAGATGGAAGTAAAATTAATCTATAGAAACGACCGATTTCTAAGAGGTGGAGACCAAACTCCTTTTATGAAAAATGGGTTTACGGCAGTGCGCATGTCCGAAATGAATGAGAACTTTCTGTACCAACACGAAAACGTTCGGGTAGAAAATGGAATTCAGTACGGGGATTTACCCGAGTTTATGGATTTTGAATACCTCCGGAAAGTGGCAGCCGTCAATCTTGCTGCAGCGGCTTCTCTCGGTCAGTCCGCAGGAATGCCACAAGAGGTAAAGATTGATGTGCGTGGGTTGAGTAACTCATCGTCTTTGACTTGGAAAGCCCCAATCCATGGCAAAGCAAAAGGATATTATGTGCTTATGCGTGAGACTTCTTCGTCCATGTGGGAAAAGAAGTTTTACACCGAAGAAACCCAAATGAAGCTGCCTTACAGCAAGGATAACTACTTCTTTGCAGTGCAGTCTGTTTCAACCCATGGAACTGAAAGTTTGCCGGTCATCCCCTCTCCACTCTCACGTTAATAGCAGATTTTTTTAGGAGTCGATCACTCAGTCCATTCTGGTAAATCCAGATTGGAGGCAATTATTTATGCCATTTTCTTAGCTCCTAAGTATTTATTTAAACTAATTATTCCATTATATTTTTATATTATTTAAAATAAATAGCGGTTTATTTAATTTTATTTAATTTATTTAGCTAAAATATTTTTTTGATTCACTTTTTTTAATCGCTGCCTATTTTTATGAACACACAAGAGCAATTTTTCAGAAGATTAAAACCGATTGTTTCGCCTTATTCCTCCTTGGCCGCTGAAGTAGCCATCACCCTCAATGTAAGTTTGGATAGCGCCTACAGAAGGATCCGGGGGGAAAAACTACTAGACTTCGATGAAATAAGTTTACTCTGTCAAGGGTTCAACATTTCCATTGACGAATTTTTCTGTTTGAACAGCAGTACCATCTTATTTCAGACAGGCACCAAAGCCTCCCAGAAGGATGCCTTAAAACAATGGATGGAGGATGTTTACAAGCAATTGTACTACATCAATAGCTACCCCAATCGGCATCTGTATCATCTAATTAAGGATCTGCCTCCCTTTCACCATTTTTTCCATCCCCTTCTTGCCCGCTTCAAATTCTTTTTCTGGACTAAATCCATTTTACCCCCTGGTCAGGCTCAACTCGAAAAGTTCTGCCTCAACCAAAAGCAGCTATTCAATTACGAAGAATTATCGCAACGAATCATTCGAGCCTATGCGAAGGTTCCGAGTACAGAAATCTGGAACATGGATGCCCTAAATACCACCTTACGACAGATTGAAACCTACCATGAGATGGGTTGGATTGAGAATAGAGAAACAACCAAGTTGATTTATTTAAGTGTATTGGATGTGATTGGACACCTTGAAAAAATGGCTATTCAGGGCAAAAAGTCTCTTTTGGGACAAAGTACAACCTCTGAGAATGGGGAATACCGCCTGTACCTCAACGACATCGTAGCAGGAGATAATACCTTGCTCGTAGAGCTAGGGGAAATTAAAATCACCTACCTCAACCACAGCGTCCTCTATTTTGTGGGTTCCAAAGATCTCGAGTTTAATGAGCTGGTATTTCGAAACATTGAAAATGTAATCCAAAAATCAAGTTTGATGAGTGGATCAGGTGAAAAAGAGCGAACACAGGTATTCAATATGCTTCGAAAAAAGGTCTATCTAAAGCTTGAAGCCATGGATATAGCCTCAAAAAACTGAAATATATTTTGGCTTAAATTTCAATCCGTGTAACTTACTCCAATGATTAGTTTGCGCGGTTTTATAGGATTTGTAGCATTGCTTGGAATCATTTCCTGTGCTTCCCAGGCAACAGAAAATACAAGCCAAGATCGAGGTGATCAGGCATTTACTCCTCCCACCACCAAAAATGGAATGGTTTGGGTTCCAGGTGGAGCGCTAACCATGGGATCTGATGACCCTGGTGCCTATACTGCTGAAAAGCCCGCAGTGAATGTTTCTGTAAAGGGATTTTGGATGGATCCCACAGAAGTGACCAATGCACAATTCCAAAAATTCATAACTGCAACGGGATACTTGACCGTGGCTGAACGACCCATCTCCTGGGAAGAACTTAAAAAACAACTCCCCCCCAACACACCAAAATTATCGGATGAAGATCTTGCTCCCGGATCCATGGTATTTATTGCTCCATCCGGGCCTGTTTCACTACAAGACCTCTCTGCCTGGTGGATTTGGGTAAAAGGAGCCAATTGGATGCACCCAGAAGGTCCAGAAAGCAACCAAGAAGGTCGAGAAAATCACCCAGTAGTGCATGTAGCTTATGAGGATGCAGTAGCCTATGCCACCTGGGTAGGCAAGCGATTGCCTACCGAAGCCGAATGGGAATTTGCTGCTCGCGGAGGATTAAAAGGGCAAAAATTTGCCTGGGGAGATGAATTTACCCCGGGAGGTACCTACCTAGCCAATACCTTCCAAGGAATTTTCCCTTCAAGAGATGAGCGCTTGGATGGATTTAGTACTACGGCTCCTGTCAAATCCTTCACTCCCAATGGCTATGGGGCATACGACATGATTGGAAATGTATGGGAGCTCACTTCGGACTGGTTTGATGCATTAAAACACGCGCGAACTGCTGGGAAAGTAGCCAAGTTGGATGAAGGCATGAACCCCTGCTACAACCCAAGCAACCCCTACGCCGTGGAGCGAGTGATCAAGGGAGGCTCATTTTTATGTGCATCGAATTACTGTGTGAATTACCGGCCTGCAGCAAGGCAAGGACAGGCCATTGATTCTGGAACCTCTAATGTAGGTTTCCGCCTGGTGTCAGATGGAATCTAGTTCTTGAGATCTTTAGTCAACAAAAATCCCTTTAACGAAAAAATAGCTCTTTTAACGAATTCCTTTTTCTGGATACTTTGGAACAACGGTCCTCCCAAAAGCCTTTAGTTCCTCAATCTGACCATCCATATCTCCATTGGGATACAGACAAGGTCCAATTCCTGCTTCCTTCTTTTTGTAATCCAAATAGCCAATTACAATCGGTACATTTGCTCCAAGTGCTATATGATAAAATCCTGATTTCCATTTACTTACTGCACTTCGAGTACCTTCAGGAGTGACCATCACCACCAAATCCTCTCGCTCATTCAGCATTTGGATCATGGCCTCTGTGTAGGTTTGCTTTTTCCCACCAGGAATCCGTTTGCGATCAATTGGAATAGCACCTAACCCGGACAATAGCCAACCCAAAGGACCCACCATCACTTCTTTCTTAATCGTAAAGCGGACAGGAATATCCATCAGAAAGAAGGCAGCTCTAGCGTACAAAAGATCCCAGTTGGAGGTGTGGGGAATAGCAATCAATACCGCCTTTTTCACACCTGCTGGCCAATTTGGATTCAAACGCCATCCGGCCAACCAAAATATAATTCGGGAAAGTAATTTCATCATAACTCGCTAGGTTGGGGTTGTAACTGGGTGGAAATTTCTAGTAAACCAGGATTGGATTCAATGACTTTCATGGCTTGGTTGTAACCTGCTTTAAAAAATTCCGAAGCCTTTTTCAAGTCAAAGACGCCAAACTTACCTAATCCAGGGGCTTCAATGAAATATGTACAAGCCGATTTACGGCTATAGGCATTGAAATTCATATTCATCATGACCGCACGTTCCAAAAGATTTTTCACATTTCGAACCGCTGCCAATTCAGGTAGATGATTGCAGTTGACCCCTATTACGATCTCACAATTGGCTTGCAAGGGTTCCACCGGTAAATTATTCAGGACTCCTCCATCTACCAGGTACCGAGATTCATAAAAAATAGGTTCAAACATTCCTGGAATACAAGAAGAAGCCAATATGGGTTCGACCAGCTTGCCGGAATTGAAATAAACCGCCTCCCCTTTTCCTACATCTGTTGCCGCCACATGAAGAGGAACCTTCAGCGAAGCAAAATCATTGTGCGGAAGATAGGTTTTTAGTAGCTGGGCCAAGCTATCCATGGTAAACAAGCCTTTCCAAGAGATGGCAGGTCGTATCAACTTGAAATAGTTGGTTTCAATGATAATCTTCAACACCTCATCGGGGCTATATCCTTGACAATACATGGCGCCTACAATGGCACCTGCAGAACTGCCACTCACCTGAGTTGGAAAAATACCTACTTCATTCAGTGCCTTTAGCACTCCCAAATGCGAGATGCCTCTGACTCCTCCGCCAGAAAAGGCAATCCCAATGCTTGGCTTAGAGTTCATCGAGTCGGAAAGTTTGATCCACACGTACGCCCTTTTCGGTCATTTTTACCGTGCAACATTCATGCACCGAATCGTGCTCTAAGAAAAGCACGTACTGGTCACGAGCTGCGATTTCCAGGAATTCCTGTTTCTCCTGCAGTGTTAACAAGGGTCGGGTGTCATAGCCCATCACATAGGCCAAAGGAATATGCCCCACTGAAGGGAGTAAGTCGGCCATAAACACCAACGTATACCCTTTGTACTGCATTTTGGGGAGCATTTGCTTATCCGTATGCCCATCCATTGTAAGGAAGTCAACCCCTGGAAATAAAGATTTAGTTCCTAGGTCTAGGTAATTGAGCACTCCATGCTCCTGAAGCGGTAGGATATTTTCTTCTAAAAAGGATGCCTTTTCTCTTGGATTTGGAACCGTTGCCCAGTTCCAATGGTCTTCATTAGTCCAATAGGTCGCACGAGGAAAAGTAAGTTCGTATTGCCCATGGGAACCATACTTTACACTTCCTCCACAGTGGTCAAAATGCAAGTGGGTCAAAAAAACATCTGTAATGTCGGTGGGATGTACGCCCAGTTGCTGTAAACTCTTGGCTAAACTAGCATCGCCATGCAGGTAGTAATGCGAAAAGAAGCGGGCATCTTGCTTGTCCCCTATCCCAGTATCAATTAAGACCAATCGATTGCCATCCGAAACGAGTAGGCAGCGCATGGCCCATGGACATAGGTTGTTTTCATCCGAAGGATTGGTTCGTGACCAAATGGATTTGGGAACTACACCAAACATGGCCCCGCCATCCAATTTAAAAAAGCCCGTATCTACCGTGAAAAGCTCCATGTATGGTGATTAAAGCACAATTTAAAATCCTATCAATTAGTTTGAAGAATTGGGATGCCTAAATTGGAAATAAGAAAATAGAAAAGTTTATTCCACAACTACACCCATCGCACAGAACTTGTCTATTCGCTGAGAAATGCGTTCTTCTGCCTCAATTTTATCCAATTCAGCTAAAGCTTTGCTAATTACCTCCTTGAGGGTCTTGGCCATTTCTTTGAGGTCTTTGTGTGCCCCTCCGAGTGGCTCTGGAATGATATCGTCTACCAGTCCATTGGACTTCATATCCGTAGCGGTCAACTTGAGTGCTTCAGCTGCTTGCTCTTTGTAATCCCAAGATCTCCATAAAATGGAAGAGCAGGATTCAGGAGAAATCACAGAATACCAAGTATTTTCTAACATGTAGACTTTATCTCCAATGGCAATGCCTAAAGCACCTCCAGAGGCTCCTTCACCAATGATGATGCAAATCACCGGCACTTTGAGCATAAACATTTCTTTGATATTGCGGGCAATTGCTTCCCCTTGGCCTCTTTCTTCTGCTTCCAATCCAGGAAATGCCCCTGGAGTATCGATAAGCGTTACGATAGGCTTGTTGAATTTTTCGGCCAACTTCATCAGGCGAAGTGCCTTCCGATATCCTTCTGGATTGGCCATACCAAAATTTCGCTCTTGACGCTGCTTGGTATTTCTACCTTTTTGCTGGCCAATAAAAAGGACTGTTCTCCCGTCAATATCTCCCAAGCCACCAATCATGGCCTTGTCGTCTTTCACGCTACGGTCCCCATGCAGTTCAATAAAGTCGTTGGTGATCTCGTAGATGTAATCTAAAGCATAAGGCCTGTCTGCATGTCTGGAGAGCTGTACCCGCTGCCAGCGTGTAAGATTCGCGAAGGTTTCTTTTTTCAAACCCAAAATTTTACCCTCTAAAGATTGAATGTCCTTGCTTAGGTCGATGTTTCTTCCCTTTGCCAACTCCTTCATCTCCTGCAGTTTTTGCTCTAAATCAGCAATGGGTTTTTCAAATTCTAAGACCATTTCCGTAAATTTTTGAATAACAAAGATAAGGATTAGTCTTAATCTCTGATGGAAATTTTGACTGAAATGGCAGGAGAACTGCGGACTAAAAATCCAAATTTCAAGAACAACCAATTAATTAAAGACAAGGACCACCTCAGTGTTTTCCTCCACACAGGTTCAAACTGCCCCAAAACAAAAAAGTCCCTAATTTCTTAGGGACTTTAAGCGGAATGGACGGGACTCGAACCCGCGACCTCCTGCGTGACAGGCAGGCATTCTA
>JBBAKO010000012.1:51326-85875 GCA_040403475.1 Algoriphagus sp. | reverse complement strand
TAAATCAACTCGAGTCTATGATTTTTGGTCCCTTAAACTGACGGCTATGGCCTGCGGTAGGCAGGCTTTGCGAGAAAAACAAAAAAACTTTTTAGTAAGCTACTACTTCACCAAATTCAGCTTTCCTTTAACTTCAATCACCTCGGCGATTTTATTGAATACCAACGTAGGAACCTCAATCTTGTAGTCTTCAGTGCGTACGGTAAAGGCAAAGGTTACCTTGAGCTCTGTCGCAGTAATCACAATCGTCCCCTTGACCGTTATCGGCTTGGTCACTCCATGAATTGTCATGTTACCGACAGCAGTCACTGGATAAGTACCCAGCTTGCTGAAGTCTACTTCTTCCTTGATTTTACCTGCAAACTTGCCCGTAGGATAGCGCTCGCTCTCCAGGTAGTTCTCGTTGAAGTGCTCCTGCATCAGCTTGTTAGGAAACTGAAAATCGGTGATCCTCATCTGTATCGCCAAGTCTCTGGTGCTCGAATTAATTATGGCGCCAGCCTTTTTATTCAGGGCCTCAATGTCTAGCGCAGGAGTCTTGGAAAAAAAAGATACCTCTCCCACTGAAGTTCTATACAGGGTTTGAGCATAAGATAAACCGCTTCCTAACAGTAGGAAAAGGGAAAAGAACAGGATCGATTTTTTCATTTGTGTGCGTTTCTAGCGGCTTTATCCAAACTGAAGGTTCGAGCGATGTTGAACCCATAAAAGATGTCACCTTTATCCCATGCGCCTACATTCTGCCCGATAAATTGCTTTTCAACCATTCCACGGGCATTAGTAAGATGGAATTGGAACACATGTCCACCCGTTTCTATATCTACACCAAAAGAGAGTGCATTGCGGTAAGGATAGGGGAATGCTCCATTGGCTTCGTAGTCATCGTCATCTTCTTCATCTTCATCTTCAAACTCACGGAAGCTGTAGTAGTACTCTGCTGAGAGCGTAACTCGCTGGCTAAGTTTGTATCGACCTCCTGCACCCAGTGCAAAGAGCTGATTGGGAATACTTGGGTCCTCTACCTTATTCACGTGAATGAGCGTAGGCATAAGCTGTAGGGAAAGTTTTTCAGTAAACTTGCGCGCTACCAGCACCTGAGTCCAGTAGGAATAGCGTTCGATGTTGTTGTCAAACTTCATGGTAGAACCGGACTCCATCACATAACCCGTAGGCATGGTGTTGATCCCCCAGCCAGCCGTGGCAGTGACCGTAACAGGCATTTTATTGGACTGGCGCAGCACCTTGTATTTGGTGTATAGGTCGTAGGTCTTTTCTAGGGAACTCCTCCCCGCCCCCACAAGCCACCTGTCCGTCAGGCCATATTCTACCCCTAGGCGAATTTTGGCTTCGTCAAGTCCAAAGAAATTGGCGATAAACCCAGAGTTTACGGCACCGAAGCGGTGAGAAATCCAAAAATTGAGGTGGTTTTTAGAGATGGTTTCGATGGTCTGCCCATTGATGAGACGTGAAGCTTTGAAGGTCGCTATCGTGTAGGTAGGCTCCTTGGATTGCTCTTCATCGAGCATACTCAGCAAGTCATCCTGTGCGGCTACACCTTGCCAAGGGCTTGCCCCAAGGAAAAGGAGTAAAAAAAGAGTGCTTGCCGTTAGCCAGCGCTTAATGTACAAAGACCTGATCATACGGTTACTTTTAAGGTAGTTCTTTCAAGTAAACAGGCGTAGGTTTTCAGTCCACGTGAACCCGTAGAGTTAAGCCCCTTGCCTGCTGTGTCGAATCTGGCACCATGAGAGGGGCAATAAAATTCACCCGCGTTATAGACTACTTTCCGCTGGCCTTCGTGGGAACAAACCTGTGTCACCGCAGCAAAGGTCGAAGTGCTAACCCGAGCGATCACGATTCCACTCACAATCACATAGTTCCCTACGGTATTGAGTTTGGAATACGCAGCTGAGTTCAGATCTAGGACTAACTCATTTCCAGTCACTCCCGTAGGGTTGATTGGGTCCATGCTTTCGTTGACGCAGCTACTTAGCCCTGAGGCAGCACAGTAGACTGCAAACAGAGAAGCTCCCTTTAGCCCTAGGCTCTTGAGAAACTCCATACGGTTCATTTTTTCGTTCATCAGGGTAGTTAGTTTAAGTATTTTTCAAAAGTAAAGCGGGCACTCTTTACAAGACATTAGTGGATTCTTAAGATTAGGTTAAATTGGATTTCTCTTTGATCCATACTTCTTAACTGATTTGTAGGTGAATTGGTTTACTAATTGAATTATTGGGTTGGATCCGCCTCGGCGGATCCTGAATATCCATCTATTCTTTTTTCCGCCAAGGCGGATGCACCCACCGCGGCGGGCAAACCCGCGGCTAATCAAGATTGGACCCGCCGAGCGGGTCCTTCTAAAAATGAAAATTCGTCTCCGTTTAATCAGAACCCCAATCTAAAATCTTTCTTCCAGGATTTTTCTCCAAGCCAGATCCGCCGCGGCGGATTGGTCCGCCGTGGCGGATCAAACCATGCATAGCCCCAGGTTTATCCGCCGCGGAGGGTGAAACCTGGGGTAGGCGCCGCGGTAGGTTGACCTTAAACTACTTTTTCGTAAAATCCAGGGTGAAATTTGAGTTGATAATTAACCCATTGTTGTGTTGAAACACATTTTTTCCATTGATCAGCCTTCCGTACTGCAGGGTCTGGTTGAGATAGCCTCCTTCCAATCGGACCGTTTTATTGAAACGATAGCCGAGTAAAACGCCAATCCGGTTTTGATCAAAAACATTGGCATTCACATTTTCCCCAAACCCTACAAACACCTCGTCGTACACAGCCAAATAGGGTGTTTTGTCCTTGATCTCGGTACCTATTAAAGGAACCTGCATCCGGACCATGTACCGCATGCGATGAAGCAAAGGAAACTCGGCTTCACGCGTCGAATTGGCCGAAGCATATTTTCCTACAAAGCGCTGCTCCAGCATAAATCGATGAGAAAAGTCCACCTTCCCCACTTTTTGGGAAAGTTGTGCCACCTGGAAAATCCGGTGTTCGGTAAATTGCTTCCCAAACCCGTTTAAGGGGTATTCCCCGTAGGGAAAAGTCTCTATCCAACCGTAACCAACCCTCACTTGGACAGCTGGATGTAGCGTGTAGTTCAATCCAATCCGCAGCAAACTTTGCTGCCAATAGCTGATTACCTCGTTTCTACGAAATTGATATTCTGTATGAAGACCAAGTTTATTTGAGAGTTTGAAGGTTCCAAAGTACGTATACCATCCAATTTGATTGGAGGTGTTTAGCCGGTGGTTTTGGCCAAAAGAGGGCGGCGGAGCTAGGAAAAAAAATAGGATCACCGCAAAGAGATAGTGTTTACAAGTCATTTTCTTAAAATGGGTTTGTACTACCGAGAGCCAGGAGATAAATAGAATCTACTTCCATTCATCATCCTAGCTTCGATAGGCTGTAATTAATCAACCAACTTTACTTAAGAACTTGCTTTTCGAGCAGCCAGCGCATGGGCTGAAACAGGCTGGTGCTTTTCCAAACCAATGATATGTACCGTTCCTCCATTTTCCTCGTAATCCTCCTGAAAGCGATGCAAATTTTCCATCACCGAGTGATCTACGAGCTTGGTGTTTTTCAAATCAATGGTCACGTTAAAGCCTGCTGGAATCTCTTCCAATTTTCGTTTGATTCCTAAATAATTGGAGAAAATTGCTGCCTTATCGATTTCAACAAGGTATTGATTGTTGTTGAAAGAAACCACAGTAGGAACCTTGAAAAAGGAGGAAATGGGGGTTCCTTGGGCTAGATGCAAGATCATTTTCAACACCACACCTGCCGCTATTCCGATGAGCAAATCCTCGACTAGTGTAAAAAAGATGGTGACCAAGAAAATAGCCAACTGCTCCTTCCCTATTTGGAAGGTATGGATGAATTCCTTGGGATGCGCCAATTTAATTCCCACAGAAATAAGCATGGCCGCAAGGGCTGCATTCGGTATCATTTCAATGACTGGAGTGGCCGCAAGTACAAACACGAGTAAGAATACACCATGATAGAAATTTGCCCAACGGGTTTTGGCTCCTTGGCTGACATTCGCAGAACTTCTAGCCACCTCCGAAATCATCGGAAGACCTCCCAAGAAAGCACTAAACGTATTTCCTACCCCTACCGCAATCAAGTCCTTATTGGTGTTCGACTTTCTTCGGTAAGGATCGGCAAGGTCAATGGCCTTGACCGTCAACAAGGACTCAAGAGATCCCACTAGAGCAAACATGATCACGTACTTGATGAATACTCCAGTTTGAAAAACACCTGAAAAATCAGCGTTAAAAGAAATGCTATCCATCAAATTGCCAATATGTAACAAGGCATAGGGAGGTTCAGTATGGGCAAAATCCATGGCCAACTCCGAAGGAATAGCCACAATCAACACCATCAGTGGAGCGGGGATTTTCCCTAACGTAAAATCTTTCAAGTAGGGCCATCCCAACATAATCGCTAGGCTATACACACCAATTAAAGTTGCTCTAGGGTCAAAATTGGCAAAAAAGGTAGGAATAGCCGTAATCATTGCCACTGTACTCATCCCCTTGTAAAGTTCTGGATTCACATCCAAAAACACCGGAATTTGCTTGACAATGATGATAATCCCTATGGCTGCCAGCATCCCATGAATGGCAGAAAGGGGAAATACATCCACCAGCTTCCCGAACTTAAAGAGACCAAATAGCACCTGAACTAAGCCTGCTACTACCATTGCCCCTAAAGCAAGTTTCCAACCCATCTCCCCTCCTCCAAAAGCTGCTACTGCCCCAGCCACAACCACAATCAGGCCTGCAGCAGGGCCTTTGATCGTCAAGCGAGATCCAGAAATTACACTCACTAGAATTCCACCGATGATGGCGGTGACCAAACCCATAATGGGTGGAAAATCCGAAGCTTTGGCAATCCCCAAACTGAGGGGCATGGCCAATAAGAAGACCACAAAACCTGCCGTTGCATCGGCAGTGAAATTTTCTTTTAAACCGGCCCAACCGTCTTTGGGTGTTTGTGTTTTTGTTGTTGTTTTCATCTATTTTGAAGGGCTTTTGCACCCATTTAAGGTCTAGTATTGAAGTATTAAGCTAATTTTTCAGGCATTGAAGTCTGCAAGTCAGGTAAGGTTCCATCAGGCACTGTCCCAAAAAAGAGTCGTGCATAGATTCGAATGGCAGCTACTCCCTCCATCACAAAGGCCAAAGCTGCTAGAGTCGCGAGCACAAACTGATCCTCATGGATGTGACTGAAAAGCAAGTCTTCCCCTATGAAAGTAGGAGAAATCGGAAATCCGATGAGTCCCAACACCGCCAATAGGAATAGAAATGCAACCAGTGGATGTTGCCGTACATACCCTTGGTACACATACATGCCAAGGTCCCCATACCGATGGGTCATCCAACCAATCAAACCCCAGCCTAGAGCTCCAAAGAACACCACGCCACTGAGGTAAATCCCAATTTCAGTTAATGCGAAGTTTTCGTTTTCAGCTATTGCGAGCACCATCCAAAAATGATTCATCCACAACATCGTCCAGGCCAATCGAATAGACCTACGCTCAGTAAAGGATTTCAAGACCATCAGTAAGGCCATAAAGGCAAATCCTGCCGGTAATAGTTGATGTAGCCAAGAAGGAAGTTCGTAGCCTTCAACCAGTAAGTATACCCCAACAGCATAGCTTGGAATGAAGTAGAGCAGTAGTGTTCGGTAGCGCAGAAAATCAAGGTTATGCCCAAGCTTCTTCAAGGGTCGGAAAATGACACCTTGAATTACGCGATCCAGGTTCCATTCTTTAAGGCTCCAAACATAGACCGAAAGGTAAAGTCGATTTTTCCAGGTATTTCCTTCCTGTTTTACCTTGGGAACAAAGCCATAAAACTGTTCCCGAATCAAGTAGCTAACAACCGAAGGGGAAACAAGCAATTGGTAAGTACGTAGGAACGCATTTCCTGCAAAATGGACCAAAGCCAACAGTTCTAAACCTGCAGCAACCTCAATAAACATGATCCCGATTTGAGTCAGGGAGGCATAGCCAATTTGAGTTTTTACGGAAGTTTGCACCCTCGCTATCATCGTAGAAAGCCCAGCCGTAATCAATCCCACTGTTCCGATCAAGATTCGTACGAGCAGCTGATTTTCCCAGAAAGGATAGGTTCGTAGCAGCAAGAAAACCCCCAAGTGCACCGAAAGCGAGCCATAGAAAATCGCCGAAGAGGGCGTTGGTCCCTCCATCGCCCGTGGCAGCCAGGACGAAAATGGAAATTGGGCAGACTTTGCAGCTGCCGTCAGAAGCAACATCATGCCAATAAAAAGAGTGATGCCTACATGACCTGATTGCTGCTGGGTCACAAGATTTGAATTAGTCAAATCCAGAAAGGTCACGTTGGCATGCCAAAGGTGATGACTCGCCCACATCGCCAAAATCAATCCCACATCCCCAATTCGATAAATGGAAAATACTTTGATCGCATTGCGAGAAGGAAGGAGGTTTTTTCGGTAAAAGGCCACCAACAAAAAGGAAGATATTCCCAACACTTCCCAACCAATAAAGAGGGTTTCGAAATTTCCTGCGAGGATCGTCAGGTTAAACCCCAAGTAAAAGAAGAGTACCGTATTGAAAAACCGCTTGTATCCGGGTTCACGGTGCAAATAGTACCTGCTGTAAAAGGTGATTAGAAAGGTCAGTAGTGCCCCAACGATAAGGTAGACTGCACTAATCCGATCGAAGAAAAAGTCTACCAAAAACTCGAAATGCTCGTTTTTGAAAAGCACAATTTCTTTAAGATTCAAATCCTTCCCTCCCTGCAACAGCCAGAACCAGAGAAAAACCAAGGTACTCAGCAAGTTGATCCCTGCGGTATAAAATGCAACCCGTGAAAGCCAGGTTTCTTTTCGCTCTGGGACAGCCAAACTAATTACAAAGCCGAGGAGAGGTATCCCAATCATCAACTGAATCCAATTTGAGAGTTCCATTAGATTGAGTCGATTAAGTAGACAGGAAGATTTTGTTGGGTACTCAAGAGCTTGTCTTGCAGATGATCCAAGTGTTCAATGGTGGTGAGTGGCTCGTAGGAAATGAATTTCCCATCCACTAGCCGCAGCAACTTGCCCGAATCGGGATCAATGACCACGAGATGCACCCAGAAATTAGTGATCCACTCGGCAATCGCCGGATTGGCTTGGATGAGTTGCAGCACTAAACCAGGCACCTGCTCCACCACCATCAGTAAGCGAATGGGATCGTGAATTTCTACCATCTGATACGGGAGACCTGTGCGTAGATCCCCATCTGCCCCATTGGCCACACCTATAAGCCCCATTACGTTGTGCGGCAGCTTGGTGCCCGCCCCCAACTTATCAGGATCCATTCTAGAGAAGTAGTACTCCAAGTTAATCCCACCACAAACGGGGATAGCGGCTGATAGAATTTTAACTAGGGATACTCCTTCCGGGTCTTTTTGGTAATCGTAGGAATTGAGAAAAGCCCTGCGGTCAAAAAACAAGCCTTTGATCGTTGATTTTCTTGACACAATGCAGAGCGCATTGGTGGCATGGTTGTATTCCGGACGCGGTTCAAAAAGCGAAAATGCTCTTTTTTTAACCGCTTCATGAAGTCCCCCAATGGATTTGTTTTTATCCAAGGTGTCGAATCGACGAGATCGTTCAAGGGAATTAATATCCAAGACGCGAAGAAACTTCTCTTGATTTTCACGATGCAACTGCTGATTTGCTGCATGCAAAATATCTTCATCGTAAAACAGCAGCTCGTCTTTTGTTGTGTCATGCAATCCCCCTAAAAATTGGGTTGACACTGGAATTTCAATTCCTCTTTTGAGCAGAAGATCCCGTACTTCCTGCTGATTGGCCATAAATGCCGCTACTCGTGCATTGACAGAACCAGGACGTCCACAGCAAGCACCACAATCGTAACCGGCATAGTGCGTGTTGTTGATGCTTGAAGCGCCATGGCCAATCAAATACACCAAAGAAGAAAATCCATCCAACAAGCCAATGCTTCGCAACAAGCCTTCCACACGATCGGCCATCTGCTCCATTTTAAAACCTACCTGTAGGCCATTTTCTTCTTTCACTTGGTAATGGATAGAAAGGCTTCCCTTCGGGTCCATGTGGTGCATGCTAGATACTTCCAAAGCGGATGAACTTGGCCGAAAGATATTTCCAATGAGTCGTAAGGCTGACAAGAATCCGAGCGTTTGGGCATTCAACCATCCACGAACAAGAGAATGGCTGCGCTGATGAAAGTGTGCGTCGGAAGCTAGTTTTTTATGCTTTGCCGTCTCTTTAATCAGGAATTTTGGAGTAACTGGTGCAGGGCAGGATTTGGTATGAAACTTTCCATACTCAGGCTGAAAGTAAAATTCCACATTGAAAAACCCTGGTGTTCCGTACGTTGCACACAAAGGATCAACATACTCCAAATGCCTACGCGTACTACATTCTCGGTCATCAATGCAAAATAGTGCTTGAAAACTCGGGATTTTAGGGGTTAAAGTTGGTTGTTCAACGGCCTTAATCCCTGCGAGTACCTCATCATAGTAACTCCACTCGTAGGCCTCTTGCCAGCATTGCAAGACTAGGTCAAGCTCTTCCATCAAATCCACCTCAAAAAGCATTTGGGTATCGTGCGGGAATTGTTTGCCCAAAGGAATCCAGCCTTCCCCAAATTTTTTATCTAAGGCATCAATTTCCATCAAGCATTCCACCAAGACTAAATCCTCCAAGGTAATTCGCTTGGTGTCAAACAAGGATTCAGGCTGGGATTCCAAGACCGATACCATACCTGACCAACCGGGATGCGCAAATTGCTGATCAAAGACATACCAGCCATAGCCTTTGGGATCCCCTACTAGAATCTCCAAGAGGTCCTCCAAATTTAGCTCCGGGTTTTGGAGCAGTTTTACCACTCGTTTGGACTTGAAAATGGAAGAGTAGCTACCTGCTTGCAGTTGCCGAATAGCATCCAAAAACCCTTTGGATTCCAAAGGAAAGGGCCAAATAGAAATTCCTTGATCTAGGTAGGCTGAAAGCAGGCGGAATAGAAAGGGATGGGTCGTTTTATCTAAGTTGAAATGAGATTTACTTATCCAATGCCCTCTGAATTGCCCTATTTTGGAACCGATAGGGCTCTCTTGGGATTCGTCAAGGAGCTTGACGAGCCAGTGGTTGGCTTGCTCACCAAATTGTTCCTCTAAAATTCGTTGGAGGACTTGACCTTTAATTCTTCCTTCGCGGTACAAATTTCTGTATTGTGCTAGAGAAAGGAAGCCTCGGTATCCAAACTGCGTTCCTGCTTGCTTAAGTGCCTGAAAGAAAGGGAGATGCTGAAATGCGTGTAGGGTATTGTGGTGGACAAAGTCCTTGAGTGGAGCCTGAGCAGGGAGAAAATGCTTCAACATAGGAAGTAAATGCTCCAGACCCATTCCATTATTTGTGGAATGATGATGCATGGTGTAAAATTTCTGAGTGAGAAATTCCGTCTAGCAAACGGAAATTTTCTTCCCGAAAAATGAACTCGGGAATCGCCTAATCCGGCAAAAAATTAGCTCAGATGGATTTTCCAGCTATGAAAAAAATCATAAAGCGGCAATCTACTACCGCGAATGGCTTTGTTGCTGAAAAGCGACCCCCCCTTAATTTTTACAATCTCTTTGAAGTTGTAAAAGGAGTGAACAGAGACCTCAGAATCGGAATCTTCAGACTCTACCTCTGCACGCTCTTCAATCTCAATGTTGGGAGTTAAGCTACCTTGGCCTTCGAAGGAAACGTATGAAGGTTGAACCTGATTTTCAAGGGATTGTATCGCATTGCTTTCAAAAAAGTTGAGCTGAACCGATTCTGAAATTCCCTCAACCTGCCCCTGGCAAAGCAGAGATAGGCGTAGTAAAAGAGAAAATAGACTGGATAGGGTTAGCATAGCATTGCGAAAAATCGTTCAAATGTAAATTTTAATTTCAAATTCGTCATCGGTTTTTTGATTTATTTACAAAATCGGTAAAATTCAATGGATGGCGGTCCACGGGTTTCACCCGTGGTTATTCAAAATTGGACCCGACGTGGCGGATCTTTAATTCGTATTCCATTTGATCAACATACTAATTCGGATCATTAAATCCGGATCATTCTTGTAACCGATCCGCAGAAGCGGATCAAACCATGAATAACCCCAGGTTTACCCGCCGCGGAGGGTGAAACCTGGGGAAATAAGGTGAACCTGGGGGCTACCGAGACGAGTTGAATTTAGAGTAAGAATTTTTCATCGAAGACAATCTCGTGTTCTTCTAAAAGTGCTTTGTATTCATCAAAAAAGGATTTCTTTTCATGATGCTTCTCTTGATTTTTAATATAATTGATTAATCGGTCTTTTGATTTTATGGCTTCAGAAAAAGCCCCATATCCCTCTTGCCAGCCATCAATATTTTTGAAGATTAATTCCCTTTTGAGAAAAATACTAGTTGATACCTTGATGTCTTTTACTAAAGCTGAAATCGAAATTGTTGGATGGATATGGGTGAGAATATGAATATGGTCCTCCACTCCATTGATTCGATACAGGTGGTATTTTTTATTCGTTAGCAACTGAAAAATGTAAGCAAAAAGCCTTTTTTTCTGACTTACCTCAATTGTAGGCTTCCTGTATTTAGTTGCGAAGACGATGTGGTAAAGAATTTGCGTGTGTGTAGACATAAAAAATAGTAGTTAAAAAATATAATGAACTGAAATTGAGGAATTTAATTGAAATTCACAAGACAAAATTTTGTTCGATCCACCACGGCGGACCTGTCCGCGGGGACGGATCGGTCCGCCGGGCCGGGTTCATTTAACCACGGGTTTCCACGGGTTTCACCCACAGCCGCGGGTTTCACCCGTGGTTATTCAAAATTGGACCCGACGATGCGGGTCCTTTATTCGAATTCCGTTTAATTAGCAACTAATTCTGATCAATATATCCGGATCATTCTTGTAACCGATCCGCCGCGGCGGATCAAACCATGAATAACCCCAGGTTCACCTGCTGAGGCAGGTGAACCTGGGGACAAGGATCCGGATATCAGAACCAACCCACCAAGGCGGGTTGACCTACCGGAGGCAGGTTGAACTAACGCTTCAGGATGACCAATACTCTGGGGTGGATGAACAAAATCCATCCTCTTTTCTATTTTTCTTCTAATTTTCTCCAATTTCGTCATCAAACCAATTCCCATGAAACAACTTGGCATCCTTATTTTTGACGACGTAGAAGTTCTTGATTTTGCAGGACCTTTTGAGGTTTTTTCGGTGGCCAACCAACTCTCGGGATACACGCTCTTGGAAGTGCACACCTTCTCTCTCACTACCCTCCCTATCCGAGCGAGAAATGGACTTCAAGTAGTACCTGATCATTCCATCACTTCCATCCCCACTCTGGATTACCTAGTGCTGCCAGGTGGCGATGGAACCAAAAAAATTATCCAAAATGGTCCCTTCATTGAACAAATCAAGCAGCAAGTCCTCTACTCCGAATGGATAATGTCCGTCTGCTCTGGGTCCAGAATCCTCGGTAAAGCAGGTTTTTTAGAACACAAACCCTATTGCACCCACCACGAGGTATTTGAAAGCATGGCTTCCCTTGTTCCTAGTGGAATCCCCAAACCAACTCACCGCTTCATTCAGAGCGATACAGGTATCTGGTCAGCAGCCGGTATCTCTGCAGGCATCGACCTCGCCCTGCATCTGACCGAAATTACTTTTGGCAAAGAAGTTGCCCTTGCCACCGCCAAATACATGGAATATACCCCCTACCTTGACCTACATGCTCGCTAATACCCCCTCTCCTCCCTACTACGCGGTGATATTTACCAGCACCCGCACTGACATCGAAGACGGCTACGAGGAAATGGCCCAGGAAATGGTTCGACTAGCTGCCTTACAACCTGGCTACCTAGGCCACGAGAGCGCACGAAATGAACTGGGGATTACCATCTCCTACTGGGAGAGTTTGGAGGCTATAAAAGCCTGGAAAGCACAATCCGATCACCAAATCGCCCAAAAACAGGGACGCGAGCAGTGGTACAGCTCCTACAAAACTCGAATAGCTCTCGTGGAACGAGATTATAAAATGAATCCCTAAGTCAGAAATTACCCCCCAAGTTCCAACTCACGCTTGAGCTGCTTGACTCTGTCCCGAATGTCGAGACTGCTGGGATCCAGATGTAACGAGGTGGCCTTCAAAAAGTCGACCACAGCCCCTTCATGATTCATGGATTTTCCCTCCGCTAAGGAGACATACCGCATGGTAGACCACAGCACCGTCTTCAATTGCGTTTTGGAATCATCCGTGAGGTAATATTCCACCAGAATGGTGTTGTCATTGTACCAGAGGATTCGACTGAAAATCCGCACCCAATCCCCAACCATGGCTGGCTTAACATAGCTAATGTTGTGGTTGTAGACCACCCAAGCAGCCTTGTACACCCGAATTAAGTCAATAATCTCCAAGCCGTACAACTTGGGAACTTGGTCCTCACGAGCATTAAAAAAGTAATCGAAATACTTCGCATTGTTGAGATGGCGAAGGGGGTCGCAGTCCTGAAAGCGGATGACTACTCGGCTTTCCGTTTCCTTGGGATACTGCTTTTGAGGGTCATAGTTAAACATAGGAACTCAGATCTTTACTTTCCAAACAGGTAATCCCGGCTCCTCGCAACGCTTCCAATGCGAGCTTCCCATCTTCAGGATGGAGATTGACGGCGCGAGTGGCATCGGTAAGTACATAGGTTTCAAAACCCAAACTCTGCGCATCCAAAGCCGTGAATTTTACACAGTAATCCAGTGCCAAACCACAGACAAACAGGCGAGCTATTCCCTTACTTTTTAAATAGTCTGCCAAACCCGTATCTCCACGGCGGGCATTGTCAAAAAATCCCGAGTAGGAATCCACCAATGGGTTCTTGCCTTTTTGAAAAACAGCTTTCCACCTGCTTTGGTCCAAGGTAGTTGGAAAATCAGCTCCCGAGGAACCTTGTACACAATGCACTGGCCAAAGGATTTGGGACAAGCCTTCCAAATCGATAAGCTGCCCAGGCTGGGTACCGGGATGGTTTGTAGCAAAACTCCCATGATGGGCCGGATGCCAATCTTGGGTGGCTACAATAAAATCAAACATCGGTTGTAAACTAGCGATGATGGGCAAAATCTCATCTCCCTGTGGTACAGCAAGCGCCCCACCAGGTAGAAAATCATGCTGAACATCGACTAGAAGTAATGCAGTATCAAGTCTCATCTGTATCATTAGAACTATTTTTTACAGCAATAACCAATTCCATTCGCAGCTGATGTAAATTCTCCTCCAAGCCTACTGGATAGACATGGGGGTTGGTCAATCGCTTGTGCGTTTTATCAAATGCTTCCAATTGGGCTCCTGCCCGCTCCCGAATTTGCTGTAAGCTGGGCAAAGAATAGACCAGCTCCCCTTTTCGGAAAATAGGCTTGAGCAGCTCCTCTCCCTCGTAAAATGCAGGCATCAAGCGCTTCCGTTGGGTGGCATCGTTGGGGTCAATGATCATGATTCCCTGGGGATTAATGGCCTGCCCTTCCAAATAGATCATATCTGCTACAGCCTTGCCCTTGCTAAAGTAGCGGCGAACCTTATGGATGCCAGGAATATTGATTTTCAAGGATTGCTGAGACACTTTCACCTTGGGCACCCAGGATCCTGAAGCATTCTTTACGGCTGAAAGTTTGTAAACCGCCCCCAATGCAGGCTGGTCAAATGCGGTCACCAACTTAGTTCCTACACCCCAAACATCGATGGCAGCATCTTGAGATTTTAGTGAGGTGATGATGTACTCGTCCAAGTCATTGGAAGCATACACTTTGGCATTTGGGAACCCTGCCTCATCCAAAAGCTGTCTTGCCTGGATGGAGAAGTAGGCCAAATCACCAGAATCAATTCGGATGCCTAGCATCTCCTTGCCTTTTTCCCGCAAACTTAATCCTACCTGAATGGCGTTTTTTACTCCTGCCAAGGTATCGTAGGTATCCACCAAAAACACACAGTGATCTGGGAAGGCCTCTGCATAGGCATAAAAAGCCTCCAACTCAGAATCAAAGGAAAGTATCCAGCTGTGTGCATGCGTTCCCGAAACAGGAATATCAAAAAGTTTACCCGCCATCACATTGCTAGTGGAACTGCAACCGCCGATGTAAGAGGCTCTACTGGCGGCCAAGGCACCATCGATGCCTTGTGCCCTTCGCAAGCCAAATTCCAAAACTGGGGCTCCTTGCGCAGCCAAATTGATCCGTGCGGCCTTAGTCGCAATCAAGGTCTGGAAATTAAGAATATTCAACAAGGGGGTTTCCAAAAGTTGACACTGAATCAAACTCCCCCTCACCTGCACCATTGGCGCATTGGGAAACACCACCGTCCCCTCTTCAACAGCATCAATGTCACAGGTAAACCGAAGGTCCTTCAGGTAATCCAAAAATTCGGAGGCAAACATGGGTGTACCATCCTTCTGATTCATCTTCCTCAAGTAGTCCAACTCCCCTTGCTCAAACTGTAGATTTTTGCAGTAATCCACCACATAGTCCAAGCCCGCGGCCAAGGTGAAGCCCCCCTCAAAAGGGTTCTTCCGGAAAAATAAATTGAATACCGCTTCCTGCTCTCCTTTTCCGGACTTCCAATAGGCATAAGCCATGGTCAGCTGGTAAAAATCAGTCAGCAAAGCAAGGTTACTTTGGTACAAATCTTTGGTAATCTTCATCTACTAAGCAGGATTAGAAACTGTAAAATTACAAACTATTTTACCCGTAAATTCAAAAGGATGCCAATGAAAACTAATACCATCCCGATATACGATGGAATGGGGAAGGTTTCTCCAAATAGCAGAAACCCGAATATCAAGGCATAAACCACTCCAAGGTAACTCAAACTAGAAATACGTGAAACATTGCCAGACTGATAAGCCAAGGTCATGAAATACTGCGCATTTTGCGTACAGAAACCTATCCAAATCAAAATCAACCAATCCCAACCTAACGGCGTCACCCAGTCAAAGTACATCAGCACCGAGGCGATGGGCAAGGTCACTAAGGGGAAATAAAAGATAATCACCATGGGATGTTCAATGCCTTTCAACTTTCGGATAAGGTTGTACGCGACACCGGAAGCCAAGGCAGAAATCAAGCCCATTGCAGCACTCAAACCATCTACGCGAGGATCTAACCCTTGAATCAATAGTACTCCCGCAAAAGCCAATCCGAAGTAGACAAACTGCCTTGCCTTCACTTTTTCCTTGAGGATAAAAATACCCAGAATCGTCGTGAAGATGGGTGAAAGGTACTGCATCGTCACTGCGCTAGCCAGGGGTATGCGCTGCAGCGTGTAGAAAAATAAGATCAAACTGATGGAACCCACTATGCCTCTTGCTACCAAACTCAATTTATTGGTTCCAAAAAGCGGGATTCCTTTTTTGGTTAAAACTATCACCGTAAAAACCGCGCTAAAGACAGACCGAAACCAGACAATTTCAATGGCCGGAATGTGGGGGATAAACTTGACGGACACATTCATCAGCGCAAAAAATATGCCTGCCAATAGCATGGACTGTACGGGACTGATTTTCAAGAAAAATGCGCTTGGTGACAAAATTGATTTACAAAGCTAAAAGATTCTACCTAGCTTAGACTAGGATTAGGTTAATTTGAAAACCTTCCTTCTCCCTAAACTGTTTCTATTCAAAAAAATATGGCCTTACCTGTAGGAACTCAAGCACCTGACTTTACACTTGCCGCAACTAGCCTGGGCAGCATTACGCTTTCCAAAGACTTGGCGGAAAAATCAGTGATCCTCTATTTTTATCCCAAGGATTTTACGCCAGGCTGCACCACGGAAGCCTGCGAATTTCGAGATCAGTTTGCTGCATTTCGAGAGCTAGATATCCCAGTATTTGGGATCAGCAAGGACAATTTGGCCACCCATGAAAAGTTTAAAAAGACGCACCGCCTGCCCTTCGAACTATTGGCGGACGAATCAGGAAAAGTTTGCAAGGCTTACGATGCCCTGATCCCGATCATCAAAATGCCTACCCGAGTCACCTACCTCTTGGATAGTCAACACAAAGTGGTGGCAGTTTTCGATGGCTTTTTTGAAAACAAGGCCCATGTCTCGGCTATGCTCAAGCAGCTCAATAAGTAGTTAAGCCCCTTCGATACGGCCATCCTTCATCACCACCTTCCGGTCAGCCATGGCGGCCAATTCCTCGTTGTGTGTGACGATCACAAAAGAAAGTTGAAAGGTTTCGCGCAACTTGAAAAATAAGTCGTGAAGTGCTCTCGCATTGCTCGTATCAAGATTGCCACTTGGCTCATCCGCAAAAACCAGGTCGGGACTATTGATCAAGGCACGAGCCACAGCTACCCGCTGCTGCTCTCCCCCAGAAAGCTCAGAAGGCTTGTGCTCCAGGCGATGACGAATTCCAAGAATTTCCGCAAGTTCCTCAGCCCGATGGGTCAACTCTTTTTCTTCCCTACCCTGAATAAATCCGGGAATACAAATATTCTCTAGCGCAGTAAATTCCGGAAGCAGGTTGTGAAACTGGAAGATAAATCCAATTCGAGAATTTCGAAATTCGGCAAGGGCATCCCCTTGAAGTTGGAGCAGGTTTTGATCGTGCAAGAATAGTTCTCCAAGATCTGGGCGATCCAAGGTTCCTAAAAGATGGAGCAGTGTGCTTTTTCCAGCACCAGAAGCTCCCACAATAGAAACAATTTCTCCTTTGGAAATTTCCAAATCTACCCCCTTCAACACCTCCAACGAACCGTAAGATTTATGAATACCTTTGGCAATCAGCATGCAAAGAATTTTTGATTTTTTAAATGTAAAACAAATCCTTCTAATCCAGGAATTAACAGGCTGTTTTGCTAAAATTCACAGATTCCGGTTTGCTATATTGCCCATGCAAGCTTATCTTCGGGCAAATTTCCTATAAATGAATATTCACGAATATCAAGCGAAAGAAGTATTAAAAGGGTACGGCGTTCGTATCCAAGAGGGTATTGTAGCCAGCAGTTCTGAGGAAGCACATGAAGCAGCAGTGAAGCTCAACGCACAAACTGGCACTTCTTGGTTCGTGATCAAAGCACAGATCCACGCAGGAGGTAGAGGCAAAGGAGAAGTTAAAGAAACAGGCTCCAGAGGTGTGGTTCTTGCCAAAAAATTAGAAGATGTAAAAGAAAAATCGGCAGCGATCTTGGGAGGTACTTTGGTGACCATCCAAACTGGTGCTGAAGGAAAAAAAGTAAATAAGGTGTTGATCGCTGAGGATGTGTACTATCCTGGAGCGTCAGAGCCGAAAGAATATTACATGTCTATCCTACTGGATCGCGCCACTGGTTCTAACGTGATCATGGCCTCCACAGAAGGCGGTATGGACATTGAAGAAGTTGCTGAACAACACCCTGAAAAAATCATAAAGGAGTGGATCGATCCTAAAGTTGGTTTACAAGGCTTCCAAGCCCGTAAAGTCGCCTTCAAATTGGGATTGACTGGTACTGCTCACAAAGAGATGGTGAAGTTCATTGGCTCGCTCTATACTGCCTATGTAGGTACCGACTCTTCTCAATTTGAAATCAACCCAGTGCTCAAAACGTCTGATGACAAGATCTTGGCAGTAGACGCAAAAGTGAATGTGGATGACAATGCACTTTACCGTCAGCCCAAGTTGGCGGAATTGAGAGACTTGGCTGAAGAAGATCCTTTGGAAGTGGAAGCGGGTGAGTCTGGACTGAACTATGTGAAATTGGATGGCAATGTAGGCTGTATGGTCAACGGAGCAGGTCTTGCCATGGCTACCATGGACATGATTAAGCTTTCTGGTGGTGAGCCTGCCAACTTCCTAGATGTAGGTGGAGGAGCGAATGCCACTACGGTAGAAGCTGGTTTCCGAATCATCTTGAAAGACCCTAATGTAAAAGCGATCCTAATCAATGTATTTGGTGGAATCGTTCGTTGTGACCGTATTGCCAATGGCGTGGTAGAAGCCTACAAGTCTATCGGTGACATTCGCGTTCCGATTATTGTTCGTCTTCAAGGTACCAACGCTGCAGAAGGTGCAAAAATCATCGATGATTCTGGATTGAAAGTATTTTCCGCGATTACCCTCAAGGAAGCTGCTGAGCGTGTGAAAGCCGCTTTGTAAAAATAAGTACGCAGACGTAGTTCAACTGGATAGAATATCGGATTTCGGCTCCGAGGGTTGAGGGTTCGAATCCTTCCGTCTGCACTCCAAAGCTCAAACGAAAGTTTGGGCTTTTTTTTATGCCTTTCCCAGAGATGTAAGCCAAAATAATTTCGGGACGGGTATAAACTAAAAAAGCAGGAAAAAATCTCCTGCCCTTTATTTGAAAACTAAACCAACTATTATTTAACTACCACAATAATATCAAAAATACCACAATTATCAATAAATCAAAATTCAATAGAAAAAATTGAATTTTTTAATTTTTTCCAATTCAAAGTACCATAGATAATTCCAATTCAGTATAAAATAATGAAATTATGCTGTTCGTCCCCTAAATAGTTCTGTTCATTTTAGAAAGGGGGCTAAATCTTTCGAAAATGTGAAAAATCTACTCTTCGGTAGCTGGCTCTTCCTGCTTTTCTTCTACCAGGACTACCTTTAATACCTCATTCACTTTCACCTTAAAAAACTCCTGGTGAATATTGAACCGAGCTTCACCTTCCGCAGGAGCTTTGACAATGTATGTCCCATCCTCTTGCATGGTGTAGGTGTTGGCGTTATCCCTCAAGTTGTAGGCAAGAATATTCATCAGCTGTTTTTCCAACAGAGGAGCTTCCACTTTAAACAAAGATTCGAGGCGCTTATCAAAGCTACGTACCATCATGTCTGCACTTCCCGAATAGGTGCGCGTATCCCCATTGTTATGAAAATGATAGATCCGACTATGCTCCAAGAAATCTCCCACGATGGATAAAACTTCAATATTTTCACTCAATCCCTTTCTTCTCGGTCGGAGGCAACAAATGCCGCGCACGATAAGCTTGATTTGAACTCCTTGTTGCGAGGCGCGGTAGAGCGCATAGATGATTTCGGAATCTTCTAGCGAGTTGACCTTAATAAATACGCCACTAGGAAGTCCATTTTTGGCATGGATCGCCTCCTGCTCAATAAAGGAGATAAGCTGGTGTCGCATGTCCCGAGGAGCGGTAATCAAGTTGCGGTAGTCACTTGGTACCGAGTGGCCGGTAATTACATTAAAGAACTCGGATACATCATTAGCCAATACCTCATTCGTAGTAAGTAAGCCAATATCTGTGTAGAGCCGTGCCGTATCTTCATTGTAGTTGCCCGAACCTAGGTGCACGTAGCGGGTGATCTCCTGATCGTCTTTTTTGACAATCAGAAGCAACTTGGTGTGGGTTTTTAAATGGGAGATTCCATAGATCACAAAGCAACCTGCTTTTTGGAGTTTTTTAGCTTCCAAAATGTTGTTTTCCTCATCAAAACGGGCTTTAACTTCAAACAGAACGGATACGTGTTTTCCATTTTCTGCTGCACGAAGCAGGGCTTTGGTGATGCGACTATCCTTAGCCAAGCGGTAGATGGTCATTTTGATGGCCATCACATTGGGGTCTTCCGCTGCATTCTCAATCAACTCGAGAATGGAGTCGATGTTGTTGTAGGGGTGGTGGAGCAGAATATCCCGTTCCTTAAGCACTTCAAAAATATCTGCCCTACCCTCTTCAGGGTAAGAAAGGGGCTTTACTGGATCTGGGATCTGAGGTAATCTTTCCTTAAATCTTTTATTTCCAACGATTTGCCACAATCCAGTAAAATCAAGCATGCTGGCTCTTTTGACTAGAAAAACCGAATCTGGGCGCAAGTTCCACCGCTCCAAAAGAGAGTTGAGCATCCATTTGGAATAGCCCTCCTCAATATCAATGCGTACTACCCTGCCGGTCTTTCGCTCCATAAGTTTACGCTTCACTTCCTCCAAGAAGTTGGCATCCATGTCGTCACTTTCCTCAAGGGTAAAATCTCCATTTCTGGTGATTCGGAAAAGACTAACGGATTCAATTTCTACATTTCGGAAGAGTGAAATCAAGTTCTCACGAATCACTTCTTCGATGGGAATGAGTGTCAAGGAATTTTCTCGCTCGATCTCAAAAAAACGGGGAATGTTTGCCGGAATTTGGACAAAACTCATTTTACGCATGTCCTTGCGTTCTCCTGGGCTAGTGGTCACTACTCCAAATACGAGCAGCTTGTTCATCAAGATCGGAAAGGTGCGGTAGCCATCGTACACCATGGGGGTAAGCATGGGGTAAATAGCCTTGAGGAAATATTGCCTTACCTTCTCTTGCTCCTCTGCGGTAAGCTTGGACACATTGATCACAGAGATTCCTTCTTGATGCAGTTCGGGAAGGATCGTTTGGATAAAATGCTGCTCCTGCTCTCCGTGAAAGCGTTGGCATTCCTTCATCAACTTTTCCTTGAAGGGTTCTTCTCGAAGACCAGAATAGTCCACTCGCTCTTTTTCGTAATCCAAATAGTTGTAAAGAGAACCCACACGGATCATAAAAAATTCATCCATGTTGGAGGCCGTAATGGCTAGGAATTTGAGCTTTTCGAAGATTGTGCGAATGGTCTTTTTGGATTGATCCAAAACCCTTTCGTTAAATGTTACCCAGCTCAAGTCTCTACTGATCAGGTCACTTTTTTGGATGATCGACTCGTACTTATCTCCTACCGAAAGTTTCATACTATTAGAATTTCAACGTGATTATACGTTAATCTCAAGAATTTCAGGATTTTAAAAATTAAATTTTTGTTAAAAAAAGGGGGCTAAAGGGCCCCCAAGTTTTTAGCTGTCAATTTTGGCGTATTTCGCATTCTTCTCGATAAAGTCTCTTCGAGGGGCAACTTCATCCCCCATCAGCATGCTAAAGAGGTGATCTGCTTCTGCTGCAGAGTCAATATTCACCTGCTTGAGCGTACGGGTGTTGGGATCCATGGTAGTGGACCAGAGCTGCTCAGGGTTCATTTCTCCGAGACCCTTGTAACGCTGAATTCCTACGCTATCTTCTTTCCCTTCTTTTGCCATCTCAGAGATGAGTCGCTTGCGCTCTTCCTCCGTCCAGCAATAGCGCTCGTCCTTCCCCTTTTTCAATAAATAAAGAGGTGGCAAAGCAATAAATACAAAGCCTTGCTCAATGAGCGGTCGCATGTATCGGAAAAAGAGTGTTAAAATAAGGGTTCGAATGTGAGAACCGTCGATGTCCGCATCCGTCATAATGATGATCTTGTGGTAGCGAAGACTGGATATATCCAATTCCTTGTCATCGTTGACCGTACCAAACTTCACACCAAGTGCCGTCAGGATGTTCTTGATTTCGTCGTTGTCGTAAATTTTATGCTCGTGCGCTTTTTCCACGTTCAAAATCTTTCCTTTTAGTGGAAGGATGGCTTGAAAATCACGATCTCTACCCTGCTTGGCAGATCCACCTGCGGAGTCTCCTTCGACCAGGTACAATTCGCAGACTGCAGGGTCAGAGTTGGCGCAGTCGGCCAACTTTCCAGGAAGTCCTCCTCCACCGAGGATATTTTTACGCTGCACCATTTCACGCGCTTTACGGGCTGCATGGCGAGCTTGAGCCGCAAGGATCACTTTCCCAACGATGGTCTTTGCCTCTCTAGGATGCTCTTCTAGCCAGGCCTGTAGTACTTCCGATACAGCCGAATCCACAAATCCCACCACGTCTGAGTTGCCAAGCTTGGTTTTGGTTTGCCCTTCAAACTGTGGCTCGGCTACTTTGATGGAAATCACAGCGGTGAGGCCTTCTCTAAAGTCATCACCTGATACTTCCAACTTCAGCTTGTCCAGTAGACCAGATTTGTCCGCATAAGACTTCAACGTGCGGGTTAGCGCTCTTCTGAAGCCTGTTACGTGGGAACCTCCTTCGTAGGTGTTAATGGTATTGACGTAGGAAACCACGTTTTCCGTGTAGGAATTGTTGTAGTTCATCGCTACCTGCACCGGCACCTCTTGGTTGAGGGATTCGATGTAAATGGGATGTTCGATTATTTTTTCGCGGGTTTCATCCAGATATTGGACAAATTCCACTAGGCCACCCTCTGAGAAAAATTCATCAGACTTGGCAACGCCGTCTTCCATCTCACGAAGGTCCTGCAAATGAATGCGAATGCCTGCATTCAAGAAAGACATCTCTCGGAGACGATTGGCGATGGTTTCGTATTTGTACTCCGTGATTGCAAAAATGCTATCGTCGGGTTTGAAATGGATGGTGGTACCTCGCTTATCTGTTTTCCCAATTTCGCGGGCAGAATATTGTGGAGCACCAATCTTAAATTCTTGTTCCGTAATGACCCCATTTCTATAAACGGTAGCCTTGAGATCTGAAGAAAGGGCATTGACGCAAGACACGCCCACTCCATGAAGACCACCAGAAACTTTGTAGGTGTCTTTGTCAAACTTACCCCCAGCATGGAGCACAGTAAGTACCACCTCTAGGGCTGACTTTTTTTCCTTAGCGTGCATGTCAGTAGGTATTCCACGACCATTGTCCTCTACTGTGACAGAGTTGTCTTCGTGAACCGTCACCCGAATGGTGTCGCAATGTCCAGCAAGCGCCTCATCAATCGAGTTGTCTACTACTTCCCAAATCAAATGATGTAGCCCTCTGACTCCAACATCACCAATGTACATGGCAGGGCGTTTTCTAACTGCTTCTAGGCCTTCTAATACTTGAATGTTACCAGCGCCATAGTCCTCTGGATTACTTAGTGTTTCTTCACTCATGGTTTTGACTAAATCCCTTAAAGGGGGGAATACTGCTTAGGGTGAACTTAGTTGAAATAGATGTTGCAATTTAGAAAAAAAAAGTGAGTTCTGAAGGGGATACCTGAAAGACTTTATTGATCAGAAATGAGTAAAAAAGATCAAAAGTTCCACAAAATATTATTCTGCATTTTTGAGGCTTCTTAAAATCCTTAAAAATAAATATTTTTCAAAATCATGTACATGTACCTAACTATCAGAGTTCGAAAATTTTTGTTTATTTTTTTTATTTTTTTTTTAAACAATTTTTTTTCTGTAAACTTATGCTCTTGTAAAAGTTAGTTAACATCAACCAAAACAAAAAAAACTATGAATTACACCCTATTGGCAGAGATTGTCGGACTTGACAAGCTCATCAATTCAGACCCAGTAGCCATTACCTTCTTCATTGGGTACATGGCAATGTTCGCTTCCTCAGTGTTCTTCTTTGCAGAAAGAAGTTCAGTTGAAGGAAAGTGGAAACTTTCTCTTTTGGTATCCGCACTTATCACGGGTATCGCCGCAGTACATTACTACTACATGAGAGATTTCTACCTACAAACAGGAGCTAGCCCAACGGCTTTCCGTTACGTAGATTGGACCTTGACTGTACCATTGATGTGCGTGGAGTTTTATTTGCTTACCAAGCCTTTTGGAGCCAAAGGTTCTACCCTTTTCAAGTTGATCATTGCTTCTTTAGTAATGTTGATCACAGGTTACATCGGGGAGACTTCTGGTCTTGAAAGCAACGTAATGTGGGGTATCCTATCTACTATAGGTTACCTATACATTGTGTATGAAGTATTTGCAGGTGACATCGCCAAATTGACTAAAAGCTCAAACAGCGCTTCTCTTGGCAACGCAATGTTCTTGTTGAAAATCTTCATCACTTTGGGCTGGTCTATCTACCCTATCGGTTACATGGTTCTTCCAGGAAACCTTCTTTCTGGTATGTTCGAAGTAAGCTCTATTGATTTGTTCTACAACTTGGCTGATGCGATTAACAAAATCGGTTTTGGTTTGGTAGTGTACTCAGTAGCAGTTGCTGAAAGCAGCAAGAAATAAATAAACATAAAGCTGCCTGTACGAAAGTGCAGGCAGCTTTTTTGTTCCTATGAAAAAATACGACTACATACTAGCTGGAGGAGGATGCGCAGGTTTGAGCCTGGTCTATCATCTACTAGAAAGTAGTTTGAAAGATTCCCAAATCCTCATCATTGATCCTAACCAGGGGGAAATTCCCAACAAAACCTGGTGCTATTGGAGCAAAGATGCACTTCCCATTCATCCCCAGTCTGCACGCTTCTCGTGGAATTCGTTCTACCTCAAAGATGCAAATCAGCAGCTTACCAAGCCTTTAGAAGGACTGTCTTACCACCACCTCAACTCACATGACTTTTATGCCCATGTGCTTGAGAAAATTAGACAGTTTCCCAATGTACATTTTTTAAAAGAAGAAGTAGTATCCCTTAGCCCAGCAGGTACTGGTGTACAGGTAACTACCAACTTATCTGGCACTTTCAATGCCTCCTATGTATTTGATTCACGCGTAGAATCAGGTCCATTCAACCAATCTATTTTAAATCAAATTTTTCTCGGAATCCGAATTAAGGTTTCAGAACCACTATTTGATCCTAAAAAATGGGGATTGATGGATTTTGAGACGCGCCCTTCGAATGGATTTGATTTTATCTACACGCTACCCTTCTCTACGCATGAGGCATTGATCGAGTATACAGCCTACACCACAGAGGACCGCAGTGAAGAATCACTCCTGCAAGAACTTCAAGAGTTTCTTCGCTTAAAATATGGCCCAATAGCCTACGACATTCAGTTCCAGGAATCTGGAAGAATACCAATGAGTACTCGAAACTTTTTTAGCTCGGTCAGTCCTCGCCACATCCCTATCGGAACCGCTGCTGGTTGGACCAAGCCTTCTACTGGCTATACCTTCGCGCCTATTCAAGAAAATTGTACGGCATTGGTTGCCAGTCTGGAAAAAGGTGAGCTTACTCGCCTCCATTTTCCAAGAAAAAATCGCTTTGTTTTTTACGACAACATCCTGCTCACCATCGCACATAGATGGCCAAAAAGGCTACCAAGTCTTTTTCTAAACCTGTTTTCTTCCTCTAGACCTGAATTGGTTTTTCGCTTTCTATCCGAAAAAACCACCTTCAGCGAGGAAATCCGTCTCTTGTCAGGGCTAAAATTTGGGATTTTCCTCAAAGGGCTACTTCGATATGGATCGTATTGAAAACTTATCCAAAGCACTAGGACTCGGAATTGCTCTCCTCTTCATCCTACTTCCTAATCTGCCCATAGCGATTCAATTTGGTGTTTTTGGCCTGATTTTAGTTCTAGTTGGCATTCCACATGGAGGGATAGACCACCTCATTCACAATCCTGATATTCGTCCCCGAGGCCTTGTTCACTTTATCCTAGGCTATCTCCTGCTTATGCTGGTGTACGGGCTGCTTTGGTGGTTACTTCCGTTGGCGGCATTGCTTGCATTTTTGGTGATGTCAGCCTACCACTTTGGACAGTCCCATTTCTTGGGACAAGGACAAATTCAAACTAAAGAAGGATTGCTTTACCTATTGAAAGGGGCATTCTTCCTTTCTGTAATCCTGTTTGGAGATTGGGAGATGACCCAAGAGATTTTGAGTTCAATCCTATCCCTACAGCTCGATGAAGAAACTAGACTAGCAATCATGGGAGTCCTAATGGTCAGTTCTTTGGTTACCCAAGGATTGAATAACAAGCCCTTTGGCTTGGGAGATGCATTGGATTTCCTTGTCTTAGTTCCTATCCTGTATTTTAGCCCGCTATTGATCAGCTTTAGCGTCTATTTTGGCTTTTGGCACTCCATTCCGAGCATGCTGGCAGAATACAAGTATTTGAGTCAAGTACCTGCCTTCAATTCGCCTCTCAAATTTGGAAGGCAATTGCTTCCTTTTTCAGGAATCAGCCTGATTGGAATTGGTTTACTGTTGTTTTTGGGATTCGAGTTTCTTGAATCAAACGAACTCTACTTACTCTTTTTTGTGATGATTTCACTTATTTCCCTTCCCCATATCCTCTACATGGATACCTTTTTAAAGGAGAAATTTCAGAATTGACCAGTGGTCAATAAGACCAAAGTACAGGCTTCGAGTACGTCAATACCTGCTGCTTTCGCTTTTGAAAAAAATACAGGATTCGCTGTTCCTGGGTTAAAAATAACACGCTTAGGCCCCAATCCAATCAGGTAATCTATCCATTCCGATTGATTCTGAGGACCTAAATACAAGGTAATGGTGTGGATTCCTTCCAAAGCCGGCATTTGTCGCAAATCCAAAATTTCCTCCCCAAAAACAATCCCTTTCTTGATCCCAATAGGTAGAAAGGGAACTCCTTTAGCTTGCAACAGCTCAGCAGCTCGGTAAGGATAGCGTTCGGGATTGTCGGTGGCACCGACCACCAAGGTTAACTTGGATTTATTTGGCTCGCTGTCCATAGTGTCTATCCCGCTCAAAAGTATCCATGTGACGGTGCTTTTTACTCTCGTAGATGTCGTCTAGCGTAAGCAAGATCCCAGTCTCCTCTACCTCTCCAAACTCGTCGTTTAGCGCGGTTCCAAAATTTTTCATGCTTGGGGACAGGTTCATGTACGCATTGATCAGCGGAGGAATGTTCTCTCCCAATGCCCGGATCTTCCCATTAAGGACCTTATAACCCTCCTTGTAATCCAGCCCTTCGAAGGGATTGGGTTGGGAAAGGATGTCCGTTGCATAGCTCAATCTCAACTTCTCCTTAGGCTTCACTAAACCTTGATTGTCAGAAAAATAATAGTTCATGAAATAGAGCAATAAATCACGCCCTTCCCGATTGTAATGCGGGTACATGGTTACTTTTCCAAACAAGTATTTGACATTGGGATGAAGGAGTACAAAGGCACCCAAACCATCCCAAAGGTTGTCCAGACTAAACATTCCTTTGCGGTTGTCCAAACTAGGCTGGTAACTGGGCTGTACAAAAGATCTTCCCAATTCAATGGTGTAGGGCAAGTAATCTTGGATAAATTCTGGAGAAAAGTCAAACAAATGCTTGGTAGAAAGTTGAATTTCACCATCAGGACCTAAGGCATTCGTGCAACAAATGAGTCGATACCCTGCCACAATCTGTTCGTCCTCCTCATTCCAGGTGATGAGCTGCTCGTAGCAAGTTTCGCTCGTATCATTCTCATCCAGGTCTAATTCCATGCCCGTACCTCCTCCTGCTGCTCGAAAAGTCAATTCCCGAAGTCTACCGATCTCACGCACCACATTAGGCGCATTGTGGTAATTGACCACGTAGACAATGTTATCGCCATTGTTGGTGTAACGAAGAAAACGTTCAGGCGTAAGTTCAGCCTTGAGGAGCTCCCGATTTACTGGGAAAATAAGTTCAGCAGCCTTAGTCATTCGATTTTCCAAGTTCATACACTTTCGATTTCATGTGGTCTGCCCACTCTGGATCGGATTTGCTGCTGTCAAAATAGGTGTAGGAAATTGGCTTTCCAAGTGTGATGTGAATTTTACCTTTGCGCTGCTTGTACATTTCATCCACCAGCCAGAACATTTCAAGGTTAACTTTTAAACCGATTTTTTTTCTAAAGTTGCTCAGATTGTAAAAAAAGGAGGAATTTCTGCCAGAAATATGGGTAGGAATGACATCCAACTTGTATTGTCTGGCTTTTGCAATAAAGCTTTTTTTCCAGAGCAAATCTTTTATTCCCTCCTCCTGCTTCCTTGAAACCAGACCTGCCGGAAAAATCAAAACTACATGACCTTGGGAATAAACTTCCTCGATGCGCTGATTTGCAGCAGTAGAATTTTTTCCAAACTTATTGACAGGCACAAAGAGGGGCTCGAAATTGTTGAAGGTCATCAAGAGATCATTCACTAAAATTCGGACATCAGGACGAATTTTGCCGATGGCCTGCACGAAAGCGATTCCATCCATTCCCCCAAGCGGGTGGTTGGATGCGAGAATCACCCCCCCAGTTTCGGGGATATGTTCGGCTCCACTCACCGTGACATCCATCTCAAATTCCTGAATTAGGGCATTGGCAAAGTCCCAACCCTTCTTGTTTAGGTGCTTATTCAGGACCGAATTGAGCCATTCTTCGTGCGTTACCCGCTTCACATGGCGAAGCAAAAAACTAGGTATCCACTTCAAAAGTGTTGGGTTTTTAAGGGAAATGGCCTTTTCAATATCGATAAATTTCTGAGACATAGGGGTAAAAAAGAGCGAACAACTGACTACCTGACAAGCTGGGGCAGCAAGTCAAAAATAGAAAAAATATAGCTTCCAAAGCTGTTCTTAAAAATAGGTTTTCTAGCTTCCTGAAAACCAAGTACCTTGGTGCATTGTAGTACTCCAAAAAAGCCATGAATCTAGTTCTCACAGGAAGTACCTCCGGCATCGGATGGGAAACCCTCCTCGCGCTGCTTCCTCAATTTGATCGCGTATTTCTGCCAGTACGAAATATCCCAAAAGCAGAGCAGCTCATCCAATCGCTTGCCGAAAAAGAAAAAATTGTATTGATCCCCATGGACCTTTCGCTGATGGCAGAGGTAAAAAAAGGTGCTGAGATCATTTTGAGCAAAACCGATGAGATACATGTCCTAATCAACAACGCCGGTGGCATGTACCCTGGTGGCAAACGCAGCAAAGAAGGGATTGACTTGAGTTTTGCGACCAACCACCTGGGACACTTCCTACTGGTCCAAGAGCTCCTTCCCGCCTTAATCAAAGGAAAAGCACGAGTGATCCAAGTAAGTTCTGAAGCGCACCGAATTGCCATACACCCAGGCAAGGATTTTTCTTTGAAAAAATCAAGCAATACCGTAGCTGCTTATGCCCTAGTAAAACTATACAATGTTCTGTTTACCAAAGAACTAGTAAACAAATTTGCAAGCGAAGGATTAACTTCCTATGCCCTCCATCCTGGAGCTGTGCGAACCGCCTTTGGCTCGGAGGCCTCGACCTGGGCCAAGGGATTGATTGCCTTTACCAAACTCTTTTTTATCTCTCCTAAGGCAGGAGCTGCCACCTCCATCTTCTTGGCTACTGCTCCCGAGAAATCCCTCAAAAATGGCAGCTACTACAAAGATAAAAAGTTAAGCAATACCTCCACCTTGGCGAAAGATGCTAAACTTGCGCAAGCGCTTTGGAACTTCAGTGTGGAAGAAATAGATCGGGTCTTGGGCAATGCTAGTCCCAATAAGCAGGAAGAAAACGACAGAATTCTGTAGTTTTGCAGCAATGAAAGATACGATCCTCTCCCTTTGCCCTGGCCCCTGGACTGACTACGAACTGATCGACACGGGTGGCTTCGAAAAATTGGAACGTTTTGGTAAATTTATCCTCAGCCGACCTGAGCCACAGGCCATTTGGGACAAATCTCTTCCCGATATGGATTGGAAAAAATTGGCCCATGCCCACTTTACCAAAGAAAAAAACAATCCCGAAAAAGGGCAATGGCAGCAGCTCAAGCCCATGCCGGACCACTGGCAACTTCCCTATGAAAATGCGGAGGGTCTAAAAATGACCCTCAACCTCTCCCAAACCTCCTTCAAACACATCGGGGTATTTCCAGAGCAGGCAGTCAACTGGGATTATTTGTACCAAAAACTCAAGGCATTTCCGACGCCTAAACCCAAAGTGCTCAACCTGTTTGGCTACACCGGAGCAGCGAGTGTAGCGGCAAGAGCTGCGGGTGCAGAGGTATCCCACCTGGACTCAGTGAAGCAGGTGGTGACCTGGACCAAGCACAACATGGAGTCGTCCGGCCTAGATGGCATCCGCTGGATTGTGGACGATGCGATGAAATTTATCAAGCGCGAAGCCCGTCGTGGCAATGTATACCAGGCCATTGTCCTCGATCCTCCCGCGTATGGCAGAGGCCCTGAAGGAGAAAAATGGATCTTGGAGGAGCAAATCAACGAAATGCTGAAAACCTGTAAAGAAATTCTCGATCCAAAAGATCACCTCCTCCTCCTCAACATGTATTCCTTGAGCTTCTCCTCTCTAATCGCTGCCAACTTGGTACAATCCAATTTTGGAGCAGTGAAGTATGCTGAACAAGGGGAATTGTACCTGCAAGAAACGCAAGGGAAGAAACTTCCTCTAGGGATTTTTTACCGGTTTTCAAGTTTTTGACCTTGATTCAAAAATGAATAACCGCAACCTATTTTTGGCACATTTGGCTCAAACCACGGACTTTCCCCTCGCCATCGAGGTGGTAAAAGCCGAAGGGGTCTACCTTTACGGTCCTAATGGGGAGCGCTACTTGGACCTTATTTCTGGAATAGGCGTCAGCAACGTAGGCCATCGCCATCCCAAGGTGACCGAAGCCATCCACCAGCAAGTGGACCAATACCTCCACGTGATGGTCTATGGTGAATACATCCAATCCCCGCAGACGCTACTTGCAAAAGCCTTGGTAGATACCCTCCCTGCTGAACTGGACAACGTGTACCTGGTCAATAGCGGTTCGGAAGCCATCGAAGGCGCCATGAAGTTGGCCAAGCGCTACACCAACCGCCGTAACCTCATCTCCTGCACCAATGCCTACCATGGCAGCACCCAAGGTGCGCTTAGCATTGGCGGCAATGAGGAATTTAAGCGCGGCTACCGCCCCCTACTTCCTGGCACTTCCCAGATTTTTTACGGTAGCTTCTCAGATCTAGCCAAGATCAACGAAGACACTGCAGCAGTAGTCATTGAAACCATCCAAGGTGAAGCGGGCATCCGCGTCGCCTGTACCACCTATTTCCAAGCCTTACGTGCTCGATGTACTGAAGTAGGCGCCTTGCTCATCCTAGATGAGATTCAGGCTGGATTCGGAAGAACAGGCACTTTCTGGGCGTTTGAACAGTTTGAAATCGTCCCAGACATCCTCGTGTGTGCCAAAGGAATGGGCGGAGGCATGCCTATCGGCGCATTTATCGCCAACAAGGAGGTAATGGGGGTGTTTAAAAATAACCCGCTGCTGGGTCACATCACCACCTTTGGCGGTCACCCTGTATCGGCTGCGGCATCGCTAGCTACCCTTCGCGTTCTCCAAGAGGAGAATTTGATCGCGCAGGTCTCTGAAAAAGCCAAATTATTCAAGTCCCTACTCATCCATCCCCAAATCAAGGCCATTCGCAACCAAGGTCTGATGATGGCCTTAGAGTTTGAGTCCTTTGACGTACTCAAGCCCATCATCGACCGGGCAATTCAACTGGGCGTCATCACGGATTGGTTCCTGTTCTGTGACGACAGCATGCGCATCGCTCCTCCACTGACCATCACTTCGGACCAAATTCACGAAGCCTGTGCCCTTATTCTACAAGCCATTGAAGGAACTTAATCCGACCATGCAAAAAAATTAACCTACACCTTTTCATTTTTTATCCTAATTTTCACTGTTTCCAAGACACAACTCAATTGATGAAAACAACGCTTCGCATACTAGGCATCTTCCTATTTGTGGTTCTAGCAGCCCTTCTCGGTTTTATTTTCTGGAATAGCCCTCAATACGATGGGGAAGTGCAAGTCACTGGATTGAGCGAAGCCGTAGACATCCACTTCGATGACTATGGAGTGCCCCATATTTATGCTCAAAATGAGGTAGATGCCTACCGTGCTTTGGGATATATCCATGCGCAGGAACGCTTGTTTCAGTTGGAAATGATGCGCCGCGTGGGATCAGGTACCCTTGCCGAACTTTTGGGTCCAGATGTAGTCGAGATCGATCAATTTTTCCATACCCTAGGCATCCCAAAGCATGCCAAGGAAAGTAGCAAAGCATTAGTGGCACAGGGCAATAGCCCCTGGAAAAGTGCAGCCGAAGCCTACATCGCTGGGGTCAACCAATTTATCGAGCAAGGCAAGCTTCCCGTGGAATACATGCTCCTAGGTGCAAAACCACGTCCCTACACCTTGGATGACATGCACTCTGTCTTGGGCTACATGTCTTTTTCCTTTGCCATGAGTTTGAAGACGGATCCTTTGGTAACGCAGATTGCGCGAAAGTGGGGCCCAGATTACCTTGCCTCCCTCGCAGTGCAAACGCTTCCCAATCACCATGTTATCCCAGTCAACTATCCGGACTCTTTGGTAGCTGACGGGAGCATCGTCAATTCTAAACTCACCGCCCTGTTGGATAAACTTCCTGCTCCAATGCTAGAAGGTTCCAACGCTTGGGTGATCTCAGGTAGCCGCACCAAATCGGGCAAGGTTCTTTTTGCCAACGATACACACATTGGATTTGCTTCTCCATCGGTATGGTTTGAGGCACATATCGAATACCCAGGGTATAGCTTTTATGGCAACCACCTCGCAGGCATTCCTTTTGGACTGGTTGGGCATAGCCGCCACCACAGCGTAGGCTTGACCATGTTTGAAAATGACGATCAAGACTTTTTTGAGGAGAAACTCAATCCCGCCAACTCGAATGAAATTCTGGTAGGCGACTCCATTTACCCCATCACCACCCGCACGGAAGTGATTCAGGTCAAAGGGCAGCAACCGATCACCTTCCAAATCAAGGAAACAGTTCACGGACCGGTAATCAACTCTGTGGTCAAGGAAATTCAAACCATGACTTCGAATCCGGTGTCCTCCTGGTGGGTATACCTACTCGAACCTACTCGTGCCCTCGAAGCAGTTTACCAGATCAACCATGCGCAAAGCATGCAAGATGTAGCGAATGCTTCTTCGCTAATCCATGCCCCAGGACTCAACATCATGTACGGGGATAGTCTAGGCAACATTGCTTGGTGGGCAGCAGCCAAACTCCCAATTCGAGGAACTGCCTTGCATCCCACGATTTTTGCAGATGGTTCGGATCCTGCAGCACAGCCCCAGGGCTGGTATCCATTCACGGAGAATCCACAGAGCATCAATCCCGAATCTGGATTCGTCGCCTCAGCCAACAATCAGCCTGACTCTACCAAATCAGGAATCTTCTTCCCAGGGTACTACTACCCGGGTGAGCGTTGGAACCGAATAGCCAAGACGGTTACTTCCAAAAAAGATTGGACTCAAGAATCCCTTGAAGACCTGCAATTGGAAACAATCAATGAAAAATCCATTCAAAATGCAGACTTCCTACTCAAACAAGTAGCAGAAGGAAACTTTGAAAAATACGAGGACATCCTCAGCGAACTATCTGAATGGAAAGGCAACCATGATTTGGACCAAACTGCACCGACTCTTTACTACAAGTGGCTGTACCATACCCTCCGCCTAGCCATGGAGGATGAAATCGGTAAAGAAGGATTTGAGAGTTACCTCCAAACCTTCATCATGATTGGCAGCAGCTCCCATTTCTTTACCCACGAGCAAAACAAGTGGTGGGACAAGAAAAATACGAGCACCAAAGAATCACGTGCAGAGATCGTAGCTGAGGCCTTGAAGGTTAGTTTGGAAGAACTTACCCAGCAGTTTGGTGAAGACCAAGGAAACTGGGAATGGGAAAAGGCAGTGACCGTAGAGCATCCTCATCCTTTGGGTGCTCAAAAGCCCTTGGATAAGCTTTTCAACGTGCGCACCGAAGCCGTTGAAGCCAATGAGGAATCAGTAAACAAGTTGGCCTTCAAATTAAATGGAACTGGCATCTACAAAGTAACCTCAGGGCCTGCCATGCGAATCCTGTTGGACTTTGAAAATGTGGAAGAATCCGTATCTGTGTTGCCTACCGGAAACTCGGGCAATCGCTTCAGCAAGCACTATGCCGACCAGAAAGAACTCTATGTGGAAGGAAAGTACCGCCCGCAGCTGATGAATAAGGAAGATATTCTGGATGACGCGAAAGGAACGCTGAAGCTAATACCTAAGAAGTAGTACGAAGTACCAAGTATAAAGTACCAGTATGGCATTCATGTAATAGAGTGTTCCAATTTATCGTTCGGCGTGCTGCGTTAGATATTTTGGCATTCAGTCCCGTATTTCGTACTTCGTATTTCCTACATTGTACTTTGTACTTCGTACAAAATTCTTGATACTTGCTACTAGCTACTTGATACTTTCTTCCCCCTATGTCCCAACACGAACTTAACCAATCCCTCTGGAGCCAGTTTGGTGCCGCATTGGAAATGCTTTCTGAGAGTATTCAAACCTGTCCGAAGGATGTTTGGGAGGGTAACCAGGTGTTTTCCTTTCAGACTTACCATACCCTATTTTTTCTGGATTACTACTTGAGCACCAACCCGGTTGGTTTTGCTCCCCCTTCCGAATTTTCGTATTCCGAGTTTGACGAAGACCCACAAATTGTGATTTTCTCCCAAGAATCCCTGCTACACTATTTGGCCGCTTGCAAAGAGAAGGCTCGGAACTTAATTGAAGGTTTGGATGAGCAAGGTGTCGCACAACGATGGATCAATGAATCCAAAACCATGGATTATTCCCTCTTCGAAATACTTCTCTACAACCTCCGTCACGTGCAGCATCATGTAGGTCAATTCAACCTCCTCCTTCGTCAACACATCGACCATGCCCCCGAATGGATCGAAAAATCAAGCTAGTGAACAATTGGTGTGTAGGAGAGTTTTTAATTTACGATGTACCAGGTACCAAGTACAATGTACGAAATACGAGATTGAATATATCGAATGCTTAACGCCGAATTTTGAATGAAGAAGTGGCAATTCGTGGACCATCCGAATTTGTCTTGCTACTTAATACTAAC
>JBBAKO010000012.1:15634-51226 GCA_040403475.1 Algoriphagus sp. | reverse complement strand
TACTTGCTACTTTTCTTAATGTCGAATGCTGAACGCCGAATTTTGAACGAAGAAGTGGCAATTCGTGGACCATCCGAATTTGTCTTGCTACTTGATACTAACTACTTGCTACTTTTCTTAATGTCGAATGCTGAACGCCGAATTTTGAACGAAGAAGAAAAACATCCGACCACAAGAATCCCATACTTGGTACTTGGTACTTCGTACAACATACTTGATACTTAATACTTGATACTTGCTACTCATGCCTAAATCCTACCCCATCCAAAAATCCGAAGAAGAATGGCAGGAACAATTGGATCCTCTGTCCTACCAGGTCCTGCGCAAAAAAGGGACGGAAAGACCTTTCACCGGAGCCTATACGCTCAATAAGGAAACAGGCGTTTATTCCTGTAAGGGTTGCGGCAGTCCTATTTTCCACTCCGACTTCAAATACGACAGCGGCTGCGGTTGGCCTAGCTTTACCCACCCAATCAAGCCAGAGGCCATAGAAGTGCACATGGACTACAGTCACTTGATGATTCGCGAGGAGATTCTCTGCGCTGCCTGTGGAGGTCACCTCGGTCACCGCTTCCCAGACGGCCCTGCGGATAAGGGCGGCATCCGGTACTGCATCAATTCGGTGAGTATGGAGTTTAAAAAATAGAGTATTATACGAAATACGGATTTGTACAAAGTACCAAGTACTAAGTACAAAGTAGAAATACGGGATTGTACAAAGTACCGAGTACCAGGTACAATTTACAAAGTAGGAAATACGAGGTACCTGCCTTCAGGCAGGCGAAATACGGAATTAAAAATATCGAATGCCGAATTTCGATTTTTGAATGAAGAAGTAGAAAACATCCTCTTACTCGAATCCCCTACTTGGTACTCCGTACTTGGTTCTTGGTACAACCTTCTTGATACTTGATACTAGCTACTTGATACTTTTTCCTTACAACTTGCATTTCCCCAATACCACCCTATATTTGCTTTCGAAATGAAATCAACAGCAGCAATTCTTACTTTTTCTCTGCCAGCACAGGTGCATCACCTGCTGCATCATTTCCATCATTCCTCTTGAGAGGAAAGATACTACACCCACCCCGGTGAGGCTGATGATAGGGATTCGGCCATTCACCCACCCTTCAATCAATTAATTTCGAATACATTCAAATTTCCATATGGAACAGATTGTGCGCATTGCCGTTCAAAAAAGCGGTAGACTATCCGATGACTCACTTAGCCTAATCAAGGAATGTGGCATCAAATTTTACAACGGCACGGGCAAGCTCAAGTCCAGCTCCACCAATTTCCCCGTTGAATTTCTATTTCTCCGTGACGACGATATTCCTGGCTATGTAGCCGATGGGGTGGCAGATCTAGGGATTGTAGGACAAAATGAGGTAACTGAAAAAGGTAAAGAGGTGCTGGTGCTCAAGAAGCTAGGCTTTTCCAAGTGCCGACTTTCTCTTGCCATTCCCAAGGGAATTCCCTACGAGGGCCTCCACTACTTTGAAGGAAAAAGCATAGCCACCTCCTACCCAAAGGTCCTGAAAAACTACCTACAAACGAACCAAATCCAAGCCGAAATCCACGAAATCAGCGGCTCGGTAGAAATCGCACCCAGCATCGGCCTTGCGGAAGGAATTTGCGATATCGTCAGCTCTGGTTCTACCCTGATGATGAATGGCCTCAAAGAGGTAGAGGAAGTATTCACCTCCGAAGCCGTTCTGATTGGAAACCCCCAGTTGAGCGACTGGAAAAAAAGCATTGTCGACAAGCTACTCTTCCGCATCAATGCCGTGCAAACGGGCAAAAGCAACAAATACGTCCTCATGAACGTGCCCAATAGCGCGCTGCCCAAGATTATCTCTCTAATTCCTGGCATGCGTAGTCCTACCATTCTACCCCTTGCGGAAGAAGGCTGGTCATCCGTACACTCCGTGCTCAGCGAAGATCAATTTTGGGAGAATATGGACGAACTCCGCGCTGCCGGAGCAGAAGGAATCCTCGTAGTTCCCATAGAGAAGATGGTTATTTGAAATATTCTAGACCTCAACCGATGAAAATACTCCTCAACCCCAGTCCTGAAAAATGGCAAAAGCACCTGGCGCGCCCTGCCATGGAATCCGCTAAAATCAAGGAAATAGTCAAGCCAATCTTTGAAAAAGTAGCTCGAAATGGAGACAAGGCCTTACGCAAGTTTGCCAAAGAATTCGACCATGTAAAGCTGGATTCCTTGCTCGCTAGTCAAGAAGAGATTCAGGCAGCAGCGGCCCAACTCAGTCCAGAACTTATCGAGGCGATTGCGTTAGCCAAATCCAATATTGAAAAGTTTCATGCAGCTCAAGCCACGCCTGAACTGCTGGTGGAAGTGATGCCCGGAGTGACCTGCAGCAGAAAGAGCGTTCCCATCCAACGCGTAGGATTGTACATCCCTGGAGGCACCGCCCCCCTATTCAGTACAGTGCTCATGCTTGGTGTCCCCGCTGCCCTTGCAGGCTGCACCGAAGTGGTGCTTTGTACCCCTCCCAACCGCGAGGGCAACATTCATCCGGCCATTCTCTACACCGCACAACTCGTAGGCATTTCTAAAATTGTCCAGGTAGGAGGTGCGCAAGCGATCGCTGCCCTCACCTTTGGCACCGAATCTGTCCCTCAGGTAGATAAGATATTTGGTCCTGGCAACCAGTACGTGACCGCTGCCAAGCAAATGGCTACCAAATACGGAGTGGCCATAGACATGCCTGCAGGCCCTTCGGAAGTGCTGGTTTATGCAGACGAGACAGCAATCCCTGCCTTCGTCGCCGCTGACCTCCTCTCCCAAGCCGAGCATGGGGTGGATTCTCAGGTGGTACTCGTAAGCCCCTCTGAGGATTTCGCCAAAAAAGTGGTAGCAGAGATCAGCCTACAACTGAAAAGCCTTTCCCGCAAGGACATCGCTGCTAAAGCGCTAAAAAACTCCTGTGTAGTAATCCTTGAAGACACAGACTCCGCAATCGCCCTGATCAATGATTATGCTCCCGAACACCTGATCCTTGCTTTAGCGAATGAAGAAGCCATTCTAGATAAAATTTACAATGCTGGTTCAGTCTTTATCGGAAACTTCAGCCCAGAAGCAGCAGGAGACTATGCCTCCGGTACCAACCATACTCTACCCACCTCTGGCTATGCACGCAATTACAGTGGTGTATCGCTGGACAGCTTTGTGAAAAAGATCACCTACCAAAAGATTACAGCCAAAGGACTCCAAGCTCTTGGCCCTGCAGTAGAAGTCATGGCCGAGAACGAGCAGTTGGACGCCCACAAAAATGCTGTCACGCTACGCCTCAACTACCTCAAAACAAATAATAAATGAAGGTTGACCTAGCTTCCCTCCTCCGTCCTCACCTCCTCAAGCTCAAGCCCTATACCTCTGCACGGGACGAATACAGCGGCAAGGAAGGAGTGTTTTTGGATGCGAACGAAAACCCTTTTGGGTCCATCACCGAGGCAGACCACAACCGCTACCCAGACCCTTACCAATCTGCCTTGAAAGTGGAAATTGCCAAAATCAAAGGATGTGAGCCGGCTCAGATCTTCCTGGGCAATGGATCAGACGAGGCCATAGACCTGCTGTTTCGTGCCTTTTGCAACCCAGGCAAGGACAACGTGATCCTACTTCCTCCCACCTACGGCATGTACGGGGTGAGCGCCTCCATCAATCATGTAGAAATACGAAACGTGGCCCTTACTCCTGACTTCCAGTTGCAGCCCGAAAAAATACTCGCAGCAGCGGATGCTCAGTCCAAAGTTCTGTTTATCTGTTCCCCTAACAATCCATCCGGAAATAAGGTAAAGCGGGAAGACATCTATTTTCTCCTGGATCACTTTCCGGGGATTGTGGTCGTAGACGAAGCCTACATCGATTTTAGCTCGGAGCCCAGCTTGATTCAGGTGCTGGAGCAGTACCCCAACTTGCTGGTTATGCAAACCTTCTCAAAGGCCTGGGGATTGGCCTCCCTGCGCTTAGGGATGGCTTTCAGTAGCCCCGAACTGATTGGGATCCTCAATCAAATCAAACCTCCTTACAACATTTCAGGCTTGACACAAGACACCGTTTTGGCAGGTCTGAAAAATAAGGTCAAGGTGAAGGAGCTCATTGAAAAGATTCTAGAAGAACGTACCTACTTACGTCAAGAGCTGGAAAAATTGCCCTACATCCTGCACATCCATCCCTCAGATGCAAATTTTCTACTCGTTCAAGTCCCAGATGCCAATCGCTTCTACGAAGGTTTGATCCAAGAAAAAGTGATTGTGCGCAACCGTTCCACAGTTCTTCATTGCGAAGGCTGCCTCCGAATTACGGTAGGTACACGTGAAGAAACCAATGCGCTACTCCAAGCTCTGGAAAAAGTAAATCGCGCTTGACCTGCATTCAAAAATTAAATTTAGAGAACCACTACCTTCCATTCCCATGAAAAAGAAAGTGTTATTCATCGACAGAGATGGCACCCTCATCAAGGAGCCTCCCACAGATTTCCAAGTCGATAGCTTAGAGAAACTGGAGTTTATCCCCAAGGCCATATCCAATCTCCGCAAAATCGCTGAGGAATGTGACTACGAATTGGTACTGGTGACCAACCAGGATGGATTGGGAACCGATTCTTTTCCAGAAAAGGACTTTTGGCCAGCTCAAAACAAGATGCTGAAGACGCTGGAGCAGGAAAATATCCACTTTGCCGCGATTCACATCGATCGCAGTTTTGAGCATGAGCAAGCGCCTACCCGTAAGCCGCGAACAGGCATGCTGACGGCCTATTTTTCAGAAGACTACGACCTTGCCAAATCATTTGTTATTGGAGATCGTATCACCGATATCCAACTTGCTCAAAATCTAGGTGCAAAGGCTATTTTCTACGGAGAACATCAGGGTGATGCAGTTTTGTCCACCCAGGATTGGGATGCCATCTACAACTTCCTCAAACTTCCTCCACGAAAAGCTACAGTACACCGGAAGACTTCTGAAACGGACATTTCGATCGAATTGAATTTGGATGGTTCGGGCGCATGTTCCATCTCCACAGGATTACATTTCTTTGACCACATGCTCGAGCAGTTGGGCAAACATGGAAGTACGGACCTATCGATCCAAGTGAAGGGCGACCTCCACATCGACGAGCACCACACCATCGAAGATACGGCACTTGCCTTGGGCGAAGCCTATGCGAAGGCCCTTGGAGACAAAAAAGGAATTTACCGCTATGGATTTTTACTTCCCATGGATGATGCGCTGGCTCAGGTGGCAATCGACTTTGGAGGTAGACCTTGGTGTGTCTGGGATGCAAGCTTTACGCGTGAAAAAGTCGGCGATATGCCCACGGAGCTATTTTTCCATTTCTTCAAATCCTTCTCAGATACTGCCAAATGCAACTTGAACATCAGCATCACGGGCGACAACGAGCACCACAAAATTGAAGCCGCCTTCAAAGGCCTAGCCCGAGCCATCAAGATGGCTGTGCAGCGAGATCCCCGAAACTTAAACCAGTTGCCCAGTACGAAAGGGGTGCTTTGAATTGGATTGATTATGCCAAAATTTAAGTTCACGCAGATTGACACGGGAAAGACCCGCGGATTGAATTATTGATTTATAAAAATCCGCGTCAAAAAAAGTTCACGCAGATTTCCACGGAAAAGATCCGCTGATTGAATCATTGATGTATATAAATCTGCGTTATTTTCTCTTTTCCGCCGCGGCGGAGCGTGAAAAAAAAATCTTCCCTTCTATCAACGTTATAAATTATCTAAAATCCGTATCAAAAAATTTTACGCTGATTTCCACGGAAAAGACCCGCTGATTGAATCATTGATCTATTTAAATCTGCGTTATTTTTCTTTTTTCCGCCGCGGCGGAGCGTGAAAAAAAACTCTTCTATCACACTTACCCGAAATTACTCTCACTAGGAATTCCCCAATAACCGCTTTTTCAATGCGGCTTTGTAATTGGGAATGGCCTTTTCGGAAAGTCCCAAAAAGAGGTAGGGCTCGATCAACTCGAGTTCCATCAAATGGAAAACACCATCAATCTCCACCCCGTCCACTCGTGCATAGAGGCTATCTTTAGCAAAAGTAGTTACAAGTGCCTGAGCTGCGGCAAGCATGGATTCACTGGGCAGAATCTCCTGAATTGTCCCTCCATAGTAATGCTGCACCCTAAAATCATCCACAGCTGGAGATTTGAGTACGGCATGGGAAAAAACTTCATTGAAAAATAGCAAAGAATACTCCCCCAGCTCCACAATTTCCGGAATGTACCGCTGCACCAAAAAAACTTCCTCTTGCAGCAAACTGGCAACTTTCTGCGCTACCTCATTTCCTGCGCCTCGCTGAATTTTTAGGGTATTTTTTGCCCCGCCACTCACCAAGGGCTTTATTACTAAGGTATCTGCCTGGATGGCGTCATGAAGCTCCTCCAGCGTAATTACCGTTCCTTTGGGTAAGATTTGTCCCGCCACACAAGAGTAGCCTTTGGCTTTCAACTCCAATAAATAGTTTTTGGAGGAATTCCAGCGAACTGTTTCCACTTGGTTGAGCACGGGAATTTTCAAGGCCTCCAACTGGCTAAGCCACTCCAAAAATTCAGGATAGTAGTCAAAATAATCCCAGGTAGATTTGATCAGTACATGGGAGAATTGACTCCAGTCTACGTCCGGATCTGACCAGGCTAGCACCTGATGGGATATGCCTAATTCCTGCAGCAGCTGAGCTAGCAAAGCATCCTCATCTACCGTATTGGTATCGTAGGCTCCAGTGGAAACATAGGTGGCAATGGCGACGTGTAGGGACATACTTTTTTTGTGCAAAACTAGCATTTCCTTTTTTTCGCAGCGGCTTTTCTTCAAAAATCCAATTGAAACCTTATTTTTGGATATTAAACCTAGTATGAGCCACCGCAAACTCGTCATCGTCCCCACCTACAATGAGCTGGAAAATATCAGCGACATGGTGCGTACCGTGATGGAATTGGAAGGGAATTTTGAGCTCTTGGTAATTGACGATGGATCTCCAGATGGAACTGCAGCTGTGGTCAAAGGCCTACAAAGTACCTATGAAGGCCGTTTGCACTTGATGGAGCGCGCAGGCAAGCAGGGCTTGGGCACCGCCTACATCGCCGGCTTTCGCTGGGCATTGGCAGCAAACTACGACTTTATTTTTGAAATGGATTGTGATTTTTCACACGATCCCAAGGATCTTATTCGACTATACGAGGCCATCAAAAGCCGAGATTATGATTTAGCCATTGGCTCCAGGTACGTCACGGGGGTAAACGTGGTCAACTGGCCCATGGGCCGGGTGCTCATGTCCTATTTTGCAAGTAAATATGTGAATTTGATCACTGGCCTACCCATCCACGATGCAACTGCCGGCTTCAAATGCTACCACCGCAGCGTGCTGGAGGGTATTGCACTAGACAACATTAAATTTATTGGCTACGCCTTCCAAATCGAGATGAAGTTCACCGCCTGGAAATTGGGTTTCAAACTGACAGAGGTCCCCATCATCTTCACCGACCGCACGAGAGGTCAATCCAAAATGAGCCCAAAAATCTTCAAAGAAGCGGTGCTAGGTGTGATTTTAATGAAACTAAAAAGTATTTTTTCCCCCTACCGCTTAGTCAAATCGAATTGATTTGATCGGGTCCACCCTTGAGATCACTCCAACAGGGATCCATAACACCAAGGCTGTCAATACCGTCACGCCCAAATTGAGCAATAGAAAAGCCATCCAATTCCAATCGATGGGCACATAGGACATGTAATAACTGATGGGATCCAGGGGGATCAAGTGGAAGTAATCTTGCAAGCCTCCCAGCACCAACGCAAAGGCATTGCCATACAAAAGCCCCTTAACAAGGATATGGATGCCATTCCAGAAAAATAAAGATCGGATTTGAGAATTTTTAGCTCCCATCGCCTTGAGCAGGCCAATCATCTGGGTCCGCTCCATAATCAGAAGAAATAAGATTGCCCCCATGTTGAAAATGGCTACAAAGCCAATCAAGGAAATAAACACGATCACGTTGGTATCCAACAACTTCAGCCAATCAAAAATATCCAAGAACCGCTTTCGGCTATCAAGCAAGCGCAGGTCGTAATCCAGTTGGTCCTCCAGCAAGGGCGCATAAGTATCAAGCTGGTCAGCATCGGCTACATGTAGCTCCAAGCCTCCTACCTGATCGCAAGTCCAACCATTCAAATTCCGAATGGTCTGTAGCTCTCCAATCACCATTTGCTCGTCAAAATTCTCGAGATAGGTTTCAAAAATACCCACTACCTCCACTCGGCGGTAGCGAGGAGGCTGCTGCACAAAGTAGAGGGTTACCTTGTCTCCCACACTGATTTGCAACTTGTTGGCCACTAGCTTGGAGAGCAGGATTTCGTTGCTCACCCCAGAGTCAGGAAGGTGAATCATTCTCCCCTCCACTAGGTATTGCACAAATCCCAAGCTGTCAAAATCTTCCGCAACTCCCTTTAGCAATACTCCTTCTACCTCCTCGGATCCTTTCAGCAAGGCCGCCTTGTGGGCATAGGATTGTACCTTGGTTAGGAAAGGAAATTGATCCCGCTTTCCAAGAAATTCTGCATTCAGCGAAAAAGGTTGTTCCTCAAACGCAGTACTCATTTGGAACTTCTGCACTTGAAAGTGGCCCGTAAAGCCATATACACGGCTTGAAACCGTCTTTTGAAACCCTCCCAAGACCATGATGGATAGGATGGCCACCCCCAAACCCACCGCCAGGCTCGCCACTGCAATGCGGTGGATGATTCCAGAGAAGCCACCGGCATGCTGAAAACTGATTCTTTTGGCTAGGAAATAGGAAAGGTTCAACGGACTGGGTTAAATTTGTTTGCAACTCTCCGCAAATTAGCATGAAGCAAGCGAAAAATTTACCCTTGATCTACATTTTGACCTTTTGCCTCTATTTGGCAAGCAGCGCCATAGGCATTGCGCAGGGAATTCGGGTGGGCGCTGAACAGGCCCAGCTCTACCTCCCCCAGCTTCAAGGGAAAAAAGTAGGGATAGTGGGAAACCAAACGAGCATCTTGCCGCAATCCAATCAGCAGCATCTGGTCGATTTTCTGTTGGAAAATAAAATTCAGGTAGTGAAAGTGTTCGTACCCGAACATGGATTCCGTGGCACTGCCGATGCAGGCGAGAAAGTCAATAACTCCATAGATGCCAAAACAGGCCTACCCATCGTCTCCTTGTATGGCGCCAACAAGAAGCCCAGTGCAGAGCAGCTGAAAGACCTCGATGTACTTGTCTTTGACCTGCAAGATGTGGGCGTCCGCTTTTTTACCTACATCAGCACCCTCCACTACGTGATGGAAGCTTGCGCGGAGCAGGGCAAGCCCCTGATTCTACTCGATCGCCCCAATCCCAACGGCAACTATGTAGATGGACCCATGCTGAAAAAAGGCTTTGAATCCTTTGTGGGCATGCATCCCATTCCGATCGTACATGGCCTAAGTATCGGCGAACTTGCCCAGATGATCAATGGAGAAAAATGGCTAAAAGGCGGTGCAAAGGTCAATCTTACCGTCGTTCCAGTAGCTAATTGGAACCATGCGATGGCCTACGAACTCCCAGTAAAGCCCTCCCCAAACTTGCCCAATGCGCTTTCAATCCGTCTCTATCCCAGCACCTGCCTTTTTGAAGGCACAGTAGTTTCCTTAGGTCGCGGCACCTATTTTCCTTTCCAAGTATATGGCTATCCAGATGCAAAGTTTGGGGACTTTAGCTTTACTCCAGTAGCCATTGATGGGATGTCCAAAACCCCTCCGCATCAAGACCAGTTGTGCTATGGCAGAGACCTACGAAGTGAGTCCCTCGATCAGCCCTTCACGCTGAGCTACCTCCTCGAAGCTTACCAGCGCTCCGAGATGAAGGAAAAATTCTTCAATTCCTACTTCAATACCCTAGTGGGTACGGATGAACTTAAAAAGCAAATCTTGGCAGGAAAAACAGAGACCGAGATTCGTGAGACCTGGCAGCAAGGGTTAACAGACTATGCCCAGCTGCGTAAAAAGTACCTGATTTACCCTTAATTGAATTCCCGAATTAACCCAACGCGCTGCGCATGCAACTTCCTCCTATAAACCGCTCCTTACGCATCATTTACATGGGCACCCCTGAATTTGCGGTGCCTGCTTTGGAAAACCTAGTGGCTGAGGGATGGAATGTAGTAGCCGTCATCACTGCCCCAGACAAACCCCAAGGCCGAGGACAGAAATTGGTGGGTTCCCCTGTCAAAGAGGCGGCCGAGACCTTGGGCATTCCGGTATTGCAACCCACCAATCTCAAGGATGCGACCTTCCAACAGGAACTCAAGGCACTTGCTGCAGACCTGCAGATTGTAGTAGCCTTCCGCATGCTTCCTGAAGCCGTTTGGAACATGCCCCCGATGGGTACTTTCAACCTCCACGCCTCCCTCCTGCCCAATTACCGAGGAGCTGCCCCGATCAACTGGGCATTGATCAACGGGGAAAAGGAAACTGGAGTCAGCACCTTCTTTTTGCAGCATGAAATCGATACTGGAAATATCCTTTTTCAGGAGAAAGTAGCCATTCTCCCCGAGGATAACCTGGGAAGCCTCTGCGAAAAATTGATGACCATGGGCGCCGACCTGGTAGTGAAGACAGTGGATGCCATTGCCTCACAAACCATACAACCCCAACCTCAAGACGAAAGTCAGGCCCTGCGTACCGCACCAAAAATCTTTAAGGAAACAGCACAGATCGACTGGACCGCCTCAGCCACTTCCATCCATAACCTGATCCGTGGCCTTTCGCCCTATCCAGGTGCATGGACGGTGCTGCAGGACAAAACCTGGAAACTCTTTACTTCCTTCCCAAATGATAAGAACCTGTCGGGAAAAGTTCCTGGAGAATGGGAGAGTGACTTCAAAACCTTCCTGCGCTTTCAATGTGGGGAGGGACACCTCACGATCCATGACCTCCAATTGGAAGGAAAAAAACGAATGAAGGTGGATGAATTCCTTCGGGGTTGGAAAGGATAAAGTCAGTTCCAATGCTCCTTGAGTTAGTTTAAACCACCAATAAAATAAACCTGAATTTAATCCATTAAACTACCTGGTTGTTTTTCGAGTTTAATCAAGTGAGAACTTTGCTAAAGCAGGTAACTTACCCATCAAATCTATTCGCGTGAAAATCATACTTCTTGTAGCAAAAGCAACGAACCAAGTCATTGGAAAAGACAACCAGCTCGTCTGGAAGTTGTCCGCAGACTTGAAGCGTTTTAAAAACCTCACCACGGGACATCACCTCTTGATGGGTAGAAAGACCTTTGAATCCTTGGGTAGGCCCCTGCCCAATCGTACCCATCTGATCATCACCAGAAACCCAGATTTTGTGGCTCCAGAAGGCCATTTTGCCTTTCACTCAGTAGAAGACGCCATAATTTATTGCACCAAGCACCAACTGGACAAGGTATTTGTGATCGGAGGAGGGGAAATCTACAAGGAAACCCTTCCCCTCTGCGATACGCTCGAAATCACAGAGGTAGAAGCTAGTCCAGAAGGCGATACATTTTTCCCTGTTTTGGATCCTCAAATCTGGAAGGAAAAAGAGCGAGAAGAATTTGCTGCTGACGAAAACAACGAATATCCGTACGCTTTTGTGACCTACGAAAAAAGATAAATCATGGCTAAACCCGTCATCTGGATCACAGGCGGTTCCTCTGGTATTGGAGAAGCCGCAGCTCAAAAATTTTCGAAGGAAGGCTATTCCATCATTCTTTCCTCCCGCAACTTGCAGGAACTGGAGCGCGTCAAAGCTAGCTGCACCTTCCCAGAAGACATTCGTATTTTACCCCTAGATCTAGCAGCTAGCAGCGATTTTGATCAGAAGGTCGTTACTGCCCTTTCCTTTTTTGGAAAGATGGACTTGCTGCTTCACAATGGAGGCATCAGCCAGCGGTCCCTCATCAAGGATACCCAACTGGAGGTGGATCGCAAGCTCATGGAGGTCAACTATTTTGGTACCATCGCCTTGACCAAAGCACTGCTTCCGCACTTTATGGAAAGAAAGCAAGGGCAATTTGGAATAGTTACTTCTCTGGTTGGAAAGTTTGGATCCCCTTACCGCTCCTCCTACGCAGGAGCCAAACATGCCTTGCATGGCTTCTTTGACACGCTTCGCGCCGAGCACCATCGAGATGGGATCACTGTGACTTTGATCTGTCCAGGATTTATTCGCACGAAGGTATCCATCAATGCCGTAACTGGTGACGGGAGTCCATTGGGCGAAATGGACCAGGCCCAAGACCAAGGCATGTCCCCAGAAGCCTGCGCAGAAGGTATTTTCAAAGCCTTAGTCAAGAAAAAGGAAGAAGTGTACATTGGTGGCAAGGAAACCTTGGCCGTATACCTGAAGCGCTTCCTTCCCGGCTTATTTTCCAAAATTCTTCGATCAGCAAAAGTTAGATAATCCCAGATGCAAGCAGTAAACGCAGAAATCATTGCCATCGGAGACGAGCTCTTGTATGGGCAAATTATGGATACCAATTCCCATTGGATCAGCCAGGAGTTGGATGCAGTGGGTGTACGAGTAGTACGGAAAACCACCGTTGGGGACAATCGGACGGATATTCTCACTGCTTTTGAAGAAGCTTCCAAGCGAGCCGACCTGATTCTCATTACAGGAGGTCTGGGTCCTACACAAGATGACCTCACCAAGCCCCTGCTTGCGGAATACTTTGGCTGTGAGATCGTCGAAGTCCCCGAAGCAGTAGCAGCTGTGTCCGCCTACTTCACGCGACGCGGTCGCGAGATGACACTACTGAACACCCTGCAAGGCCATCTTCCCACCTGTTGCACCTATGTTCCCAACGAGGTAGGTACCGCGCCCGGGATGTGGTTTGAACAGAAAGGATGCTACTGGATGTCCATGCCGGGTGTTCCTCACGAGATGAAAAAGTTGGTCAAGGACTTTGTGTTACCCAAGCTTTCCCAGGTGTTTGAGCTTCCGGTGATCTACCACAAGCTTATCAAAACCGCAGGCATTGGAGAATCTTGGTTGGCCGACCTGATCAAAGACTGGGAAAATGCATTGCCTACACACATTCGATTGGCCTATTTGCCCTCCCTAGGACATGTCAAACTGCGCCTTACTGCATTTGGAACGAACAAAGAACAGCTTCAGCAGGAAGTTGCCGCTCAGATTCAAGTCCTACTGCCACAGATCGAAAAGTATGTCTATGGCTACGACGAAGAAACCTTGGAAACAGCCCTCGGCAAACTTTTGAAGAACGCAGGGAAAACGATAGCTTTAGCTGAAAGTTGCTCGGGAGGATACGTCTCCCACCTGATCACCACAGTACCAGGCAGCTCTGCCTATTTCCAAGGGGCGGTAGTTCCCTACCACAATGCCTTCAAAGAACGTATCTTGGGAGTGAAGTCAGAGACCCTAAGCAGTCATGGGGCGGTAAGTGAAGCTACAGTGGCAGAGATGGCGGAAGGAGTGCGAACTTTGTTCAATGCTGACTACGGACTGGCCAGTAGCGGCATCGCAGGACCAGATGGAGGCGCTGCAGATAAACCCGTTGGGACGGTCTGGATTGCCTGTGCCGGTCCTGAGGGAGTGGAGACAAGAAAGTTACAGTTGACTCAAGACCGAATGCTCAATATTCAATTGACAGGAGTAGCGGTACTGAATTTATTTAGAACTTGCTTTCTCCCAACGCACAAATAAAATTTTACAAGAAGGATTTGGGAAGCAGTTCAATAAAATTTAATTTTAAAACTTGAAAATAAACCCAATTAAATTACAAAGATCAACATGGCAAGTGTAGAAATGCTCATGCCCAAGATGGGCGAAAGTATCATTGAAGGCACCATCCTTACTTGGCTCAAGAAGGAAGGAGATTCCATTGAAGCAGATGAGTCTGTGTTGGAAGTAGCCACCGACAAGGTAGATACCGAGGTTCCTGCTACGCATGGGGGTATTTTGAAGAAGATTTTAGCCAAAGAGGGCGATGTAGTAGCGGTAGGAACTGCCATTGCCATCATCGAAATCAATGCAGAGGCATCTAACGACAGTCCTGCAGCACCTGCTACAGCCAAAGAAGTGCTAGTGCAAGCCGCACCCGCACTTACAGCAAGCTTAATCACAGCAGCTGAACCCGAAGCGGCAAGCCATTCCGATGGAAGATTCTACTCTCCCCTCGTCAAAAGCATTGCCAAAGAAGAAGGGATTTCTACGGACGAACTTTCGCGCATCCCAGGATCGGGTGCGGAAGGCCGCGTGACGAAACAAGACATGTTGGATTACCTTGCCGCTCGAAGCAATGGCCATTCCAAAAACACAGGAGTCACCAAAACTCCTCCTTCCATTTCCCAGCCCAAGGCACCTGCAAGCATTAGCGGTGGCGACGAACTTATTGAGATGGACCGCATGCGCAAAATGATTGCCAGCCGCATGGTGGAGTCCAAGCGTATTTCAGCCCATGTCACTTCCTTTGTGGAAGCAGACATGACCAATATTGTACTTTGGAGAGAGAAAAATAAAGAGGCCTACAAGGCGAAGTATGGGGAAGGGATCACCTTTACCCCCTTCTTTATCGATGCCGTAGCCAAAGCCATTCGCGATTTTCCGATGATCAACATCTCCGTCGAGGGCGACCATATTTTAAAGAAAAAGGACATCAACATCGGCATGGCTGTGGCTTTGCCTTCGGGCAACTTGATTGTTCCCGTTATCAGAAATGCCGACCAACTCAATATTGTCGGGATTTCCAAAAAGGTAAACGATCTCGCCAACCGTGCCCGCATCAACAAGTTGACTGCTGACGATGTCACCGGAGGAACGTATACTGTTTCCAATGTGGGGTCTTTTGGCAACATCATGGGTACGCCCATCATCGCACAGCCTCAGGTAGCTATCTTGGCCATTGGAGCCATCGTCAAAAAACCTGCAGTAGTCGAGACGCCGACAGGAGATGTCATCGCCATCCGTCATAAAATGTTCCTATCCCACACCTACGACCATCGAGTGGTAGATGGATCCTTGGGAGGCATGTTTGTTCGTAAAGTAGCGGATTATTTGGAAGAGTTTGATTTGGAGACAGCATTATAAATTGAGTAGATACGAGAGCCGAGATACAAGTATCAAGTATCAAGAATCAAGACTTTATTCATGGTGATACGAAATTCGAATGATTCTCGAATTCCCACTTCAACATTCTACACTCAGCGTTCAGCGTTCACCATTAGCAAAAAATCCCCCGGGAAGTGGAATCACTCCTTGGGGGATTTTTCGTTTTTAAATGATCGTTATTTTACTGCTAACCAATGAAAACAAGTATTGAAGTTCAATTAAATGGGCTGTGGACCGTGGTCTGCGAACTGTTAGCGATTTTCATTTACCTGAAGCTTCAACTTCCGGTAATACTGCTCCAATTTGCTTGCCAGCATCGCCAACCGCAAGGGCTTGGTCAGGTAATCGTCCATTCCTACTTCCAGCGCTTTTTTTTGATCATCCTCAAAGGCATTCGCAGAGAGCCCAATGATGATGAGCGATTGTTTAGTAGCCATTTTTCGAATCTCCTCCGTCGCCTCAAACCCATTCATAACTGGCATTTGCACATCCATAAACACCAAGTCAAAATCCTGTTCACGCACTTTATCTACTGCCTCTTGCCCATTTTTGGCTACCTCAAAAGTAAAACCCAGCTGCTGAAACATAAGCCTCATCAATTGGAGATTGAGCTCATTATCCTCGGCGATCAAGATTCGAAGCGGAAATACTTCCCCCATATCTCTCTTGATTTCCACAGTATTGTCTTCTTTTGAAATCGGAACCCAGTACTCCAGCCTTCGCTTGGCTAAAACTGAAAAACGAAAAGTTGCACCCTGTCCGGGCTCGCTACTTACTTCTAGTTCTCCTCCCAAAAGTTCCACCATCTTTTTGGCAATGGCCAAACCTAGACCAGTTCCTTGGTACGATCGGGTAGCGGAGCTTTCAACTTGAAAAAAAGGTTGGCTGAGGCGCAATATATTTTCTTGAGAAATACCTATTCCCGTGTCAGAGACACTGTAATGTAGCATCAGTAACTCTTCCGTCAGGGCCTCTTGGCTGAGGCTTACTTTCACCTCACCTCCTTCGGGCGTAAACTTGACTGCGTTTCCTACTAAATTCAATAAAATTTGATTGATTTTGTCTCGATCAGCTTCCACGACGAGTTGAGAACCTATTTCCTCCTGCAGCTGCAAGGAAATACCCTTCTTTTGAGCCAGGGCACCCAGAATCTCAAGTTGTGCCCGCACTTCCTCCACAGGCGAAAAAGTAAGCCCATGAATATCCACTTTTCCAGCCTCAATCTTGGAGTAATCCAAAATATCTCGAATGATACTCAATAAGGAACTTCCTGAATTTTTGATAATCTCCAAATACTGCAACTGCACCTGGTCCAAACGGGTGCTTTCAAGCAAGTCAATGATGCCCAAAAGTCCATTTAGTGGGGTACGGATTTCGTGGGACATATTAGCCAGAAATTCCGACTTGGATTTATTCGCCTGCTCGGCAGCATGCATTGCGTCCAACAGGCCTTTTTCCCAGATTTTTTGACTGGTGATATCCTTCGAAATGGAGATCATTTGATTCTCATCCAAGGGGAAGAAGCGCATTTCGTAGTACATCTGCCTTTGGGAATTTGGCTCCGTCCAATTCACGTTGACGGTTTGGATTTTTCCAGTTCGCCTAGCTTCTTGAAAGGCGGCTATGACCCCAGCAACTTGCGCTTTAGGGACAAACTTCCCTAAATTCTTGCCCACTCTGGCTTGCGTGAGATCCAAGTAATTTCCACGGGGCTGCACATGAAACTCGAGTACCTCACCCTGATTGTCGTAAATGAAAATTTCATCTGGCAGGTTATTGAGTAGCGCACGCACTTGGTCTTCACTTTGGATAATTTTCAACTTGGCCGCATGCTGCGCAGAAATATCGGTGCATATGCCCAAGCCACCGGCAAATCGACCGAGTTCATCGTAGGTGATCTTTTCAAAAATACGGAGGCGAATTTGACGCCCATCTCCACGCTGGATATCAAACTCCATATCCACAAATTCCTTTCTTTCTAAGTAGGCATTTTTAATGGATTCCTTGACCATTTCCACCAAGGGATGGATAGACCCATCGTTGAATGCCATATTAAAATCCGATCTCGAATAGCCAAGCACTTCCTCCACCTCATGGCTGGTGCGTAAGATTTGCCCTCTGTAGTTGTGAAAAAACACAAAGCCTCGCAATTCCCGGAGCAGCATATTTTGCTGATCAAAGAGTTCGCTTACCTCCTTATAACCCTCCTCTCGGTTTTTGGTGTATTGCAGGTAATTTTTAACCGAAATCACTAAAATGGATAGCAAAATGACCAAGATGATGATTATGCCTGCAAATAGCAGGAAATAGGTACGGTATACCCCCGTACGGAGGTCATCAAAAGGCAAAACAATCACCAGACCCATGTGATGCACCAAGTCTCCAAAAGAGAAAGGATATTGTGCCAATACCCCATTGACAAGGGCACCCTCTTGCTGCCAAGTAACAGGATACAGTCCCTTCACCCCTTGGTACATGTCCTTTTTGACTCCCTCAAACTCCTCAATCTTTACTTCTTTGAGGTGAGGAAGGCTAGTAGATCCGATATCAATCAGATTTTCATCCAAATACAAAAAGCTGCCTCCACCCGGAACCTGATAGAAATTTTCGAGATAATCCTGCGCAAAACGAGCGATAGTGGTGGAAAAAAGTATTCGATGCCCCATTTTCCCTTCCAAAAGCAATTGAGGCTTGACGGAATCCAATGGGAACTGAGGAACTTCTTTTTGGATAAAATCATTTCGCTCCGTATACACGTAGCTGGTTACAAGTCCCTGTGGATCTGCTACCCACAAGGTGTCTACCAAACGAGGAAAAGAGGTGAGTATTTTCCGCGCCAGCTTCCCTACCTCTTCCTGTTGATTGTTGGCAGTAAGCTCCTCTAATTCCCCTAAAAAAATGGTCGCCTCCTCTTCAATACGATCCAATTCATTTTCCAATCCTCTTCCCGCCAGATCCGTCTGCTGACCCAAAAAATCTTTCCTTCGATCTACTTGGGTAGAATAGATCGCCCAAAAAAAGCTAACCCCAACCACCATGACCAGGAGAATAAGGAATACGCCTAGAATTAGGGAGGTTCTAAAGCCACGATTGGAAAAACTCTTTTTCATCCTCAGTTGGGGAGCTTAATTTCCAAAAGGTGCCAATCTACTTGAGAAAAAGCATATCCCAAGATCCTCGACATGCGGGCATCCTGGACAAAATCAAAATGACTTTTTTTATCGACAAGGATGGATTTTGCCATCTCACGAACTTCCCCATTCTTACTTCGTGAAAGGTTGAAATCGGCACCTCTAAAGTTGTCCATCTGTATCGTCTCCCGATAGACATGGTTTTTTAGCAAGGGCATGCCCAACAATTCAATGGCCTCGGATTTACCTCCAATGATGTCTCCATTGCCATTCACCAACACAAAATACCCGTCCACTGCATCCAAATAGCTATCAATCGCATCTCCAATACTCAAGTCTATGCCCACCACGGAGGAAAGTTCCTCCCCATCATACACGGGGTGCACCAAGGAAAAAATCCATCCCTTTCCAGCCGGATCCACATAGGGTTCGGGAATCCATACCGTCTCTTTGGTGGGATTGTGTGCTAGGTCAGCCTCATAGAAAAAATTAAACTGGGTTACATCCAAATTAGGATCCACAATATTTTTAGCATCAAAGGCCGGATAAATACGACTTGCTCCCAAGGGTGAATTGGAGTAAATCTGAATGGCTTTCGGATTTTTTTGCATGAAGGAAGCAAACACGCTATCCATGGAATTGGTAAGCTGAATAAGTTGCTTTCCTTTCTTTGGATCAGAACTGGAATCAAGAATCACCACCGTACTCAAGGAAGAATCCTGATCAGGAAGGTTGGTGGAAAAGGCTCCTTCCATCGTGTATTTGAAGTCAGTAGAGCGGGCGAGTATGGAATCTTGTTTTAATAAAAGAAACTCGTTGTAGTCGGTAATTTGCTCCATCTCATTGCGGAGTGATTGAATTTGGTCTTCAATTTGGGTCACCAACCCTTCCAATTTGTAATAATCTTCCTTCTCTGGAGCGCTGACCCCAGATTGACAGGAGAGCAAGACAATAGCAAAAAATAAGAGGGACAAAAAGGATACAAATTTCATAGGCAGAATTGTTTATAAAAATGAATTTCTCTCTTTACTGCCTGCAGATTAAGAAGGGTCGATGGATTGTAGTCAATATCCACTGGTGATAATCCCTAGTTGACAGCAGCTACTATTCCTTATTTTCATCGCTCCTTTAAAAGAAAACAGGCACTATTTTTAAAATACTGTTAGAAAAATACTATTTATTTTATAAATAATCTAGTGCCAAAAGAAAATAAGATGGATGTCCGTTTAAATGATGTGATCCGTGAACTGTCTGCAGAGCGTGGTCGATATTTTCACGCAGATCTGAAAGGAAAAAAAAACACGCAGATTTAATTTGTCCAAACTATCTATTTACTCCTGACCCCTAAAAATAGAGTTTGTAGTTCGATTCAATGAGCTGTCGTCTGTGGACAGCCAACTGTTGACCATCACCCAATTTTCCTAAGAAGCGCTGCCCCCATTTCTTCAAACCGTTGTTTGACTTCTTCCAAAAACTCTCCCTCCAAAAAGCTCTCCAATTCCGACTCTTCCAAGATATCCGTTTCACTCACCTTGAAGGTTTGCTCCATCGGCCCCAACTCGTATTTGAAGATATACTTGGAGTTCCAAGAAAAGATACTCACCCGTATGTCTCCCCGAGTCTCTTCTTTGACCACTCTCATGGGGTACGGCGAACTTCTGAAGTAAAGGTGATTTTGGAGGATAAGGAAGAAGCCACGGAGCAGTATTTCTCTACGGACAAGGCTACCACTTTTTCAAACTCCTCCACTGTCGCATCTGGTGACACCAACACAAAATGGAGTGTGATATCCGTGTAATAACCCGGTACCCCATCGTTTCGCAGGCCCTCCACCTCTACAAAAAAACCGAGGAGCTCACGCTTTCTCTTTTTCATCATCAGCACAGCATCCACAGATGCACAGCCTCCAAGTGCAGAAAGCAACAATTCCATCGGCGATTGTCCTTGCTTCAGCTCAGGGTCGTTCATGTCGATGTGTACGGCATGGCCTTGTGGATTCTGTGCGGTATAGGTCAGATCCGAGGTCATGCGAACGGTTACGCTTCGGGTATTTGCCATGTGGGAATTGGTTTATGGATTACTAAGTGATTACATATTTCGTCTGTACTGCCCACCTACTTCGTAAAGTGCTTGGGTTAGTTGACCCAAAGAACAGTATTTTGAGGCTTCCATCAAGCATTCAAACACATTTTCATTGGAAATCGCTGCTTTTTTCACCTTTTTTAGCTGTTCGCTGACCTGATCCCTAGCAGCTTGATGGAGTTGCGTCAAGGTTTGAATTTGCCCTTCCTTCTCCTCCGCTGTGGCACGAATGACCTCTCCTGGAATCAAGGTCGGTGAGCCTTTGCTGGACAAAAAGGTATTGACCCCAATGATCGGGAACTCCCCCGTGTGCTTGAGCATTTCGTAGTGCAAACTTTCCTCCTGGATCTTGCCGCGTTGGTACATGGTTTCCATCGCACCGAGGACGCCACCACGCTCGGTAATGGAGTCAAATTCCCGGTAAACGGCCTCTTCCACCAAGTCGGTCAGCTCCTCGATAATGAAGGAACCTTGCAGTGGGTTTTCGTTTTTTGCAAGGCCCAACTCCTTGTTGATGATCAACTGAATCGCCATGGCGCGCCGTACAGACCCTTCGGTAGGGGTAGTAATGGCCTCGTCATAAGCATTGGTATGTAGGGAATTGCAGTTGTCGTAGATCGCATACAACGCCTGCAGCGTGGTACGAATATCATTAAAGTCGATTTCCTGGGCGTGTAGGGATCTACCGGAGGTTTGGATATGGTACTTGAGCTGCTGCGCACGATCATTTGCTCCATACTTCAACTTGAGTGCCTTGGCCCAGATTCGGCGAGCAACTCTTCCAATCACCGCATATTCAGGATCGATGCCGTTGGAAAAGAAGAAGGAGAGATTTGGCGCAAACTCGTTGATGTTCATTCCTCTGGAGAGGTAGTACTCCAAATAGGTGAACCCATTGGAGAGGGTCAGTGCCAGCTGGGTAATCGGATTGGCACCCGCCTCAGCAATGTGGTAGCCCGAGATGGAGACCGAGTAAAAATTTCGGATCTGCTGATCAATGAAGTATTGCTGCACATCGCCCATCAGACGAAGTGAAAACTCGGTGGAAAAGATGCAGGTGTTCTGCGCCTGGTCCTCCTTCAAGATGTCAGCCTGAACCGTACCACGAACTTTGGAAAGCGTATCCGCTTTGATCTGTGCATACACTTCTTTCGAAAGTACCTGATCACCTGTTACCCCAAGTAGCATCAGTCCCAGCCCATTGTTTCCTTCGGGGAGCGAACCGCCGTAGCGGGGCCTCGGCAGTCCTTTTTTGGCATAGATGGAGTCGATTTGGGCATTAACTTGCTTCTCCAAGCCCTTTTCTTGGATGTATACCTCGCACTGCTGGTCAATCGCTGCATTCATAAAGAAGGCCGTCATCGCAGCAGCAGGGCCATTGATGGTCATGGATACCGAGGTCATCGGGTCGATGAGGTTGAAGCCAGAATACAACTTCTTCGCATCATCCAGGCAGCAAATATTCACCCCCGCATTGCCGATCTTGCCATAGATGTCGGGACGGTAGTCCGGGTTTTCCCCATAGAGGGTCACCGAGTCAAAGGCCGTGGAAAGGCGCTTCGCAGGCATGTCTTTGGAAAGGTAATGGAAGCGCTTGTTGGTTCGCTCAGGACCTCCTTCCCCTGCAAACATGCGCGTCGGATCCTCTCCTTCCCGCTTGAAAGGAAATACCCCAGCGGTGTAGGGAAATTTACCCGGTAGATTTTCGCGGAGACCCCACTTCAACAGCTCTCCCCAAGCCTGGTAGCTCGGAAGTGCCACTTTGGAGATGCGGGAACCCGTAAGAGAACTCGAGTAAGTTTTCACTTGGATCTCCTTCCCCCGAACCTTGTAGGTATAATACTCCCCTCGGTAGCTCGCTGCTTCAGCAGGCCATTCCTCTAGCCATTTCTTGTTTTTAGGATCTAGATGCAAGGCCACTTGGGCGTAGACCTCTTGCAATTCCTTGATCAGTCGATCTTTATCGGCCACCGAAGTAGTGGCAATGACCTCCATGGACTTTTGGATGGAATACAGCTGCTGAGCCACCTCTCCCTGCTCCTCCACCCAAGCATCATACTTCCGGTTCACTTCGGTGATCTCGCTCAGGTAGCGGGTGCGTGCTGGAGGAATGATGTACACCTTTTCAGAGGTACCCATCGCTCCTTGGAAGTTACTTTTCCAATGTTCAAATTTTTCACCCAGACCAGCCACCACCAAGGCATAGAGTCGATTCATGCCGGGATCGTTAAACTGGGAGGCCATGGTTCCTACCACAGGAAGGTCCTCCTCCTTGCTGTCCCAGAGATTGTGGTTGCGCATGTATTGCTTGCGCACATCGCGAAGGGCATCCAGAGCGCCTCGCTTGTCAAACTTATTGAGTGCAATCAGGTCTGCAAAGTCGAGCATGTCGATTTTCTCCAACTGCGAGGCGGCCCCATATTCTGGGGTCATCACGTAAAGGGAAAGATCCGAATGCTCGATGATTTCCGTGTCGGATTGTCCGATGCCAGAGGTTTCTAGGATGACGAGGTCAAATCCTGCCGCCTTTACCGTGTCCACCGCATCCTGCACGTACTTGGACAGCGCGAGATTGGATTGACGCGTAGCCAGGGAGCGCATGTAAACGCGCGGATGGTGGATGGCATTCATGCGGATGCGATCGCCGAGTAAGGCTCCGCCCGTCTTTCGTTTGGAAGGATCTACGGAGATGATGGCCACCCGCTTGTCTTCAAAGTCCATCAAAAACCGACGAACCAGTTCGTCTACGAGTGAGGATTTTCCTGCTCCACCGGTTCCTGTGATGCCCAGTACAGGCACAACGGCCTTTTGACTGGCTTTCCTCACTTGTTCAAGGAGGGGTGCAGAACGCTCTGGAAAGTTTTCAAATGCAGAGATCACCCGAGCCACCTGTCCTGTTTCCTTGAGCGAAAGCTCCTTTTCAACATCCAAATCTCCTCCAAGCGGAAAATCACAAGCCTCCACCAGGTGGTTGATCATGCCTTGCAATCCCATGGCACGTCCATCGTCGGGGGAATAGATGCGGGTAATGCCATAGTCTTGGAGTAAGGCAATCTCCTCGGGAAGAATGGTTCCCCCTCCTCCACCAAAAATTTTGACATGCCCTGCACCTCGCTCTTGAAGCAGGTCATGTATGTATTTAAAAAACTCCACATGCCCACCTTGGTAGGAAGTGATCGCAATGGCTTGCACATCCTCTTGAATTGCACAGTCTACAATCTCCTGCGCGGAGCGGTTGTGCCCCAAGTGAATCACCTCACAGCCTGTGGCTTGAATGATGCGCCGCATGATGTTGATTGCGGCATCGTGCCCATCAAAGAGGGAGGCCGCCGTGACGATGCGGATGTGGTGCTTGGGTTGGTACTTGGTAGTAGTTAATGTCATGGATTTGGGTTCAATTCTTGATTCAAGGCCAGAAATGGGAATTTCCAACTCCTTAAATGCACCTGCGAATATACGGAAAACTACGCGGAGCTTTTTAACTTTTCTTGGTGATCACAAAATTTTATTTGGTTAGAAAACCAATCCTACTTTCCATCAGGCAGGCTTCATTTCCCTTTAAAAAGGATAGAAATGAGCTAGTCTATTTTGAATTCTAGTCCTTCTCCTTAGTTTAGTGGATTCAATAACCCAGCTCAAGCCATGTCTCCAAAAACCTACGCCTTTTTTATCTCCCTCACTGCCGCCCTAGGTGGCTTTTTGTTTGGCTTTGATACCGCTGTGATTTCAGGTGCCGAGCGAGCCATTCAGGAGGTCTGGAAATTAAACGACTGGGTGCATGGATTGGCCATCGCCTCAGCACTCTATGGCACCGTCATTGGAGCCTTGCTGGGCGGTATTCCTGCCGAAAAGATGGGACGCAAAAAGAGTCTTTTTTGGATTGGCCTATTTTACTTTATCTCTGCCGTAGGATCCGGCATTGCCTGGGACGTAACTTCCTTTACCTTCTTCCGCTTCTTGGGAGGTCTGGGAGTAGGTGCCTCTTCGGTAGTGGCGCCCATGTACATTTCAGAAATCGCCCCAGCCAAAAGCCGTGGCCTGCTCGTCGCCCTCTACCAATTCAACATTGTCTTTGGTATCGTGATGGCCTACGTGTCCAACTATTGGATCGGTACCGCAGGCATCCCAGAGGATTGGAGATGGATGCTGGGCGTGGAAGCGATACCCGCTATCCTGTACACGGTCTTGATCGTGAAAATTCCCGAAAGCCCACGCTGGTTGATCACCAAATTCAATGACCTGACCAAAGCCCGAGCCATCCTCAGCCGCACCGACCCTGAAGGGGTAGAAGAAACCCTCCGCTTGGCAATTGCCGAAAGCCAGTCAACCACCACCAAACATGCAACGGGATTTGGAGTCCTATTTCGCCCACAGTACTTGTCCTGTACGTTATTAGCCATCGCCATTGCCTTTTTCAACCAGGTATCTGGTATCAATGCGATCATCTACTTTGCCCCGCGCGTATTTGAGATGGCGGGAATCTCTACCGAAAATGCCTTGATCTCGACCATCGGCATCGGACTGGTCAACCTATTTGCTACCTTCTTTGGACTCTACCTCATCGACCGAATTGGTCGTAAAAAACTGATGTACATCGGTTCCTTCGGCTACATCATCTCCCTGACTTTGATGGCCTACAATTTTCTCGGGCCTGGCATCCCAAGTTTCTGGTTGCCCATCTTCGTATTTGGATTTATCGCCTCCCATGCTGTCGGTCAGGGTTCGGTGATCTGGGTGTTTATCTCTGAAATGTTCCCCAATGAGCTCCGAGCATATGGCCAGTCCCTAGGTTCCTTTACGCACTGGATCTTGGCAGCAGTGATCGCCAACGTGTTTCCCTTCTTTGCCAACCAGTTTGGTCCAGGCTACATCTTCGCCTTTTTCTGCCTGATGATGGTGGTGCAATTGGCATGGGTACGATTTGCGATGCCGGAAACGAAAGGAAGATCCTTAGAAGAAATTCAACAAGCCTTACAAAAAAACAATGTCTGAACCCGTCGTACTCTTTGGTGAAATGCTTTGGGACTGCCTTCCTACAGGAGCAGTACCGGGAGGTGCCCCCATGAATGTAGCCCTTCACCTCCACCAGCTGGGCCTTCCCACCCGATTGATCTCAGCCGTGGGCAAAGATGCCGATGGGGAAAAATTGCTCGACTTCTTGCGTTCCTTCAACCTCCCCTTGGATTTGGTGCAGGTGCATGAGAACCATTCCACCTCTCAAGTGGTAGTAGATACCCGAGATCCAGAAAATATGCACTACGACATTCTGAAGCCAGTGGCCTGGGACTTTTTGGAATGGTCCCCCGAGCAAGACCAAATTGTAGCCGAGGCAGATGCCTTTTTATTTGGTACGCTGGGTGCGCGTCACCCCGAAAGTTTGGCCACGCTCCTGAAGCTGCTGCGCCATCCTACCTTACGGATCTTCGATGCCAACCTTCGTCCACCTCACTATGCATTTGATGTGATTGAAACGCTGCTTGGCTACACCGATATTCTTAAAATCAACGAAGAGGAATTGGAGGCATTTGCCGAGCACTTTGGCACCGAAGCCACCATTCCTGGCCTCTGTGGGTACTTGGATCAGCACTTCCCTATTTCCATCATCTGCATCACTCGCGGATCAAAAGGTGCCGCCATCTACCAAAAAGGGGCGATTGTGCAGCACCCAGGGTATAAGGTAGCCTTACAAGATTCGATTGGCGCGGGAGATGCGTTTTTGAGTGGATTTATCAAGATGTATTTGGAAGAAAAATCTCCCGAAGAAATTATCGAATTTGCCTGCAAGCTAGGCGGCTACGTCGCTACGCAAAAAGGAGGAGCACCACGCTATACGGAATTGGATGTACTACGAGAAATACGATAATTATTGTACGAAGTACCAAGTACAATGTACAAAGATTCATAAGTAGCAAGTATCAAGTAGCAAGTATCAAGATTCTTCAAAAGCAGAATTCATATCCGTATCGAAATCCCTACTTGGTTCTTGGTACTTGGTACATTGTACAAATACTAGAAGATGCCTTCCTACATAAATAAAAGCTGCGTTCCGATTTAATAATTTGGACGAGAAGCCAATGCCCTCTATTTTTAGCCCTTCATTTAGGGTACCGTTTCCCTAAGCCAACACTTTTATGTCAAAAAACCTTGTCATTGTAGAATCCCCCGCCAAAGCCAAAACCATTGAAGGTTACCTTGGAAAGGACTTTAAGGTTGCCTCCAGCTACGGCCACGTGCGGGATTTGCCGAAAGGTGACAAGGCCATTGACATCAAAAATCGCTTCAAGCCCACCTACGAGGTGACGGCAGATAAAAAAGAGGTGATCAAAAATCTCAAAGCACTGGTGAAGGATGCCGAAATGGTTTACCTAGCAAGTGACGATGACCGTGAGGGAGAAGCGATCTCCTGGCATTTAAAGGAAGTACTTCAGTTGGAGGAAAAAGACTGTAAGCGCATCGTCTTCCGAGAGATCACCAAAAATGCGATCCTAAAAGCTATCGACAACCCACGAACGATCGACTACGATCTCGTCAATGCCCAGCAGGCACGACGCATCTTGGACCGATTGGTGGGCTTTGAACTTTCGCCTATTCTTTGGAAAAAAATCAAAACCGGGCTTTCTGCCGGACGAGTACAGTCGGTAGCCGTTCGCTTGATCGTGGAGCGCGAGCGGGAAATCGAGGCACACAATTCCAAGTCTGCTTTCCGGATCACCGCCCTCTTTGAGGTGGAAGGCAAGTCCTTCCAGGCCGAGTTGCCCAAGAAATTTGAAACCAAGGCCGAAGCCGAGGCTTTTCTTAAAAATTGCTTGGATGCGAGTTTCTCGGTAGCAAACCTCGAGAAAAAGCCTGCCAAAAAGAGCCCCGCGGCTCCATTTACCACCTCTACACTTCAGCAGGAGGCTTCTCGGAAATTGTATTTTTCTGTGGCACAAACCATGCAGGTGGCCCAGAAATTATACGAGGCGGGAAAGATTACCTACATGCGTACCGACAGCACCAACTTGTCTCAGGACGCTTTGGCCGCAGCCAAGAATGCGATCGAACAGGCATTTGGAGCCAACTACCATACCGAGCGAAAGTTCGCAACCAAAAACGAAAGTGCACAAGAAGCGCACGAAGCGATTCGCCCAACCGATTTTTCAGTACCCCAGGTTTCCGGAGACCGCAACGAGCAGCGTCTGTATGAACTGATTTGGAAGCGATCCATTGCCTCCCAAATGACCGACGCGGCCCTCGAGCGCACCACGATCACTGTGGGCATATCCAATTCCCCCTTGCAGCTCCAGGCAACCGGTGAAATCATTGTATTCGATGGTTTTTTGAAGGTGTACTTGGAAGATACCGACGAGGAACCTGAAGATGAGGAAAGTGGCAACACCTCCCTACTGCCTCCAATGAAGGTGGGACAGGAATTGCGCTTGAAAGAAATGAAAGGTCGTGAAACCTTCACCCGTCCAGCCCCGCGCTACACAGAAGCCTCTTTGGTGAAAAAATTGGAAGAACTAGGCATCGGCCGACCTTCCACCTATGCACCTACAATCTCTACCATACAGAAGCGCGACTACGTCAACAAGGAAGCGCGGGAGGGCACATCTCGTAGCTACGTGGAGATGCTGATTTCTGGGGGAACCTTTAAGGACAGTACCAAAAAAGAAATTACAGGAGCAGAGAAAAACAAGCTTTTCCCAACCAATATCGCCATGGTAGTCAACGACTTCCTGGTCGAGCATTTTCCCAACGTAATCGACTTCCACTTTACGGCCAAGGTTGAAAAGGAGTTTGACGAAATTGCTGCCGGTGGAGAAGATTGGCAGGACATGATGGACCGCTTTTACGGCAAGTTTCACCACAGTGTGGAAGAAACTGAGCAGGTATCGCGTCAGGACATCAACACCAGCAGACTGATTGGCGTCCATCCAGTTTCAGGCAAGCCCATCACTGCCCGCTTGGGTAAGTTTGGGCCGCTCGTTCAAATTGGAGACACCGAAGACGAGGAAAAGGTATTTGCCAGCCTCAAAAAAGGGCAGTTTATCGAAAATATGACCCTGGAAGACGCCTTGGAATTGTTTAAACTTCCCCGTGAGGTAGGCCTTTTTGAGGACAAGAAGATGGTGGCTGCACTCGGGCGCTTCGGCCCCTACATCAAGCACGATGCTGCGTTCTATTCCTTGCAGAAGGAGCAAGACCCCATGTTGATCACGGAGGAAGAAGCCATCCAGTTGATTGTGGACAAGCGGGAGTCCGATGCGAACAAGCACATCAAAACCTTTGAAGAAAATCCAGAGATCCAGGTCTTGAATGGACGTTGGGGACCCTACATCAAGTTGGGGAAGAATAACTACAAAATCCCGAAGGGCAAGGAAGCTGCAGAGCTGACCTACGCCGAAACCCTCGACATCATCGAATCCCAACCCGACGCCAGCAAGAAAAAAGGACGGTTTGCGGCGAAGAAGAAGTAGGGAAAAGTTTAATCGATAAACTTGTCTGCTTACCGCAGGATAGTTAATTCACTAGCCCAAGGCTGGAGGTTAAATCAAAGGTCCAGCTCCGAAGGAGCGTTACAATTATGACCCCCGGTGAAGCCGGGGGTGGGCTAACGATTTTGCATTAGAGAGCCCCGAAGGCGGCGATACAAAAAATTGTATCGGCGCCTTCGGGGCTCTTGGTCTTGTGGTATTTACCTACCCCGGGTTTGACCCGGGGTTATAATTGTATCACCTCTCCGAGGTTGTGCAAAACCAGGATTCAATTATTAAAATAACTAATCCAATAAATCCGCGTGTCTTATCCGTGCAAATCTGCGTGAAAATTCTTTTTTTTGATTGGATAATTCAGCTCCATAGGAGCGATTCAATACCAACCCCAGGATTTATCCTGGGGGATTAGATGCTAACATAGGCTTGGGAAGTCCGCATCGCGGACGATACAAATAAAAAAGACTATACCGACTTAAGAAATAAAACCTTCGTGGTCTAAATGCTAAAACCTTTGCGGTCTAAAAAAGACTGCAAAGGTTTTTCCCAAAAATTCCTTATTTTTCGAGGGGGGATTTTTGCCCCTCCCCTTTACCCAAAATTCCTTCCATGCATCAGAAAATAGCCGTTATCGGCACGGGCCCTTCGGGCATTACCGCACTAAAAAACCTCCTGGATCAAGGCCTCGATGCGGTGGCCTTTGACCGAAATGAAGCCGTAGGAGGCAACTGGATCTATTCCGAAAGTGAAAGCCACTCCAGCGTCTTTGAAACCACCCACATCATCTCCTCCAAGACCCTCTCCCAATACGAGGACTTTACCTTCGACGAGTTTGACCCCAGCACCCCCGACTACCCTTCCCACGATACGCTACGCCGGTATTTTCAGGCATACGCCGAACGGTTTAACCTACTGCCTCACATCCAGTTTGGTACACTGGTGACCTCTTGTCAGCGAAAGCCTGACGGAAACTGGGAAGTGACCACCGAAAAAGAAGGGCAGTCCACTACCGAAACCTACACGCACCTCGTCGTCGCCAACGGACACCATTGGAAGCCTCGAATGCCCAACTACCCGGGCAACTTTACCGGTGAACTCCTTCACTCCCACCACTTCAAAAAAGCCGCTCCCTTTGCGGGCAAGCGGGTGCTGGTGATCGGCGGAGGGAACTCCGCCTGCGACGTGGCCGTGGAAACGAGCCGTGTATCTGCCTTTACCGCAATCTCCTGGAGAAGAGGCTACAATATTGTGCCCAAATTCCTGTTTGGCAAGCCCTCCGACAAGGTAGCCGAAGGCACCAAGTGGCTGCCGATCAAGGTGCGCAGTTTCTTCAACAAACTGATGCTCAAAGTCTTTGTGGGAGACAATTCGGTGTACGGACTCCGCCCTGTCACCGAGGCCTTTGGCGCCACCCACCCCACCATCAACGACGAACTCCTCCACAAAATTCGTCACGGCAAAGTACATCCACGACTAGATATCGATCGATTTGAAGGGAATACGGTGGTTTTTGAAGACGGCAAACGCGAAGACTTTGATAGCATCATCGCTTGCACCGGCTACTGGCTCACACATCCCTTTTTCGAGAAGGAACTAATTGACTACAGTACAGGACCTGTGCCCTTGTACTTAAAAATCTTCCATCCTAGCCTATCCAACCTCTACTTTATCGGCATGTTTCAGCCGCTCGGCTGCATCTGGCCGGGTGCAGAACTGCAAAGTAAACTGATGGCTCAGGAACTGATAGGCGCTTGGAAGCGTCCAAAAAATTTGGCCGAACTCTGTGAAAAAGAAGTGACCGACCCGCATTACAAACAAGTAAATACCCCGAGACATACGATCACGGTGGATTTTCACCTCTTTGTCAAGGCCTTGAAACAGCAACTTCCTAAAAACTACGTGTCCAAAAAGCCAAAAAACCCAGAAGTTCTTACCCCTGCCTAAGGCATCTCTCCCTTTTCGAAAAACCAATCAAACCTCAAACCTAGCCCAATCCAGTAATGCACATCAACGACCATAACCCCCTCCTTCCCTACGTCCCAGCAGCAGATCGCTACGATCAGATGAAGTACCGCTACTGCGGAAATAGTGGCATCCAACTCCCTGAGATCAGTTTGGGTCTATGGCACAACTTTGGGCACAATGCCGACTTCACCCTGGGTAGAAAGATTTTGAGAAGAGCCTTTGACTTGGGGATTTGCCACTTTGATCTGGCCAACAATTACGGTCCTCCCTTTGGATCGGCAGAGGAAAATTTCGGACGCATGCTGCAGAAAGACTTTCTTCCCTACCGGGATGAGCTCCTGATTTCCTCCAAGGCAGGCTGGGACATGTGGCCAGGTCCCTACGGCAACTTTGGTTCCAAAAAATACCTGGTTGCCAGTTGCGATCAGAGTTTGAAACGCATGGGACTGGATTACGTAGATATTTTTTACCACCACCGTCCCGATCCCAACACCCCCTTGGAAGAGACCATGGGTACCTTGGACCTGCTGGTTCGTCAAGGAAAAGCCCTCTACATAGGCATCTCCCAGTACAGCGCCGAGGATACCGCACGTGCCTATGAAATTCTAAAGTCCTTGGGCACACCCTTACTCATTCACCAGCCACGCTACAGCATGATGGACCGCTGGGTAGAAAATGGATTGATGGATGTTTTGGGACAAAAAGGAGTGGGAAGCATTGCCTTCTCTCCTTTGGAGCAAGGCTTACTCACCGACAAGTACTTGAAAGGGATCCCTGCTGACTCCCGTGCAGCCAAGGATGGGCGCTACCTAAAGCCGGAGCAAGTTGCTCCAGATAAACTAGCGATCATTCAGCGCTTGAATGAGGTGGCGCTCCGTCGAGGACAAACCTTGGCCCAACTCGCCATCGCTTGGCTCTTGAAAGATCCGCGCATCTCTTCCGTACTCGTGGGCGTATCTCGTCCCGAGCAGTTGGACGATAACGTGGCTGCCATCCAGAATAGCCAGTTTAGCGCAGAAGAACTCGCAGAAATCGAGGGTATTTTGAGGGGTTGATGGGAAACCGGCCCTCACCCTCACCCTCAAGAAATCTCGGGATCTTAACGGTCCTAGTCCTGGCCCAATTTATGGGCACTTCGCTTTGGTTTGCCGGCAATGCCGCTGCACTCGAGCTGGAGGGTCTCCTAGGGAAAACGGGACTGGTTCCTTGGATTACTTCCGCCGTGCAATTGGGCTTTATTCTGGGTACCTTCGGCTATGCCTTTTTCCAGGTTGCCGATCGCTTCTCCCCTTCCAAGGTATTTCTATGGAGCGCGGTGGCTGCTGCGCTGGCCAACCTGAGTTTACTCTTTCTTCCCATGCAGTTTGAGGTCTTGCTGGGAGGGCGATTTCTGACAGGAGTCTTCCTTGGAGGTATCTACCCGGTGGGGATGAAGATTGCCGCCGACTACGTGGAAGACGGCCTGGGAATGGCCTTGGGATTTTTGGTGGGTGCATTAGTACTCGGCACCTCCTTCCCTTTTTTACTGCAGGCCCTGGATTGGAATCTTTCCTATCCCCTCCTGTTTGCGGTTCCTTCGGGCTTGGCTGTACTGGCAGGGGGACTGGTAGGATTTGGTATCCCGGATGGACCATTTCGGAAGAAAAGTGCTGGCTTAAACCTGAGCTTGATTCCTAGGTTGGCACAAAACCGGAAACTACAAGGGGCCGCAGGAGGCTATTTTGGACACATGTGGGAGTTGTATACGTTTTGGGCTTTTCTTCCCTTGCTGATTACCTTTTTGACTAAAAATTCCCTTTCCTCGACCACTCTATCCACTTGGACCTTTGCAATCATCGCAGTGGGAGGCATTTCCTGTGCGCTTGGGGGTCTGATCTCCAAGAAAGTAGGTAGTGCTCGCGTTGCGATGGGAAGTTTGGTCGGTTCGGGCGCCTGTGGGTTGCTCTTGCTATTCCTTCCTGAAATTCCCTTGGCGACAGTACTTCCCTTTCTACTGCTTTGGGGGATGCTCGTTACCGCCGATTCCCCGCAATTCTCCACCTTGGTTGCCCAGAGCGTCTCGCCCGAGGACCGAGGCACCGCCTTGACCTTAGTGAATGGATTGGGCTTTGGACTGACGATTGTCAGTATCCAGTTTACCCAGCATTTAGCCGGATTTCTATCCCCTAATCAGTTTATCGGCTTGCTCTGCATAGGTCCGGTGGTGGGGGTGTTTTTATTTTTTTCTTCACGCAGATTTTCACAGAAAAATCCCGCGGATTAAAAATAATAAATCAGCGTATTTTTCTTAATAAATCAGCGTGGTGAAAAATATTTGTATCGCCCCCGAAATACTCCGGGACAGGCGCCTACGGGGCTCTTAATTCCAATACTTCCTTATAACCCCCGGTTTCACCGGGGGTTATAATTGTATCACCTCTTCGAGGTTCTTTCTCCCATATCATTTCCTTAATCCTAAACAATTTTAACCTATCTCCCGTGAAATCAACTGATTTTACAGACAGGGTAATGTTGTAAATAAAATGCAGCTCCGTAGGAGCGTTACTATTATGACCCCGTCCACCGCGGCGGACGGGGTAGGCAAGTGGTGTAATTAAGGAGAGCCCCGTAGGCGGCGATACAAAAAAATACTGTTAGCGTCCGCCGCGGAGGACTAATAACTATTAAATACAAATTGAACACTTTCTTTTAACTCCCGCAGATTCTCACGGAAAACTATCGCAGATCAAAAAGAATAAATCAGCGTGCCTTTTCTGCGAGGATCAGCGTTAAAAAATAAATCCGCCGCGGCGCATCAAAGATTTTTTCCTATTTTCCCATACACAAACACCACCGTACCATGGGAATCACACGAAGAGATTGGATCAAAACTGCATCACTCAGCAGTGGAATGGCTTTATTGGGAGGAAATGCCCTCCTCAACCCGCTACAAGCGGCAGAAGCCCAGGTTTACACCCCACGCCCTCTTGCGGGGATGATCCGACTCGGGTCCAACGAAAATCCCTACGGTCCCTCTCCCAAGATGCGTGCAGCCATGGCCGCTGCCTTCGACGAAGGATGCCGCTACACCTTTTCTGTCAATCCCTCTTTGGTCAAAATGATCGCCGAAAAAGAAGGCGTGCCCGAAGATCACATCGTGACTGTATCAGGTTCGGGCGAAGGACTGAAAGTGGCCGGCCTTACCTTTGGACAGGGAAGAGAGATCATCTCCTGCTCCCCTACCTTCCTGACCATGATGGAGTACGCGGCCCTTTGGGGAACGGATATCAACTGGGTGCCCCTCACCAAGGACCTGGACTATAACCTCAAAGAAATCGAGAAGCGCGTGTCCTACGAAACAGGCCTCGTGTTCCTTTGCAATCCCAACAACCCTACCGGCAAGCTCCTTCCCGCAGACCAGGTGCTGGACTTCTGCGAAACGGTCAGCAAGCGCACTGTCGTCTTCTCTGACGAAGCCTACTCGGACTACATTACCGAACCCAACTACCCCTCCATGGTTCAGTTGGTCAAAAAAGGAATGGATGTGGTCGTATCCCGCACCCTTTCCAAAGTATATGGACTTGCAGGCATCCGCGTGGGGTACCTGATTGCCCGACCAGAATTGGCAGCCAAGCTCCGGAAGCGGGTCGTGGCAGACACCAACATCATGGCCATTGAAGCGGGCAAAGCCGCCTTGCAGGATCATGATTTTTATAAATTTTCCTTACAGAAAAATATAGAAGCCAAGGCCATCCTTACCCAGGCCCTGGACGAACTCAAACTTCCCTACCTTCCCTCCCATGCCAACTTTGTCTTGTTCCAATCGGGCAAAGACATCGTCCAACTCAATGCCGAAATGGCCAAAAAAGGAATCGGAGTAGGCAGGCCTTTTCCTCCGCTTAACGACTGGTGCCGAATCTCCACGGGTACGCTAGAAGAAATGGACCTTTGCGTGAAGGCCCTCAAAGAAGTGCTAGGGTGACGCTAGCACCTCCGCCAGGGTGGATAATGCTTCCTAGCGACTTAGTTCTTGAAAATGAACGACTTCTGCTACGCCCACTTCAGCGGGAAGATTTATCCCCATTGCTTGAATTGACGCAGGATCCGACGCTTTGGACCTACTTCACCCATGACTTGAGCACCCTTGCAGGCTTAGAAGCCTGGGCTGCAGGGCATTTTACGGGTGATCGCTTCCAATTTGTGGTGGTAGATCAAGCCAGCCAGCAACTTTTAGGGTCTACCGGTTTTGGTAATTGTTTTCCCCGAGACCAGCGTATTGAGATTGGCTGGACATGGCTCGGTCGAGCAGCCCAGGGCACCGGCACCAACCGGGAGATGAAGTCCCTGATGCTTGCATATGCTTTTGAGGAGTTGGGGATGCTTCGCGTGGAATTCAAAACCGACGTGCTCAACCTCCCTGCTCGCAAGGCTCTACTCCGACTTGGCGCCACCGAGGAAGGCATCCTCCGCAGCCACACCCTCATGACCCATGGCCGAAGGAGAGATACAATTTATTACAGTTTTTTGAAGGGGGAGGAATTACCGTAGGTGGGTAAACCTGCTATAGGTGAGATGAGGGTTTTCATTAAAAATTCTTCTTTCAAAAAATCCCCCCGCAATTCTGCGGGGCAAGCCCCTAGCCCCCTTACTAAGGGGGATTTGCCCAAGCCGATTTTCATTCATTGTTTTAGTAATTCAAGATTTATCACATCGAGGTATTAAAACTTGAAATGTCCTAATTTAATTTTTGAGGTACCGAAAATGCGACTCCCCCTTGACAAGGGGGCTAGGCCAGTCCCGCAGAATTGCGGGAGGGGATTT
>JBBAKO010000012.1:0-15534 GCA_040403475.1 Algoriphagus sp. | reverse complement strand
GGGGCTAGGCCAGTCCCGCAGAATTGCGGGAGGGGATTTATTAAATTTTCCCTTCCGCAGATTTCCACGGAAAAATACCGCTGATCTAAACAATCAAATCAGGGTGTTTTTTTTCCTTTGAATCAGTAAAACACAAAACTTAACCTACTAATAAACTTAAAAATAACAACTTTTTTGGATTCTATTCCAAAAAAATATATACTTTTAAGGATTCTATTCCAAAAAGGTTGATATTTGAATCCTAATGATCGAAAGAACACTTTTACCTTTACTTAAAGAACGCCTTTTTTCAGGAAAAGCGATTTTACTTTTTGGCCCTAGGCAAGTAGGAAAAACAACCCTCCTCAAGCAATTGATTGGCTCCAAAGAGGAGGTCCTGTGGCTCAATGGCGACGAGCTCGATGTACAACAACTATTCGACACCCTTTCTGCAACGCGCATGAAGGCCCTAATTGGCACCAAAAAGATTCTGATTTTGGACGAAGCCCAACGCATACCGAATATCGGTCTTCACCTAAAGCTCTTAACAGACACCCTGCCAGAACTACAAGTGATTGCGACAGGAAGTTCTTCCTTTGAACTAACCAATCAAGTGAATGAATCCCTAACCGGAAGAAAGTGGGAGTACCACCTTTACCCAATTTCATTTGCTGAAATGGTTCAGGTTCATGGCCTCCTAGAAGAAAAGAGATTACTTCCCCACCGCTTAGTCTACGGGTACTATCCAGAGATTGTAACCCAGTTGGGAAATGAAAAAAATGTACTTAAACAACTATCTGACAGTTATTTGTATAAAGACATTTTATCGGTAGACAAAATTCATAAGCCTGATAAGCTCATTCGGCTTCTCCAAGCACTTGCCTACCAACTCGGTTCACAAGTTTCCTATCTCGAACTAGGGCAGCTCTGCGGACTGGATTCTAAAACTATTGAAAAGTACATCCAGATCTTGGAGCAAGCTTTTGTGATTTATCGATTGGGCTCCTTCAGTAGAAACTTGCGAAACGAATTGAAGAACAGTAAGAAAATCTACTTCTACGACAATGGCATCAGAAATGCCATTATTGCAAATTTTGCTCCGGTAGAATCCCGCAGTGATGTGGGCGCTCTTTGGGAAAATTTCATCCTTTCCGAACGCCTCAAAAAAAACAGCTACGAAAGCAGGTGGGTCAACCAGTGGTTTTGGCGAACGAAAGAACAAAAGGAAATCGACTACCTCGAAGAAGCCGATGGGCAGCTTTCCTCCTTTGAGTTTAAATGGAATCCCAAGGCCAAAGCGAAAATTCCATTAGCCTTCTTAAACGCCTATCCCACTTCCACAACTAACATCATTGATCGAGACAATTTTGAGGAATTTATACTTTAGAAGGATTGAGTGGGGAGTAGGGAAAGGTATAATTTTAATTGGTGTTTTAAAAAAATCTCTCATCTAATGTTAGAAAATCCCCCTTGCCCCCTTACTAAGGGGGAGTCACCCGAGCTGTTCCTCAAATATTCTTAATGTATTTGAGATTTTTTTTGCCAAAAAACTCACTACTTATTAGATTCTAAATGGCCGCAAAGATGCGACTCCCTCCCGATCCGCCGCGGCGGACGGGACAGGCTCTTGACAAGGGGGTAAGGCCAGTCCCGCAGAATTGCGGGAGGGGATTTATTTCCATTTCCCGCTGATTTCCACGGAAAAATTCCGCAGATCAAACCAATTAAATCAGCGTGTTTTTTTCTCCTTAGATCAGCGTAAAAAAAATCGTCAGCCGTGGCGGACTCTAGAGCTTGCAATACACATTTAACACCTACTTTTTCTCTCCCGCAGATTTCCACGGAAAAATCCCGCTGATCTAAAAAATCAAATCAGCGTATTTTTTCTCCTTCGATCAGCGTGAAATAAAAAAAATCATCTTCCGCGGCGGAGAACATACCGCTCGACGAGATTCTCTGCGCAGCGCTCCCCATCCATGGCGGCGGAGACGATACCGCCCGCATAGCCGGCACCTTCCCCGCAGGGATACAAGCGCTTGATTTGGGGATGCTCAAAGCTTTCCTTGTCGCGAGGAATACGCACCGGGGAAGAAGTACGGCTCTCCACCCCGATCAACTGGGCCTCGTTAGTATAGTAACCCTTCATCTTTTGTCCAAAGGCTTCAAAAGCCAACGCCAAGCGAGCTGAAATAAATTCTGGCAAGACCTCCCGCATCTCTACAGCCTCCAAACCCGGCTGATACGAGGTGTCCAACAAGCTGCCACTCACCTTTTTGTTCACAAAATCCACCATGCGCTGTGCGGGAGCGACCTGGTTTTTGCCTCCCATCTCCCAAGCACGCTTTTCCACTTCGGCTTGGAAGTGCATCGCAGCTAGAGGACCGTATTTCTGGTATTCGGGTAGGTCCTCGAGTTCCACCGATACCACCATTCCAGAGTTGGCAAACTTGCTGTCTCGGCGGCTCGGGCTCATTCCATTCACCACCAACTCTCCAGGAGAAGTGGCTGCCGGCACGATAAATCCCCCTGGGCACATGCAAAAACTAAAAACCCCTCGCTGCACTCCCTTATAGTTGGTCTGCTGCACCAAGGAATAGGCAGAGGCCGGTAGGTAAGGTCCTCGGTCTACCGCACAATGGTACTGGATCCGGTCGATCAAGGACTGGCTATGTTCGATGCGTACGCCGAGGGCAAAGGGCTTCGCCTCTATGAGCACCTGTCGGCGGTGCAGCAACTCAAAAATATCCCGTGCAGAGTGGCCTGTGGCCAGAATCACACCCATGCCTTTGATTGGATCGCCATTTTGGGTGATCACGCCACGGATCTCATTGCCTTCCAGGATCAGGTCTTCCACGCGCGTGTCAAAAAGGACCTCCCCTCCTGCATTGAGGATCGTTTCTCGAAGCTTGGCGACAAGTACGGGCAATTTATTGGTACCGATATGGGGATGGGCGTCCACCAGGATCTCTTCTGTGGCACCATGCGCCACGAGTATCTCCATGATTCGGCGGATATCGCCTCGCTTCTTGGATCGGGTATAGAGCTTGCCATCCGAGTAGGTACCTGCCCCGCCCTCTCCAAAGCAATAGTTGGAATCTGGATGAACGACTCCCTCCTTATTGATGGCAGCCAGGTCACGCCGACGGGCACGTACGTCCTTACCCCGTTCGATGAGGATGGGTTTGACGCCGAGTTCGACGGCTCTCAGTGCAGCAAAAAGTCCAGCAGGCCCTGCTCCTACGATCAGGATGGGATCGGCTTGGGATACGTTGTCGTAGGTAGGGAAATGGTCCAGTAAGGAACCGGGTGTTTCATTGATAAAGAGTTCTGCTTCGACATTTACGAGCACCTTTCTGCCTCGGGCATCGATGGAGCGCCGCGTCTGTCGTGCGAATGTTTGGGCGGTAGCGTCGGGCACCCCCGCTTTCTTTAGTACGGCCTGCTTGAATAGCAAGTCGTCGTAAGCCTCCTCTGGGGAGAGCTGTAAGGAAAAAGTCTTTTTCATGGTAAGGTAGTTATCCTTAAAGGAGATGTAAAAATACGAGGTTGAATTGGTTATCCACCGCGGCGGATAATTGATTCTTCTGCTATTTCACAAAGAATCCCCCTTGCCCCCTTGTTAAGGGGGAATCGCATCTTTGCTACCATTAAGAATAAATTAAGAAGAAAGATTTTTTAGCATTTAAATCAATCTTGAATCCAAAAAGATTGTTTGGGGAGCAATTTGAGTGACTCCCCCTTCTTAAGGGGGCAAGGGGGATTAAAAAAATTACTTCATTTTCTCTATACCTTTTCACAAAATGATTGATAGAACACCATTCTATCAATCATTTATTTAGTATTTTTGATCTATAGAAATAAATTCAATCGCTCATGTACTGGATTTGGGAGAGACTGGATTGGCCAAACTTCAAGTTTGACCCAACGGCATTCACACAATTGGAACGCGAATTTCATCGAAATGCGGGGTTGATTTTAGGTTCAATCCGTGCTGTATCGATAACTGATGCAGATGAACTAAAGGTGAATCTCCTAAGCAACGAAGCCCTGGATACCTCAAAAATTGAAGGCGAGTTCTTAGATAGAGATTCTGTTCAATCCTCCATCCGCGGTCAGCTGGGATTGCAGACGGATGGGAGAAGGTCTGGCACCAAAGAAACCGGTGTTTCCCGGATGTTAGTTGATCTCTACACGGGTTACGATAAGCCCCTTGACCAAGAAACACTCTTCTCTTGGCATCAACTACTGATGAATGGAAGAATAGATTTGGAAATAATTGGCGGTTACCGAATTCATGCAGATCCGATGCGCATTGTATCGGGGAGGTTAGATTCACCCCAAGTTTTCTACGAGGCCCCACCCTCTCATAGAGTACCCAAAGAAATGGAAACTTACTTATTTTGGTTCAACCAAACTTTCCATGATGGTCTACCTACCTTGGTACATGCTGGCTTGGCGCACCTATATTTTGAATTAATCCACCCCTTTGAGGATGGAAATGGTCGAATTGGACGGGCAATCGCAGAAAAAGCCTTGGCAATGGGCACCAAACACCCTTTGATTACCTCCCTATCCAGTACCATTGAGCGAAATAAAAAGGCCTATTATCAGGGGTTAGCACAGGCCAATGGCTCCTTGGAGGTAACAGATTGGTTGGTCTATTTTTCTAATGAGGTATTGAAAGCCCAAATCCAGGTGCAGAAATTAATTCTATTTACAGTAGAAAAAGCCCGCTACTTCGAGAACTTCCAGGATAAACTGAATGACCGGCAGTCCCAAGTCGCCCTCCGCTTGTTTCGGGAAGGACCAGAAGGTTTCAAAGGTGGACTGAGTGCAGCGAATTACCTGCGGATTTGTACTACCTCACCCGCTACAGCAACTCGAGATTTAGCAGAAATGGTAGACCTAGGAGCCTTAAAAAAAACTGGAAAACTTAGACATACACGCTACTATCTCCCGATGGTAGAAATCTTTGCTTGAGATTTTTTATTAAATGATTATCCGTAATCATGCCTGTAGGTCAGTCACCTATTTAAAACTGCGGATAATCGTTGGCAGACCATGGACCACGGCCCACAGGCAGTCTACGGTCCACCGCTCACCTAATTGAACCTCAAACCTTTTTTTCTCTAGTTTGTGGTGAAAAGCGGATAATCAGATACTTTTTATTTGAAAAATAATAGAAATAACTTGAATTAAATTGTTAAAAGAACAATGAAAGAAGTTTAGCTATTGTGATCACAATAAGAACAACAAACCAACGTAAGATTTAAAAGTCTGAAAAACGATAATGAAAGGTACCCAAGAAAACATCAAACTCTTCCGTTCTCTTTTTAAGGGGCGTGAAGATGTATTTGCTGTCCGCTGGGAGAAAGAAAACAAGTCAGGCTATATGCCAGCAGTTTTTTTTGATCATTTTCGTTTAAAGACTCATAAAATGAATGGAGGGACATTTCAGAGTTTTACAGAAAAGTCTTATTTAGAACTTACAGATGAGCAAATTCAAAAGCACCTTGAAGGGGCTCACCAAATTGGAATCTATCCACTTTTACAGGACAATAAAACTTGGTTCCTAGCAGCCGATTTTGATAAAGCAAATTGGCTAGATGAAGCCATTATTTTTCTTAATACTTGTAAAGAACAAGGAATTCCAGCCTATTTGGAGCGGTCTCGTTCAGGTAATGGAGGACATGTTTGGATATTTTTCGACAAACCATATCCAGCAATTAGAAGCCGGGAGATATTTATTTCAATTTTGGAACAATCCAGCTTATTTTCAATTTTTGATAAAAGTTCAAGTTTTGACAGATTGTTTCCCAACCAAAATTACCTTTCAGGTAAAGGCTTCGGAAATCTAATTGCATTACCTCTTTTTAAACCCACTTTTGAAAAAGGAAATAGCTGTTTTATCAATCCTGAAACATCTGAACCCATAGCTGATCAATGGGATTTCTTAAGTAGAATACAAAAAGCTTCTATAGATCATTTAGACTTACTTTATGCTGGATTAGGGTCAGCCATAGATACTAACTCATCTAGTGTTAAAAAGGAGAAACTGACCATTACTTTAAACAAGTATATAAGTCTAAGTAGTGATGGACTAACACCAACACTCATTAATTACCTAAAAGAGGAATTGAATTTTGCCAATTCCGAGTATTTCATCAAAAAGAAATCCGGTAGAAATACATTTAAAACAACCCGATATTTTAAATTAGTTGAAGAGACGGGAAGTCAAATTTTTATTCCTAAAGGATTTATTGGAAAGCTTATCCGTTTTTGTAAGCAATCACAAATCGAATTTGAGTTTATAGATGAAAGAAGGTTAAAGCCACCAACAGCTTTTGCGTTTAATGCTGCTTTGCGAAATCATCAACTTGATATAATTGCAAGTGCTTCAAAAAAAGATTTCGGAGTAATCGTTGCCCCACCAGGTTCAGGAAAAACGATTATTGGGTTAAAAATTATTGCCGACAGAAGCCAACCAGCCCTTATTATTGTTCACCGAAAGCAATTATTGGAGCAATGGTCAGAGCGGATAGAAGCATTTTTGGGAATTCCGAAAAGTGATATTGGGGTTATCGGTCAAGGAAAGTCAAAATTAGGTAAACAAATAACCCTAGCAACAATTCAAAGTTTGCCAAAACAATTAGAATATGTACAAAATCAATTCGGAATTATTATTGTGGACGAATGCCACCACGTTCCTGCTGAAACTTTTAGAAATACGATTGGGGAATTACAGGCATTTTATCTCTATGGTTTAACTGCTACCCCATTTAGAAAATATAATGATGGTAAATTAATCTTTACCCATTTAGGGGAAGTAATTGCCACTATTCAATCAACTGAAATTGACAATTATAAACTAGCAAAAATCGCTATCCGAAATACGGAATTAAATGTTCCTTATAACTCCAAAACAGATAATTTTGAGTCTTTGTCCAAAATATTAGTTCACGATACAGCCCGAAATAACCTGATTTTGGAAGATGTGAAAACGGAATTGAATCAAGGAAAAAAGGTGGTTATCATTACCGAGAGAAAAGAGCACATTGATACCCTGTATTTGTTTTTGAAACAATGTTACGAAGTTATTGCACTCAGCGGAGAAGATTCAACAACATCCAAAAAATCCAGATGGGGAATTTTACAACAAGGTAACTTTCAAGTTTTAATTACAACAGGGCAATATTTTGGAGAAGGAACAGATTTGCAAAATATTAATTGCTTGTTTTTGGTATACCCATTTTCTTTTGAAGGCAAATTAATTCAATACATCGGCAGAGTACAACGCTCTGAAATTAACCCAACTATTTACGACTATAGAGATTATAAAATTGATTATCTGAATAAACTTTTCCTAAAACGAAATTCATATTATCGGAAAATTGAGAAGCAAGCAACTCTATTTGATGAGCCAAAGGACGAAATCTCAACTACAAATTACATATTTACAGTAGAAAAGAAAATCAAAGTCCCAATCGAGGAATTGGAATTTCATAATGGAAATATCGCCTTTAAGTATTCTATCTATGAAATGAACATGGTTCTTGAATTTCAAGTAGAAAACATAGAATTAAGGCCAGAATTTGAGGTTCTAAAACCTTATTTCATCAAAACCTTGAAATCAAAGACTATTGCGGTAGAAATATTTGCCGAGTTTGAGAAAGGTGAATTGGTTTCTCAATTAGCACTATCTACTGACATTGACCTTATCAATAAAGAGATTGTTGAAGGCGTTAAATATCAATTTCTAGTTAATGGAATGATAAAGCGATCCACTCTAACTAAACAAAACATCTTGACATCTGATGAATTACAAGAACAAGGAAAGATTTTTTCAAATCCAGAAGATTTATTGAATCAAATTCTTTCAAAAAAGCAGTACAAACATTCAAAACATATTCAGTACTTGGCAGAAAGACACGAAAGTCAATTAATGAAGATTCGTTTTGTACTCAATCCATTTTCTTTAGTATTTCTACTTGCAGGAGAACGAAGTTATTTTGTGATTTTAGAAAAATTAGACACCGAAGAAGCCACTTACATGTGGCATAGCCCTAAAAACAAAACATCACTAATTGAAGAAGTAAAACAAATTGACAACCAGCTAAACATAATTAGAGAAAAAGGAAGACAGTATTTTTTAGAAAATAGCCCCGACAATTTCACTCGAATTTTACATGACTATTCAGCAAATAAAAAAGGTTTTATACTATGGAAATCTGCAATTGAAGAGTTTAATTAATCTAACCTAAGAATCCAATTATTGGGTAGAATAATAGGCGCCTTGTACAAAAAATAGGCGCTAATTCTATTTTCTGTTAAAAGTAAGCGCAAACCGAACCGAAAACCAATTCAAAAAGTGGCACGGTTTCCACCGAAACAGGTGGCACAAATCGAACCGTATTTTCCTCTTTTAGCCAAAGCATTCGTAATTAGGCCTTTTCTGAAAGTTAAAGCCTAATTTTCCTACAGACAAACTCAGACCATGACTTAACTGGCAACTTACTTCCCGCCTCTAAAACTTGCCTAATAAAATTATCACAATCCTGTTCCAGCAATTGCCCATTTTCAACTGCCTGACATAAAAAATCCATTGTAGTGAGGTAATCCAACTGATGGAGTTGACAATAGGAAGCTGTATCCTTCAGGTTGCTACTCGCTAAAATATCTCTAGAATACCGAACCATAGCAAGGCATGCTGACTCTCCATCTCCTTTGAACATTTTTTTTAGGTAATGGTATTCTCGCTTCACTTGTGGGTTGTCTTCAGGAAAAGGAATAAGTTCTACAAACTTGAACACTAGCAAATTATCTACCTCCCTTTTCCTTCCAGGCATCCGTTTCAATTCAGCATATACCTTATCCAAAATTTTGATTGGAAATGGAAAAATTTTTGGTAGCAACGGTAATTGTCCCCCCGAAATAAAGTGAGATAGTACGTCTGCATCAATTAAGATGATCCTGCTATTCCTTTGCCTCCCCATCGTTACCCAAGTCAAAAAAATTAATTCCTATATCCCCTAAAAGTTCCAAATAATGAGATTCGGAAATTCGTTCGGCATCAAAAAGCTTTTTTGCCATATCTCCGTAATCGCCAATCACCTCCGTCTTCAAATCTTTCTCATAAAGTTTGGTAGAATACCCGTATTGCAAAGCATGAGCTTGTACATGGGTACCGAAAGTAATTTCTTCTTTTTTACGGATCAACTTTAACTCGAGTAAGCAATTTAAAAGTGCTTTTCTTGAACATGAAAAATACTGCTCCAACTTCAAAATAGTACCAAGAGAAACCAGTCCCTGATTTAACTCTTGATCAGGAATAAGAGCCACAATTCCTTCATCTGGAATTAAAAATTTTGCAGCAAAAAGATCCGCGAAAAATTCCTCCTTTGACTTTTTGTCGAATTTACCTACTTGGCAAACCTGGTAATCAAAGTTCTTTTGAAAAAAAAGGTGGTAAAGCTCATGACAAATTGTGAAATGCTGATGCCCTAGCGTCCTTGCCGTATTGACCAGCATAAAGCGATTTTTCTCCCCAGATTTAATCGCTATTCCCGACACATCCATGTCCAAGGGCTTAAAAACAGTAAGCACCTCTAACTTTAATAATAGGCTCCTAAGCGGAATGCTCTCCGTATTACTTAGCCCCAGCTCTGCCCTAAAATGTGCAGCCTGCTTTTCAACTACCAGTTGATTCATTAGCCAACAAGGATTTCATTTGTAAGTAATTTCGAACGATTTTTTTGAAGGCTGCAAGCTGAACCAAATCGGAAGGCCGCACGCTTTTCCCTCTAAAGGCCAGAGCAAGGTTAACTCGACTTACCTCAAAATTCTCCGTATAAAAATCAAATTCGTCGACCCCATATAAATTTGCCAAGGGAGTCATCACTGTCGTAGGTACCGTCCGGGCACCTGTTTCGTAATAACTCAATTCCACACGGGTAATCCCACAAAATTCCGCAATCTCCTCTTGCGTAAATCCTAACTTTTTCCGGAGTAGTTGTAGATTATTCCCAATTTGTTGGTCTTCATTCATAAGGGTTTGGGTTAAAAAATATGTTACAAACTTATACTATTTTTACAATAATATTAAATTTTGTAACATTTATTTTTCAATGAACTATCGAATTCAGCGGCAGTTTTCCTTACTCAATTCGCATGAAAAAAAAATCCGCTTTGCATAGGAGTATTTTTTTTGTGTCGTCCGCCGCGGCGGACTCTGACTAACAACAACCTTTCCTACCACCGTCCGCCGCGGCGGGACCGGGGGTCATCCTTGTTTCGTTCCTTCGGAACTGGTCTGAGCGTTATTTCCTCTCCAATCCGCGTAAAAACAAAAAAAATCTGCTATACAACGGATTTAGAAAATAATTCCATTAAAATAGTTATATCGCGAAAAGAAGCAAAGGTTTAGTCCGCTGTGGTGGATTAGTCCACCTTGGTGACCAAACAAAAATCAGCGGGCCTTTTCCTTTAAAATCTGCGTGAAACAAAAAAAATCCATTGTTTCTAACTCAAAGAATCGAATCAGCGAAGGATTTGTCAGCCGAGGAGGATGAGTCCGCCGCGGCGGATCGGGAGGGATTTAAAATCAGCGGCCCTTTTCCTTCTTAATCCCAGTAAAAACTAAGCAACTCACTTGGTTGACATTTTTTAATTATTTAGTATATTTGTCAACCAAAATCTACTTGATTTATGAATCTAATTCTCGCCTTTCGCCTCAAAAATGCCCGTCTAAAGAATGGACTAAGCCTTCAGCAAGTAGCTGACCAGATAAGTGTTTCCAAACAAATGATTAGCAAATATGAAAAAGGCCTCAGTATGCCTACTTCAGCCATGCTTATCCGGCTAGCAACCCTTTTTGAAGTCAAAATAGATCAGCTTTTTCAAAAACCAGGATATGAGGTTGGAGAAATAAGTTTTAGGAAGCGAAGTAAATTAAAAGGTAAGCGAGAAATTGCTCTCAAGGAATCCATTAAATCAAAAATTGAGAATTACTTACTCATTGAGGATTTACTTGGTATTTCACATGAGTTTATAAACCCACTGGCGCATCATCAAATTTCTTCTGTTTCAGAAGCAAAAATGGCAGCTTATGCCCTAAAGGAAGCTTGGAATATAGGTCAAGATGCCATTTACAATGGTGTAGACCTATTGGAAGAAAAACATATCAAAGTAATTGAAATAGAAGATTTAAGTGGAGATTTTGATGGTTTAGCCACCTGGGTAGACCACAAGTACCCCCTTTTGGTCCTAGCTAAGAACACTCCCATTGAGCGTAAACGATTTACCCTATTTCATGAATTAGGGCATCTTATTTTACCCTTGAATCAGTCGAATCACTCGGAAAAAGAAAAAAATTGCAACGCCTTTGCCTCTGAGATGTTGCTCTCAAAAGCAAATTTGGAAATGGAGTTGGGAAATTCAAAACGAAAAATTTTTCTTGAAGAAATCAAAAATTTACAAGAAAAATATGGAATCAGTGTGGCTGCAATCATCTACAAACTCGAAGAAACTGGTTACCTAAGCAAATACAACCTACGCGATTTTTTCATTCGAATAAGCTCAGATTCGGACTTTAAACAAGAAATTGAACAATCGCGCTACCTAGGAACCGAGCGTTCAAATCGATTTGAAAATTTGGTATTCCGAGCTCTTTCCCAAGAAACGATATCCCTCAGTAAAGCAAGTTCCTTATTGGATATTCGGCTTTCCGATCTCAAATCAGTTTTACTCCAAGCCGTCTAACTGATGCGGATTCTCATCAACGATGCAAATATTTTAATCGACCTGATTCGATTAGCCTGTGTTGATGCTTTTTTTAAACTAGATGCAGAAGTGGTGACTACAGATTTTGTTTTGGAAGAGTTGGAAATCGAGCAACAATTGATTTTTCAAAACTCTAATTTTCGGGTTTTAACATCGGATTCATTAGCGATTTCCGAAATCTCGCGAATGAAAGAACAACATCCGGGATTAAGTTTTGAGGATTGTTCCGTTTGGCATCATGCTCGACTATCAGGAGGAGTTTTGGTTACGGGAGATGGCCTCCTTAGAAAAAAAGCAAGCGTAGAAGGAATAGAGGTTCGAGGCATTATTTTTTTAATCACCGAACTCAAAACACAAAATATTCTTGGAATCCAAGATTGTATTAGGCTATTAGACCAACTCAAACAAATCAACCCTCGCTTACCCATCCAGGAAATTGAAAACTTAATCTATAACTGGGAAATGGAATTAAATCGTAACCGGTAAGAAGCTGGTGTGATGCTGCCGAAAGTCTATTGATTTAAAATCCGCCACGGCGGACTAGTACGCGTTTCTTTTTCCTCCCCAATCCGTGTGAAAACAAAGAATCCCCCCTACCCCCTTATAAGGGGGAGTCGCATCTTTGCTGCCATTAGGAATTACCTAAGAAGGAAGATTTTTTTGCTATTAAATGAATATTGAATTCAAAAAGATTGATTGAGGTTCAATTTGGGTGATTCCCCCTTGACAAGGGGGCGAGATCCTGTCCCGTAGCATTACGGGAGGGATTTAAAATCAGCGGGCCTTTTCCTTTTAAATCCGCGTAAAACAAAAAAAATCCGCTGTTCAGCGGATTTAGAAAAACATTCCATTAAAATAGTTATGTCTCGCAAAGAAGCTAAGCCTGCCTACCGGCAGGGCACAAAGGTTAATTCCACCTAGGCAAACTTGCCCGCCACTGGCGGAAAATCAAAAAAATCTGCGTGTTTTTTCCTTTTAAATCTGCGTGAAAAAAAATCATTGTTTCTCTCGCAAAGAAGCAAAGGCGCAAAAGGTTTAATACACCGCACCTGAAAATCAAAATCAGCGGGCCTTTTCCTTTTAAATCTGCGTGAAAACAAAGAAAATCAGCGTGTCTTTTCTGCGAATATCTGCGTGAAAAAAAATCCGCCGCGGTGGATTAGTCCGCCGCGGTGGATTAATTCACCCGATCAAGTGTCTCGAATCGTGAAGAATTTGAGATAAACTCTGGTACCAGCACCTTCAGGTGGCGGACCATATCGTATTCGTTATTCTTCTCGATCAGCTCCGCGAAAAGCTCAATCTGGTTACGCACTTTGTGGTACGAGTTTGGATTCACCTGCGCGATCATGATCTTCGGATGGTGCGTGATCTGTACCCGCTCGTGGTCATTCAGCAGCTCTTCGTACAACTTCTCCCCTTCTCGCAAGCCGGTAAACTGGATCTCAATATCCTCTCCTACCTTTTTGCCAGAAAGTTCGATCATGCGCTTCGCTAGATCTACAATCTTCACCGGACTGCCCATGTCGAATACATAAACCTCTCCTCCATTCCCCATGATCCCTGCCTCCAGTACCAACTGGCAGGCTTCGGGGATAGTCATGAAGTAGCGCGTGATATCAGGGTGGGTTACCGTCAGAGGCCCTCCATTCGCAAGCTGCTTCTTGAAGAGCGGCACTACCGATCCATTCGAACCCAGAACATTACCAAAACGAGTAGTGATGAAGCGGGTATGGAACTTCGTATGGTTATTTTCCAAGTATTCGTTAAAGGACTGAACGTACATCTCTGCGGCACGCTTGGTCGCTCCCATCACATTGGTGGGGTTTACGGCCTTGTCTGTGGAGACGAATACAAACTTTTCTACCTGATAAAACGCAGACAAGTCCGCCATATTCTTGGTACCAAGCACATTGGTATGAATTGATTCCTCAGGATAATGCTCCATTAAAGGTACGTGCTTGTAGGCCGCTGCATGAAATACCAACTGAGGGCGATTGTCTTTAAAAATCTCGTTTAACCGCTTGCGATTGCGTACATCGGCCAAGACCGTCTTGATCGCTATAGTAGGATAGCGTTCCTTAAACTCCTGCTGTATATCAAACAAGGGCGATTCAGCCGCATCGAGGAGGATTAGCAAGCTGGGCTTGTAAAAGGCCATCTGCCGACAGAGTTCCGAACCGATGGACCCAGCGGCACCAGTGACTAGAACCACTTTCTCCTTGATGTAGTAGACAATCTCATGTTTATCCAACACAATTTCCTCCCGGCTGAGCAAGTCCTCAATACGGATTTCCTGCAAGGCACCCGCATTCATGTCTCCATTGATCCATTGGTCTACTGGAAGTACCTTGGACACTTTGATATTTAAGCGGAGGCAGGTGTCTAAAATTTCATTTTTTCGGGCGATAGACAGGTTCTTGACCGAGATGATCAGGTCTTGCACCCCAAGCTCTTCAACCAAGTCTTCTAGTGAATATATTCCCTTGTAGATGCGTTTCCCATCAATGTTTTTTCCCTCTTTCTTTGGGTCTTCGTCAAGAAAGGCCACCACATTTAGTTTGGATTTGCTATCTCGCTTTGCAGCTTCCAAAGCAATCATGCCTGACTCCCCTGCACCATAGATTACTGTGGGACGAAGTAAACTTGGTTCAGTGCCTTGCTTCAGGTACATAAAGGTCTGCTTCACAAAAAGTCGGTAAAAAAGCAATGCGAAAAACGCAGCCAAACTCGCAATGATCAACACCGATACGGGCGGAATCATGTTGGCATTTAAATACTCCCCCTTCACTAGGTAGAGCAAGAAGAATAGCAAGAAGTTGATCAATATGGTCTTGAAGACATTGATTCCGTCCTGGAAGCCCGTATGTCGCACGATGCCCACGTAGGTCTTCGTATAGTTCATTACTAAAATCCCTCCCACCGTGTAAGAAAGGCTAGCTCCCATCACATGTTCAGGAATAAGTCGGCTCAAATCAAAATTGAATCGCACGAAGTACGCAAACACCATCGAAAAGAAAAGTATGGAAGCGTCTAGGGCGAGAATTACCCAGCGGGGCAAAATATGAATCCTTGCTAAAAATCTCATAACCAGAATTTACAATAAATATAAAAATACAGTCAAAAATACGTCTAATATGGGAAAATACAAATACGTTTTAAGGATTGGTAATTTCTATGGATTAGCGGAAAAAAGCTTACCACAGATTATTTATAAAAAGATTTCACGCAGATTTTAAAGAAAAAAAAATTCACGCAGATTTAAATGGAAAAGAAACGCAGATTGATTGTAATAAGATTTAACGCAGATTTAAAAAGAAAAAATCACGCAGATTTAAAAGAAAAGGAACGCAGATTCTCTTTTTTATGGATTGGGGATAAAACTGGTCAAAAAATAATAGCTAGTTAAAAAGTGTGTTTAACCATCCGCCGTGGTGGGTAGACCCGCCGTGGTGGGTAGACCTTGAATAGCCCTAGGTGAAACCTGCCGGAGGTAGGTGAACCTGCCGGAGGTAGGTAAACCTGGGGAATTTAAATTACCCCAAGGATGCCACACAACCCGCCACGGCGGGTTGAACAAGTTTAGCTAGCGAAAAAAAATTAGTCGCGCAAAGAAGCATAAGCCTGCCTACCGCAGGCAGGACGCAAAGGGATTGGTGGTGCAAACTCATTCTAGGACGAGTCAATTTTAGAAAATCCCCCTTACCCCCTTAATAAAGTGGTTTCCTAGATTGAGACAATTTTAGTATCTTGTATTCATGGGAATATTAGAATTTA
>JBBAKO010000011.1:45241-97006 GCA_040403475.1 Algoriphagus sp. | reverse complement strand
GATTCTTTTATGATTCGATTGCGGAAAAATTTGACTGATCTGAACCTAAAACCCCTACCCACGCTTTAATGCTGCGATGAAACTGGACCTAAAGTTTACCTCTCTTTTTCTACTTTATCTTTTTCTCTGGGGGGTAAGTCCCGCCCAACAGCTGGATCCGCTTGCCTCAAAAAGCAGTGCAACAGCCTCCAGTTCTGCGGCTAAAACCCAATTTGGTTCTGAAGAAGCGCGTGCAAGCTCCTTTGTAAATGTGTCCCATTCCCTACCCGAAATTCCTCGGGAGTTTCGCGGAGTTTGGATTGCCACGGTAGCAAATATTGACTGGCCTGTTGCTGGAACAGATTCTTGGGAAAAGCAAAAAAAGGATTACCTCGCGCTTTTAGATTACTACAAAGGGCTGCATTTCAATGCCGTAATCGTTCAAATTCGTACTTCCGGCGATGCTTTGTACCCGACCAAATTGGCCCCATGGTCCAAGTACCTGACTGGCCAACAGGGGACAGCACCTAAAACCCAGAAAAATCCACTGAATTGGATGATTGAAGCTGCTCACCAGCGTGGCTTGGAATTCCATGCCTGGCTCAATCCCTACCGAGCCACCATGGATCTGAATACTGCAGGGCTGAATCCGAACCATGATTTTCACAAGCACCGCAGATGGATGCTCAAATACGGCAGCAAGTGGTACTACGATCCAGGACTACCTGAGGTAAAAACCCATTTGCTTCAAATCATCGACGAAGTAGTGGAAAACTACGACATAGATGCCATCCATTTCGATGACTATTTTTATCCCTACAGAGAGCCTAACTTGGAGTTTCCCGACCAGGCTACTTATGCTGCTTACAAAAAGCCAGGCCAATCCAAAGACGATTGGAGAAGGCAAAATGTGGATGAGCTAATTCTGGCGCTCAGCCAAACCATCAAAAGCAAAAAGCCATGGGTTCAGTTTGGCATCTCCCCTTTTGGAGTCTGGAGAAATAAGAGTAAAGACCCGAAAGGCTCCCCCACTCAAGCGGGACAAACCAATTACGACGATCTATTTGCAGATGTGCTCAAATGGATGAAAAATGGTTGGATAGATTACTTGATCCCTCAACTCTACTGGAGCATGGAGCACCGATTGGCTTCCCATAGGATCTTGGCTGACTGGTGGTCCAACAACAGCTATGGAGTTCCTGTTTATCTCGGCAATGGCCCTTATAAAATTCGAGAAGACTCTGATGTAGCCTGGAAGCAACCCAAGGAACTGATTACTCAGGTTCACTACGGAAGAACGCTCCCCCAGATCCAAGGCAATGCATTTTTCTCAGCACGGTCTATCTATACCAAAAACCAGGACATCGCGCAGCTCCTCAAAAAAGAGGTGTACGATCGTCCAGTATTGCCCCCTGCTTTTGAACCCAAAACACCTGTTCGAATCAGCGCTCCACAGGTCTTGGATCTCCAAAATTTGGCCTCAAAAATCCAGCTCCAACTGGAAAAGCAGTTAGATCCTGGCATTCGCTATGCCCTCGTTCAAGGTGGCAATGACCTGACTAGCATTCATCAGGCCCCCCTCCACAAGGTTTGGGTAGGAAGCACCCAAAAGTCCAGCCTAGACATCCCTCAGCTGAATAGCAACTACCTGGCCATCCGTTGGGTGGATAGCTTTGGCAGAGTGATCCAAAGCCAAGTGTTGCAACTCAACAAAACTACCAGTCCATGAAAGACATGCTCGTTCGGCTGCTAGGACTTCCATCCGGAACGGAACTAGAGCAAAAGCTTCTGGAGAAGGAAAAAATAGTGGTGCGCAGAGCGATTGCACCAGAAAAGCACTTGGTGAGTGACTGGGTCATGCAGGCCTTTGGGGCCTATTGGCATTCGGAGGTGGAGGTGGCGTTTTCGCGGCAACCTGTATCCTGTTGGATTGCACAGCGGGGCAATGCCATTTTGGGTTTTGCCTGCTACGAAAGTACGGCTCGGAATTTTTTTGGCCCCACAGGCACCTTGGAGTTTGAGCGAGGCAAAGGCATCGGTAAACTCTTGCTCCTCAAATCTTTGGAATCCATGCGAGAAATGGGCTATGCCTATGCAATCATTGGTGGCGTAGGTCCGGCGGAATTCTATGAAAAGGCTGTTGGCGCCAAAGTCATCGAAGGCTCAGAAATCAGCATCTACCAACACTTACTTCGTAAACCATGACCCAAAGCACCTCCAAAAACCCTTGGCTGTGGGTTCCCACGCTTTACCTCACCGAATCGGTACCCTATGTGCTGATCATTACAGTGTCGGTCGTGATGTACAAAAATCTGGGCATCTCCAATGCGGACATTGGGTTGTATACTTCATTTCTCTACTTGCCTTGGGTGATCAAACCCATTTGGAGCCCAATTCTAGAACTCTTTGGTCACAAAAAACAATGGTTTTTGAGCATGCAGTTTATCCTGTCCCTGGTGTTTTTGGGTGTAGGATTGACTACCGGTAGTTCCCATTTTTTCACGCTTACGCTCGCCTTTTTTTGGATGGGTGCTTTTGCCTCAGCCACCAATGACATCGCCTCGGATGGGCTGTATTTAATTGCCTTAAAACCCGAGCAGCAAAGTTTTTTTGTAGGCATGCGCAGCACCTTTTACCGGGTAGGCATGATTACAGGTCAGGGATTGATCGTGATTGTTGCCGGCTTTTTAGAAGAGAAGTTTGCCGATCCTGCACAAGCCTGGTCTTGGACCATGCTGGGCGTAGGCGGCTTGATGCTTGTGCTGACAGGAATCAATTACCTCGCTACGCCAAAGGTGCTAGAGGAACGGATCGCCAAGGAAGATCAACCCAGCTTTGGGAAGGTGTTTTCCACCTTTTTTACGAAGAAAAATATAGGCCTATCCCTGGGCTTTGTCTTGCTCTACCGCTTGGGAGAATCCCAACTTGTGAAGATGGCCTCGCCCTTCTTTTTGGATGAACGTGTCGATGGAGGCTTGGGATTGAGCACGACCGAGGTGGGATTTATTTACGGCACACTAGGGGTGATTGCCTTACTGGTTGGCGGGATCTTGGGAGGCATTTTCATCTCTCGCGATGGACTGGGCAAGTGGATGATGCCCATGGCATTTGCAATCAATGCCCCCAATATCGGCTATGTGTTTTTGGCATGGCTTCAACCCGACAACGTCTACTTTGCTGCCTTGGTCGTCGTAATTGAACAGCTCGGCTATGGTTTTGGCTTTGCTGCCTTTATGGTGTTTTTGCTGTTTCTGGCAGAAGGAATTTTCAAAACGGCCCATTACGCCCTCGCCACGGGATTTATGGCCATGGGCATGATGCTTCCCGGCATGCTCAGCGGCTACGTGCAGCAGTGGCTTGGCTACCCCGGATTTTTCGTTTGGGTGGTGATTGCCACGATTCCAGGATTTGTGATGGCGTACACGGTGAAGTACCCTAGGGAGTTTGGGAAGAAGCAGTAGGATAAAGACTGAAATCCAAAAACTTCGACATTCGCTACTCAGCATTCGACATTCATTATTGATTTATTTTCAAATGTCGAATGCCCAACGCTGAATTTCGAATAGCGAAAAAGAATTCGTACCGCAAGGACAAAAATGAAATGAATAAAAATCAAAAAATTGCGCAGCTGTTTTCTCCAGCGGCGTTTATTCACGATACGGAAGAGAATTACCAAGCCATCGAAACCCTGATTCGCGAACAGGAAATCGGGGGACTGACTTTTTTTCACAGCAGGCATTCGGCTGCGGCCAACTTTGAAAAGCGGGCAGAGGTCCTGGATGTAAGTGGCACTTTTGAGAAATTGATTGGACTAATCAACCGCTACCAGAAAGTCTCCAAAATTCCCTTGCTTATCAGCATCGATGGGGAATATGGCTTGGCCATGCGAATCGAAAACACCCCCCAATACCCATTCGCCATTACCCTGGGAGCCTTGAAAATCGATGCCGCAACATGGGTGGAGGAAGTGGGCTACCGCATGGGCTTGGATATGAAGCGCTCCGGCATTCACCTCAACCTTGCCCCTTGCGCAGACGTCAATACGAATCCAGACAACCCGGTGATTGGCTACCGCTCTTTTGGGAATCAGTCGGAAAATGTATCCCAACTGGCCTTTGCTGCCTATTCAGGAATGAAAAAAGCTAGAATCGGAGCTTGCCTGAAGCATTTTCCAGGACATGGGGATACGGCAACCGACTCTCATCTGGGCTTGCCAATTTTGCATAAAAGCAAAACGGAACTGGAAGCGGAGGAATTACTTCCCTTTCAAGTGGGCATAGACCAGGGCGTGGAAATGATCATGGTGGGGCACTTGGCTGTACCTGCCCTGACTGGGGGAAAAAACATTCCGGCCAGCATCAGCCGCGAACTGATTACCGACTTGCTCAAGGGAGAAATGGGATTCAAAGGCCTGGTGATCTCCGATGCACTGAATATGAAGGCAGTGGCCAATCTGTATCCCGAGCCAGGGGAACTGGAATGGCAGGCTTTTCATGCAGGGAATGACATCCTATGCTTTTCGGATCATGTGAAAGAGGGAATCGAGAAAATTGCCCAGAATGCCTCAGATTCAGAGATAGCTATCGTTTTTGAAAAGGTGATGGGGTTAAAAACCCGCTTGGGTGTCCTAGAAACCCAGCCCATTGCTGTCCCTAGGTTTGATTGGGAAAGCCATGCTAAACTTCAAAAAACCTTGGCGGAGAACTATGTGTCGGTGATGTATGGGGCAATTGATTCGGCAGCCCTCCGGGAGTTGGCAAAAGCAGGAAAACTGGGTTATCGGGAATTTTTTACGGCTAGTCCAAGTATCTTTTCCCAGCAGTTGGATCATTCTTTCTCCTCAATTGAAGAAGCAGAAAAAGTGATTTTGGCGGTATTTGTACCTAGTCACAAGCCCTTGAATCAATTTGGCATGGAGCAAAGATTCTTGGATGAAATCCAAGAATTGGCGAAAACCAAGGCTTGCATCCTGGTTCATTTTGGCAATCCTTTGGCGCTCAAACACCTGGGCGAGCTGTCCGATTTTGAAGCGGTGATCTGTGCCTATCAAGGATTTACAGAGACCCAGGTTGTAGCCGAAGCAGTTCTGAACGAGCACTAAAGTTGCTTTCCCATTACTCAGAAAAGACGCAACTACTTTGTGGTTATAGAGTAGTTGACCATCGAAAAACATAAGGGTTGAATTTTTTATTATTTTTTCCCATTTATCGTTTTCATCCAATCAAATTTGTCAATGTCCTGGGTATTTCTTTTGGCTAAATCAGCTAATAAATGACTTAAAGTCTTTTTGTCAAGCCAGATCCCATTCACAAAAACGCCTTCTATGGTTCTAGTGTTTTTGATGTCAACCAATGGGTTTTTATCTAACAACACTAAATCGGCTAATTTGCCGCTTTCTATTGTACCGACGAATTTGTCATTCCCAATCCACTGTGCTGCTGTAATTGTAGCAGAAGCTAGTGCTTCTTGTGGAGTTAAACCTGATTTAACTAATTCCTCTAACTCGTCGTGCAATGAAAACCCAGACACAACACCTGAAACACCCGCATCCGATCCTGCAATAATCGGAACACCTGCATCTTTGAATGCTTTGACTAGTTGATATTGAAATTGAACTAAAGTGTCAAAATAGGCGACCTTTTCTTTTGTAGCATTTTTGGCATAATTATTTGCGGTCAGCCATTTGCTTTGTAAAAGTGGGTGTACATATTTTAAGGCAGGAGACTTTTTAATACTATCAATGGAATGTGATTGCTTCGCAATCCAAACCATTGTAGTTAAGGTTGGCAAAAGTGCAGTTCCGTTGTCTTTCGCAAGTTTAGCAAAACTCATAGCTTCGTCTACAGTATAAACTTTTGCGTGTTTTGATAATTCTTCGGCATGAGCTATCATTCCAAATCCAGGAACAAATGCTTGTTCCAAATTTCCCTGAAATGCATCTGGAATATGTCCAATCGCCCTAATCCCAAGTTTGTTTGCCTCGTCAATTATAGCACGGTAAGTTTCAACGTTGAGTTTGGAATACACCTTGACAAAATCATAGCCCTCAGCTTTCGCATTCCTCACGAACAATCTGCCTTCTTCGGCAGTATTTGCAATTCTCCCTTGACCTTTACCCCCGTTAATTAGTGCTGCTAGCGCAATCCTAGGACCATTGGTCCAGCCTCTTTCGATCTCCTTTTTTTGGCTAAAGGTTTCCATAGAAGCATTTAAGTCTACAATAGTCGTTACCCCATTCGCAATAAATGGAGTCATCACATCCTGGGTGGTAAAAGATAAATCTGGTTTCTGAGTCGGAAGTTTTTGTCCAAAATAGGCATCAGTAGCCAAATGTACATGCGCATCAATTAGCCCAGGAATTAGCCACTTCCCTTTTGCCTCAATTACCTTACAATTGGGTGGAATTGTTCCATTAATCGATTCAATGACATTATTTGAAATTACTACTGAGGCATTGTAAATGACCTTATCCGGAATAGTCATTGAAATGACATTCACATTCTTAATTAAATAAAGCCCGTGGTTTGATTTTGTTGTTTGAGAATTTGCACCAAAAGCCAAAAAGCACAAATTAAAGGTAATTAGCAGCAGTAGCCTTTTCATTGATATCAAATAAGAACTAACAAAACTAAGGGCATTAATTTGGTATTTTTCTCCTAACCTCATTATATCTGCTTAACGCGTAAAACCAAAAGACACTATTCCTAATGCAGGGATAGACAAAGAAAAAGCCATTCACCGCGGCGAATGGCTTCACTTTGTGGCTCCTACTCGAACTTACTTCAACACATGATGCGCCAAAACACGCTGTACTTCATAGACGTTTACGGACTTGTTAAACTGTTTTTTGATGCTGGGATGCACTTCGCTGGAAATCCAAATCTTTAGCTCGGCATCCAGTTCAAAGGTGCCGGCAGTCTCTATACTAAACCTAGAAATACTCTTGTAAGCGATCGAGGTGTATTCGGTTTTACTCCCCGTAATCCCTTGGATATCGACCAAAATAAGTCGCTTGTTGGTAAAAATAAAGGTGTCTCGGACCAGCTTAAAGCCAAGCTCAAGTTCCTCACCAGTGGTGAGCAACTCTCCATATTTCTTTTGAAGTTCCTCTTGGCTGACCGCCCCTGCATTTCCTAAAAGTGCTGAAAATAATCCCATGTCGTTGTTTTAAGATGAATGACTAATTGAATCGCTGTCTATGAAGACGAAAGATATGCCCCAAAGGTTTTTTGTATCCCTCGGGAATCTGGACCTACTCAATCTTCTACCGAAAAGCGGTAGTCGATGGTATGCGTGTAGGTTTCCCCAGGCCGAAGTACAGGACTTGGAAAGTTGGAATGATTGATGGCATCGGGCCAATTTTGAGATTCTAGACAAAAGCCCCAGTGGGTATCGTAGGTCTGGCCCCCTGCACCGGGAAACTTGCTTAGAAAATTGCCGGTGTAGAATTGAACGCCCACATTGTCCGAATACATATCCATCACCCGACCGCTCTCGAGGTGACGTACTCGGGCCACCTGCTTCATTTCACTTGATTTTTCACGCTTGGTGACGAAGTTGTGGTCAAAGCCTCCTCCATTGGCTGCGATTTGGTCCCCCAAGATTTTTGGCGAACGAAAATCAAATGGAGTTCCCGCTACATCCTTCACCTCTCCAGTAGGAATCAGCTCCTCATCAATGGGGGTGTAGGCGTCAGCCCAAAATTGAATTTCATGATCCAATACATCGCGTTTCATGCCTCCCAAATTGAAGTAGGTATGGTTGGTCAAGTTGACCAAGGTGGCTTGATCCGCTGTCGATTCAAATCGAATTCGGAGCGTATTGTCCCCATGTAGCTCCATCCAGAGCGTGGTCTGTAGGCTGCCAGGGTAACCCTCTTCCCCATCTGGGCTGAGGTAGGTCATCTTGACCCCCACCGTAGAATCCGTGGAGTAGGTTTCGGGTGTCCACAACTTTTTATTAAACCCTACTATTCCTCCATGGAGGTGATTATCTCCATTGGTCTTCGCCAAGTCATAAGTCTTTCCGTCCAACTTGAACTGAGCATTCGCAATTCGGTTGGCCACTCTTCCTGCAGTCGCACCAAAGAAGGGGTTTTCTGTATCCAAAAAATCTTCTACTCGATCCAAAGTCAAGGCCACATTCTCCTTCTTCCCGTCACGGTCTGGAGTTAGGATTTTGTAAACAAGCCCTCCAAAGTTGGAAAGTTCTACTTGAATGGTGCCGTTGTCCAACACATAGCGGTAAACGGGCTGTCCCTGAAAGTCGGTTAGGTGTTCGGATTGAATCATAAAGGTGGTGGTTGCTGATTTGGGGTTTTGTTTTGGAGGAGCGGTACAACTACTAATCGCTAAAGTAATTAAAAGTAGGAGTTGGCCTAACCGGAGATTTAAACTTGGAATAAAGTGCTTTTTCATAAACAGTTCAATTTCTGAGGTGATTTTTTTCGATACGATCCAAATTACTTTGAAGTTCTTCTCTTCCGATCCACTTTCCACTGATGACCACGCCAACTGGTTTTTGGAGGGTTTTGAGATCTAGGAGCGGGTTTTGTTCCACGAGGACAAAGTCGGCTTCAAAGCCTTCTTTGATTTGTCCCCAACTGTTTGTTGCTCCCATGTACTGGGCAGGAACAAGCGCCCCTGTTTTTAAGATTTCAAGGTTGGACATTCCTGCTTCCGACATCAAGGCGATCTCGTGGTGGATTGAAAATCCTGGAACATTGAATACCTGCGGGGAGTCGGAAGCCATGATCATGGGCACGCCAGCACGGTGCATTTCCAGAAACAACCTTCGGCGAAAAGCGAGGTAAGGAGCCACTACTTCTTTGTTCAGCATGCCTGCCCTTTCCAATTGCTTTTTGGTATTCACCCACTGCTGAATCTGCAAGCCTGGGAGGTATTTCATTTCTGGAGCTAGGCGAAAGGTGTCGGCCGGGATGTAACCAAAATACCGGTCAAACAGCGTGAGCGTAGGCGCCAGGTAGGTCCCTTGATCCAAGGTCTTCTGGATGAGATTGGGGAGTTTGCTCCAGTTCACTTGGGAAGATAAATTCAGATTAAATGGACCCGAGGTAGCTGGGTCAATGGTAACCGAACTGGGAAGCAAGCCCTCTAGGTACCCATCCATGTGTTCGATGGATTTAAAGCCATCTTCAAGGGCCTGATTAATCCCAACATCCAAAGGCACATGTCCTCCAAATGGTATATTTTCTGCCTTGGCTGCAGTTGCGATTGCTTTCATTTCATCCGAAAGGACTCCAGGATGGATCTTCAAGTGATCGTAACCTTCTTGCTTTTGGGATTTGACCATCGCCGCGCCCTGGGCTGGATCAGTTACGGAATTGGCATTGAAGGAGGGTCCTGAAATGTAGGTTTTTGGGCCCATCAACTGCCCCGCATTCAATTTGTCTCGAAGGGCAATGTGGCTGGGGTGTCCTAGCATACTTCGGATACGTACTACTCCATTGGCCAAATAGAGCCACATGGATTCCTCCTGGAGCTGGGTATTCCCATCTGCAGCTACCGGTAAGTGTGCATGAAATTCGGCAAGCCCAGGGAAAACATAACTGCCCTTGCCTTCAACTTGGGTCACTTGCTGCCATGCTGCGGGCAATTTTCCAGCAGGAACAATGGATTCAATTTTGCCATTTTTGACCAAAAGGGTTTGGTCCTCCTGAATCTTTCCCGTTTCCAAAGAAACCACATGGACGGCCGTGATGACAAGGTCTTGGCCAAAAGACGCGAGCGAAAGAAGTCCAAAAAGTAAGGTCAAGGCAAGCGATTTGAATGTCATACGAGTATACTTCAGTTGATTCTTGAAGTTCGCTCCTTGTTTCACCAAATCCAATCCCGTTGATGGAAAAAAGAGGATCATTTTGGTCAACGGTCCACAGTCCACTGTTCACGGCAGATGGGATTGAACCTCAACTCCTAGTTGCTTTTTATCCAGCGACTTTTCAAAAAAAAAGCTGGACGATTGTCCAGCTGAATTCAAGTATCCAATTTAGGAATTCGTCCATTGCGTGTGGTAAAACTTCCCGCTAGGATCATCTTTGCGCTGGTAGGTATGTGCCCCAAAATAATCGCGCTGAGCCTGAATCACGGAAGCCGAAGACTCGGCAGTAATTCGACCGAGCAGGTAGTTGATCCCAGCACTCATCACCGGCAAAGCAAACCCATTCGTCAAGCCCAAGCCCACCAATTCTGCCAAGTTCTTTCTTCCAGAAATCACCTGTTCTTTCACTCCCGGGATTTCAAAGAAGGCCACTTGATCTGCATAATTGGCTGAAATTCGCTCCATCAAGCCGGATCGGATGATGCAACCATTGGTCCAGATGCGGGCGATTTCATTGAAATTAAGCCCCCAGCCTTTGCTATCTGAAACTGTTTTCATCAATCGGAAACCTACCTCATGATTGATGATTCGAGCCAAGGCATAGGCCTCTTTGATTTTGGGAAGCCAAGTTTCCAAAGAACCTTCTACCTGTTGGAATTCATGTTGGAAAGTTTTGGAAAATGCCAGGCGCATCGCCTTTTCTCCAGACACTCCTCGCGCATTCACGGCCTCAGCCAATGGACTGTAGGGAATTCCGTACTCCAAGGCAGTGGTTAATGACCAAGCTCCAGTCCCTTTTTGACCAGCCTGATCCAAGATTTTATCGAGTAGCAATTCTCCTCCTTCTTTGAAAAGCAAGAGATCGGCAGTGATTTCCAGTAGGAAGGACTTCAACTCGCCTTTTGCCCAATCGGAAAAAATGGCAGATACCTGTGCAGCCGAGCAGCCAAATCCAAAACGTAGGAAGTGAACCAACTCCGCCAAGACCTGCATCTCCCCGTACTCAATCGAGTTGTGAACCATCTTGATAAAGTGACCTGATCCTCCTGGACCGACATAGGTCACGCAAGGCTTTCCGTCCTTGTCTTTGGCAGAGATTCTACCCAAGAAATCGGCCACCATCGCATAGCCTTCCGCATTTCCGCCAGGCATAATGGATGGTCCTTTGCGTGCGCCCTCTTCTCCACCGGACACGCCCATGGGGAGAAAATGCATGCCCACTTCTTTGAGGCGATTGACTCTTCGATCTGAATCCAAGTAGAAGGAATTTCCTCCATCGATCACCAAATCGTCTTTTTCCAAAATCGGAATCAACGCATCCAGCTGAGCATCGATCGCGGCACCAGCAGGAATCATCATCAAGATGCGACGCGGGTTAGCCAAGGAAGCTACAAAAGCTGCAAGGTCTTCAAAAGCAGCTGTTTGCTTGAATTCTGGGTTTTCATCCAGTACCTTTTGGGCGATGCCCTCCTCCTTGCCTGCCACAAATCGGTTGTAAAGGGAAACGGAAACCCCGTTTTCTGCAAGGTTGAGTGCCAGGCTTTTGCCCATCACACCCATACCGATCACCCCCATATTCATTTTCATCTCTTGCATTGTTAAATAGTGAAGGGAGGCCTCCAGCACCTGGTCTGGGGTCCCTGAAATGTCAACTAGTTTGCCTGAGCTAGGCTTCTCCCAAATGGTCAACTGGGAATCCAACATCCCCGCCTTCATGTAATGGTTTTGTCTGGCAAGCATGCGCTCCCAAATCAGATCCCGAGATCCGGTCAAGTGAATCCAGCGAAGTCCATCGCTCACTTGAAGCTGCTTGCGGTAGGTGTTTTTCAGAGCGGAACAAGCCAAAACTGCTCCTCCCTGTTGCTCCATTTCCAGCAACTTAGAAGCCAAAGCAGCTAACCAGGGTACCCGATCCGCATCCGTAAGCGGTTCCCCTCTCCCCATTTTTTCAATGTTTGCAGGGGGATGAAACTGGTCTGCATCCAAAAATGGAAGTCTTAGCGCCTGAGATAATCCCAGTCCTAAGGTAGTTTTTCCCGTACCTGACACTCCTGTGACCACTACAAGCATGGTGCAAAGGTAAGTTTTAGATTCCAACTGTGCACATGCTTTACCTACACAAGCCTATTTTTACTTGGCGTCCAACGGAGGATCCGAACAGCAATCCCTTGCCTTTACCCACTATTTTGGCTGGAAGTGAAATTTCAAAGCACTGAATAACTACCTTTGCAGCTCAATTTCAAGTTTCTATGATTTCAGTAGACAATGTGTCCGTCATTCATGGCGGCAGTTCCCTATTCAGCAACATCACCTTCAACATCAATGAAAGTGATAAAATTGCCCTCATGGGTAAGAATGGAGCTGGAAAATCTACCCTCCTCAAAATTATTGCTGGGGCAAATAAACCTTCCTCTGGTTCCGTTTCTGCTCCAAAAGGATATGTGGTGGCCTACCTGCTGCAGCACTTGCTGACTGCAGATGACTGCACGGTCATGGAAGAAGCCTCCAAGGCTTTTGCTTCCTACCTGAGCATGAAGGAAGAAATTGAGGCCATCAACGAGCAGCTGACCATCCGTACAGACTACGAATCAGAGGAGTACTACAAACTCATCGAGCGGGTATCCGAACTAAGTGAGAAATTTTATGCCATCGAGGAGATCAACTACGAGGCAGAAATTGAAAAAGTGTTGTTGGGTCTAGGTTTCCTCCGCGAAGATTTTAAGAGATCTACATCCGAATTTTCAGGTGGATGGAGAATGCGTATTGAACTTGCGAAGATTCTATTGCAAAACCCAGACCTCATCCTTCTCGATGAGCCGACCAACCACCTGGACATCGAATCCATCCAGTGGCTGGAAGAATTTCTATTGACCAAAGCCAAAGCCGTCGTAGTCATTTCGCACGACCGGGCTTTTGTGGATACGATCACCACCCGCACCATCGAAATCACCATGGGGCGGATCTACGATTACAAAGCCAAGTACAGCCACTACCTCGAACTCCGAAAAGAGCGTCGGGAGCAGCAGCAGAAACACTACGAAGAGCAGCAGCGCTTCATCGCCGATACCACCCAGTTTATCGACCGCTTTCGAGGCACCTACTCCAAAACTTTACAAGTGCAGTCCCGCGTGAAAATGCTGGAAAAATTGGATATCGTCGAAGTCGATGAAGTGGATACTTCCGCATTGAAACTTCGATTCCCTCCCTCCCCTCGTTCCGGAAAGTATCCCGTGATCGCAGAGGAGATGAGCAAGAGCTATGGAGACCATGTGGTGTTCAACAAAGCGTCCATGACCATCGAACTCGGGCAGAAGGTGGCCTTTGTAGGGAAAAATGGAGAAGGAAAATCTACGATGATCAAGGCCATCATGAGCCAGATTGATTTTCAAGGAAAGTGCGAATTGGGCCACAATGCCTTGATCGGGTATTTTGCACAAAACCAAGCCTCCCTACTGGACGAAAGCTTGACCATCTTTGAAACCATCGATCAGCTAGCAGTGGGTGAGATCCGAACCAAGATCAAGGATATCCTCGGAGCCTTCATGTTTAAAGGGGACGACATCAACAAAAAAGTGAAGGTGCTTTCAGGCGGTGAAAAAACCCGTTTGGCACTGATCAAACTCCTCTTGCAGCCAGTCAATCTCCTCATCCTGGATGAACCGACCAACCACTTGGATATGAAAACCAAGGACATCATCAAAGATGCCCTCAAGGCTTTTGATGGCACGCTCATCCTAGTGTCCCACGACCGGGACTTCTTGGATGGCTTGGCTACCAAGGTATTTGAATTTGGCAACAAGCGGGTGCGCGAGCATTTTGAAGACATCAATGGGTTCTTGAGAAACAAGAAACTTGAAAACTTACGCGAAGTGGAGCGCAAGTAACTAGATCTACAAACCGCAAAAAAAAAGCAATTCGATCGAATTGCTTTTTTTGTTTGTTCCTAAAAAAGGAAGAATTATCTGGCGTAGTTGACCGCTCTCATTTCACGAATCACAGTCACCTTAATTTGTCCAGGATACTGCATTTCCTTTTCGATTTTTTGGGAAATATCGAATGAAAGTTGACCTGCCTTCTGGTCATCCACATTGTCTGCATCGACTAGAATTCGCAACTCTCTACCTGCCTGCATGGCGAAGCATTTGTTGACTCCATCAAAGTTCAAGGCGAGTTCCTCCAATTCTTTCAGACGCTTCACGTAGCTGTCCATGATCTCTCGACGTGCTCCAGGACGAGATCCAGAGATCGCATCTGAAGCCTGTACAATTGGGGATATCATCGAAGTCATTTCGATTTCATCGTGGTGAGCACCGATGGCATTGCAAATCTCTGGATGCTCCTTGTAGCGCTTGGCAAGTTCCATGCCCAAGAGTGCGTGCGGCAATTCCTGCTCTTCAGGCCATACTTTTCCGATATCATGGAGGAGACCTGCGCGCTTTGCCAACTTCGCATTGAGGCCCATCTCTGCTGCCATGGTGGCGGAGAGCTTGGCTACTTCTCTGGAGTGCTGAAGGAGGTTCTGTCCATAAGAAGAACGGAAACGCATGCGTCCCACCATCTTGATCAATTCAGGGTGAAGGCCATGTATGCCGAGATCAATACAGGTTCTTTCCCCGATCTCAACAATTTCCTCTTCGATGTTTTTCTCTGTCTTGGCCACCACCTCTTCGATACGTGCCGGGTGGATACGTCCATCCTGAACTAGTCGGTGTAGGGAAAGGCGGGCGATTTCTCTTCGTACTGGATCAAATCCAGAGATGATGATTGCTTCTGGGGTATCGTCTACGACAATTTCCACACCCGTCGCTGCCTCGAGCGCACGAATGTTTCGACCTTCTCTACCGATGATTTTACCTTTGATGTCGTCGCTTTCAATGTTGAAGACCGACACACAGTTTTCAACTGCATGCTCCGTAGCGGTACGCTGAATGGTGTCCAAAACGATTTTTTTAGCCTGCTTAGTTGCAGTCAACTTCGCCTCGTCGAGGATATCTTTGATTTGGGAGGAAGCCTTGGTTTGCGCCTCTTCGGTAAGCATACTTACCAATTGCTCTCTCGCCTCTTCTCTGCTCAGGCCTGCAAGTTTTTCCAAGTCTGCAATTCGCTGGTTCGTGACACGATCCAACTCTTCTTTTTTCACCTGTACGGCATGAAGCTGAGCAGTCAAGTTCTCTTTTTTGCTGTCTAGCTCCGCTTCCTTTCTACTTACATTTTCCTGCTCCTTAGCTACCTGCTGCTGCAGTTGCTTCACCTTGTTTTCATTGGTGATGATCAGGTTTTTCTTGTTGTTGGTCTCTTCATCAAACTCCGCTTTCAACTTCAAAAACCTTTCTTTGGCTTCGAGCATACGGTCTTTCTTGATGGTCTCAGCGGTTAATTCCGCCTCACGAAGCATGGATTTGATCCGATCTTTGGTTTCCTCCTCCTGCTTTGCATGTTTACTTTTTAAAAAAAAGCCGGTTAGGGCAGCTCCTACGCCAAGCCCTGCAAGGGCTGATAGGATGATAAATGCAAGTGCGTTCATAGTTGTGAATATATAGTTGTTCACCTACCGGCACTGGAAATTAGCAAAATGAAAAAAACTTAATCTCAAACAGCCTTAGCAAGCAAGGCTGCTATATGGGCAAGAGAGTGCTGGATGTGCACGCTATCTTGTTCATTTCCTGCATTGGTTTCGAGAGATTCTACCATGAAATCAAAGGCAACCATGGCCAATAGGTCAGTAGAATCATCCAAGCCAAACTCAGATTTATACTTTTTTAACTTCTCATTGATCATCCGCCCAGCATGCCGAATTTTTCCCTCATCTTCAGGCTTCACACGCATGGGATATTCCCGGTCTCCGATTTTTACTTTAATGGCTAATGTTTCCATTTATTCGGACAGATAGGCAATCAACTGATCGATTTCTTGTATATAGGAATTGATTAAGTCACTCATTTCACCAGTATCCTCAGGGTTTACCGGTCGGTTCTCCACAATGTTACTAATTTTTATCTTATTTTTAAAATTATCCAGGGTAACATCTCGCTCTTGTAATTGCTTTTCAAGCTCCACCAAACGTGCATTTAGGAGCTCATTTTCTGCAGTCAAGGCCTCTACCTTTTTGGTTACCTGAACAGAAAGTTTTTCAAGTTTTTGTAATTCCTCGTGAATCATAACTTAGCTTCGGATGATTGCCCCCACTTGGTTTTGAAAGGCTTGAATTAAGTTACTCATAGTTTTATCAATTTCCTTATCGGTCAAGGTGTTTTCTTGGTCTTGAAGGATAAAGCTTAGTGCATAGGCTTTTTTGCCCTGCCCCAATTTATCTCCCTGGTAGACATCGAATACATCCACCTGCTTTAAGAGTTTGCCTCCCGCCTTCTCTGCTACTTTTTTGACGCGATCATAGGAAAGGTCCTGGTCAATGACCAAGGAAAGGTCCCGTCGCACTTCAGGAAACTTGGATAGCTCCTGGAATTTTTTCAATGGAGAAGATTTCTTTCCAAGCAAGTCCCAGTCCAATTCGGCATACCAAACCTCTTGCCTTACTTCGGCCAACTTAAGTCCTTTTTCTTCGACTAATCCCATGGTTGCAACCACCTTTTCACCCAACTTCAGACTTAATCCATAGGAAAAAGGTGCCGCTTCAATCACTTCTACTTGGCTCACATCCACATACAATCGCTCCAAAATTTGGGTTACAGTGGCATAGATATCTGCGAATGCAAATGGCTTTGCGGGTGCAAGCCAACTCTCAGTAGAACTATTACCCGACAGAAAAATGGCCAAACGTTTCGACTCCTTGTAGCCCCCTTCGGCTTTCTTTTGATACACCGTACCAAATTCAAAGCACTTCAGGTCAGTTTGTCTTCTATTGATGTTGTGTGCCAACACCTCTAAACCAGAGAAAAGGAGTGTTTGGCGCATCACGCCGAGATCCTCACTGAGTTTATTGTAGATCTCCACCGTTGTTTCGGCATCCAAAAACCCTGCTTTTTCAACGTACTTGGGGCTGGTCAAGCTATTGGTCACCAACTCAAAGTAGCCTTGATTGGCGAGCATTTCCGTGAGACGGTACTGCAACTTCGCCAGATCCTTCACCGGGTGTTCGGCCAAGAATTCCGTGCTGAGATTTTCAGAAAGAGGCACCTGCTGGAAGCCATGAATACGCAAAACCTCTTCAATGATATCAGCTTCGCGAGTGACATCTACTCGGTAAGGCTTCACCGTGGCCACAAACCCATCTAGGGTTCGTGAGGACACTCCTATTTCTAAGCCTTCCAAAATGGCTACGACTTCCTCTGGTTCAATGGCTTTTCCGATCAGTCGGTTGATGTGGCCAAAACTGACCTCAATCTGTGCATCAGCTTTTGGCTGCGGATAAATATCAATCAGCTCGGAAGCGACTTTTGCGCCAGCATAGCGCTGCAAAAGAAGTACCGCTTGCTTCAAGGCATACACCGGCATGTTGGGATCTGTACCCCGCTCAAAGCGGAAGGAGGCATCAGTCTTCAAGCCATGCACCTGGGAACCCTTACGAATCACGTCAGGTGAGAAATAGGCGGACTCCAAGAAGATGCTTGTGGTCTGATCGGATACCCCTGAAACAGCTCCTCCAAAGACCCCAGCAATACACATGCCTCCCTTGGGATCGCAGATCATTAATTCTTCGCCAGAAAGTTTTCGCTCTTTCCCGTCTAGGGTCACGAAGGTGCTCCCTTTCGGAAGTTTGCCTACGCGAATTTTTCCATCTCGGATTTTGGCAGCATCGAATGCATGCAGGGGCTGACCCAAATCATGCAAGATGTAATTAGTGATGTCGACCACATTGTTGATGGGTTCCAAGCCCAAGGAACGTAAGAAATGCTGCAGCCACTGGGGAGAGGGACCCACTTGGATACCGGTAAGCACAATCCCCGTATAGCGAGGGCAATCGGCAGTTTGGTCAACGACCACCTCGAGGGAAGGGCCAGCTGCTTCCACTTGGATAGCGGGCTCCACCGGCAAGCACAAGGACCTACCCAAAAGGGCTTTCAAGTCCCTTGCAACCCCCAAATGGGAGGCAGCATCTGCGCGGTTGGGCGTCAGGCCAATTTCTAATATAAGATCTTGAGTTACCTCAAAGTAAGCAGATGCAGTTGTCCCATTGGGGAGGTCTGTATCCAAAACGATGATTCCAGCATGGGAGGTACCGATGCCGATCTCGTCTTCCGCACAAATCATCCCTTCAGATGCTTGGCCTCGGATTTTTGCTTTTTTGATTTCAAAGGGTTCTCCCGTGCTGGGATACAAGGTGGCTCCTACTGTGGCCACTACTACTTTTTGCCCTGCGGCTACATTCGAAGCCCCACAAACAATCTGCGAGGGCTGCTCCTGTCCAATATCGACCGTAGTCAAGCTCAATTTGTCTGCATCGGGATGCTTCACACAGGTAAGTACTTCGCCAATGACCATCCCTTCCAAACCTCCAGGCACAGACACAAAGGGCTCCAGATGCTCCACTTCAAGCCCCGATTGGGTGAGTAGTGCAGCAATCTCTTCTGGGCTTTCTTTCAAAAAAAGGTATTCCTTGAGTCTATTGATAGATATTTTCATAGGGCATTGAATAAGCGAATCTTTCGATTCTAACTAGGCGCGTGAGCAGTCAGTGGGTAAGTTGCAAATTTAAAAGATTTGCCTGAGCGGCGATCATTTATCGTAATTTTTCTCCCCTACTGGAATGGCAATGTCCAAGATATTCTCGCGTGGCGGGAGGGGGCAAGCAAAGTCCGGATTGTAGGCACAGTAGGGATTGAAGGCCAGGTTAAAGTCGATCGTGATGCTATTTTTTCCATCCTGACGTACATTCAGGTAACGCCCTCCACCGTAGGTTTCTTTTCCGGAAGTTTCATCTGCAAAAGCCAAGAAAAAATTGCGCATGTCTGACTCACTCAGAGACTGCATCAAAAGGACTTTGTTGGTTTTTCCTCCCATCTCAAATATTGCAAAGGAATGTTCTAGGTACCGCTCTGTGCTTCCATCTGTCAGGGGAACCTCCCTGACTTTTTTGGTCTCAATGGGTAGCAATCTAGCCTTCACCCGGTACACAGGATCGATGGGATAGAAAGTAAGGCTTTGCAATCCCCTTTTTTGTTCCTCCGTCAAGGGAGATTCAACATTAAAGCGGATGTATTTGAACTGCCGCTCCCGTTCGGTCTCGATTTTTTCGATGTAATCCTCGGGGCTTTCTGCAGCGGTAAACATGTAGGTGATGGCCGCCAAGACCACCAGGGATACGATAATTAGAATAAGTTGACTTGATTTCACGTGCACTAGTTTAACTGTAGATGAAACACGCCATCGAGGTCCATGGTTTGAGCAAAGGGAAAAGAAAGCTCCCCAAGGCTACATTATCCCTTCATCGGCAAAGCTAAAATAGCCCTGATCTGTGTAAATCAGATGGTCTAGCAGGAGTATTTCCAACTCTTTCCCAATTTTCTGCAACCGTTGCGTGAGGCGTTTGTCCGATTCTGAGGGCTGAAGGTTACCACTTGGATGGTTGTGGATTAAAATTAAGGAATGTGCCCCTTGTTCCAAAGCAAATCTAAACACCACTTTGGGATCTACCACTGAAGCAGATATTCCTCCTTGGCTCACGCGCTCTTTTTTTATCAGCCCATTGGTTCGATTCAACAAGAGGAGATATACCTGCTCCACCGATTCATCGTGAAGGTCGGGACGCATCAGCTCGTAGATCTGCCTGGACCCGGTGATTTTTAGGAACTTGGGAGGATCTTGCTCTTTTCTCCTCCTCCCGAGTTCCAAGGCGCTGATGATCGAAATGGCCTTGGCCTCCCCAATTCCCTTAAACTTACACAGGTCTGACACAGACATTCTAGCCACAGCTCCCAAGTTGTTACCGACGGAAGCCAGCAGCATTCGTGCGAGATCTACTGCACTGCAGGCAGCGGTACCCGTGCCTATCAATATTGCGATCAGCTCTGCATCTGACAGTGCGGCCTTGCCTTTGAGGAGGAGTTTCTCTCGGGGCCGATCTTCCTCGGCCAACTCAAAAATTCTAATGGAGGGGTAGGTATCCATGCGTAGGTTAAAAAGTAATTGGATTATCCGCAATTTTACATGGTGTTCAAAGTCAGACTTAAATCCTGCGAATAATCGTTGACGGCTGACTGTCGACAGTCCACAGCTCACTTAATTGATCCTCAAACCTAATTTTCTTAGCAATAAAGCGGATATGCTAAAGAATTGAAATAAATCTACAGAAAAAAGGGCATAAAAAAACCCTGCTTGTTGGCAGGGTTTGATTTTATCAAGGGTTGAATTACCCCAAAGCGCTTACAACTTTAGCCAATCTTGACTTTTTGTTGTTTGCGTTGTTTTTATGAATGACATTCTTCTTAGCCAGTTTGTCCAACATGGAAGAAACTTTCTTGTACAACTCCATCGCTTCTACTTTATCCGTAGCCGCCTTAAGTCTTTTGATGAAAGTTCTGGTGGTCTTGGCCTGGTATCTGTTTCTCAAACGCTTCACATCGTTGGCGCGAATTCTTTTCAGAGCTGATTTATGATTTGCCATATCTAGTTAATTTTCTAATTCTTGTAGTCGTCCTATTTTGAACGGGAATTCAAAGTTATTGGAAATAATTAATTCTGCCAAAGGAATTTTGAACATTCCTGAAGTAAGTGGCTCTTAATGAATCAAAAATTTGCAAGCTAGAGCCTGAAACAAGCTAAAAAACTGCTTTAAGGGCGATTTATTCCTGAATTTTCTGTAGATTGAATCATGAATTTTTTAATTATTCCTTTTTTGATCTTTCCATTTTTTCCAGTTCCAATTCCTTTCTGGGGCTTTTATGGACATGTTTTACTCAATCGCCAAGCGGTGTTTTCACTTCCACCCGAGATGCTGCACCTCTACAAGCAGGAACTCCGGTTTATCTCTGAAAAAGCGGTGAACCCAGATCGAAGGCGCTATGCGGTAAAAGGAGAGGCAGAAAAACACTACATCGACCTGGATCACTATGGGGATAGCGCCTTGTACAAGCTTCCAAAGTACTGGGCGCAGGCCATCGAAAAATTTCCAGAAGACTCCTTGCGGGCACATGGCATTGGTCCCTGGTCAGCCTACCTTACGTTTTACAGCCTAACCAAAGCCTTTGCTGCGCAAGACAAAACAGCCATTTTACGCCTATCCGCAGACCTAGGCCACTACCTCGGGGACTTGAGTGTCCCCTTGCACACCACCAAAAACTACAATGGTCAGTTGACCGGGCAGGCAGGTATCCATGGGTTCTGGGAAAGTAGAGTACCCGAGCTGCTGGCAAAAAATTATACCTTTTGGGTTGGCAAGGCAGCCTATGTGCCCGACCCCCAGCAGGCACTTTGGGAATCCGTGGCACAGGCCCATTCGCAAGTAGACTCGGTCTTGCAAATCGAGAAAATCCTCAGCCTGCAATTTCCAGTCGATCAAAAATACAGTTACGAGGAGCGGAATGGACAGACCGTGCGGGTATATTCCCGAGAGTTTACCAGCGCCTATGCCCTAGCCCTAGATGGGCAGGTGGAACGGCAGATGAAGCGCTCCATCAAGATGATTGCTGATTTTTGGTACACCGCCTGGGTCAATGCTGGGCAGCCGGATTTGAGTAAGCTGCCTAATGCTCTAGAAGCACCGCAAGATTCCCTTCGCCCCAACTCGAAAATCCGTACTCGAACGCACGACAATTAGAAGATTAGGAATGGAGGTATCTTGTAATTGCAGCCCCCAAACGGGAAAATGTATCCTTAAATACGGCTTCATTTTCTTCCAACAAGGTTACTCGGAAGCCCCTCAAGTCGGAACAAAAGGAAGAAATCGGTACCACACAAATCCGCTCTGAGGCCAGCAAATAATACACAAATCGCTTGTCTAGGGGCATTTCCGGATCATTCAACCAGGAGTCCACCAACTGTTGCAAGCGCTCATCTTCAATGGGGAGGCTTTGGCGGGTTGTGAGCAATTGCTCGTCAAAAACAATCGTATTGTAAAATGCTCCTTGGGTAGGATTGAACTTAATTCCTTCAATTTTTCCCAAAATTTCCCGCATCCATTCGCTTCTTTCACCGATTTGCGCATTGGCTTGCTCGCGATAGGCGGGGTATGCCGGATGATTCCTAATTCTCGGAATGGCTAATTGTGGCAAAATCGTGGAGCAAACCTCAATCATTTTGGCATTTTCGAGGGTTTGGCATAGTTTGGAAAACTCTTGGGAGGCTTCCCGATTGTAAAATTCCATCCAACCACAGCGTGCCCCTGGCCAAGGAAATTCTTTGGAAATCCCCTTGAGCGAGATCGCTGGATGATCGCCAATGACCTCGGCAAGTGCTACTGCCTTGATGCCGTTGTAGGTGATGTTGTGGTAGATCTCATCGGCAATCAGCAGCAGGTTAAATTCCTTGGCAAGCTTTACAAAGTTTTCTAAAACCTCCTTGGGATACACCATCCCTGTTGGATTATCTGGGTTGATGATCAGAATACCCACAATGGAGGGGTTGTATTTCACCTTGAGGTACAAATCTTCCATATCAGGAAGCCATTGGTTTTCCGGATCTAGACGGTAGGTAATGGGAGCAGTATTCGCATGGGCTGCTTCAGCCGAGCTATGGGTAGAGTAGGCTGGAGAAGGCCCAATTATTCGGGCTGTGGGGACTAAATATTGATACAATTTGGCAATTGCATCCCCCAAGCCATTGAAAAATAGAATGTCCTCCGCCGTCAGCTGCGCCCCTCCTAGTTCGTTGTTGAGGTTTGCCAAAAATTTCCGGGTATCCAATACTCCTTTGGAGTCTGCATAGCCGTAGGTTTTGTCTTCCTTTAGTAAGTCGGCCACAATCCCCTTCATCCAATCTGGAAGCCGGTTGCTCTTTTGAATCGGATCGCCAATATTTTCCCAGGTCATGGGGTAGCCGAGCGCTTCGATTTGTCGGGCTTTTTTTACAATGCCCCGAATCTCGTAATTTAATTCTTCTGCTCCGGGTCTAAGGAGTAATTGTCGCATAGGTCAATCAATAGGTCTGGAAAAATTCCAAGACAATTTAAGGAAAACCCAATTCAAAAATTGAATTCGCCAAATATCTGAACCCTCTAAATTCCTTCCACAGAGATTTCCATCTTAAAATAGCTTGTATTTGAAATACAAGATATCTTGTATTTCAAATACAAGCTATTATATTTGTATGATTTACGATAAGTTGAATGATACCCATAGACCTACTTGCCCAAGTAATCGAGGAGCAAAACGAGAATTTTCTCCAAAAGCAGCTTATCTCCAGGGAAATGGCTATCCCCATACCTACCAATCAAATCTTGGTTGTAAGTGGCGTGCGGCGCTGCGGGAAAAGTGTGTTGATCCGAAAAAGTCTCCCTGTAGATGCACCAGGGCTCTACCTAAATTTTGAAGATCCAAGGCTGGTGGATTTTGAAGCAGCAGATTTTCCAAAGCTAGCGGAATTGCGCGATGCCATGGGTAAAACCTCCATACTCCTAGATGAAGTTCAGACAGTGGTAGGCTGGGAAATATTTGCCCGCTCCCTACACGAAAAAGGGGAGAAACTCTACATCACGGGTTCGAATGCCAGCATGCTTAGCCGAGAATTGGGAACACGACTCACTGGGCGATACAAGCAAGTGGAACTTTTCCCCTTCAGCTACACCGAGTTTTTGCTGTTCAAGCAGCTTTCTCCGAGCGAGGAGAGCTTTGAAACTTATTTTCAATCGGGAGGCTTTCCCGAGTTTTTGCAAAATCAAGATCCAGACTACCTGCGAACACTCCTCCGAGACATCCTCACGCGCGACGTGGCCGTACGTAGAAATATCAGCAATGAAACAGCACTCATACGGCTCGGCGTATTCCTATCTTCCAACGTCGCCAAACCCTTCAGTTACTCTCGAATCGGGAGTTTGCTGGAGATCAAATCCGTACGTACGGTCATCGATTACTGCGATTACCTGGCCGAAAGCTACCTGTTTGACCTTATCCCCATGTACTCGCCCTCGATACGCAAGCAGCTGGCCAATCCCAAAAAGGCCTTCTGTGTAGACCCAGCCTTGGCATCCGCCAATTCCCTCTCCTTCAGCAAGGACCTGGGGCGAAAGTTGGAAAACTACGTCTACCTCCACCTACGGAGATCATTCCAAGAAATCCAGTATTTCCAGTCCAAGGATTCGGAATGTGATTTTGTGGTCAAGTGGAACGAAGAGATCATCGCTGCGGTGCAGATTTGCTGGGAACTCAACAGCGATACCCTGGCGCGAGAAATCACCGGATTAAAAAATGCATTGGCAGAAACGAATGCACCAAAAGGGATACTGTTGACTTGGAATCAGGAGGATGTACTAGATGGAATAGCCGTGCTGCCGGTTTGGAAGTGGATGATGAAGCCGGCAAGCCAGTTTTTTAAACTCGGCTAATCGGCAGTAAGGGAGTCTTCCTACAAATACCTAACCTTGATTCCAAAAACACCCTGAACGGCTGCTGCACGCTGCACATAGGCTCGATCCAAGTCATTGATGACGATTTTATTTCCATTTAGGAACCCATAGTTGCCACCAAAAATCAAGTTGAGGTCAAAAATGCCCAGCACTTCCTTTGCCAGGGTATAGTTTGCAACTAACCCTCCCGAAAAATTAGCGTAATCCAGAATAAATCGGGAGGGGCTTAGCCCATGAATCACCTTTAATTGACCATAACCAAGTTCTCCGCGTAGGGCAAGCTTTTCCGAAATGGGAACTTGATGGTAGATGTATATCCCCGTTTCCGGCATCCGCACTTCCTTAAAAAATCCACCTAGGAATGGATTGGCCTGAATGCTGGCCTTTTGGCTTCCAAAATAAACCCCAATGCCGGGATAGCCAGAAAATTCAAAATCCATTTTCAAGCGGAAGCCCAGCCCCATGCCATAGGTATCGCCCAAAAAGCTCCCCTTTTCATAGCTGCGGTACAGTAGTTCCGCTCCAGGAGCAAAAGTAAACCTTTCCTTGGGAAGCCTGGGCTCTTCCTTCATCTCTTGAGAAAATCCGGGCAAAACCGCACAAAATAAAAGCAGGATAGCAAGGAGGCATCTTCGAATCATTCGCGGACAATCTTTAAGGTCCCCAAATCAATTACCCCGTCGGAATCCCTTCCGGATGCGGAAAATGAAAAATACCGATAAAGAACAGACATTCCAGCATCCTCCAATTCAAATTGGACCGGTGCCGTCAACAGCAAAAAATACTCCGTATTGAATGAGATATCCGTTCGGGAAGGTACAACCAGGCGAAACTCACCACGATTAGTTGTTTTTACTTTATAAATAATGGATTTGGCAACCGGAGGCTTAGCTACCCCAAAATCAAGATCTTGGGTAAGGATGAGCTCTAAATCAGCTACCGGGTTCCCCTCCACATCTACGATCTTTCCAGTAAAGGTGTCAAAGCTATTGTGGATGAATTCCTGACAAGCAGAAAGGGTAAGGAGGAGAACAACCAGTCCAATGAATAGAAAAAGTAATCCATAAAGACGATCAATTGGTTTTTTGGTCATAAATCCTTCGCTTATTCATGGGCTGGATTGAATTATTTTGGAAACAAAAAAATCTAATTACTGGGAGAAAAACAACCCTCAGTCTCTTTAGAGAAGTAGAATTCGAGTCCTCTTTTAGAAACAGGAGCCTACTAAAGGCAGCCTACACCAAAACCACCGGAAATGCGTGCTTTATTAGGGACTAGCTTAAATTTCTTCTTTTGAAATTCCGGCTTGTTTTAAAATTGCCAAAAGTGTCCCTGTCTTTAGGTCTTTGGAATGAAAAGGCACAATGGCCCGTCTACCATCAGGATGCTTGAAAAGCTGATGACTTCCTTTACTTCGCTGGAGTACAAAACCCGAACTTTCAAGAAGCTTGATTAATTCTCTTGGAGATACGCTCTTCATAAATCAAAAAATGAAACTCTTGAAAAGAGTTTTTGGTAATTAAAATTAAGACACGACCAATGACAACTCTAGGCTGTTCATGTCATTTGGGATTTTCTCGTTATTCGCCTCCAAGTCTTCCAAATAAAGTGAAATCGCCTCTTTTGCCATTTCCTTCGCCTCTTCAATTGTCTCGCCCCAAGTTACACATCCTGGGAGCGAAGGAACAGAGACCGTATATCCGCCGTCAGCTTCAGGAGTCAATTTTATTCTGAACATTCTTTCCATAAGGTAAAAATACGGTTTAAAAGAAAATTATGCCAACGAAAGGCTATTTAATTACCGATAAGTCAGGCGAAATGAAAAAATCACTTTTAACCTGCAAAAAGCGTGTCCTAGACCTTCGAGGTCCGAAAAAAAACCGTTAGCATTTCCAAAAACCTCGACGGTTTAAAAATAAAACCTTTGAGGTCTCAAAAAGACCTCAAAGGTTAGAGGATTAAAACCTTCGAGGTCTCAAAAAGACCTCAAAGGTTAGAGGAATAAAACCTTCGCGGTCAAAAAAGACCTCAAAGGTTTACTTCAAATTCTTGTAGCGGATACGCTTTGGCATCACGTCGCCCAGGCGCTTCTTCTTGTTTTCCTCGTAGTCGGAGAAGTTGCCTTCAAACCAGACCACCTGCGAATCTCCTTCAAAAGCCAAGATATGCGTACAAATACGATCTAGGAACCAGCGGTCGTGGGAAATGACTACCGCACAGCCTCCAAAATTTTCCAAGGCTTCTTCCAAAGCTCGAAGTGTGTTGATATCCAAGTCGTTGGTAGGCTCATCGAGAAGCAGCAAGTTGCCGCCTTCCTTCAGCGTAATCGCCAAATGCACTCGGTTGCGCTCTCCACCGGAAAGCACTCCTACTTTTTTCTCTTGGTCCGAACCGGCAAAGTTAAACTTTGACACGTAGGCCCGTGAGTTCACTTCCTTGTTGCCGAGCTTCATCAACTCATTGCCATCGGAGATCAGCTGGTACACGGTCTTGTTGGGATCCAAGGCATCGTGCTCCTGATCCACATAGGCCAACTTTACCGTCTCCCCCACCTCAAAGTTGCCCGAATCCGCCTTCTCCTGGCCGGTAATCAACTTGAAGAGGGTGGACTTACCTGCACCGTTGGGGCCAATGATGCCTACAATACCTCCTTGCGGCAAGGAGAAACTGAGGTTTTCAAAAAGCAACTTGTCTCCATAAGCTTTGGACACGTTATTGACTTCAATCACTTTGGCTCCCAAGCGCGGTCCTGGTGGGATAAATAGTTCAAGCTTCGCTTCGCTGTCTCGGGACTCCTCTCCTACCAACTTGTCGTAAGCATTCAAACGGGCCTTGCCCTTGGATTGACGTGCTTTGGGTGACATTCTGATCCACTCCAATTCTCGCTCCAAAGTCTTCTGACGCTTGGATTCGGTTTTCTCCTCCTGCTTGAGTCGGTTTTGCTTTTGATCTAGCCAAGAGGAATAGTTGCCTTTCCATGGAATACCCTCGCCACGATCCAATTCAAGGATCCAACCCGCTACATTGTCTAGGAAGTAGCGGTCGTGAGTAACGGCAATGACTGTGCCTTTGTAATTCTGCAAATGCTGCTCCAGCCAATGCACAGACTCAGCATCGAGGTGGTTGGTCGGTTCATCGAGTAGTAATACATCCGGCTCCTGCAAAAGCAGTCGGCAAAGCGCCACGCGTCTTTTTTCTCCACCAGATAGGTTGGCTACGTTCGCTTCGGCTGGCGGGAGGCGCAAGGCATCCATGGCCTTGTCTAGCATCACGTCGAGCTCCCAAGCGTTGACTGCATCTAATTTTTCCTGCACTTCCCCTTGTCGGGTGATGAGCTTGTCCATGGCATCCGGATCGTCCATAAGGGCGGGATCCATGAATTTTTCGTTGATTTCTTCAAATTCCTTGAGCAGGGCAACGGTACTGGCTACCGCTTCCTCCACCACTTCCTTGACGGTCTTGGTAGGATCCAACTTGGGTTCCTGCTCAAGCATGCCCATTGTGTAGCCTGGAGACCAGACTACTTCCCCAAGAAACTCCTTGTCCATGCCTGCAATGATGCGCAGCAAAGAAGACTTTCCTGAGCCGTTGAGGCCCAGCACGCCAATCTTGGCGCCATAAAAAAAGGAGAGGTAAATGTCTTTTAATACTTTCTTCTGTGGGGGGTAAATTTTAGAAACCCCTGCCATGGAAAAGATGATTTTTTCAGCGCTCATGCCAGTAAACTAGTTAGATCTGTGATATACAATAGTAGAAGGCAAAAATATACCTTTCTTAGGATAAGTGAGGGCTAAATGATTATTTTGCATAAAATTGAGTTACACCACCTATAACCTAGAATAGTACCATGCAACATGCCTTTGGATATATCCAAGACGGAAAGGTCTTTCTAAAGGGATTTTTAGGTAGACCAGACCGCGTGATTGGTGAGGTGAAAGGAGACGAGGCATCGACCATCCTTTATTTTGAAACTCGTTTTACTCAAATTGAAGAAAAGGTAGCTGGATTGAAGGCCGCCATCGAAGAAAATCAAAATAAGGGTTCCTTTTTGATGAAATTGATTCACCTCAAAGAATCAATGTTTACCAGTGATGCCTTGGGGGATTTTACCCTATTGATTGACCAGCTTGAGGAGCAGGAAGCTTATTTAAGTGAAATTATTCAGGGCAACCGAAGTAAAAACCTGGAGATTAAACATGGGTTAATTCAGGAGGCCCTTTCGATGCAAACCAGTACGGACTGGAAAGATGCCACCGAGAAATTCAAGGAATTAAAGTTGCGCTGGATCAAAACTGGACCTGTTGAAAAAGAGGTTCATGAGGAATTGGAAGCCGAATTCAATCAAGCAGTTGACTTTTTCTTTGAGAAGCGGCAGGAATTCTACGATCAACTTACGATTCAGTCGGAGGTAAATATCAAAGTGTACGAGTCTTTGCTTCAGCAGGCACGCGAGGCGCACGATCACCCAGACTCCAAAATGGCATTTGATATCAGTAAACGGATTCAAAAAGAGTGGAAAGCTGCTGGGAAAGTTCCTGCTGAACGGCGGCAACCCATCTGGGATGAATTTTCAAAATTGAATAACCGCATTTTCTCCCGCTACAAGCGTACACTCAGCCCAGGTCCTGAGATGCCTCCTCGAGAAGTGCTTCGCAAAATCGAGGAGATGGTAGAAGAATTAAAAAAATTGGCCCACCAGCCTACCTCCAAGGAGATCACCCTCCGCGCCAAGACCATCCAGGAGGATTGGAAAAAGCTACCGATGCGCAAGCCAAAAGAGGCAAATTTGCCTGCGCGCTCCTACCAGTTTTTCATGGATATCGTCTTTGAAAAGGCATTTATGGAGAAACTAGCGCTCAGCAAGTATGCTGACTTTGCGGACAAAACTCTGGAAGAACAAAACCAAATTAAAGCTTCTATTCTAAAGGATCTGCTACACCGCGATCAGAGCGAATTGGAGACCATGCAAAACAATTCGGATAACTTCCGAGTAGAGACTGCAGACTTCGAAATGATGATGAAAAAGAAGCTTTCGAGCCTCAAACGAAAGATTGATGTAAAGAACTATGTCTTGAAGCAACTTTCTCCGAGAAATTGAGTACAACCTACATATCAAAAAAATTACTATTCTTGCATAAATAACATCCGGAACACCTCCAAAAACAAAAACTATGTACTGGACACTTGAACTAGCCTCCTACCTTGAAGATGCCCCTTGGCCAGCAACCAAGGATGAACTGATCGATTATGCCATTCGCTCTGGCGCACCACTCGAAGTAGTGGAAAACCTACAAGAGCTTGAAGACGATGGCGAGCCTTACGAAACCATTGAAGAAATTTGGCCTGATTATCCTACAAAGGATGACTTTTTCTTCAACGAAGACGAATATTAATGGAGAGTCCCGCGCCTGCGGGACTTTTTTTTTCTGAAAATCGATGATTTAGAGTCCAAGGACTTGCCGCAATCGAGCATAACCAGACTTGCTCACTGGGATTTTTTGCCCTGACCGAAGCCGAAGGAGGTAAGATTCCTTTTCGTAAGGCTCGAGCCCAGCCACTTCCTGCAGATTCACTAAAAAGGACCGATGTACTCGGGCAAATTTTTCTGGATCAAGGCTCTCTTCCAGCTGCTTCATCGTCATCTTTTTCAAAAATTTTCCTTCTTGGGTGTGGATGGAAATGTAATCGTCCTCTGCCTCAAAGTAGCGAACCTCTTGGGTCTGGATGATTTTAATTTCATTTTTCACCCGAACCACGATGCGTTTGTTTCGTTCTTCCGAAACTGGATAATCCACTGCTTCGAGTACTATTTTTGTCTTTTGCTGACTTAAAAACCGAGCGATCGCTTGCGCAAAGCGTGCTTCAGAAAAAGGCTTGACCAGGTAGTCTATCCCCTTGACATCAAAGGCCTGTACGGCATACTGGTCAAAAGCAGTTGTAAACAGGACAGCAGGAGGGTTTTCCAATAATTCGAGTAGCTCAAAGCCAGTGATCTTGGGCATTTGAATGTCTAGGAAGATGAGCTCTGGCTGAAAAAGTTGGATCGCTTTCAATGCCTCAAACCCATCGTGGCAAATTGCCACCACTTCAAATTGAGGGTAAGCACTCAAGAATTCCTTCACTAAACCAGCCGCTAGCGGTTCGTCATCTACGATTAGTGTCTTGATCATCCGGCAACAGGAATTTTTAAGTGAACACGAAATATGCCCTTGGATCCGCTTTTTTCTAAGAGATCCGTACGCCCAAAAATAAGGAAAAGCCGGCGCTCTAAGGAACTTAGCCCAAAGCCAGTCCCTTCTGGAGCTGAATCTTGACCATCAAAAGGGTTTTCTACGACTACTTGAAGGTAGTTGCCTTCTTTTTGAAAGCGAAGGCTAATTTTCACTTCCCCTAAAGTTCCGTACAGGCCGTATTTGATGGCATTTTCTACCAGCGGCTGTACGAGTAAGGGCGGGATTTTCAGACCTTCAACACCTTCTTCAACCTCTAAGCCCACTACCAAGCGATGTCCAAAACGGACCCGCTCGATGTCAAAATACATTTCCAAGTACTTGATTTCATCGGCTAAACTGATCCAAGATTGGCCTTCGCTGCGGAGAGTACCCCTCAAAAAATCAGAAAGCAAGAGCACCATTTCTCTGGCCCGCTGCGGACTTGCAAGCACCAAGGCATGAATGGAGTTGAGGCTGTTGAATAAAAAATGGGGCTGCAACTGCTGCCGAAGTTGGGCAAGCTCAGCATCCTTAGATAGCTGAAGCAGCTGCCCCTCTCGACGACTGAGCTCCTCCTGTCCGGCCAACTTAGAGATCACCGCCGCCAACAGGGCTAGAAGTTGAATCACTACGCCAAGGAATAGCCAGCGGTAGAGAAAGCTTGATTGCAACATTTCCAAGTATTCAGATTCTTCTGCAAACCACCAGTCAAGGAGCTGCGCATGGCCCCATACCAATCCCCCACTGAGCAGGATTGGAAAAAGGACTAGAAGAAATCCATTTTTTCGGTTGGGCGTGTAATGCCGAAACACCCGATCCAACAGAAGAAATCCTCCCAAAAAAAAGAGCTCGAAAAAGAAGGCATCCACGAGTGCAGGCTCTTCCTCCATTCCCTGCTGAATCAGTAAAAAATAGGTTCCCAGAAACCAGATGAAACCGATTCCTGGGAAAATCCATTTCCCAAAACTTGAACTTGAAAATGCGCTTAAATACAAGGGTTGGGTTAGATTTTAGAATGAATTAAAAGGATTTGATTTCCAATCCACTGAACAACAGTGTGCCTTTTAGGATCAAGACTTTATTGGTGTCTACTCCTCCTTCTCGGAACATGCGCTTGTCTTCGAGCCCGGCAGCAATGTTGGACACTTCAGTACGCACATCCCAATGCGGCGGAACGAGCAACTTGACCCCACCAAAGCCAACTTCAAGGTCTAACGTGACAACGCCCGTAAAATCTACCTGCGTCAGGTCGAGATCCAGGCCGCCAAAAATCACGGTAGCCTTACCTCCTTGGAAATCTTTGGTCATCAACTTACGATTTACTCCACTAAAGATGACACTCTCGTTGATCCGATCCATAAATGCGGTGCCCGTAGCTCGGACAAAGCCTGAATCTGGAGCCTTGGTAGGCTCTTCTTGCGAGGCTGCAGCATCGTCTACCACTTCGGCTGACTCGATTTTCTCAGAACTGGATGCTTCTGTTTTCTTTTTTCGAGAAGACTCCCAATTTTTACGCACCTCCTCCAGGGCTTTATTTTCCTGCTTTTTATGGAGAATCAAGTAGATACCAAGGGCGATCAAGCCTACCGGCCAAATAAATTGATCTAGGCCTAAATCAAGGTCAAACTCTCGTTTGAGTAAAAAGTAGACACCAATAAAGAGTACCACAGATCCAAAAAAACTCTTGAACTGCTGACTGATGAGCGTGTAGGTACCTACCGCAATCAAAATCATCGGCCAGGTCAATACCCAATCCGGGATGTAAAGTCCAAACTTTCTGAAAAGGAGGACAAGGCCAATGCCCAAGATGATTACACCAAAAGCAATACTGCCGTCGTTACGTGGTTTAGCAAAGTTGTTCATGTCTATTAAATTTAGTCAAACAAAACTAGTGGACCAACCCTAGCCTTTGGTAACCCATTCGATGAAGTCCAGCAAAAAATCGGTAAAGGAACCAAACTAGTCGGTAAATGAAAGCCTTGCCTAGACTACTCGAGAAGCTACTAAATATTCAGCAAAGGCCAAGTCCTCGGGCGTAGTCAATTTAATGTTCTCGGGGTTGCCTTCAATCAGGCTGATTTCCCATCCTTGGTGTTCGTAAACGGTGGCATCATCCGTGAAAATTGCCAATTCCTCCACCGCAAATGCTTTCAGGAGCGGCTTGAGTTGAAAGGTTTGGGGAGTCTGAACCAAACGAAAGTGGGCTCGATCTTGAAAGCTACTTTCTCCACTAGTTTCTACTTTTCGCAGGGAGTCCTTTAAGGCTACCACTGGGATCGCACTGCCTTTTTCAGCTGCCAGCTCAAAACTGTTTTGAATTACTTTTTCACTTACAAAGGGGCGTACCCCATCGTGAATGGCCACAAGACCCTCCTGAAATGGAAGTGCCATCAAGCCGTTTTTTACAGATTGAAAGCGACTTTCCCCACCTGCAACCAACTGATGCGGAAGTACAAAGGCATGAGAGACACACAAACTATTCCAGTACTCGAAGTCCTCCTTGGGTAAAACCAGGATCAAAAGTAGGCTTGGGTCTGCACTAAAAAATTTTTCTAGCGTATGCATCAACACTGGCTTTCCAGCTAAGGGAAGGTATTGCTTGGGAAGGGAGGTCCCCATCCGCATTCCTTTTCCACCGGCGACTAGTACTGCTGCTTTGTTCATGTGCGTTGAATTGATACAAAAATAAAGTTCCATTCGAAACGCACCTCCTGTTTGATCATATTTCTACGCTCAAAATGATTCTGCATTCTGTGGAGGAAAACATAGTGGAACAAAACCGAAATGGCAAAAAAAAGTCCCGCAGGTGCGGGACTGATTCGATTTACAAGATTAACATCGCATCTCCATAGGAGAAGAACCGATACTTTTCTTTAATGGCTTCTTTGTAGGCCTTCATGATCAAGGGGTAGCCACCAAATGCAGAGGCAGTCATGAGTAGGGTTGACTCTGGCAAGTGGAAGTTGGTGATCAAGGCATTGGCGATTTTAAAATCGTAGTGAGGAATGATAAATTTATCCGTCCAGCCGCTGCTTTCTTTAAGTCTACCTCCTGCTGTCACGGAGGATTCGATCGTCTTCAGGGAAGTGGTACCTACTGCGACCACTCTTTTTTTTTGTTCCAAGGATTCGTTTACCAAATTGACGGTTCGCTCTGGAATGAAGTAGTTCTCTGAGTCCATTTTGTGCTTGGTCAGATCTTCAACATCCACTTGGCGGAAAGTACCTAGGCCCACGTGCAGGGTGATCGGTGCTATTTCGATTCCTTTCAATTCCAAGCGCTTTAGCAACTGTGGCGTGAAGTGCATTCCCGCGGTAGGAGCTGCTACTGCGCCGACATTCTTTGCAAAAACAGTTTGGTAGCGTTCTCTATCTTCTGGTTCGATGGGTCGCTCGATAAATTCTTTCAAAAGCGGCGTCTCACCTAGGGTATCTATAGTTTTATGAAATTCCTCATCGGTACCATCAAACAAGAAACGGATCGTTCTACCTCTTGAGGTGGTGTTGTCAATGACTTCAGCGATAAGGTCACTGTCCCCAAAATAAAGCTTGTTACCCACTCTGATTTTTCGAGCAGGGTCAACGAGCACATCCCAAAGTTTGAATTCTGAGTTTAGTTCGCGCAATAAAAAAACTTCGATTTTGGCACCCGTTTTTTCTTTGTTTCCGTATAGACGAGCAGGGAAAACCTTGGTGTCGTTGGTCACGAATACATCCCCTTCCACAAAGTAATCTAGAATATCTTTGAAGGTGCGGTGCTCAATTTCTCCAGTTTTCCGATGAACAACCATCAATCTGGACTCATCACGATTTTCAGTGGGGTAGAGCGCGATCAGTTTTTTGGGAACTTCAAATTTGAAATCAGATAATTTCATAGGGGATAGTGAAGGATGTTTGGGGTATTAAAAACTCGATTGGAAGAATACTCTAAAAAATGCAAAGATAATAACAAAAATGCCCAATTTCAGCTAACTTGACAAATTGTTTTAACCAACTACTTATTCTATGCTCTTTTTAAAGCTTTCTTGGGAAAGTTTTAGGTTTGCCATAACGGCCTTAAAATCCAACCTCACTCGCACCATTCTTTCCCTTTTGGGGGTGACCATTGGCATCTTTGCCATCATTGCTGTATTCACTTTGGTGGATTCATTGGAGGGAAAAATCAAGTCATCCTTTGCCTTTTTGGGTACCAACGTGATGCGGGTAGATCGATTCCCGTTTGCGAATGGCCCTCAGGATTACCCCTGGTGGAAGTATTTTCAACGGCCTCCTGGCACCTATGCAGAATACAAATTTTTGGAGGAGCGCTTAAAAAATGCGGATGGAGTGACTATTTCTGCCTCCTCATCTGCGACCATACAGGCAGGAAGCAATTCGTACCAAGGCACCTCCCTATCTGGGATTGCCTACAGCTACCAAAACGTGTTTGAAGTAGCCTTGGAAGAGGGGCGCTACTTCTCCGAGTCAGAGATCAATGCATCTCGAAACCTGATTATCATCGGAAAAAAAATCGCCACTACCCTATTCCCCAACGAAGGAGCTTTGGGCAAAGAAGTGAAAATCAAGGGGATGAAATTTACCATCATCGGTATTTTTGAAGAAGAAGGGGAAGGATTTTTAGAGCTCCCTTCCAAAGATGAGGCCTGTTTGGTGCCTTTTGGGGCATTTAGTAAAATGTACTACACCGGTCGTGATGGGCTAGAACCTACCATCGCTGCCAAGGGTAGAGATACCGATGTGGGACTAGTGGCCTTAGAAAATGAGATGGCTGGCTTCCTCCGTGCCAAACGAGGATTGAAGCCTACCCAAGAAAATAACTTCGCACTCAACAAAACTGAATTTATTCAGAATGCCATTGGGTCCATTTTTGATGTTATCTCAGTTGCAGGCTGGGTGATTGGAGGATTTTCGATTTTAGTAGGCGGCTTTGGAATTGCCAACATCATGTTTGTGTCGGTGCGAGAGCGAACCAATATCATCGGAATTCAAAAATCCCTGGGTGCCCGAAATTATTTCATCCTTTTCCAATTCCTTTTTGAAGCAGTTTGCTTGAGTTTGATTGGTGGAGGTTCCGGAATTCTTCTCGTGTACCTGCTGAGCTTTATCCCTTTGGGAAGTCTTGAACTGGTATTGTCCTTTAATAATATCATACTAGGCTTGGGGGTATCCTCTGCGATTGGTGTGGTAGCTGGAATCGTGCCCGCTACACTTGCCGCTAGAATGGATCCAGTAGAAGCCATTCGTACCAACTAAAAGACAACAAAAAAAGGGCCCGTCCCGTCCCACATGTGCGGGATGGGACGGGCCTTTTTTGTTACTCGTTGCTCGTCCTTAATCTTCTGTAGAAATTGTCGGCTCGGTAGGAAGTAATCCCGATGCACCTTTGATCTTTACTTCCAGTTCTTCGAGTAACTCTGGATTGTCTAGTAGTAGATTTTTTACTGCATCGCGGCCTTGACCTAGTTTCTCTCCATTGTAGGAAAACCAAGATCCCGCCTTCTTGATGATTTCTAGTTCCACTCCAAGATCGATGACTTCGCCCACCTTGGAGATGCCCTGACCATACATGATGTCAAATTCCACCACTTTGAAAGGTGGCGCCACCTTGTTTTTAACCACCTTCACACGCGTTCTGTTGCCCATAATATTATCTGGTCCATCCTTAATCTGTCCTACTCGACGGATGTCCAAGCGCACGGAAGCATAAAACTTCAAGGCGTTACCACCTGTGGTCGTTTCAGGGCTTCCAAACATCACTCCGATTTTGTCACGGAGCTGGTTGATAAAAATACAAGCACAACCAGTCTTGTGAATCGCTCCAGTCAGTTTACGAAGGGCCTGAGACATCAATCGAGCCTGCAAGCCCATTTTGCTTTCGCCCATTTCTCCTTCAAGTTCTCCTTTGGGCACCAAAGCCGCCACGGAGTCAATCACGATAATGTCAATCGCTCCTGAACGAATCAAGTGCTCTGCAATCTCAAGGGCCTGCTCCCCATTATCTGGCTGGGAAATCAGTAGGTTTTCAGTGTCAATCCCTAGCTTTTCTGCATAATTCTTGTCGAAAGCATGTTCTGCATCAATAAATGCCGCCATACCTCCTGCCTTTTGAGCTTCGGCGATGCAATGCAGTGTCAAGGTTGTCTTTCCAGAAGATTCTGGGCCATAAATCTCAATGACTCTGCCTCTAGGAATGCCTCCAATACCCAAGGCCATGTCCAAGCCTAGGGAACCCGTGGAGATGGCGGGAATATCCAATACTTTATTGTCGCTAAGCTTCATCACAGCACCCTTGCCGTATGTTTTTTCAAGCTTGTCAATGGTGAGCTGTAATGCTTTGAGTTTTTCTGCGTTGATCGTACTCATGTTGAGTTTGGGTATAGGTTAAAATGTTCAAGTTACCAATTTGCTATCCAAATAACAAGGTATTGGGCCGCCTTGTTTTCGCTGTGCAAATTTGTACTTTTAACCTTCAAAACCGCATATTTGGTAAAATTAATCCCAGGACTACTTCATTTTTGTCACAAATTGTCAGTTATCTAATGCGGCGCCATTTTCTGATCCTCCTGCTCGCCTATTTCCCGCTTACCGCAACCTGGGCTCAATCTGCTGTCAAAACGGTCCCTTTCACTTATGGAGAGGAATTGTTATTTGATGTTAGCTATGGTTGGGTAGATCTGGCTGAGGGGCGGATGGTAGTGGGGAAAAAACCGATTGTTGAAAATGGGCAGCCTCATTTCAAAATTGATGTGTATGGAAAAACTATTGGTGCCGCTACTCTTTTTGGAAAAGTAAACGACAACTGGGGCACTCACCTGAACACCCAAACTCTTTTGCCCAGGCTTTCCTACCGATACATCGAAGAGGGACGCTACCGAAGAAACGAAAAGATTTATTTTGACCAACAAAATAAAAAGACCACACTAGAGCTCTACGATCGGGAAAACAAAAAGATCAAGGATGTTAAAGTGTTTTCCCTGCCAGGCACAGTACAAGATTTGGTTAGCGGATTTTATTATTTACGAACCTTAGACCTCTCTGACATGCGAAAGGGACAAGAAGTTTTGATCAGAGGTTTTTTTGATAAAGAAATATATAACCTAAAATTAATATTCGAGGGAACTGAAATACTAGAGACCAGCCTCGGCAGGAAGGAAACCTATCTCTTTTCGCCTCAAATACCCAAAAATAGCCTGTTTCGAGGGGAGTACCCCGTGAAAGTCTGGATTACCAAGGATGCACAAAAAATCCCAGTAAAAATCAAAGCAAATCTGTTTATTGGCTCCTTGAATATCGACATCCGAAGCGCCCGAGGCTTGAAAAATTAGCAGGATCAAGCGATTAACACTAACTTAACAATGCGCTATGAAAAGCCCGATTATTGAGACAGTTTTGGTTTGGTCAGTGGAGGGTTAGTTTACCATTTAATTTGAAGCCGTAGATATTCATTAATTTTCAGGAAACATTTAGGAATTCTTCCCATGGCAGATAAGCAAAAAATCAAGGTATTGGTTGTCGATGATGAACCAAGCATCGTGGAAATTTTAAAGTATAACCTGCAAAAAGAGGGCTATGAAGTAGCTACCGCCGAAGATGGCCTCAAAGGGGTAAAAACGGCAATCAAATTTCAACCTGATGTCATCCTACTAGACATCATGATGCCTAATCTAGACGGAGTAGAAACCTGCCTGCAAATCCGGCAAATCCCAGAGCTCAAGCATGCTTTTATTATCTTTCTCACCGCACGATCGGAAGAGTACTCTGAGGTAGCTGCATTTGATGTGGGCGCCGACGACTACATCACCAAGCCGATCAAGCCACGTGCTTTGATGAGCCGCATCGCAGCCTTATTCAGAAGAGATTCCAAAAAGGAAAAAGAAAAAAGCCACATTAAAATACGTGATTTGAAAATTGACCGCAGCAGCTATACCATAGACAAAGCGGGGAAAATTATTACTTTGCCGAAAAAGGAATTTGAGCTCTTGTACTTTCTAGCCAATAATCCCAATGTTGTATTTAGCCGAGACGAGCTTTTGCACAATATTTGGGGATCTGATGTTTTCGTTCTAGCTCGAACAGTGGATGTTCACATCCGAAAAGTGCGCGAAAAAATCGGGGAAGAGTACATCACAACGGTCAAAGGTGTAGGCTATAAATTTGAACTAGGTTAACAACATGCCAACAGGGTCTCGGGGCATATCCTTAGTGCTAGCAATTGCCATTTCTGGTTTGGTGACTGCTTTTTTATTGCTGATTCCCTCCTCCACTGCGGCAACACTTTGGGCGGCGCTGCTTTTATCCTTTTCCATTTCCTACTTACTGATCAGCATTTCGTTGGAGTTTCTAGTCTTTCGCGAGATTGGAAATATCTATGGACTCCTGGAAAAAATTCAGAAAAAAGACCTGACAGAGGTTCAAGACAAGTCTATTCGATCTTCGCTCTCCCCTTTGAAAAAAATAAACAAAGTAATCAATTCCTATGCGCTCGCGAGACAGAGCGAAATTGATACGCTCAAAAAAAACGCTGAATTCAGACGGGAATTTATTGCAGACATTTCGCACGAGTTTAAAACTCCAATTTTTGCAACGCAAGGCTACATTCACACCCTGATCGATGGAGCCATAGATGACAAGCAGGTGCGGATGAAGTTTCTCAAAAAAGCTGCAAAAAGTTTGGATTCCCTAGACCACCTGGTTCATGATTTGCTCACACTCAACCAAATGGAATCTGGAGTAATCAAATTTTCCTTCTCAGAATTTGATCTGCTCGAGTTGGTGGCCGAAGTAATCGATGAGTTGGAGCATAAGGCAGGCAAACGAGAGGTTCACATTACCGTAGAGGCGGACCGCACTAAAAGCTATCCCACAATCGCGGACCGACAGAAAATTTACCGGGTTTGTCAAAATCTAATTTTCAATGCCGTCAAATACAACCATGACGGCGGTGAGATAAAGGTGTGCTTAAAGTTGAGCAAAAATCAAATCCAGGTAGAAGTCAAGGACACTGGCCCCGGCATCCCGCCTGAGGATTTAAAACGTATTTTTGAACGCTTCTACCGCGTAGAAAAGAGTAGATCTAAGGGTAAAGGTGGCACAGGACTTGGCTTGGCCATCGTCAAACATATCCTAGAAGGCCATAAAAGTAAAATCTCTGTTACCTCAGTGGTAGGAAAAGGGTCCATTTTTAGCTTTGAACTTCCTTTGGAAAAAAAGAAGAGCGATCCAATCGAAGCGGTTTGAGAACCCCCTCTTTCTGATCCGGGATTACCCGGATGATTTTTTTCAAGCGCACTCAAGGCATCTCATTTGAGAAGTAATTCTAGCAATACTTTTTGGAGCGAATTGGAATGGCTAGTTTTGTCGCTGCAAACTGTGCAACCCTCCATGAAAAAAATAACGTTTGAAGACCTGATTCTTTTAGAAAATTCAGATTTCTTGGTCATCAACAAACCACCCTACCTTTCGAGTTTGGACGACCGACACGAGGCTCAGAACATCTTGGACCTAGCCAAAACCTATTGGGAGGATGCGCAGCTGTGTCACCGCCTGGACAAGGAAACCTCCGGATGCCTAGTTATTGCCAAGCATCCCGAGGCCTACCGGCATTTGGCCATGCAGTTTGAAAATCGGCAGGTGGAAAAAACTTACCATGCCGTAGCGGAAGGCATTCATGACTTTCAGAACCTACTCGTGGATCGCAACCTGGCTGCCAACAACAAGGGTATTGCCAAGGTAAGTAAGGATGGAAAACCAGCCCAAACGATCGTGAACACGGTACGGACCTACTTTACCCATACGCTGATCGCTTGTAGTCCGATTACTGGCAGATTGCACCAGATTCGAGTCCACCTAGCCTACTTAAAAGCCCCAATTTGCGGGGATACGCTGTATGGGGGCAAACCTTTGTATCTCTCGGCATTGAAGCGCCGATTCAACTTAAAAAAGGAGACCGAAGAACTTCCAATCATGCAGCGAGTGTCCTTGCATGCCTTTAGTATTCAATTTTTAGGCCTTAATGGCAAGAAAATAGCGGTTGAAGCCCCTTACCCGAAAGACTTTCAAGTCTTGGTGCAGCAGCTTGAAAAGAACAGGTAGTGCGGAATTTCACCCTTATTGGGAGATTGAGCTAAAAAAAAATCACCTAAACCAATGAAAATTAGGGTTTAGGAATGCAAATAGTTTGCATAGAAAAATAAATGCTCCTATCTTTGTGTCCCTTTTTGGGGTCGATAATTAATTAATAAGCTAAAAATTAAACAGTTACAAAGTGGATACTCTGAGCTATAAGACCATCTCAGCTAACAGCTCCACCGTAGAAAAGCAATGGGTGATCGTGGATGCCCAATCTGCAGTTCTAGGGCGCTTGGCTAGTGATGTTGCGAAAATCTTGAGAGGAAAGACGAAGCCTAGCTTCACTCCTAACGTTGATTGTGGTGACAATGTCATCGTAATCAATTCAGACAAGGTTCGATTGACGGGTGACAAGTGGGACGCAAAAATATATGTGCGTCATACTGGATACCCAGGTGGACAGCGAATCTCTACTCCTCGATTGTTGAAGCAAAAATCTTCAACCATCCTGATAGAGAAAGCAGTCAAAGGCATGTTGCCTAAAAACAGATTAGGAAGTAAGTTGTACGGCAACTTGTACGTGTACGAAGGATCTGAGCATCCTCACGCAGCACAGCAGCCGAAAGCCATCACACTTTAATTGCTAACGCATGGAAACAATCAATACCATCGGTAGAAGAAAAACTTCGGTAGCCCGAATTTACATGACGCCAGGTAACGGTAAAATCACCGTTAACAACAAATCAATTGAAGTTTATTTCCCATTTGAGCTACACCAGATTGTAGTTAAGCAGCCTCTAACGCTTGTTGGCGTAGATGGAACTTACGACTTACAAATCAATGTAGACGGTGGTGGAATTACAGGACAAGCGGAAGCCGCTCGTATGGCCATCTCTAGAGCACTTTGCAAAGCAGATGAGACACACAGAAGTCCATTGAAAAAAGAAGGTTTCCTTACTCGTGACCCTAGAATGGTAGAACGTAAGAAGCCAGGACGTAAAAAAGCAAGAAGAAAATTCCAGTTCTCCAAGCGTTAATTTGGAATTTACTTCAATCAATAGAAAACAATTTCATTCATGTCAAAAATAGAATACAAAGACTTACTGGATGCTGGTGTTCACTTCGGACACTTGACGAGAAAGTGGGATCCAAGAATGTCTCCATATATCTTTATGGAGAAGAACGGTATCCATATTATCGACCTTAATAAAACGCTTGCTTGCCTCGAAGAAGCATCCAACGCAATCAAGCAAATTGTACGTTCCGGCAAAAAAATCATGTTTGTCGCTACAAAAAAGCAAGCCAAAGACCTCGTTGCTGCAGAAGCACAACGTCTCAACATGCCTTACGTGACCGAAAGATGGTTGGGTGGTATGTTGACCAACTTCGCTACAATCCGCAAATCTCTAAAGAAGATGTCTTCTCTAGAGAAGTTGATGAAAGAAGATGGCTACAAAAACTTGGCTAAGAAAGAGCGTTTGATGGTAACCCGTCAAAAGGAGAAAATGGAAACAATCTTGGGTGGCATCGCCGACCTAAGCAGACTTCCAGCTGCGCTTTTTGTAGTAGATATCAAGAGAGAACACATTGCCATCGCTGAAGCGCAAAAATTAGGAATCCCTGTTTTTGCTTTGGTAGATACCAACTCTAATCCAAACGAGGTGGAATTCCCAATCCCAGCAAACGATGACGCATTCAAGTCTGTGTCTCTTTTAGTACATGCATTCGGTGCAGCCATCGAAGAAGGCCTATCTGAGCGCAAGAGAGATAAGGATGATGCCAAAATTTCTGAAGAGGAAGAGGCAAAAAGAGCCGTGGACGCTGAAACAAAAGAATAATCCACTCATGTATTGCAACTAAAAAATTGAACATCTGGCGTAAGTCGATGTTCAATTTTTTGTTTTTACTCGGCGCTTGCGCCAATTCTAATTCCAACAGACCCTATTCATCGGGTCCGATTCCTACGAACTATCTAAACATAACATACCATGGCAATTACTGCACAAGACGTAAACAAACTGAGACAAATGACCGGCGCAGGCATGATGGACTGCAAAAAAGCGCTAACCGAAGCCGATGGTGACTTCGAAAATGCAGTGGACATCCTCAGAAAAAAAGGTCAGAAAGTATCTGCTTCTAGAGCTGACCGTGAAACCAAAGAAGGTCTAGTTGTCACTCGCTTGACCAACGGCAATGCGAAAGGTATCTTGCTTTCACTTACCTGCGAAACTGACTTCGTTGCCAAAAACGAAGGATTTGGCGCTTTTGCTAACTCCCTAATTGATGCGGCAGCAAGCAACGGTTCCACTACCACAGCTGAAGTACTTGCCCTACCTATGGAAGGCAGCACGATCGCTGAAAAAATCATCGAAATGACTGGTAAAATCGGAGAGAAAATCGAAATCTCTCACTACGAAGTCATCAATGCCGATCAGGTTGTATCCTACGTACACTCCAACGGAAAATTGGGCGTATTGGTAGGCCTTGTAAATACTTCTGGTAACAACGTAGAAGAAGCTGGCAAAGATGTGGCTATGCAAATTGCTGCGATGAACCCAGTAGCAGTGGACAAAGACGGTGTCGATGCCACGATCATCGAACGGGAAATCGAAATCGGTAAGGAGCAAGCTAGAGCTGAAGGCAAGGCCGAAGACATGCTCGAGAAAATTGCCCTTGGCAAGCTTCAGAAATTCTACAAGGAAAGCACCTTGCTTAGCCAGCTGTTTGTGAAAGACAACTCTAAGTCTATTGCTCAATACCTAGACGGTGTAAATAAAGGACTGACTGTCAATACATTCAAGCGAATTTCTATCGGATAATTCCAATAGCTTGATTTTAAAAAGGCTGTTTTCGACAAGGAAACAGCCTTTTTTTATCCCCAACAAAAAAGCCCGTCCCGAAGAATTTCGGGACGGGCTTTTCCTTGTATACTGAAAATTACCGGTTCATCAGCGACTCAATCTCCTCCGCTTCAATCGGAATGTTGCCCATCAAATCCAGGTACCCTTTCTCTTGAACTACGATGTCATTTTCGATGCGTACTGCAAATCCTTCTTCAGGAATGTAGATGCCTGGCTCCACGGTAAATACCATGCCCGCTGAAATCGGGAAATGCATCGTGCCTACATCGTGCACATCCAAACCCAAATGATGCGAGGTGCCGTGCATGAAGTATTTTTTATAAGCTGGCCATTTCGGGTCCTGCTTCTTGATGTCAGTTTGATCCAGCAAACCCAAGCCAAGTAGCTCCCCTTGCATCACCAAGCCTACTTCGCGGTGGTAATCCTGAATAGTAACCCCAGGGCGCAACATGCTGGCCGCTTCCCGCTCCACGCGCAACACAGCATCATAAACTTGACGCTGCCGCTTGGTGTAGCGTCCATTGACAGGAATGGTACGGGTCATGTCTGCATTGTAGTTGCCATACTCAGCAGCCACATCAAGAAGGAGGAGTTCCCCATCTAGACATGCCTTGTTATTTTCGATGTAATGCAATACGCAGGCCGATGGCCCCGAAGCAATGATGGGCTCGTAAGCAAATCCCTTGCTTCGGTTACGAACAAACTCGTACACAAACTCTGCTTCAATTTCGTACTCCGTAACTCCTGGCTTCACCATTCCGAGTACGCGACGGAAACCTTTTTCAGTAATGTCGCAGGCAATTTGCAACTGCTGGATTTCTTCAGGCTCCTTGACCCCACGGAGTTCATGCATCAAAGGCGCTGCCCTCTCCACGATATGCAAGGGGTACTTCTCCTTGCAGGTCTTGATAAAGCGCGCATCTCTCGTTTCTACCACTACTCCGGCTCGCAGGTGCTCGTTGGTATTCAGATAAATGCGCTCTGATAGGTTGACTACCGAATTGAATATCAAATCAAATTCCGAGAGCCAAAGAATGGTCCCGATGCCAGAAGCAGTTAAGGCCTCCTCTTTGGTGTATTTATGTCCTTCCCATACCGCGATGTGATCGTTGGTCTCTCGGAGAAATAACACTTCCCTCCAAGCGGGATTGGGGCAGTCTGGAGCCAAAAGTAAGATGGTCTCCTCCTGATCGATGCCGCAGAGGTAAAACATGTCGTTATTTTGCCTAAACTTCATGGTACCATCCGCATTGGTTGGTAAAATATCATTGGCATTGAAGATTGCTACCGCGTTTTTCGCCATTTTTACACCAAACTTGGCTCGATTGCGTAGGTAGATTTCTTTGGATAAGGGAGTATATTTCATTGCAGACAAATTATATTGCCAAGATAGTAAAATAGGACGTTTTTTAGAATGAAAATTCTAGGGACAGTTTAGATTGCGTACCCATCATTTCACCAACCCGGAACCATCGCGTATGCAGTTGAGTTGTAAAGAGCTTCCCAATGGGATTCGGATTATCCATCAGGAGATCCCGCATACCCGTATGGTGCACTGTGGATTTATCCTCAATATTGGCAGCAGAGATGAGAGCCCCGAACAGGAGGGCCTGGCACATTTTTGGGAACACATGGCCTTCAAAGGCACCCAAAAACGAAAAACCTTTCACATCATCAATCGCCTCGAGTCCTTAGGGGGAGAACTAAACGCCTACACCACCAAGGAGAAGGTCTGTTTCTATGCATCGGTCCTCAAAGACCACTACGGCAAGGCTGCCGAATTGCTCTACGATATCACCTTCCACTCCACCTTCCCAGAAAAGCAGATTGAACGGGAGCGGCAAGTGATCCTGGAAGAAATGGCCATGTACCGCGACTCTCCGGACGATGCTATCCAAGATGAACTGGATGCACTTGTTTTTGAGCATCATGCCCTCGGTAGAAATATTTTGGGAACGGAAGAGACGGTGTCCAACTTCCACCACCATGACTTCATGGACTTTATCTCCTCACGATTGGATACCTCCCAACTGGTATTTTCCGTGGTGGGCAATATCTCCTTCGAAAAAGCGCTCCGCCAAATCGAAGGGCCCTTACGCGAAATCCCTACCAAAAGAACCCTTTATACCCGAAGTGGATTTCAAACCTACCAAGCCAAGCACAAGACGGTAAAGCGTGAGGTCACCCAATCCCTTTGTGCCATCGGAAGGCCTGCCTATTCCCTGCACGATCCCAATCGCTACAAGCTGTTTTTGCTGAACAATATCCTAGGAGGCCCAAGCATGAATAGTCGGCTCAACCTCTCCCTTCGCGAAAACTATGGCTATGTATACAGTGTGGAATCTACCTACCAGCCTTTCTCAGATACGGGATTTTTTGGAATCAATTTTGGCACCGAAGAGAAAACACTGAAGAAAAGTCTAACGATTGTTCACCGTGAAATGGAAAAACTGCGTGCCAATAAACTAGGTAGTCTGCAGCTTCATACCGCCAAGGTCCAAGCAATTGGGCAAATGGCGATGGCGGAGGAAAACTATGCTGGGTTGATGCTAGTCTACGGGAAAAGCATCCTTGACCATGGGAAAGTAGACCCTTTGGATCTGATTTTTGATCAAATTCGTTCCACCACCGCTGCTGAACTACAAGACATTGCTCAGGAGATCTTCCAAGCCGATCAGCTAACGCAGCTCATTTATACCCCTGCTTGATATGGAGTTTATTGCGCCAGAACTGCTCGCCTACTGCGAGGCCCATACCCAAGCGGAGGATCCACTGCTGCTGAAAATCACGCGTGAAACTCAGGCAAAGATCCTACTTCCCCGAATGCTCTCCGGACACCTGCAAGGGAAAACCTTGGAATTTTTCGCCAAAATGCTCCAGCCAAGCTCAATTTTAGAGATCGGCACCTTCACGGGCTACTCCGCAATTTGCCTTGCTCGTGGCCTTGCCCCCGGAGGAAAGTTGCTCACACTGGATATCAATGATGAGCTAGAAACGATGGTTCGTGGATTTTTTGAGGAAAGTGGCCTTGCTTCACAGATTGATTACCGCCTTGGAAATGCGCGCGAGCTGCTACCGGCAATACCAGGGCCCTTTGACCTGATTTTTATCGATGCGGACAAGTTTTATTACAGTGCCTATTATGAGTTGGTCATCGACAAATTACGTCCTGGAGGGATTCTCCTAGCAGACAATGTCCTCTGGTCGGGAAAAATCCTGGTCGAGGAAGGCCAAAAAGTAGACAAGGACACGCAAGCCTTGTTGGATTTTAACCGGCAACTCGCCCAAGATCCACGCGTAGAAACCCTCCTTTTACCCATTCGTGATGGAATATTAATGGCTCGAAAGCGGTAGGCTGTAAAAATGGGTCTCATTTTTGCTAGGTTTTAAGTAGCGCCAAACACTTCTCATTTTAATGAAAGTCCAACTTCGTTTTCAGCTCTTATTTTTTGTCCTTTTCTCTGGAGCACAGCTGCTTCAGGCACAGATTCCCCAGGTTCCTTTGGAAATGGAATTCGCGGATTTAACCTTGAAAATCCACCCACAAGCCCAACGGGAAATTCAACTGGATGTCGATGCACTCTACCGCAATGCCGCCTACTTTAAGGTAAAAGCAGAACGCATCAACCTCTACCTTCCCCTGGTAGAGCGAGAACTCCGGAATCAAAATATCCCAGACGAAATCAAGTATTTAGTAATCCAAGAAAGTGGATTGGTTCCTGATGCCGTATCTACCTCCAATGCGGTTGGCTTCTGGCAGTTTAAGCAGGGAACAGCCGAAGAGGTAGGACTACGTGTAGACGGACAGGTGGACGAGCGAAAAAGCATTGTAGCCTCCTCACGTGGTGCCGCAATCTACCTTAAAAAACACCATGCAACCCTCAACAATTGGATGACTGCCTTGGTCTCCTATCAAATGGGTTTGGGTGGAGCAAAAGCCTATTTTGGCAGCCAATATGCAGGTCAAAAAGTAGTGACTATTGACCGTAATACACATTGGTATTTTAAGAAATACTTGGCACACAAAATCGCCTACCAGCCTTCAATAGCTGTTTTAACCTCCAATTCCGCACGCCTTAATGAGGTTCAAATTCAGGGCCCCAACACGTTTGCAGCCCTTGCAAAGCAGTTTGGAGTTTCTGAAGCACACTTGATTGAATACAACAAATGGGCGGTAAACGGGAAAGTTCCTGCTGGCTCATACACCCTTTTCTTTGTCAAAGGAACTGGACTTCTCGAGGGTCCTGTAGCCAATCAAAGTCCTGCTACTACCGCACAAGCAGCACCTGTTAAAACTTCGGCAGCACCGAAAGCGGCTAGCGCCTATCCGAAAATCACAGGAAACACGATGAAGGCCACCCAGCGCAAGCAAATTCTAGTGAATAACTTGGAAGGGGTGCAAGCAGCTTCTGCGACCTCAGCTAGTGTGTTTTCAGAAGAAATTGGAATCCGTGAAAAGCGATTCATTAAGTTAAATGACCTCCCCCAAACAGAGCAGATCGAAGCCGGAGCCTATTACTACACCCAGCGTAAGCGTCCAAATGGAGAAGTAGCTACCCATGTGGTAGAAGCTGGGGAGACACTTTGGTCTATTTCACAAAAATATGGCATCCGTCTGGCCTCGTTAAAATCTAAAAATAGAATTCGAAAAGACTCGGAGCTTCGCCCCGGCATGGTGCTGAATCTGAAGGAATCCCTAAAAAGAGGTGCAGAAATCCCTACCTATTCGGAGCCCAAGCCCGTAGTCACAAGTCCTACCCCACCTGCTCCTGCTGCACAGCCTAAAGTAGAACAGGCTCCCCCACAAAAAGTACAGCAGCCCCAAACTCCTTCCTACTCCTTCCACACGGTGAGTGCAGGCGAAACCCTGTTTTCCATCTCCAAAAGATATGGAATGTCGGTAGAGGACCTCAAACAACTCAATAGCATCGGCGCTCAAAACTTGATTACGATAGGACAAAAATTACGTATTTTGACCCTTTGATCTGATCAACCCAATCCCATGCGGAATTGCTTTTTCCTAATCGGCCTGTTATTCTTTAGCAGCTCCCCCTTTGTAAAGGCGCAGGACCGAAAAATAGTGCCGGATACGGTAATCATCGATCGGGATACCTTGGTCATGCTGGGAGACTCCTTACTTATCCAGGAGCCCATAAAAGAAACGTTTTGGAAGAAAGGGGGAACTTACACGCTAAATATTCAACAGGTTACGTTGAGCAATTGGGCGGCAGGAGGTACAGGATCTTTTGCGCTGAATTCTGGAGCTACCCTATTTGCCAATTTCAAAAAAGACAGCAAGGTTTGGGATACCCAGCTGACGGTCAACTTGGGTTTTAACCGACAAAATGAGCGGGACTACAAAACCCGAAAAACCAACGACAACTTTATTTTCGTGAGTAACTACGGGCGGCAGCTTTCGGAAAAATTCTTTTTGACCACCCAGCTGGATGCCCGCACCCAGTTGGCACCGGGATACAAATACACCAAGCCTGCTGGGTCAGAAAACGAACTTCGCACCAAAATTTCCGACCTCCTTGCCCCAGGATACCTCCAATCCTCAACCGGTATCAACTACCGTAGAAGCTATGGAGACAAGGGCAAGGTTTCGGTCATTCTATCTCCATTTACGGGTCGATTTACCTTGGTGATGTCTGATTCCCTGAGTCAAGCGGGAGCCTTTGGGGTGATCCCTGGAGAGAATGTTCGGGCAGAAGCTGGGATGTCTATTGCTCTGGGAGGGGTGGATGTGGTCCTGATGGAAAATGTCACCTGGAAGGCAGACCTAAACCTTTTTTCCAACTACGAGCGATTTGGCAATCTGGTGGTCAACTTCAACTCATTGATCCGAATGAAGGTGAATAAGTACATTTCTACCCGGATTGAAACCGCCCTGATCTACGATGAACAGGTCCTCATCAAGCAGGACGATGGCAGCAGCAAGCAGGCCATCCAATTCCAGAATCTAATCAACTTTGGGATTTCGGTAGATTTTTAAAAATCTACATCGAGGTCAAACTTCCGCTGTAGCTCCATCAAGGCAGGGTGCTTCTCCCGTAAAAATTTAAGTTTGTCCGTGCTGGTATACAATTTTCCTTTGTCGTCTACCTGCTCTTCTTGCTGCACCACACTGATTGTAAAAGAAGTTGCTCCGCTAAATTTCCGTATCAAGCCCACCAGCTCTGGCTTCATCTTTTGCGCGATATCTTCTTGGATAGAACCGCTCACTTGAAGGGTAATTTCCCCATTTTGAAGCCTGATCTCCTGATCCAAGATAGTAAGCTCTAAGTTTCTGTTTGCATTTCGAAACAGCTCCTGAGTTGAAAAAATCGCTTCATCGAGCTGCTCTTGCGTCAACAAAATCTCCGGAGCAGTTGAAGCGGCGTCGTAGGCGGGAGTGACTGGCTCTTCAGCTACTGCATTGACTTCCTCTTGCTGGCTGCTCTCTCCTAATTTCTTGGTTTGGCCGAGGCTACTTGGAATCGAAAAAGTAGATTTTAATGCGCTCGACTTGGTTTCTGTAGCAACAGCAGGTTCTTGGGTAGCGGGCGCCGATACCTTAGCGGGGATTTCAGGAGCAACAAATTGGGGTACTTCGGGAGCTTGGCTTGGCGCTGGAGTGATTTGATCCTCAATCAAGCTTTTTTTTTTGCGTCCACCGTAGCGAGGGTAGCTAGGCGAAATGCCTGAGAGAGTTTAGCCACCTTCATCAGGGTCAATTCCACATGGAGGCGCTGGTTTTTGCTGGTCTTGTAATGGATATCACAGTGGTTGGCCAGGTTGAGGGCCGACAAGAGGAAGGATACCGTTGCGCGTGCCGTCTGTTCGAGGTAGCGCTCCTTGGCGGATTCGGATACTTGAAGGAGCTCCACAGTGGCCTCATCTTTGACCACGAGAAGGTCTCGAAGGTGCTCACTTAGGCCAACAATAAAATTATGCCCATCAAAGCCCTTTTTAAGGATCTCGTCAAAGAGCAGTAGGGTGGTCGAAATATTTTCTTCCAAGAGCGCATCGACCACTTTAAAGTAGTAGTCGTAGTCAAGGATGTTGAGGTTGGCTATCGTTTCAAGATAGGTGACTTTTTTGCCAGCCGAATAGGTGACGATCAGGTCAAACATGGACAAGGCATCACGGAGGGCCCCATCTGCCTTTGTTGCGATTAGGCGAAGGGCTTCTTCCTCGTAATCGACCACTTCCATGCCCGCAACGTATTTGAGGTGCTCGGCGATGTGCTTGATTTGAATTCGGTTGAAGTCAAAAATCTGGCAACGAGAGAGAATGGTCGGAATGATTTTGTGCTTTTCCGTGGTAGCCAAGATAAAGATGGCATACTTCGGAGGCTCTTCGAGCGTCTTCAAAAAAGCATTGAAGGCTGCGGTGGAGAGCATGTGCACTTCATCGATGATGTAGATCTTGTATTCTCCTTTTTGAGGGGCGTAGCGCACCTGTTCCACCAGGTTACGCATGTCGTCTACCGAGTTGTTGGAGGCCGCATCAAGTTCGTAGACGTTGAAGGAAGCGTTATTTTGAAAAGACACGCAAGAGGCACAGGTGCCGCAGGCTTCAAAGTCTTTGGTGATGGATTCGCAGTTGATGGTTTTCGCAAGAATACGCGCACAGGTCGTTTTGCCTACCCCTCTAGGACCACAAAAAAGGAATGCCTGGGCAAGGTGCTTGTTTTTGATTGCATTCTGAAGGGTGGTCGTGATGTGCTGTTGCCCCACGACACTCTTAAAATCTGCAGGTCTATATTTTCTTGCCGAAACAACGAAATTTTCCATCCCCGAAAGATATAAAAAAGTAATTATTCTTGGATAGGGGATTTGGGATTGGAAGGAGATTTTTTAGTAGCAAGTAGCTAGTATCAAGTATCAAGACAAAAGTTGTACGAAGTACAATTATTTGTACCAAGTACGAAGTACAAAGTAGGGATTCGTAGTACGATATGAATCTACCATTTATTAGGGATTGAAATAAAATGGAAATAGAATGGAAATAATCCTAGCAAGCCTGCCCGCCGCAGCGGGTATTTCTATCCTATTTCAACTGATTTTCCTACTTGGTACTTGGTCGTCTTGATACTTGCCTGCCTGTCGGCAGACAGGATACTGATTACTTGATACTATTTTTAATGTCGAACGCCGGACGCCCAGTGCAGAATGGTGAAGTGGGAAATCCGTAGCACATACGAATCTCGTGTCACCACGAAATAGAGTCTCGTTTCTTGAATCTCGTTTCTTGAATCTTGATACTTGCTACTTGATACTGATTACTTGATACTATTTTAAATATCGAATGCCGAACGCCCAGTGCAGAATGGTGAAGTGGGAAATCCGTAGCACATACGAATCTCGTGT
>JBBAKO010000011.1:16539-45141 GCA_040403475.1 Algoriphagus sp. | reverse complement strand
CACCACGAAATAGAGTCTCGTTTCTTGAATCTCGTTTCTTGCATCTTGATACTAACTACTTGATACTTGATACTAAATAATGAACTTAATTCCCCCTACCTTTGTACTTACTCTATGGGGCTGACCGGTTTTGACAGTAGGTGTAATCATCGGGCTCGCATGCAGGCTGGAGTATGTACGGCCTTAAAAGATTCATGCAAAAGACAAATGGCGAAACTTCTTACGCCATGGCTGCTTAATCTAACCTAAAAGGATAGATCGCTTAAAGGGTTGAGTTACGAGAGTGATTCCCCAGCCACATCCCACCGTGTTTTGCCTGATCGGCGCGGGTTTGGGGTGTCGACTTGATCGGGATGCGGCTTGTGATGCGATTAAGCAAGTCTAAGACCAATCGCTAAGCCAAGCTCAGGTGTGTCACCCAGCATAGAATGGTCGAAAACCCAACAGGTGACTAAGCATGTAGACGGTACGGTGCTTCCTTATCTGGACGCGAGTTCGACTCTCGCCAGCTCCACAACTTCGATTAGCCTAGCCCTGTAAACTCATAATTTACAGGGCTTTGTATTTTGAAATGAATTTTCCAGTGGATATTCAGTGGCAATACCTGGTTTAGGATTGATTTTATTGAAGTCTTGATGTGGATTTATTTCAAGTGGTTTTTGTAAAAAGGGGACAATCAGAAATTCTAAAAACCGGCACTAATCGCGGGTGCTGAAAAATTCAGCACCAATTAAATTCCAGTTTTCCTCATTTTAGATTCTTCAGGTTGTATCCCCTACTTTTAAGATGCTTCTTTCCTGCAATTCAAAATTAAATCCTAGTTTTGCTTTACCACTATGAGTTCAGAGACAGGATTTTTTCGCAGATTCAAATTCATTGTAGACCGTTTCCCAGCTGAATGGAAAGGCTATGATGTGCTGACTACCCTGTACCGATTATCTTTCTTTTACCTTCGCGGAATGATTCAACGCCTGTATTTCAAACGTTCAAGCGGATGGGTATTAGTTGGCAAAGGAGCATCCATACGCTATGCCAGGCACCTGAGTGTTGGAAGAGATTTCATAGTTGAGGATTATGCTGAGGTCAACTGCATGACCTACCGTGGCATTATCGCAGGTGACCGTGTCACAATCGGCAAACATGCCATCATCAGACCAACGAATATTTATGGATCTGCAATTGGCGAAGGTCTCAAAATCGGGAACAACTCAAGTATAGGACCCTATTCCTACATCGGATGTTCCGGTTATATTGAAATAGGAGACAACGTGATGATGTCGCCAAGGGTAAGTATTTATGCCGAAAATCACTTGTTTGATCATCCCGAACTGACCATAAAAGAACAGGGAGTAAAACGGGAATTTGTGAAAATAGAAGACGATTGCTGGATTGCGGCCAACACCATAATTCTTGCAGGTGTGACCATTGGGCGCGGATCAGTAATTGCGGCAGGAAGTGTGGTCACTAAAGATGTTCCTCCTTACAGCATAGTGGGTGGGGTTCCGGCAAAAGTGATCAAAAGCCGTAAATAAATTGCTGATCCTAATCGATAAAGAATAAGCTATTTATGTGTGGCATCATTGGTATAATCTCTAAAAAGGAAACAAAAAACTTTCGCTCAAATTATTTTGATCCACTCAGCCATGCCCTTGACCAGATGGAATACCGTGGGCCAGATAACAAAGGCGTATGGATGGAAGACGACATTTGCTTAGGCCATCGCCGCTTGTCAATTATCGATCTTTCCGCTGATGGCAATCAGCCATTTCATTCTTCCTGTGAACGGTATGTTATTGTTTTCAATGGGGAGATATTCAATTATCAGGAACTAAAGTCAGACCTGAAAAAGCTTGGCCATGTATTTAGAACCGAGACGGATACTGAGGTTATCTTGGCAGCATTCAGCCAGCATGGTTCGGATTTTTGCAAGTTTCTTAGAGGAATGTTTGCCCTTGTCATTTATGATCGCAAAGAGAAGGAGGTTGTTTTTGCTCGCGACAGATTAGGCAAAAAGCCTCTTTTCATCTATGAAAATGAAGAGGTCATCCTATTTTCTTCAGAAATTAAGTTTTTTCATGCGTTCAAAAATATAGCACTTGAACTTGACGAGGAAAGCCTGTTAAATTTCCTCTCACTTCAATATATTCCTGGTCCAGGCACCATTTACAAGAAGGTTAGGCAAGTCAGTCCGGGAAATATATACCGGTATACCCTTGGCAAAAACCTTGGGGAAATGGTTACTTACTGGAGCATTTTCGACCATGTCGGACAGCGAAAAGAACTGATGGAGCTTGATGAGATCGACAGCCTCATCGAAAAAAGTATACAATACAGACTGATTGCCAATGTTGATATTGGGTTGCTCCTTAGCGGAGGAATAGATTCATCCCTGCTCGCCTGCTACATGAAGCAGTTGGCCGGAAGAAAGGTAAAGGCCTTTACGGTTGGTTTTGCTGATACATCTATTGATGAATCTGTATTTGCAAAAAAAGTGGCCGCATCGCTTGACCTCGATCTTGTCCAATTGAGGCTGGGAGATATTACAGTGGCGGATTTCTCAGATGCTATTTATCATGCCGATCAGCCCCTTGGCGATTCAGCCATTATACCCACCTACCTTATTGCGAAGTCCATTTCTCAGCATGTTAAAGTAGTACTATCAGGAGAAGGAGCAGATGAACTGTTTCATGGCTACGATCATTACCGGTACGAAAAATATTTTTACCAATTGGGTAAACTGCCCTTTGCTGGGTCCAATGCATTGTTAGCACTTATTTCGGGCCTGGGAATTCAAAAATTTGACCGGATTAAGAACAAATTAAAGAGTATTGAATCCTTCAACTACGATACCGGTGTTTCCCGGTGGACCTCCATTTTGAGCCCGGAATTAAGTCGTAATTACCTAAGCGATTCTTTAAAAAATACCGGAGATTACTCGGAGCAATTTAATGGCTACCTTCAACACTTCGGAAAAACATCAGGTAAACTTGAGTCCAGCCTGATGCTCGATTTGCTGACCTGGTTGCCAGACGACCTACTCGTAAAAACTGACCGGATGATGATGGCCTGTAGCGTTGAGGCTCGCACCCCATTTCTGGATCATCAGTTGGTTGAAGAAGTAGTTAAATCCTCTTCCCATTTTAACAACAATTTGTTTCAGTCAAAAAACTACCTGAGACTGTTGTTAAAAAAGAAATTGCCAGCAGCTGTTTCAGAGTTGATCGCAAACCGTCCGAAGCATGGATTTGAAACTCCAAAGCTTCACTGGATGAATTCCAGCCTCAGCGAGCTTTCCTCCTATTTATTTTCTGAAGAAAACCTTAAAAAGAATCCCTATCTGGATTCAGATATGGTGCTTACCTTATGGAATAATTCAAAAAAACGAATGCCAGGAACAAATTATCGCTTGGTCTGGAATATTTTTTGCTTTTTGGAGTGGTACAGACAACATGAAACTAAATTCGGACTTCAGTGAAAAGCACCCATGTTCTATTAGTTGGTCACAGTGGTGATATGTATGGCGCCAGCCGATCATTGATTAAACTGGTTCGTATTCTCAATGAGCAGTATACCGTCTATGTTTTATTGCCAGAGTCAGGCAGCTTATCTGCTGAACTAACCGCTATACTACCTGCCGATAGGGTTCTTTTGAATGAAGATCTTTACATTTTCACACGTAAATCTTTCAAATTAACCTATCTCCTATCCACCCTTATTCGATTTATCAACAACCTGATTTTTATCCGGAAAATTATTCTGAAATACGGTATTCATATTATTCATACCAATTCGGGAGTAGTTCCGGCTCCGGCTTTAGCGGCCAAAATTTCAGGAAGAAAACACATTTGGCATATCCGAGAATGGTTTGGAGATTTTAAACGATTCTGGCCATTTTACTCGGCGTTTATTACCCGTTTTTCAGATAAGGTGGTGTGTGTGTCCAAGACCATGGCGGATCAATTCCATGGGCATAAAAAGGTGTTGCCCATTTACAATGGTTTTGAAATCCCTCAGATCAACACCGAGATATCCATCTCTGAAGAACTTCAGCAAGGCTTGAATCAGGCAGACTTGGTTCTGGGTTGCACTTCGAGAATCAGGCTGATTCGAAAAGGACAGGAATACTTAATCGAAGCCATTGGGATTCTTACTCAAAAAACCGGCAAAAATATTCAGGCAATCTTAATTGGAGATTATGTGCCAGGCTATGAATGGCAAAAAGAAAACATTACCTCACTGATTGAAAAATACCAGCTTGAAGACCGGATCCATTTTCTGGGACATTTAACTAATCCGCTTCCTTATTATAAATTATTTGATGTTTTTGTCTTGCCTTCAGGCGAGCCAGAACCTTTTGGCGGGGTGATCATGGAAGCCATGAGTTTAGGATTGCCAGTAATTGGCTCGAATGCTGGAGGAACGACAGAACAAATTGCCACTGAACAAAATGGGTATTTGTTTGAAAATAAAAATCCGGAAGACCTTGCCAATAAAATAGAACTCTTCCTGAATGATCCTTCAAGCCTTAACTTATTTGGAAATTCCTCCAGGGAAAGGATAGAAAAATATTTTAGTCTAGAGCTGCATAGGGAGAATATCCTAGGGCTTTATAAGGAGCTTAGTAAAGCTATTTGAGGGTAGGGCTATGGATTTGAAGGGAATCGTTATTTACTTTTTGTTGTAGCAGCTGAAGGTTCCCGCTTTTGCGGGAATGACAAGCGTCACGAGGGCAATTTGTGAAGGGCGCTGGCGCAAAAAACAGTCCTTAAAAACGGTCAGCATTAGCTCAAGTCCCTTAAAATCAACCCCATTCCTATCCAATTTCCCTTCAAATTCTCCATTGGTATAAATTCGCTAGGGTTTTCATTTCGAAGTCAGGAGCTTATCTATTCAAACTCAAAAAATCCATTCCTATGAAGAACCTGCTCAAATCTGGCCTTTTAAGTTTGTTAGTGCTCTTCGCGGGCGCTGCATATTCCCAGGATGGCACGATCTATCCGCTTGAAACACCCAAAGAACCCCGAGCAATTCTCTTGGGAACTGGTAGTGTGGAAAATCAACCCGCTCCAGAAACTTGGTTTCGGCAATGGGGAGATCCCATGGCTCGAAATATCTCTACCGCTACCCTCACCCCCTTTCTACCCGAACCAGGAAAAGCCAATGGAACCGCTGTACTCGTAGCTCCTGGAGGAGGATTCAGCTGGCTTTCGATGGGAAATGAAGGTTGGGAAGTGGCTGAAGCACTAGCCAAACAGGGAATCGCCGCCTTTGTACTGAAGTACAGATTGTATCCTACCCCTCCTACCCTGGAAGATTTTTCTGCTTGGATGAATCGCCCCCGCAATGCTCCGCCAGCTCCAGGTGCTGCGCCGACCACACCTGCACCGTCACCCCTTCAGCGGGACCTTACCAATCAATTGGAAGATGCCGAGGCTGCGTATGCCTTGATGGTTAAAAATGCCAAAGAATGGGGCATTGATACTTCTAGAATCGGCATGATCGGCTTCTCAGCAGGTGCGGGATTGACCATGCATGCGACACTTCACTCGAACACGATGAAATTGGCATTTATCGGCCCAATCTATGGAGGAATGGGACCTGTGGAAGTACCTAAGGATGCTCCACCCATGTTTAACGTGATTGCAACAGATGATTTTCTATTCCAAGGGAAATTTGGAATCATCGAATCTTGGCACAAGGCAGGACGACCAGTTGAACTCCACCTCTACCAAAACGGAGGGCATGGTTTTGGCCTCGGCAATCCCAACCGGACGAGCAACCGTTGGTTTGACGCCTTTGTCCATTGGCTAGATGTCAACCAGTTTATGGGAAAGAAATAAATTTTTATTGACAATTGCCAACGGTCGACGGTCCACTGTCGACAGCCGAGTCGTGGTGTGACATGGCCTAGAATCTAAATTTAAGTACGTTTTTTAGTAACAGACTGCAATTGACTGTGGTCTGTCGACCGTCAACTGTAGACCATTTGACAACTGCTAACCGACCACTGTCGACAACCGATTCTTTTGGTATCAAGTTGAGAATCCAAATTTTAATACGTTTTTCAAGCCCTTCAACATAGCCTGTTGGAGGGCTTTTTAATTTCTACCTCTAGGAAAAATGGCAATAGCTGCCGGTCTGCTAAGGAAAATCTACCCTTAGCTTTTCAAAAAATACTACCCGCCCGCTACTTGCTTTTCTTTTTGATCAGGATTACCGTAGAGATGAGGATTACTCTTTTGAAAATCGTCAAAGTCCAAGTTTTTTTGATCGTCTTTAACATCAGTTTTTTTGGGTTTATTGCTTTTGTTATTCAGATTTTAAATTGGTACTAGCTCCTCCCCAATCGGGCTTGGGCAGATGCCACAGTGGGCAGTTGGAATCAAAATTATACGGTTTGGAGAGCTGCTGCACCGGCCAAGTGGACAAGTCTTGGTTGAACTTTGAATTGCAAAACAGCTCTCCCATATCCTCTGCCTTGATGGGTTGCCAGTTGTTCAAAGGCTGGTTGAAGAGGGAATTTTTAAACATCCGGGTAAAGTGCCGTACATTTCGCACATCCCAAGCCCCGATCGGATGATTGAAAATAGAATTAGAAAATAGGGAGCTCATGTCCTTGACTTTTCCAACGTTCCAACGGCCGATGGCTTGATTGAAGGGGTTCTTGGAAGCAAAAGGTAGTCTGTCGTTGAAGTCCTTAAACATTCCCTTCATGCTCGTCACTCGACTCACATCCCAATCGCTCAGATCTTGGTTGAATAGGGATTTGGAAAACATAAAACTCATGTCCTTGACCTTGGATACCTTCCACTGCCCAATGGGCTGATTGAAAAAAGAATTGAAAAACATATAGCCCATGTCCTGAACCTGGGCCAAGTTCCAATCGGCAATTGGCTGATTGAAGCACGAATCTTGAAACATGCTCCGCATCGTCTTTACCTTGCTTAGGTCCCAGTTGCCAATGGGATGATTGAATATGGACTGGGCAAACATGCGGCTCATGTCTTCCACCTGGCTCACGTCCCAGTAATGGATGGGCTGGCTGATTTTGGTGTTGAAAAACAGTCCAGACATATCTGTCACTAGGGAGGTACAGAGCTTGGTAAGATCGGCAAGCTGGGCCACCCGCTCCCGCAGCAGCGCATTGTCTACTACCTCATAGACCGTTCCATTAAATGAAGCTTTCTCCCCTGGGCCGAAACCCTGGTTGATGATGCTGGTTTTTAAAACAACTAACCGTGGGTTCATTCGTGTTTTTTTAACTAACAACTATGGATTTATCTTCTTATTGGCGATGTGTCGAGTAACTTTGATCCCATCTTTCAATGCGATATCATTCGCAAGTTGGACAGCAAATGTTACTAGATAATGTCTGAAACATTATATTTTTATATGTGTATCCGCAATCTCACTAGTAGCTTAAAATCTATTTGAATTATTGCGGATAATCGTCGATGGGCCACGGCCCACAGGCAGACGACAGACCACGGTCTGCAGACAGTCCACAGACCACAGCTCATCTAAATGATCTTCAAACCTTATTTTTCTTTGGTTACTGGTGAAAAAGCGGATAATCAGAAAAGAAATAAATCGCGCTAAGACGTAAACTCCTTAGTTTACGCTGATTCAGGAGAAAAGGTCCGCTGATTTTTTTTCACCGAGGGTTTATCAGCGTTATTTTTCCTTTTTAATCCGCGTAAAAAAAAAGAAATTCTGATTATCGCTTGGACAAAAAAATAAGCGCCAAGATGCTATCCGGTTGCTTAGCAAAAGCCCTTCTATTGACATCATAGGGGATTCAACTCAATACACGATAGAGTCCGTGGCCAACTTGGGTAGGGAATAGCTACCTACCTCGAGGATAAATGGAAAAGTCGCCTTCCCGGACGTGGCCAACTCAAGTGAGGCGGGGGTATCGAAAGCAAAGACTTTCTGGAGACTTTTGCTCGAACTCAGGGCCTCCAGTTGGCTCAGGTTGACCCCGGTTTTGTTCAGGTAGATCAACTTTAAATTGTTGAGTGTTGCCAGTTTTTTCAGGGAATTGCCAGCAATTCCGGTGCTGTTGAGTTTGAGTACGGTAAGGTTGGGCAAAGCGGCTAGCTGCTCCACCACCGCATCCGTCACCTGGGTTCCACTCAAATCCAAATAGGCAATTCTACTTTTTACCAATTCCAATAGCTTCCAATCGGAATCTTGGAAGCTAGGCAAATTGATGCAGCTGACTTTCAAAAGCCCTGAACCCGATTCCACTGCCTCCGCAAACAATCCCGCCTCCTTTAGTCCCGCCAAAGAATCGGCAGCCAAGGGAGCAAGCGCCAAAGTCGGGTAAAATGGAATCTCATTTTTTAAAATAAAACGCTCGATCTGGTTTTTGGAGATCCCAGCGGCTGCCAAGGTGCCGCTTTCTTTTGCTCCGCCTTGAATCCAACTTTCAATCAAGGCAATCTCCTCTTTGGAGGGTTGGTTCTTTTCCGCAGGAGGCATGTGCTTTTCATCTTCCTTGGGCAAAAGAAGCCGAGCAAAAAGCGCGCTGTGGGCCGCATCGCCCGCGGTAAGCACCATGCCTTCCTCTCCCCCCTTCCTCAAAGCAGCAAGGGAAGAAAGGTCCAATTCTCCTTTTCGATTTCTTGGGTTGTGGCAGCTTTTGCAGTTTTTATTGAGAATGGGTTGGATCACTTCGGCATAGAGCTGTGCATTTTCCCAAGTTTCTTCGGTCAACTGTGGCCCCATTTCTGGTTGAAACTCTGCACCAAACAAGGATTGAAGATCTGCAGGAAGGACTTCCGTAAAGTAGCCTTCTCCATGTGTCAGGTTCCCACCCCAATGTCCCGTGATGCCCAAAATCAAGCCCAAGACTAGGGCCAACACTCGGATTTTGGTAGTTAGCGCATCCGTGTTTTTTACCAGCACATACAAGCCAAAGCTGCCTACAGCGGTAATTACCCCTCCAGCTAGGTGAAGCTGCACGTCCTCCCAGGCAAAGCCTTCCCACTGGTATTGGAGAAAGCCAGTCCCTCCTGCCAGCAAGGCAGCAATGCCACCAATCAGAAAGGCCAGCCGAATGGAGGGAAGCAGTGCATTTTTCCCATTTTGAGGAAAAAAGCAAAGCAAAATCCCGAAAATCAAAATCCCTATGGGAAGATGGACCAAGACCGGGTGCATTCTCCCCAAGAAGGGTAGTAAAAACTCAGTCATTGGAACCGGGATTTTAGTGCATTCATCATCCACACGTTGGCTTCCCACTGATCCGCGAGGGGCTGATTGGTAAAGGGAACCGTAGCCATGTAGGGAGGCGGGCCAAATTCGGTAGTCACCGTGAAGACCTTGCCCGTATGGCTGCGGATAATTTTTTCCCAGATGTCCAGGTGTGCCTTGACTTCATTTTTCCATTCCGGAGCCGCTGGATTGGGCACCTGTGGCCCCTCTGCAAAGCCCACTCTGGCATGAATATGATCCACGGATGGGAAGATTTCTTGGAGAAGCGGGTCGCTTTCGGTCAGTAGCCGCTCATGAACCACCATCCAATGGATGACGTCTAGGGTGTATTTTAGATTTGGGAACTTCCGAAGCATGGCCACCGCTTCCGGCAGAGTGTAGGAAAATCGACCCCGATGCGTCTCATGCAGCACAGGAAGGCCCACTTGCTTTGCATACCGATCGCCTAGCGCGATAAACGCCAGATTTTGCTCTGAAGTCCAGAAGTCATTTCCGGTGTGACTGTTGACTTTGACGGGCTTCCAAGCCAGGATTTCTTGTAATCCTAGCTCATACACCCGCAAGGCTTCCTCAAAAGGCAGATTCCTGGCGGTGCCATGCAAAAAAATGACTTCGAGCTCGAACTTTTTTAAGCCTTCTTTTAGGCTATTTTTTTTGTCTTCCCCAGCGGGCATCCACAGCTCTACCCCATCGTAGCCTGCCGCTTTGGCTTTGGCCAAAAAGGCATCCATGGGAAGGGTGTTCCCCCAGTCGGTCTGAAAGAAAAGGATTTTTTGCTGTGCGGAAATACGCATCGGCAAGAGCAGGACAAGCAGTAGAAAAAGGGGTTTTAGGTACCTCATTTAGGCCATAATTTTTGTGATTAACTCCCCATGTACATCCGTGAGGCGGAAAGGCCTACCTTGAAACTGGTAGGTAAACTGCTCGTGGTCAAAGCCCATCAGGTGTAAAATCGTGGCATGCAGATCATGAACGGAGGTACGCTCCTCCAGCCCAGCAAAGCCAAAATCATCCGTGATGCCGTAGCTCGTCCCTTTTTTCACGCCTCCACCGGCCATCCACATCGTGAATGCATCCACATGGTGATCTCTTCCCATAAATCCCATCTTTTTCCCTTCCCGGTTTTCTTGCATGGGTGTGCGACCAAATTCCCCGCCCCAAACCACCAGAGTCTCTTCCAATAGTCCCCGCTGCTTCAGGTCAAGTAGCAAGGCGGTCATCGGTCGATCGATGCTGCGGCACTTGTTACGCAGCCCCATATCGATCGAACCATCGTGATCGGTGCCGTGCGTGTCCCATCCCCAGTCGTAGAGTTGGACTACACGAACTCCCTTTTCCACCAGTTTTCTGGCCAAAAGGCAGTTGTTGGCAAAGGATTCCTCTCCCGGTTGGGTACCGTAGAGCTCGTGGATATGCGCCGGTTCATCGTTGATGTTCATCACCTCAGGCACCTCGATTTGCATGCGGTAGGCCATCTCGTACTGATTGATGCGGGCCAGGATTTCGGGATCCCCGAAGTTTTGAAAATCTTCTTGATTGGATTGATTGATGGCCGACACGACATGCTTCTTGAGTTCACGGGACATCCCATGAGGGTCCTCAAGGTAGAGCACTGGGTCGCCTTTGGATCGGCATTGCACCCCCTGGTAGACGGAAGGGAGAAATCCCGAACCCCAAATGCTCTTGCCTGCATCGGGAGTCTTTCCTCCGGAAGTCAAGACCACAAAGCCGGGTAAGTTTTGATTTTCAGTTCCTAGGCCATAGGTCACCCAACTCCCCAAGCTGGGACGTCCCAATCTCGGTGAACCGGTCTGCATAAATAGCTGTGCCGGCCCATGGTTAAACTGGTCTGTATGCATGGCTTTCAAGAAAGCCACCTCATCGGCCACTTTGGAGAAATGGGGCAGGTAATCCGAAACCCAGGCGCCACTTTCCCCATGTTGAGAAAACTTGGCCTGCGGTCCCAGCATTTTGGGTACCCCGCGGATAAAGGCAAACTTCCGTCCCTCGAGCAAGCTTGCAGGACAGTCTTGGTCGTGGTACTTGGCGAGCTCGGGTTTGAAGTCAAAAAGCTCCAACTGGGAAGGTGCCCCTGCCATGTGGAGGTAAATGATTGATTTTGCCTTGCCCAAAAATGGAGCTGGCTGCGGAGAAAGGGGATTTAGATCTCGATCACTCAGGTTGAGGCCGCCATTGGCCGTGCCATTTTTTCCAAGCTCACAACCGAAAAGCAAGGGAGCCATGGCAAGGCCTCCCATTTTGCTGACGCAATCGAGCAGAAAATGCCTTCTCGTCTGAGCTTGCAGTTTTTGGCTGACCAATTCATTCAATAGCTTATCCAGTGACATGGGCTCAGGGCTTGGTTAAATACTCGTCTAAATTCATCATGGCATTCGCCGTTACCGCCAAAGCGGCTAAAGAAGCATCAGCCCCGGGGAAGAACTCGTCTCTCGCTTTTGGATCTCGATCAAACTCCGTTTTGGCAGTTGTAAAGAGCTGCATCATGCTTTTTTTCTTTGCTTCTGAGATCGGCAGCAGCAGCAGCAGCTTGTAGACTTCTTGGATGGCTGCAGTTGGATTTTTTCCAGACTTCACCCAAACTTTCTGACTCAAGGCTTTGGCCGCATCCAAGTACACGGGATCATTTAGGGTCACCAAGGCTTGCAAAGGGGTGTTGGTCACCAAGCGCTTGCTGATACAAACCTCCCGGCTTCCTGCATCGAAGGAAGTAAAAGAAGGGTAAGGGCTCGTTCGCTTGAGGAAGGTGTACACGCTTCTGCGGTACTTGTCGGCTCCCTCGCTTTCTTTCCAAGACTCTCCATTGTACACCGTCTGCCAGATGCCCTCGGGCTGGGTAGGCATCACAGGGACTCCATACATTTTGGGGCTGAGCAGCCCACTGCTGGCCAAGGCCTGATCGCGGATCTGCTCCGCGGAAAGTCGGAATCGCGGCCCTCGGGCATACCATTGATTGTTGGGGTCCTTTTGATAGGCTGCTGTGCTGATCGTGGAAGACTGCTGATAGGTAGCCGAGGTGACGATCTCTCGGATGAGCGATTTGATGCTCCAATCGTAGTTTTGAACAGTTTTCCAGGCCAAATAATCCAGCAGCTCCGGATGACTCGGCGGTTCGGACTGGGTACCCATATCCTCCAAGGTTGCTGTCAACCCACGTCCAAAAAGCTGGTCCCACACGCGGTTGACCAGGGTGCGGGCAGTCAGTGGATTTTCGGGAGCCGTCAGCCAGTATGCAAAGCCCAAGCGGTTGGCTGGCCATTCCTTTTTCCAGGTGCCCAGTTCCTTCGGGGTTTTTGGACTTACCTTTTCTCCCGGCACCATCCAGTTGCCCCGCTCAAATACAAAGATGGGTCGGGCCATGTAATCTGGATTTTCGATGAGAATCGGAAGTCGGGTGCCTCTCACCTGAAGCAGGTCATCCCAGGATTTTTTCACTGCGGTGAAGCCCGGCTTCTCTTTTCCTTTCAGGCTTGGTACAAAAGCAAACCAAACGATGGAGGAGGTATTTTGTTGAGCTGCAGCCCTTGTATTTTGGGCTTCGAAGTACAAATTGACTTTGCCTTGCACCGGCTTAAATGGGATTTCCCGGGTCTGTTCCCCTTGGGTCTTATTAATGACGAAGCTGGCTAGGATTTCCCCGGCAGGGCCATCTTTCCGGATGGTCATTTTGGTACCGTCTACCCCAGACCAGTAGTTGAGTAGAATTTGGTCGGAGCCCTGGGTACTGATGTTTTTATAGACTGCAGACCCTCCTGGCCACAATCCCAGCCATTTGGTATCGATCAGTTCGGACTTTTGAAAGTCAGTGGCGAGGTGCGCTGCATATTTCGGTTCGTAGAATTTCAGGAAGTTGGCCCGTTGCTTGGCACTCACATTTCCTTCATTTCCTGTGGCCCAGTTTACAATCTGATCCACCTTAGCCTTATCCTCTGCTTCGTAGAAACGAAGTTTGGGTTCTTCGTCATGGGTATCCTCATCTCGAGTATTGTTGAAAAAGGCAAGGGACTGGTAGTATTCTTCGTGGCGGATGGGGTCGTAGGGGTGGCTGTGGCATTGAACACAGGCCATGGTGGTACTTTGCCACACTTCAAAGGTAGTATTGACCCGATCCAAAACGGCGGCCACGCGAAATTCTTCATCTTCGGTACCCCCCTCGTCATTGTTCATCGTGTTGCGGTGAAAAGCCGTGGCCGTGAGTTGATCCTGTGTGGGGTTGGGCAGCAGATCACCTGCCAGCTGCTCAACCGTAAACTGGTCAAAGGGCTTGTCGGCATTAAGGGAGCGAATCACCCAATCTCGGTAGGGCCAAAAGGTACGGGAGACGTCTCGTTCATAGCCTTTGGTATCCGCATAGCGTGCAAGGTCTAGCCACCAGGTAGCCCATTTTTCGCCATAGGCTTCTGCATTGAGCAACTGATCTACGGCTTGTTCGTAGGTGATCTTTCCTGCGGAAAAGTCTCTGGCTAGTGCTTCGGTTGGGGGCAATCCGGTAATATCCAAGGCCACTCGACGGAGAAGCCTCATTGGATCCTCTTTTGGCGCTGGGGATAGTCCTTGGGCGGTGAGTTGCTCCTGAACGAAATGGTCAATCGGTGCTTGCGCTTGGGCATCATTTCCTCCCAAGCCTGCGGTACTGAAGTTGCTTGGAAGTTCAGGTGCCTTTACGGGTTCATAAGCCCAATGCTTTCCCCACTTGGCCCCTTGGTCAATCCATTTTTTGAGGATGTCAATCTCTTCATCTGAGAGTTGGGCACGCTGGTAGGGCATCCGAAGTTCGGGGTCGGCGTGCGTCAAGCGCTTGATCAGCTCACTTGAAGAAGCGCTGCCCGGGACGATCGCAGGATGACCCGATTCGGTAGCTGCAAGGGCCTCCTCTTCGAATAGGAGGCTGAATCCTCCATTCTTTTTCACCCCTCCATGACAGGAGATGCAATGTTTGTTGAGGATGGGCTTGATATCTGTATTGAAGTCCACCTCTTTTTCTGGACCAAAAAAGTAGAACCCGATGAGGGTGAGCCCAATCAAGACAGAAAAAAGTAACGCGAGGCGGTTGGTGAACATAGTTTGAAATGAAGCATGGGAAATTATCTATTTTCATAATAGAATACAAGCATTCGGGTGGGAGGGATTTATTGCCAATGACCATTCCTATTCCCATGGCCCCATTCAATCCCATGGTTAAAACCATGGGCAAAATGTGAATCGTCCGCCATGCGGACTTTGACGGAGTTAGATTGGCAGTAAAAATTAAAATTGTTGTCTATATTGGATTAGCATTTCGTTTAGTGCCGTAGGCACGGCTCAACCCTATCCAGCCAATTCATTGGCTGGTTGGCTGGGGCTGGGCTGAGGCTGGGCTGGGCTGGGCTGCGCTGGGGCCAGGGCTGGGCGGAGCCAAGAAGAAAACAAAAGACAAGTCCCCGAGTGCTGTAAGCACGGTCCAACTTTTAAACTTTTTTTTAACCTTTTAACTTTTTTAATACTATGGCTAATACCTATTCCAAAGTTTACTGTCAAACAGTTTTTGCGGTTAAATACCGAAAGGCAATAATTCACGATGAATTAAAGCAAAAACTTTTCCCTGTGATGGGCAACCTAATTAATGAAGCCGGAGCCCAAGTGATTGTGGTCAATGGGGTGGAGGATCATGTCCATTGTTTGTTCCGGATATTCCCAAAAAATTCGATTTCTGAAATCATGAAGATCGCCAAAGGTAAATCTTTCAAATGGGTGAATGAGTCCGGATTACTGGAACATCGATTTGAGTGGCAGTCGGGATTTGGAGCTTTCTCCTACAGCGAGTCGGATCTCCACAAAGTAATCAAGTACATCAAAAATCAAGAGATCCACCATCGAAAAGTCAAATTCAAGGAAGAGTACCTGAAGCTGTTGGTTGACTTTAAAGTTGAATTTTCTCCAGAATATCTCTTTCAGGATTTGGTGTGATCCCTCCCATGGATAAATCCATGGGGTAGGATTGAGCCGTCAGCCGCGGCTGACTCGGAAGTTCTTTGAGTGCTGTAAGCACGGCCTATTCGTAACTTGCCAATTTATTGGCAGGACCGAGTGAGTGCTGTAAGCACGACCCATCCCTACCCAGCCAATTAATTGGCTGGGGGGCGGGGCAGGGCTAGCGCTAAGGGACCCCAAAGAAAAACCCCTAGGTGGCTAACCATTTTTCATTATTTTAGCCTGATATGGAAAGCAACTCCTCCACCCTCAACCGAAGCTTGGGCCTAGTGGGCTTAACCGCCACTGGCGTCTGTTCCATGATCGGCGCCTCGATTTATGTGGTCCCCTTTATGATTCAACGGAATGTTCCTGGAATCGGACCCTATGTGCTCCCTGCATTTTTGTTTGCCTCGATTCCAGCAATTTTTGCAGCTCTGGCCTATTCCATGTTAGCTTCAGCCATGCCCAGAGCGGGAGGATCCTACCTGTATGCCAGCAGATCTCTGCACCCTTTTTGGGGATTTGTGGCGAGCTTTTCTCAATGGTTTGGCCTATCCATCGTCATTGGAGTGATTGCGTACGTGGTGGTTCCCTTTTTTAGGGATGTTGCCTACGCCTTGGACTGGACGATGCTGGCCAACTGGCTGGATCAGGGGCTAGTTCGGGTGGTGCTGGCATTGGTTCTCCTCTGGTTTTTTATAGGAATCAATATACTCGGGCTATCCTTCTACGAGCGAACGCTCATTCCACTGATGATTTTAATGTTTGTCTTGGGCTTCGTAGTGATCGTGGCAGGATTGAGCTACACCCAGGCAGAGTATTTGACGGCCCTGGCCACACAAGGAGGAAGGCAGGTTAAACTAATCGAGATCCCCTTCAACTGGACCACTTTTCTATCGGCATCCGCCATTTTGTTCTCAAGCTACATCGGTTTCGACTCCATCGCCCAGGCCGGCGGAGAGGCCAAAAATCCTGTTCACAACCTTCCCCGAGCCATCGGATTGGCCATTACCTTGGTGGGCTTATTTTACGTTTCCTTTACCTATGCGGTCTACCACACCGTCCCTTGGCAATTTGTGGCTGAGGAGGCCTTTTCCAAAGACCTGACCGCAGCCGGCCTGTTGACCATTCTCCTTCCGGCTGGAATTGGCATCGCCATTCTGCTAGGTGCTGCCATTGCCCTGCTGAATGACCTACCTGCGATGATCCTATCTGTATCTCGCCTCGTTTTTGCTTGGGCCGAAGACGGGATTTTCCCCAAAAGCCTGGCAAGTATTCATCCCAAGTTCCATACGCCTGTACCGGCCATCCTCTTGAGCGGAGCGGTTTCTTCCCTAGGGATTTTGGGCAGCCACTTTGCAGGAGATTTCTTCCTTGGGATCGATATCATGGTCACCTCCATGCTGGTTAATTTTATTTTCATGTGCCTTTCAGTGGCCTGGTTACCGAAAAGAAACCCAACGCTGGCAAAGCAAATTCTGATTTTTCCAAACCCGTTCCTACGAGCGATCATCGTCGGAATAGGCCTAATTTTTCTACTCTCATTTTTAGGTATTCACACCTACAAGGATTTGAATGCATCAGTCGATGCCTGGTATTTTCATTCCACCTGGATCTGGTTGATTGTGATGGGGATGGCGGCGCTCTTGTTTTTTATCCGTTGGGAAAAACTAAAAAAGACCAACCCCAACCTACTAGATAAATTTTCAAGGTTACCCTAAGAAACTATGACCCTTTCAAAATATACGGAACTCGCGCCGGGCTTGACGATCAGCCGAGCACTTACTGGGCTTTGGCAGATTGCAGATCTAGAACGTGATGGCACCAAGGTCAACCCAGTAGAAGCCGCGAGGCATATGAAAGCCTATCTCGATGCGGGATTTACCACCTTTGACATGGCAGACCACTATGGGTCAGCAGAGGAGATTACTGGGGTATTCCGTCAAACCTACGGTTCTGATGCTGCTCAATTTTTTACCAAATGGGTTCCCTCACCGGGAAAAATCACCGCTGCCCAAGTGAGAGAAGCGGTGGAAACCGCCTTGACGCGAATGAAAACGGATCAGATCGACCTGATGCAGTTTCATGCCTGGCAATATGCGCATCCCAGTTGGGTGGATTGCCTTTTCTGGCTTCAGGAACTAAAAAATGAGGGGCTGATTCGACACCTGGGCCTAACCAATTTTGATACGGCCCACCTCCAGGTGGTGGTCAATTCCGGGATAGAAGTGGTTTCCAACCAGGTATGTTACTCCCTCCTAGATCAACGGGCAGCTGGGGAAATGACCCAGTTGTGCTTGAAGCATGGGGTAAAGTTGCTGGCCTTCGGAACAGTGGCAGGAGGATTCCTTTCGGAGAAATGGCTCGGAAAACCAGAGCCGGTTTTGAGTGAATCGCTCACCTGGTCTCAAATGAAGTACAAACGATTCATCGATGCAGCCGGAGGATGGGAACGCTTCCAAAACCTTCTACGCACACTCCAACCCATAGCCCAGAAGCATGGAGTAGGCATTGCCACCTTGGCGAGTCATTACATGCTCCTTCAACCCGCTGTGGCTGGGGTGATCATTGGTGCGCGCTTGGGCAAAAGTGAACACCTGGCTGAAAAAGAAGGGTTGTTTTCGATCCAATTGGACGAAGCGGATCGTGCCAGCATCCAAACTGCTTTAAGTAACCTCCAAAAAATCCCGGGGGACTGTGGAGATGAATACCGCAAGGCTCCCTTCCTTACTGCTTCGGGAGATTTAAGCCACCATATCGACGGCTTGCCGAGTCCATATCCTACCCAGGAGGGAGCTGATGGGCGGATCAAAGCCCTGAGTGGCACCATTTGGGAGGATATCGCAGGCTTCAGCAGGGCCGTTCGAAAAGGAAATCACATTTTGGTATCTGGCACTACTGCCACGCATGGATCAGTCCAAATGGGAGGCGATGATCCTGCTGCGCAAATGCATTTCATCATTGATAAGGTGGAAGGGGCGATTCGATCCCTTGGGGGCAGCCTCGAGGATGTGGTGCGAACGCGTATTTTTGTGCAAAGAGCATCCGATTGGGAGGCCATTTCCCGAGCCCATGGGCAGCGCTTTGCAGGAATTCAGCCCGCCAATACCCTGGTTCAGGCCACCCTGATCGGTGACGGCTACCTCGTGGAGATGGAAACAGACGCCCTGCTTTCTTAGAGAATTGACTTCTTTTTGAACTACCGAGGATTCCTCGGTAGTTAAATTCTCTGCCAACTCCTGTTCCTTGAAGATATTCCTCAAGTGCAAACCAATGGTGTCTGAGTCTTTTCCAAACAAGGCTGCTATCTGCCTTTGATTCAGCCAGACAGTTTCTTGATCAAACTTTACCTCGATTTGAGTTTGTCCGTCACTTCCTTGATAAATTTCAATTTGGGTATCCATCACTAATTTGCTCTTTATTGCCTGCGCTTTTGGCATTCTGGTAAAAAATAAGTCCCGAATCGTAAGATCTTAAAAACTTTAATCTGCTTCTGCTAAATCCGGATGGGATAGCGATATGGGATTGAGCTAACCTTGGTAAACTAGCAGTCTGGTTATCTAAAAAAGTGAAACAAAAAATACAGTTCTGGATAGCCTGCAAACCTGTGGCTACAAAACCAGTATACGGCAAACCCCAAAAAAGGATGCCGAGGGATCCTCCCAAGGTTGCAGGAGAGGCAAAAACTTAGGTTTAATTCAAGACCTCACACTTAATTCATTCACAACTAAGGAGACAGGTTTTTGCTTGGGCAAACTATTGAATTCCTATGAGCTGATTTCGAAGTTCAGCCCTCAAACAATTCGTAACGTTTGAGGGGTATTGGGCGTATGAACCGTATGAATAAAGACTTTTTCCTTCCTTAGCTATTTCCCTGCACAATTCCTTTAAAATAAATCCAACAACGAAGTTATATTTTATTAATTTTCGGCAGCAAATCAATTTTGTTGCCATTTTATAGTTTTTTATATTTGTCCAAAACGCTACTGCTATCTCAAAGGAAACGCTTTATACAGAAAACCTTAGGAATCATTTCCTAAACAAGTCAAAATTCTCCAAGTCAGAATTAATGGACTTCTATGCCTCAAAGGGCCAGAAAATCAATGCCACTACGGTGAATTGGAGGATTTATAAACTTGTTCAAGAAGGGGTAATTACAAGAGTTTCACGCGGCGAATTCAAACTTGGCTTTGGGAAAAGCTATTTCCCCGCACTATCAAACAAACAAATTTCCATCTACCGAAAACTTAAAGCCGAGTTTCCGTTTCTTAAGATTTGCATCTGGGATACCTCAGTAATTAATGAGTTCATGCTTCAACAACCTGGGAAATTTTACAACTTGGTTGAGGTTGAAAAAGAAGGAATGGAAAGTTTATTCTACTTCCTAAAGGAAAAAAACATGCCCGTTTATTTGGATCCATCGCCAGAGCTGATCCAAAGATACCTTTCGGACGTGAAAGATCCCTGGATTGTCAAATTACTCGTCACCGAGTCGCCTACCCAGGAAATTAATGGGATAAATACAGCAACACTGGAGAAAATTTTGGTGGACATTTTTTGTGATGCACTCCTATTTGATGCGCAACAAGGATCAGAAATGGATCGGATTTTTAGAGAAGCATTTGAAAAGTATGCTTTAAGTGAAAGTAAAATGATGAGATATGCCAGTAGAAGGAGGAGAAAACACGAATTGGAAACCTATTTAAACGATATTTCAAACTATCGGCAGCAGTCCCACTTTATTGCCAAAAAATAGTCTAATGATAACTAAAGATTCATTAACTATTGACTGGATAACCAAGGCAGCTACAGCAAACAAAAAGGCTGATAAGATATTGGTAGAGAAAGTTATCCGAGCGCTACTTTTAGTTGAAGGACTCGCAAAACAAGATTTAGATTTTGTCTTTAAAGGAGGGACTGCTTTAATGTTGATTCTGAAATCATCCAAACGGCTTTCCATTGATATCGATATTATCCTAGAAAAAGAACCCCAAGATTTAGAAAAATATTTTGAAAATTTACTTGTAAAATAAGGGTTTACAAAATTTGAACTCCAGGAAAGAGAAGCTGGAACCAACATCCAAAAGGCGCATTACAAGTTTTTTTACAAGCCAATTCACCAAACACTGGCCGAAGAAGAAAGCATCCTTCTTGACATCATTTTTGAAAAGGTAGACTATCAAAAAATTGAGGAAATTCCAATTGAATCAAAATTCTTGCTTTCTGAAGGAAATCCAATCAGCGTACGAGTGCCCTCCAAAGAAGATATACTCGGAGACAAGCTGACTGCTTTTGCCCCTAACACCACAGGCATTCCCTACTTCAAAGGAAAAACGAGCATGAGTATGGAAATACTTAAGCAGCTCTATGATGTAGGAAATCTAATCGATGTTGTGGAAGACTGTGCGTTGGTAAAAACTACCTTCGCGCTATTTGCAGCTAGTGAACTCAAGTACCGAGGATCCAAAGAAAATGTAGATGCAGTTATTGAAGATATTTACCAAACCGCGTTGTGCCTAGTCAGTAGAGGAAGTGTAGGAAATGGTAATTTCGAGGAATTGCAAACAGGGATTCAACGAGTTTCTAGATTCATTTTCTACGAAACATTTTACATCGACAAAGCAATCACCGCTGCTTCAAAAGCAGCCTATCTGGCAGTTCTTCTACGATCCAAAAATGCCGTGATCGAAAAATACGAGGATCCCGAAATCATGAAGGATTGGTCAATTGGAGAACCGCTTTGGCCAAAATTAAACAAACTAAAAAAATCAAATCCTGAAGCATTTTTCTACTGGTATAAGCTATCTCAATTAAATCGAAGCTGATCGAAGCTGGAAAATACCGACTAGCTTGTCCGAAATTCCATTCATCTCATCTGTACTCATATTTAATTCTACACCAGATGCCTTCGGATCTAAAAGCCCAAGGGACAAATTTTGACTCTCCTAGACCTTAAGCGAAAGCAGCCCTACTTGCTACAAGGATACAGAACAAATGGAAGGCTGCTTTTCAAAAAACAGCAGACGATGGAAGATAAAAAAGCAGATCTACCTATATTCCTGTCAACAAGTTAACCAAGCACCATGGGAATATCGAAATGGGGAGCCTTGCTACTCACCGCCAGCTTATTTTGGGCCTGTAGCACGGCAAAACACCAATCCTTAGCAGGAATTAGCCAAGAAGTAAGCGTGCGCCGAGACAGCTGGGGCATCAACCACATCGAAGCCAAAAACGAAGAAGATCTATTTTTTGCGCAGGGCTACCTCGCCGCCAAAGACCGCCTCTTCCAGTTTGAACTCTGGCGCCGAAAAGCTACCGGCACCACCGCAGCTCTGGTAGGTCCCGCCGGTCTCCAAAGTGACATTGGAGCCCGCCTCTTGCGCTACCGCAAGGACATGGATACGGAACTGAATCACTACCACCCTAACGGCAAAGCCATCATCGAAGCCTACGTCGCCGGTGTGAATGCCTACATCGAAGAAACGCGCAAGGACCCCTCCCTACTCCCTTTTGAATTTGCTACGCTGGGTATCGAACCAGGCCTCTGGACGCCCGAAGTGGTCATCTCCCGACACAATGGCATCCGATCCAATGCCGAACAAGAACTATCCATCGGTCGCGCACTGGCCCAGGTCGATGCCCAAAAAATCAAGGAGCTGCTCTGGTTTCATCCAGGTGACCCAGACCTTAGCCTAGACCCATCCATCGACCCCAACTGGCTGGCGGCAGACCTGCTCAAGCCCTACCTTGCCCTAGGGGAAGACATCCCTTTTGAAGACCTCTTTGAATCCGAAGAAATGCCCGAAGGAAGCAACAATTGGATCATCAGCGGAGCGCGCACCCAAAGCGGATTTCCAATTCTTGCCAACGACCCACACCGTCGCATTGCCCTCCCTTCTTTGCGCTACATGGTCCATTTGAAGGCCCCCGGATGGAATGTGATCGGCGGGGGCGAACCTGTAATCCCAGGGGTGTCCATCGGCCACAACGAGCATGGGGCTTGGGGATTGACGATCTTCCAAAGCGATGCGGAGGACATTTACCTCTACGAACTCAATCCCGAAAACCCCAACCAGTACAAGTATCGGTCCAACTGGGAAGACATGACGCTGATTGAAGAACGCATCCAGGTGAAGGGCCAACAGGACAGCCTAGTCACGCTGCGCTACACCCGACACGGGCCGGTCACCTACCTGGACACCAAAAATCACCGAGCGGCGGCTGTGCGCGCAGCCTGGCTGGAACCAGGCGCTGCCCCCTACTTGGCTTCGCTGCGCATGAACCAAGCGACGAATTGGGCCGAATTCCAAGAAGCCTGTACCTATAGCTTTATCCCTGGAGAGAACATGATCTGGGCAGATAAATCAGGAACCATTGGTTGGCAGGCCGTAGGAATCACTCCCAAGCGTCCCAATTTTTCTGGCATGGTGCCCGTCCCCGGAGATGGACGCTACGAATGGGATGGGTATTGGCCCAATCGCTTGAAGCCAAGCCTCACCAACCCCAAAAAGGGATTTTGGGGAACCGCCAACCAGCACGTCACTCCAGACGACTATCCTCATCCAGAGGCACTGGCCTTTACCTGGGCAGATCCATTTCGTGGAGATCGTGTGAATGAGGTATTGGCACAAGACAGCAGCGCCACAATCGCCACCTCCATCGCCTTGCAAGTGGATGTCACCGCCATCCCTGCCCGTCAACTCACTCCCCTCCTGCTGCAAGCGCCGATTACAGACTCCAAAGGCAAGGAAGCCTTGGCTTGGATGAAGGATTGGGATTACCAACTCCTTCCCGAAAGTGTGGCCGCAGGCATGTATGTGGCCTGGGAAAAAGCATTGGTCAAGGAAGTTCGAAGCCGAAAGGTCCCAGCGGGTATCCAAGGTCTGATTCAACCCCCGTTGACAAAAATCATCGATTGGGTGCTGCATCCCGAGCAGCTTTTCTCCGAAAACGCCCTCCAGCAGCGGGATCGCTTGCTCGCCCAAACCTGGTCTACCGCAGTGGAGGAACTTTCCAAAACCTTGGGACCCAACCTAGCACAATGGAACTATGGGCAAGCAGCCTACAAGCACATTGCCCTGCAGCACCCCCTGTCCAAATGGGTGGATACCCAACTGCAGCAGCAGGTCAATTTGGGTCCGCTGCCTCGAGGCGGCTATCCCAACACCCCCGCAGCCAACGGCTCGGGCAACAACCAAACCGCTGGTGCGAGCTTCCGCATGGTGACCGACCTAGCGGATTGGGATTTGACGCAGATGACCAATACCCCTGGGCAGTCGGGAGATCCGCGAAGTCCTTTTTACAAAAACCTATTTGAAGACTGGGCCAAGGATCGTTATTTCCCCGCCTATTTTTCGGAGAAAAAAATTGAGGAGCATACGCATGACTACTTGATTTTCACCCCCAGCTCTAAAAAATGAAATTCAGAAGGTAGGTGAGCTGATTTGCGCTTGGTATTCTGTAGGCGTAAATCCCACCCATTTATTGAAATTCCGGTAAAAAGTACGTCTATTCGCGAATAGGCAGCGGGTCGCCAAGGAGTCAATGGTACGGGTGTCCAAGTAGCCTGCCTTGATCAACTTTAATGCGTATTTGATTTTCAAATTGTTCTGGTACTCACTAAAGGAACAAAAGGAATAATAGTTGAACACGTATTTCAAGTGACTCTGCGGATAATCAAGCTCGAATGGCAGCTCCTTTAAGGTTGGTACCTCCACCAAGTCTTGGAGCAATTTATCCTCGTATTTTTTGATGGTAAAAATAATTTCATCCACCTTGGACTTCACTTTTTTCTCCAGCTCCAGATCTTCCAGCTCGGTAGGCTCTAATTTGCTGCTTCGCCAAGCTGCTATCTCTTCCGGCCTTGTATTTTTGAGATTTTTTAGCAGTAGCTGCTCTCCATACAGGATGACGGGGTTTTTTAAAATATAGAAAATAAAAAAATCCAAATAGGGAAAATTGCATTATAATATTGGAGCAAATGACCGTTTTGATTTTCTAGGGGAGCGCTAATTAACACATAGTTAAACGCGAAGTAAAAAATAATAACCATACCATAGGTAAGTAAAGCCCACGTTTTTATGGACTGGTAATGAATAAGTTCTTTGTAATTTTTTCTCCTGTACACATGTTTCCATATCAGGAGGCCCATATTGAAAACATAAAGGGAGTCAAATAGAAATAAAATTACCTTTATTATCAGAAAATTTGGAGAAAACAGGACGCAAAAAAGCGTAAACAGGATAGGAAAAATAAAGTGAAGGATAACTTTTTTAAAAGAGGTGATTTTATATAACAGGTTATCATAAAATAAATAAGTTAAAACTAATATGAAAAAATGATGGTAAAAATCGTCTTTAAGAGGACTCTCAAAAGAGGCTACTAAACCAAATTTCTCTATCCCTATCAAAACATGCTGAATTCCACATGCCCCTAAAGCTAGCAAGAGATAAATATTCAACATTTTCCCCTTTTGCCTATTTATCAGCACGAAAAAAACGAGCAAAAGCAACGCGATTCCAACAATGAAAGATAGAAGAGATAGTAGCATTAACGTTGGTCGAATTTTTTAATTGGGTGGGATATCAGAAAACAAAGCGGCCTTCGCAGACGCTGAATCTTCCAGAATTAGGGGGGCATCCTTCACGGTCGAATACCCCCACTCTGGTTGAATATAATTTTTTTTAGACCAATTGAAAAACGTGAAGGCGTTTTTAGAAGCGAGATACAAGAGCCAAGAAACCTGCCTGCGGTAGGCAGGCGAGACTTTATTCGTGGTGATACGAGAATTGTATGATTCACGAATCCCCACTTCTTCAATCGGTATTCAGCGTTCGACATTAGGGAGAGGCAAGAGATTAGAAGCGAGACCAAATGTAATCTCATGGAGTTTCTGCGGACTGAATAGCAGCAGAAATTTAGTCTAACCTGCCTGTCGGCAGACAGGTCTCTTGTTTCTTGCATCTTGGATCTCTACCATATCGCAGCGTTCCCTCCAAACAACCTCATACTCACCATAAACTCATGCGTTTGGTTGGGGAGCAGGTAGCTCTGTAGCATCGGCCATTCGTACACGTAGCCGAAGCGTAGCTTGCCTAGGAGTACGCCTACTTGCGCATTGTTGGCATAGTCTACCCGGTGGCCACCACCTACCCAGAACCTGTCACGGAACAAGAACTTCATGTTAAACTCCACGTTTGCCGGCAAGTCCGACTGCGTTCTCCACATCGCATTGGTGATCACAGTCATGTTCTCTGAGAAGCGGTTGCGGTAGCCTGCCTGTGCGATGCCTACCCTTGGCTTCTTGTCCATGAAGATGTCACCACTGCTGATGCTCCCCTCATTCACGTTATGCACTGCATAGGATACATAGTAGTCCGGATGCGTCACCGACATGCCGATGTTCAGATCCAAGATATTCATGTCTGAAAATCCACCCACATATTGTGCAAGCGTAGGATCATTGGCTTGCTCGGTCGTAAGTCTTGTTCCATCAAGTCGAATGCTGTTGATGTTCAATCCTGCGCCCATGCGAAGCCCTGCTTTCTCACTCACTTGGATACGTGTCGCGTAGCTTAGGATCAGTTCCGACTCGGTAAAGGCACCGTACTCGTCACTCAATAAGTTTACACCTATGGCATTCTTGCCCAGGTCAGAGGAACCTCCCAGATTCGCCAGGTCCAATTCCGCAGAGACAAAGTTCATCTTCGGGGCTCCTTCCCAGCTCGCCCACTGGTTGCGTACCAGGCCCTTGACCATCGTGCCTTCGTAAGCCGTCAAGGCAGGGTTGAAGTACCCTTGCATGTGGCTAAACTGAGACATGTATTTTCTGGATTGGGCAAATGTTCCTACTGAGAGTAGCAGGGCAAGGAGTAGTGTGGATATCTTTTTCATATGTTTTTTATTGGAGACAAGAGCCGAGATACAAGAAACCTGCCTGCGGTAGGCAGGCGAGACTTTATTCGTGGCGATATGAGATTCATATGATTCACGAATTCTCACTTCAACATTCTTCAATCAGCGTTCGATATTCGACATTGTTTTACAGAAGCAAGAGACAAATAGCGAGAAACAAGAAAGATATCGTATTTCGTACCTCGTACTTCGCAATTCTACTTCGTATTTTGTACTTTTTAAATCCGTACTTCGCATTTCTACTTGGTACTTCGTACTTTGTGCCTTACCTGCCTGCCGCAGGCAGGTACTATTCAGTCCGTATTTCGTAACTCGCACTTCAAATTTCTTTATGATATTTCGTACCCTAATCCTATTCCTCAGCATTCTAGTTTTTAGCTGCCAATCCAAAGCTCCTGCCGAAAACGTTACCACCGCTGAGGCGACTCCATTCGTCGTGTCTGATACACGATTTCAGCGGCTCGATGGGACTGAATTTGGCTTAGCAGCCGAGCAGAAAACCTATACCGTCTTGCACTTTTGGGCCACCTGGTGCAAGCCCTGCCTCGCTGAGTTTCCAGAATTAAAAGCAGCCCTACCCCGCCTGCAAAGCGATAGCATCGCATTTTTCCTTGCCACCGAAGAGGATCTGGATCAAATCCGAGCGTTTGAAGAGAAACGCAACTTCGGTTTGGAGTTTCTCCACCTCAAAAAAGGTACGCTTGCTGATTTTGAAGTGCATGCCCTTCCCACTACCCTAGTCATTGACCGCCAAGGAAAGGTGGTGTATCGGCACATGGGTCAGTTAAACTGGCAGGACGTCACTTCCATTGAAGACCTAATCTCTCAGCAGCCATGAACCGCTTCCAACTCACGGTAATTGCCTTTTCGGGGCTTTACCTCGCCTCCTGCACTTCGGCTACTCCACCCGTGGTCGCTGTGCAAGACATCCCCTTTCCAGCTGGGGCGGGAACATCCCTGCCTTCCCTTTCTTCAGATGGCAATCAACTGATCCTTTCCTGGGTAGCCACACCCGCGGATAGCCTGGCACAGTTCCACTTTGCGCGCCTTGGAGAAGATGGGAAATGGTCTAGGCCCGAGCAGATAGCCGAGGGCAGCAACTGGTTTGTCAACTGGGCGGACTACCCTGCGCTCGTTCAAAACAAGGGTTCGCTACTCGCCTACCACCTGCAAAAATCTTCCCCAGGGAAATTCTCTTACGACATTCTCCTGCATGCCTTGCCCAAGGGAGGGCAAATCTGGCGTCCTGGACTTCCTTTGCACCGAGACTCCACGCAGACCGAACATGGATTTGTATCCGCAACAGCATACAGCGATTCGAGCTTCTTGGTATCCTGGTTGGATGGACGCAATACGGGCGGGGGAGGCCACGAAGGCCATGAAGGACATTCAGGCGCCATGAGCATCCGCGCGGCAGAAGTAACCCTCCAGGGAAAGGTCCTTTGGGACAGCCAACTGGATGACAAAACCTGTGATTGCTGCCAGACCAGCACGGCCATTACTTCCCAAGGACCGGTAGTGGTTTACCGCAACCGATCTGACCAAGAAATCCGAGACATTGCGATCACTCGCCTAGTAAACGGTAACTGGACCGAACCATCGATCATTCACGCCGACAACTGGGAAATTTCGGGTTGCCCGGTCAACGGCCCCAAGGTCGTCGCACAAGGAGAGAATGTGCTAGTGGGCTGGTTTACCGCAGCCAAGGGTGAAGCCAAGGTTAATTTTTCTTTCTCCTCGGACGCTGGGGTCACCTTTGGTGCGCCAATTACCGTAGAGGGGCAGGGCATCATCGGTCGCGTAGAAGTTGCCTTGCTCGATGAGCAGTCAGGCATCGCTGCTTGGATGGAAACTACTACGACGAGCACCTTTTTGATGGCTGCTCGGATTGACAACGGGGGCAAGATGGGCAAACGCTGGGAGATTGGAGCGATGGACTCCGGTCGAAAAAGTGGGTTCCCTCAGCTGGAGGTGCTCGGGGAGAACGTTTACTTTGCCTGGACTGAGGTCAAAGGAGAGACCAATCAGCTGCGCACCGTATTTTTGCCTAAGGCAGCTTTTTAGAGAAGCAAGACATACCAAGAACAGTGTACCAAGTACCAAGTACAATGTACCAAGTAGGCGGTACGAAGTAAATGGTGCCAAGTACAAGAAGCAAGAGCCAAAGAGCGATTAGATTCCTTTGCGGCCTGTCTGCCGCCAGGCAGGCTTGGCGCCTTTGCGAGCAAAAAGAAGAAAGAGCCGAGAGGCAAGAAAAAAGAAGCAAGAGACAAGAAGCAAGAAAAAAGAGGCAAGAGACAAGAAGCAAGATCCGATTGCGGTTAGATTTCTTTGCGTTTCTGCGCCTTTGCGAGAAAAAAGAAGAAAGAGCCGAGAGGCAAGAAAAAAAAAGCAAGAGGCAAGAGGCAAGAAAAAAGAAGCAAGAGGCAAGAGACAAGAAGCAAGAGCCGATTGCGGTTAGATTTCTTTGCGTTTCTGCGCCTTTGCGAGAAAAAAGAAGAA
>JBBAKO010000011.1:0-16439 GCA_040403475.1 Algoriphagus sp. | reverse complement strand
AGAGGCAAGAAAAAAGAAGCAAGAGGCAAGAGACAAGAAGCAAGAGCCGATTGCGGTTAGATTTCTTTGCGTTTCTGCGCCTTTGCGAGCAAAAAGAAAAAGAGCCGAGAGGCAAGAAACCTGCCTTCGGCAGGCGGGCAGGCGGCAGGCAAGACTTTATTTGTAGCAATACGAGATTCGTATGTTTCACGAATTCCCACTTCAACATTCTTCAATCAGCGTTCGGCATTCGACATTAAATAAGTAGCAAGTAACTAGTAGCAAGTATCAAGAAATACCCACCGCGGCGGGCAGGCGGCAGGCAAGACTTTATTTGTAGCAATACGAGATTCGTATGTTTCACGAATTCCCTACTTCAACATTCTGCACTCAGCGTTCGGCATTCGACATTAGCTTCAATCCCGTATTTCGCCTGCCCGCCGCGGCGGGTACTTGGTACTTTAATACTAATTCCGGTCTTTAAGCCCCCCGCTTTTCCAATTGCAGGTGCGCATGGTATTCCGAAGGGGATTCGCCTGTCAGCTTTTTGAAATTGAGGTAGAAAGTATTGCCACTTACAAACAAGGTCTTCTTGGACAAGGAATCGATGGTATGCGTCAGCAAGTAGCCTTTACGGATCAGCGTAATGGAGTAATTGATTCGCAACACATTGACATACTCTCCAAAACTAAAATTCCCATAGTACTTGAACAGGTACTTTACGTGACTTTGAGGGCAGTCCAGCTGGAAGGAGAGGGATTTGAGACTGGGAACTTCCAGGAGCTCCTCAGACCAGGCTTGTTCCATATTTTTTAAGGTAAAAAGAAGGGATTCCACCCGAGGAGCGATCTGCTTCTCCACGCCCAAATCCTGAGCGCTAGTTTGTCCCCTTTTCTTGGACCTCCAGATGGCAATCTCTTCCGGGACCACCTCATTGATGTGTTCCAACAAGCGCAGTTCTCCGTACAGAATGCGCGGGTTTCTCAAGAGGTAAAAACAAATAAACAACCAGAGCACGGAGGTAAGGCCATAGAATTCCCCCAACACTTTTTCCTCTGTATCCTCCAGTGCTTGTCCGTAGATAAAATTTGCGAAGGCATGGATTAACAAAAAGGCAACCATCATCAAGTACGCCCAAACGCGTATGGACTTGTAATAGAGCTGCTCCCGCTGACTTTTTCGCTTCGTAAATGAGGTCCACACTAAATAAATCAAGCGACCAATGTATCCTGTGGAATAAACTAAAAATACAGTTTGATTGATGGACTTACTCCAATCCAACCCTACGCTAAGGGACACGATTAGAAGAGAAAGCCCAAAGTGTAGCGGAATATTTTTTCTGGAAATTTGTTGATGCAGTAGGCCTTCAAAAAATAGGTAATAGATCGGCGGAATGAAAAAGGCAAAAAGAAGGGACTGTTCAAAAGGGTTTGCAAAGGTACCCAAAATCTTAAAACTGGACAGTCCAAAGATGACGCGTTGAACACCGGAGATTGACAAAATGGCTAAAAAAAAGATACTCGTTTTGATGTCTCGCTTCGTATCAAACAGGGAAACAGAAACGAGCAATAGCAATACTCCCCCCACAAAAAAAGATAGAATTGACAATGCCGGCCACATGCCCAAAAGTAAACCAAAAATTTATTCTATGGGATTCAGTTAAAAAAATTATTATCAATCCTGATCACGCGCCTCAGTGGCCCCTCCAGCTAGCTTTCAACCCACAAAATACGCTTCCAGCTCCTTCAGCATCTCCCCCTTCTCACGCAAATCCCGGATGACCTTTCCCTTTTCTAGCAGCACAATGCGGTCGCAGAGGTCGGTAACATGGTTTAGGTCGTGACTGGAGATCAAAAAGGTGATTTTGGAAGCTTCCAATTCGGACAAGATCAACTTCTTCAAGCGAATCTGAGAACTGGGATCCAAGTTTTCAAAAGGCTCATCCAATAACACCACCTGTGGGTGACCGAGCAGGGCTGCCGCAATCCCCACCTTCTTCAGGTTCCCCTTGGACAAGTCCCGGATGTACTTTTTCTTGCCCAGCACTTCCCCATTAAACAGTTCCTCAAACTTGCTCAAATGCAATTCGAGATCCGCTGTAGAAAGTCCATAGATCTTGCGCAAGGTTTCGAAGTACTCGTCAGGGGTTAAAAAAGCCAAGAGCATTTGCTCATCCAAGTAGGCGCCCACCTGGGATTTCCAAGTCTCAGTTTTGCTCACATCTTCCCCCTGGAATATCACCTGCCCAGAGCTTGCCCGTACCAGATCCAACAGGATTCGGAACAAGGTGGTCTTGCCTGCGCCATTGTTACCTACTAGCCCAAAGCACTCCCCCTTGGAGATAAGCAATTCGGGTATGTCCAGTACAACGGCTTCTTTGTATTGTTTTTTGAGTTGAAAGACCTGTATCATAGTTCTTGTCGGAAGGAAGAGGATATTTCGTAACGGTTGGCTAGGAGCCGATTAATGATGATTTGTGAAAGTGGACGGAAAGCGAGAATCCCTGCCAGACCAGTTACTCCCAAGGCAAGCAAGCCTGCATAGTCATTGATCAGGTAAGAAAAAGGAAGGTACACCAAATACGGGCCCGCCATCAAGGGGATAATGATCAAAAATTGGGCGGCGCCTACCCCCTCGTAATTAAACATGGCCCCTTTGTTAAGATCCATAGGCTTGGGCTTCCACAAGGCCACGTAGCTAATCACATGGATCAAAATACCACAGTTGAACAAGAAAGTGGCCAAATGCACCAGTAAAATCTCCCAGCCAAAGTACACGTAGGGCACGGATGCCAAAAAGCAAACCCCTGAAATACTCAGGAATAGCAGGTATTTGGCGCGAACCAAGGATTCAAGTCCTCCTTTGCGCTGAATGAAGAAATCAAAGTTGGCCGAGTTCCAACTCAGAAACAGCTGTCCATACTGAATCATAAAAATCCCCGTGATGAATACCCCCACAAAAATATAGATGGGCGATATCCCCGTTTCACTCTGATAAACTGGGTTGGTATAAAAAAACAAACCATACAACAGAAAGAAGGCCGATAGCATCAGGTAGCTACGGCTTTTCTTGTGTCGCAAAATCAACTTCCACTCCAGGTTTGCCAACTCCCCTGCCACCCCAAATCGGGAAAAAAGGCCAAAACTTTGGCCCGCGACCCGGTACTCCTCCTCCTCCCCAAGCTCCTCCAAGTACGCATGTGCTACGTAATACCGGTACGAAAGTAGGTAGACCAATCCAAGCAGCAGGCCCATCCCAACCAAAGGAAGAAGGCTCTGGGTCGCCACAGTAAAGAAGGGGGCAAGAAGTTCGCCCACATTGAACCAACCCAAGTAAGTTGTCCCACCTGAAAGCAGCACCACTAGGAAAACCACACCCAAACCGATCAGGCTATCCTCAAAGCGCTGCTTAAACCAGAGCATAAACCAGTGCATGGACCAGCTCAAGCACAGCAAAGTTCCCAACCAAGAAACGAGTCCCATTACCCCATATTCCTCCTGTACCGCCTCCACCCCAAAAGGGGCAAATAGCAGCAAGGCGATGACATTGAGTGGAGACAAAAAGGAGCGCAGCAACAAGACGGATACGATCTTCTTTTTCCCGATCGGGAGGTGCAGCAAACTTTCTAAATCCACGACAGGCAGCTTCTGAACGAAGTAGCGGTACATAAATTCAAACAAGAAAAAGTAGATCAAAACCAAATTGAGGAAGGAAATGGGGTCTTTACCTTCGGCAAACTGATCGATGATCCTCCCAAGAAATAGCCCTGCAAAAAACACATAGCTCAGGAGCAGCAAGGCGATAAATACCAAAAATCCGGCGGTGAGGGCACTTTTGGCAAAACTGGTGGAGCGAATGCTCTTCAGGTATTGCAAGCGAATAAGTGTAAAAAACATAGGCAATAGAAGGTTAAATTCTGAAACGTAAACTTCAAAATTTTGGCCATCTTTACCAATCAAAAAAAGTTAAAAGAAGGCAATGACTAAGGAACTAAATTTTTTCGAGGCTGTAAGCGAGCGTCGATCTGTGCGCGTATTTGATCAAATGGGGACTTTTGATGGTACCATCGTTCAAAAATGCTTGGAAGCTGCTATCCTTTCACCCAACAGCTCAAACCTGCAACTGTATCAGTTTGTGCGCGTACCGGAGTACTCTACGCTGAAAGATCGCTTGGCTCAACTCTGCATGGGTCAAAAGGCAGCCACCTCCGCTCGGGAATTGGTGGTAGTCCTTACCCGACGAGACCGCTGGAAAGCCCATGCCAAAGCCAACTTTGACTTTATCTCCACTTCGGCATCCGGTGAGGGCGATAAAAAAGTAAAATTGGCACTGCGCTATTACCGAAAGTTGGTGCCGATGCTTTACCACAAATTTCCGGGATGGTCCTTAGTGAAAAAGTTAATTGCCATTACCCAAGGCCTCAGCAAGCCGATGGTACGTGAGGTAAGTGAAACTGCCGTGCGCATCTCGGTACACAAGAGTGCATCCCTCGCCTGCATGACCTTTATGTTAGGCATGAAAGCCGCGGGCTACGATACCTGCCCCATGGAGGGATTTGATTCCAAGCGGGTCAAGAAACTACTGAACCTCCCTGCGGGATCCGAAATCGCGATGATTATTGGCTGCGGCAAAGGAATGCCTGAAGGCATCTACGGGGACCGATTTAGAGTACCGAGTTCAGAATTGATTGTGGTGAAGTAGATTTTTATATCCTTTAAGGTCTCTTTTAGACCTCGAAGGATTAAATGGCATCATTTGATTGCGGAATTTTTTTTCCACGCTGATCTAGGTAGAAAAAACCGCTGATCTTTTTCTTTTGATCTGCGGAATTTTTCCGTTCTAATCTGCGTAAAAAAAAAATCACGCAGATCTTAGGAGAAAAAAACTGCTGATTTATCTGCGTGAATCCTTTTTATTACTTTAAAAAAGCATTTAAAAGCACTTTTATTTGTTTTTTCAATTGATAAACTTATTTTTATCTGAAAAAAAGCAGTATGATGCACCTTTTAGCGCTTATTCAACAAATTAAAGCAAGGCGAGATATGCTACACCTTACCCAGGAGCAACTTGCAGCACTTGCCGGGATTGGCCTGCGCACGCTCAAGCAATTTGAATCGGGTAAGGGAAACCCCACCCTAGCTACCCTCCAAAAAGTAACTGAGGTATTGGGACTGGAGCTGACACTTCAACTAAAAAAAAGTAACTAAAGGAGATGCGGAGCGCCAAGGTCTATTTCAAAAATGAGGAAGCTGGGAGGCTAATTCAGGAGGATAAAGGAGGATATGTATTTTGCTACCATTCGAATTGGCTTCTCGATAGCAACAAACCAGGAATTAGTTTGAGCTTACCCAAATCCCTTGTGGATTACAAAGCTATACACCTCTTCCCCTTCTTTTTCAACTTGCTCCCGGAGGGGGTAACCAAGCAGTTGATCTGCAAAAAGAAAAAAATTGATGCAGACGATTACTTTGGGCTTTTGTTAGAAGTTGGCCAGGGCGATACGGTAGGCGCAGTACGGGTGGTAAAAGAGGAAATAGGATGAGCGGGATTTCATTCACTCGATGCCCCGGCACACTGGCAGCAGGATTTGACAGCTACAGCCAGGCCTGTTTAAACCGAGTTTTTGGAGGGAGAAAGGTATCCCCGATCCTTCCCTATGCCTCCTTCAAGGATTCACGCTACCAAGAAGAAGTCTTTGAAGAAAATGCCCTGCTGCTTTCCATTTCGGGGGTACAAGAAAAATTTTCACTGATTCAGGTCAAAAACAAACTTCGACTAACCAAAGCTGGGGAACAAGGAACCCACTTGCTAAAGCCCATCCCCAGTTTAGTAAAGTTGGCAGACCAAGTACCTGCCAATGAGCACCTGACGATGCAATTGGCGGCGCAAGTGTATGGGATTGAAACAGCAGCCAATGCACTTATTTTTTTTGAAAACGGGGAAATGGCCTACTTGACCAAACGATTTGATTTGCTAACTGATGGACAAAAGTTGGGTCAAGAAGATCTGGCTTCGCTCTTGGGAAAAAGTCCCCAAAGTCATGGTACGAACTACAAATATCAGGGCAGTTATTTGGAGTTGGCAGAGGTGATGCGCACAAAGTTACCTGCCTACCCAGTGGAAGTGGTCAAGTTATTTAAACTCATCCTGTTCAATTACCTGTTTTCAAATGGAGATGCACATTTAAAGAATTTCTCTGTGTTGGAAACTCCCATGGGGGATTACCGGCTGAGTCCTGCCTACGATTTAATGAATACGCGAATAAATATTGAAGATCAGGATTTTGCCTTGGATCAGGGGATTTTATCCCCCACCCTCTTTCAAGGAACTTTGTTGAAGCAATTTCAACAACTGGCATTGCGCGCAGGCATTCAAGAAAAGCAAGCCCATGCAATTTTGAAAGAGATGCTGTCTAAATCAGATCAGGTTGAGCAACTGATTGCCGCTTCCTTTTTGAACGAGCGCAGCCAGCGAACCTACCTCCAACACTACCAAACCCGATTGAATAAATTGAGTAAAGGTTGATCCTCCATCCTTTGAGGTTTTTTCCAAACCTCAAAGGATTTAACTCCAATCCCAAACCTTCGAGGTCTTGGAGACCTCAAAGGTTTCTCCACCATCCTTTAATTACGTGAACCCTTTTTTTCCGCTGATCAAAAAAAACACGCTGATTCAACACAATAGATCTGCGGGATTTTTCCGTGTTTATCTGAGTAAAACTTTTTTTTTACGCTGATCTAAGAAGAAAAGAACCGCTGATCTTTTTCTTTTGATCTGCGTTATTTTTCCGTGCTTATCTGCGTAAACCTTTTTTTTCACGCTCCGCCGCGGCGGATAAGAAGAAAAGAACCGCTGATTTATCTTCGTTATTTTTCCACCTTAATCTGCTTGAACCTTTTTTTTCGCTGATCTTAGGAGAAAAACTCCGCTGATTTATCTGCGTGAAATTCCTGTGTCATTTGGACTAAAACCTTCGAGGTCTGAAAGACCTCAAAGGTTAATTTTATCCGCTTCCCCAAAGAGCTTAACAGCCTGCTGGTACACCTCGTTGATGTCGTTGATTACCTTGTAGAAGGCGCTATCGTCGTAGAGCTGACGTCCCAAGTGCGCCTTGATCAAGATGCGGAGGTATTCTTTGGAAGTAGCAAAATCCTTGGCATCAAATTCCAACTTGTTCTTTTTACCAAAGTCCGCCAAGTCCATCAACATCGCATCGCTGACCTTGAAAGTCTTGTAGTAATCTTCTACGGAGACCTTGGAAAATTTGCTCTTGTTTTTGCTTACATAGTCGAGCAAGTACTCCCGTGATGCATCCGTTGAAAAGAGCTTGTTAACATAGGCGCTATTCATCGTGGTATCTAGCGGCACAAAGTAATCTGGCATGATTCCTCCACCTCCATAGACTGTACGCCCCTTTTTGGTTTTGTACTTGAGGCTGTCGTTAAACTGGATGCTGTCCGCGGAGAAAAACTCGCCCTTCTCGTAGCGGTTGTTGAGGTCCGTTTCATAGGCCTCGTAGTCACTGTCGTAGGGCTTTTGAATGGATCTTCCTGATGGCGTAAAGTAGCGCGCAATGGTCAATCGCAATTCCGCTCCATCCGAAAGGTCTATCGGCATCTGCACCAAGCCCTTGCCGAAAGATCTTCTGCCTACAATCAGTCCACGGTCATTGTCTTGAATGGCTCCTGCCATAATCTCAGATGCAGAAGCAGAGCCTTCGTTGATCAAAATAATCACCGATCCCTCCTCAAACATGCCTGGCTTGGAAGCATAGGCCTTGCTGTTGTACTGACTCACTTTACCTACCTGTGACACAATTAGGTCTCTCCCGCCAAGGAGCTCATCTACCATGTATATCGCTGCTCCCATGTACCCGCCTGGGTTGCCTTGCAAATCGACAATCAGCTTCTTCATACCCAAAGCCTGAAGGTCAGCTATGGATTTTCTAAACTCATCGTAGGTAGTCGCTGCAAAACGCGTCACTTTGATGTAGCCAATTTCCTTGTCGACCATGTAGGTGGCATTGATGCTGTATTGCGGGATTTTGGCCCGTGTGATCGAGTACTTGATCAAACTTGGGGCATTTTTACGCTTGATCTCTACCGCGACCTTGGATCCACTTGGTCCTCTTAAGTAGTCAAATACATCCCGGTTGGTGATGCCAATGCCTGCCACGGTCTTTCCATCCACTGAAATAATCTGGTCACCCGTTTGAATCCCGAGCGCCTCGGATGGTCCTCCAGTAAGCGGAGCTACCACATAAATGGTGTCTCGAATGATGCCAAACTCCACCCCAATGCCATCAAATTCACCCTCCAATTGAGACTGAACTAGCGATGCATCTTTGGCAGGAATATAGCTAGAGTGCGGATCCAACTTTTCCAACATCTTGGTGATGCCAAACTCCACGAGCTCGTTGGTATCCACGCTATCCACGTAGTCACGGTTGATGTAGGTCATGATCTCCTGCAATTTGTAAAGCGCAGCTCTCAGGTCGTTTTGACTGCCCTTAGGCTCCGCAAAGGTGGCGCCAATCCAAATACCTCCTGCAATGGAAAGGGCTAGAAGCAAAGGAAGACGGATTTGTCTAATGGTATTTTTTTGTTGGCTCACAGCAAAAGGGGTTTACTTTTCGAATTAAACTATCTAGGTCAAAAAATGTATTTTGTTTGGTGCAATTTTAGGTAAAATTAACGTCCTTAACTGCTAGGCAAGTACATAATTATGCTAATTTTTTATGATTTTCCAATTTATTGCCGATAACAAGGGAAACACTAGTTGAAGTTCAAGAAAGTGGGCCGTGGACCGTTGACCGTGGTCTGTCAACAATTATCCGCAGCGATAAATGCTATTTTTGAACCACTAAAAAGAATGCGGATAATCATGTATTTATTTCCCTTTTTTAGTTCAAAAAAAATTATTTTTGTGCTATGCAGTTAAAGAAGGCTTTCGAAAAAACATCAGTTGGGGAATTAGTCTCCGAAAACTATGTTTTCGCTGCCGTCCTGCACTACTTTGGCATCAGTTTTTACCAGTACCCCAGTGACTCGCTAGAAAAAGTTTGCCACAAGCATAAGGTCAATCCTCGACAGCTAATCGCACAACTCGAAAGTTGGGCCATGCAAAAAGACCCCAGCCTGGAGGAACTGTATCTGAATCCCATCGAACTGCTGGTCGCTTACCTCAAAAAGAAGCACTACTACTTTGTACGGCAGGAACTTCCTTTTTTGTCCAACTTGATTTCTGGCATCTCTCCAGAGCCAGGCTACGAACTTCTACTTGGAGATCTCCGCATCTTATTCCCACTGTTTGTTGAAGACTTTATCCACCACATCCATGAGGAGGAAAGCCGGTTATTCAATCGGATTGACCTGTTGCAAAGCATTGAGGCTGGCGAATTTAGCACCCGAGATGCGCTAACCATCCTGGAACAAGATCCCATCCACTACCTGGCGGAGCACCACGAGATTCATGACGATGAGATGGAAGGGATACGGAAACTGACAAACAACTACGAATTGACAGCAGATGCCCCCTTGACCATGAAGGTACTCTACCACGAGCTTCAAACTTTCGAAAAGGAGCTGTCCATCCATGCAAAAATCGAAGATGAACTCCTCTTCCCTAAAGCTGTCGAGCTGGAAAAAGAAGCCCTGCGGAAAATTCGTAAACAAATTCAAACCAACTGATGCCCAGAGTACTAGCAATAGACCTAGGTACCAAACGCACCGGCTTGGCAGTTACGGATCCCCTAAAGATCACCTGCAATCCGCTGGAAACTATTGAGACCTCCAAGTTGATCCCCTACCTCCAAGCCTACTGCGCCAAAGAAGCCGTAGAAGTATTGGTTCTCGGACACCCCACCCGCCTCAATGGGCAGCCCAATGAAATGACCCCGCTGGTACTTGCCCTGAAAGAAAAGCTTGAACTGGCATTTCCCGCACAAAAAGTAGTGCTCATCGACGAACGCTATACTTCCAAAATGGCTATGCAAACACTCATCGCCATGGGAAGCAAGAAAAAAGACCGCAGAGAAAAGGCGGGGAACTTGGACAAGGTATCCGCCGCCATTATCTTGCAATCCTATCTAGAAAGACAATGATTTACCCTATCGTCGCTTACGGCAACCCAGTATTAAAAAAAGAAGCAGAAGAACTGCCGGAAGGAAGCGACCTTACCCAGTTGATCCAAGACATGTATGCCACCATGGATCATGCGCACGGCGTAGGCCTTGCCGCTCCCCAGATCAACCAGGGCGTACGCTTATTTGTCATCGATAGCTCACTGATGCTGGACGAAGACGAGGAAGAAAAAGGCATCCGCCGCGTGTTTATCAACCCCATTCTCCTGGACGAGTATGGAGACAATTTTGGCTTTGAAGAAGGCTGCCTCAGCATCCCAGACGTACGCGCAGAAATCATCCGCCCCGAAAAATTGACCCTGGAATACTACGACGAAAACTGGAACCTGAAGGAGGAAGAGTTTAGCGGCATGACCGCCCGCGTCATCCAACACGAGTACGACCACCTGGAAGGAATTCTATTTGTAGACTACCTCAAAGGCCTAAAGAAGCGTTTGATTCAGTCCAAACTGATCGATGTGAGCAAAGGCAAGGTGTCCACCGACTACCGGATGATCTACCCGCTTAAATAATGGCACAAAACCCAGACCTCCGCGTAGCACTCGTGCAAACAGACCTGCATTGGCAGGACAAGACGGCCAACCTAGCCATGCTGGAGGAGAAAATCTGGTCATTAAAAGACAGGTGCGACCTAATAGTCCTTCCAGAAATGTTTCCTACGGGATTTTCCATGGATTCCGCTACACTGGCTGAGCCGATGAAGCTGCAGGTGCACAAGTGGATGAAGCAACTGGCTGCTCAGACGGGGAGCGTGATCACAGGCACAGTCATTATTTCCGAAGGAGGGAATTATTACAATCGCCTGCTCTGGGTAGAACCAGACGGCAACACCCAATCCTACGACAAGCGCCACCTCTTCCGCATGGCAAATGAGGATGCCAGCTTTGCTCCAGGCGAGCAGCTTCCGATTTTCTCGCTAAAGGGCTGGAAAATCTGCCCACAAATCTGCTACGACCTCCGATTCCCTGTATGGGCGCGCAACCGCTGGAATAGTGGAAATGCGGCCTACGACCTTCTTTTTTATGTGGCCTCCTGGCCTGCAGCACGCATTTCGGCTTGGGATACCCTACTCCCAGCCCGTGCCATCGAAAACCTTTCCTACGCTTTCGGGGTCAACCGCGTGGGGGTGGATGGAAACCAGATCGCCTACAACGGGCATTCTGCAGCTTATGATTTCAAGGGAGAAACACTAGTAAACCTAGAAGAACAAGAGCAGATTCAGGTGATTCACCTGGACTACACCGCATTGGAACAATACCGAAGCAAATTTCCCGCTTGGAAAGATGCCGACTCCTTTACGATACATCCCTAGTCCGAGAGGACAGTAGGATTTCCACAAACGGAACTAAATCCTGCTTGATTTTCGTATTTTTGTGCACCCATTTCTCTTTTTGGGGAATGTTTCTGCAAGGAAATACACGAAAAAGAAGAAGATACACCTATTGATCTCATTTTTAGCAAAATTCTGAGCCATGTCCAAGACACCAAAAATCCTCTACACCCTCACCGATGAGGCCCCTGCATTAGCCACGTATTCGCTGCTACCTATCGTACAAGCATTTACCAAGACGGCAGGCATTCAAGTAGAAACACGCGATATTTCCTTATCTGGCCGTATTTTGGCCAACTTTCCAGAATTCCTAACCGAAGCACAGCGCATCAACGACGACCTTGCTGAGTTGGGTCAGCTAGCCATTACACCAGAGGCCAACATTGTCAAACTTCCAAATATTTCGGCTTCCGTACCGCAGTTGAAAGGGGCCATCAAGGAATTGCAAAGTCAAGGATATGCTTTGCCTGACTATCCGGAGGAACCTAAAACTGAAGAAGAAAAGAACATCAAATCCAAATACGACAAGATCAAAGGTTCGGCCGTAAACCCCGTCCTTCGTGAAGGCAACTCCGATCGACGCGCTCCTCTTGCGGTAAAAAATTACGCGCGCCAGCATCCCCATTCCATGGGTGCTTGGACCGCAGATTCCGCCACCCATGTAGACAGCATGTCTGCTGGTGATTTTTACGGTTCTGAGAAATCCCTTACCCTAGACCAAGCCACCCAACTGACCATTACCCTTCTAGGAGCTGATGGCAAGACCGAGGTGCTAAAATCCGGTTTGAAGGTACAGGAAGGTGAAGTCATCGATGCCTCCACCTTGAGCGTAGCTCAATACCGTGCCTTTATCCAAAAAGCAAAAGAAGATGCCCTGAAGAAAGGGGTGCTTTTCTCCTTGCACTTGAAGGCCACGATGATGAAAGTATCCGATCCCATCCTATTTGGGCATGCGGTGACCGTATTTTTTGAGCCTGTATTCACCAAGCATGCTGCCACCCTAGCCGCTCTAGGCGTAGATGTCAACAATGGATTTGGGGACCTTTTGGCCAACTTGGAGAAACTTCCTGCTGCCCAAAAAGAAGAAATTCTTCAGGATATCGATGCCTGCTATGCCGCAAGCCCTGCAGTAGCCATGGTAAATTCTGACAAAGGAATCACCAACCTGCACGTGCCAAGTGACGTGATCATCGATGCCTCCATGCCGGCCATGATCCGTACTTCGGGCAAGATGTGGAACAAGGAAGGAAAACTTCAAGACACCAAAGCCATCATTCCAGACCGATGCTATGCAGGGATCTACCAGGCAGTGTTTGATTTTTGCAAGAAAAATGGGGCCTTCAACCCAGCCACCATGGGCTCCGTTCCCAATGTGGGCTTGATGGCTCAGAAAGCGGAAGAATACGGTTCGCACGACAAAACCTTTGAAGTTCCTTTTGCCGGTACCGTAGTTGTTACCGATGCGGCAGGCAAGCAGCTATTTGCGCATGCCGTAGAAAAAGGAGACATCTGGAGAATGTGTCAGACCAAGGATGCACCCATTCAAGATTGGGTAAAGTTGGCCGTGAGCCGCGCCCGCTTGTCTGATACTCCTGCAGTCTTTTGGCTAGACAAGGCCCGAGCACACGATGCGCAGCTGATCCAGAAGGTCAACAAATACCTTCCACAACACGATACCAAAGGGCTTGAAATTCATATTCTATCCCCAGTTGAGGCTACCCTATTCTCCTGCGAGCGCATCGTAGCAGGCAAGGACACCATCTCTGTGACGGGCAACGTGCTTCGTGACTACTTGACCGATCTTTTCCCTATCCTAGAAGTGGGTACCTCAGCCAAAATGCTTTCCATCGTTCCCTTAATGAATGGAGGAGGCTTGTTTGAAACCGGCGCAGGAGGATCTGCTCCCAAGCACGTGGAGCAGTTTACCGAAGAAGGACATTTGCGTTGGGATTCCTTGGGTGAGTTTTTGGCCTTGGCCGTCTCCTTGGAGCACCTGGGACAAACCTTCAACAACCCAACGGCACTCCTCTTGGGCGAAACGCTAGATCAAGCCACCGGCCGATGGCTGGAAGAAGACAAGTCACCTGCTCGTGTAGTGGGCAAATTGGACAATCGAGGTGGACATTTCTACTTGGCCTTGTACTGGGCGCAGGCGCTTGCTTCGCAAACCAAGGATACCACTTTGGCAGCCAAGTTTACAGCTTTAGCGAAAGCACTTGTAGACCAAGAAGCTAAAATTGTAGACGAATACAACAGTTCCCAAGAAAAAACCATCGATCTCGGTGGCTACTACCGACCGGATGCTGCGAAGTGTGCACAGGCCATGCAGCCAAGTGCGACCTTCAAGCAGCTACTTGCGGGCTTGGAATAAACTGAAAACCGGGTTCTCCCGGTTTTTTCATTTCCACTGGTTTGGATAAGGCAGCCTGGTGATTTACTTGAGTTTAGGCGCTTGACCGAAAGAAAGTCCTTCCTTTTTTTGATTTCGAAATCGATTGAAAAGCAGGGGTCTGCAGGTTGCATTGGAAAGCTGGGCAATTGGTTTGGGCATACCCAATTTTTGTAATAAATTCGCCTGCAGTTGACCGGTTTCGAATGCTTAAATCCGGCCACGCAGCAATTAGAAACTAGCAGTTAGACCTATAAAAATTACTTACAGATGAGCAAGATTAAAATTGGAATCAATGGATTCGGAAGAATTGGTCGCCTCGCCTTCCGCGTGGCCCAAGAGCGTGCAGACGTGCAGGTAGTCGCGATCAACGATTTGATCGATGTAGACTACATGGCTTACATGTTGAAGTACGACTCTACCCACGGCATCTTCAAGGGTACTGTGGAGGTGAAAGACGGCAACTTAATCGTAAACGGCAATGCCATCCGCGTGACTGCAGAGAAAAACCCAGCCTCCTTGAAGTGGGGTGAGGTAGGTGCCGATTACGTAATCGAATCTACCGGTATTTTCTTGACCAAAGAATCTGCACAGGGCCACATCGATGCAGGTGCCAAAAAAGTAATCATGTCAGCTCCTTCTAAGGACGACACGCCGATGTTTGTGATGGGTGTCAACGAGCACACCTACACTACCGACATGACTTTTGTATCCAATGCATCGTGTACCACCAACTGCCTTGCACCCATTGCGAAGGTATTGAATGACAACTGGGGTATTGAAGAAGGCTTGATGACTACTGTGCATGCAACTACCGCTACGCAAAAGACCGTAGATAGCCCTTCTGCCAAAGACTGGAGAGGTGGACGTGGTGCGGGACAAAACATCATCCCATCTTCCACTGGCGCTGCGAAGGCAGTAGGCAAGGTAATCCCTGAATTGAATGGTAAACTTACCGGTATGGCCTTCCGCGTACCTACTCCAGACGTGTCTGTAGTAGACTTGACCGTACGCTTGAAGAAGCCTGCTACGTACGCAGAGATCTGTGCGAAGATGAAGGAAGCTTCTGAAACTACCATGAAGGGCGTGCTTGGCTACACCGAAGATGCGGTGGTATCCAACGACTTTATCGGCGATCCACGTACCTCCATCTTCGATGCTGAAGCAGGTATCCAGCTATCCAATACCTTTGTGAAGGTAGTGTCCTGGTACGATAACGAGTGGGGCTATTCCAATAAGGTCATCGACTTGCTGACCTATATCGCGAAAAAATAATGCAAAAGCCCCGTAGCGATACGGGGCTTTATTTTTTTAATGGAAATAGGATGGAAATACAATGGAAATACGATGGAAATAAGCTCCGCTTCGCTGCGTGAAATAAGGAAGGGAAATATACTCCGCTGCGCCACGTGAAATATTTGAGGGAAATAGAGTAGAAATAAATTCCGCTGCGCCTGCCTGCCGCAGGCAGACTTCGTGAGATAATGTGGAAGTATAGCTTGGAACCTCTATTTCCCCGAGCTTGCTCGGGCTATTTCCACTCTATTTCCATTGTATTTCTAATATAAAATCATCTCCCCCCCCCCATTTTTTTCGCAAAGAAAGAACCCACAAACCAACTAAGTACCGAGCAATGGGGTTATACATGAAACTACCTCCGCATGTACCTTCCTTTTTTCCCTTTGCAACTGGTTGCCTTTCCTGGTGAGGCACTCAATCTGCATATTTTTGAGCCACGCTACCGGCAGCTCCTCGCAGATGTGGAGGTAGGTGACTTGCTTTTTGGCATTTGCACCTACACGGACGAGTTGTCTGGATTTGGCACTGCGGTGCGTTTAGAAGACATCACTACCCGCTACGAAGATGGTAGGCTGGACATCAAGACCCGCGGGGTGCAGGCCTTTAAAATCCTCTCCTTTGACAATCCCATGCCGGGCAAGCCCTATGCTGGTGGAGAAATTACCTACCTGACTTCCGACCCAAGGGTTGGCTCTGCCTTGCAGTATGAGTTTATATTCTACCTCAAAGAGATCCTCTTTCTCTTGGATTACGAAACGGCCGTAGATCCAGAAACCGTCAGTTCCTACACTTTTGCACACAAGGTAGGATTGAGCTTGGAGGAGGAGCTCGCGCTGGTGCAGCTAGAATCGGAGGAGGAGCGTATCATTTATTTGATCCAGCATTTCAAGCGGATGATTCCTACCATGAAGGCCATTCAGCAGGCCAAGGAAAAAATCAAGTTGAACGGCCACTTCAAGCACTTGGATCCGCTGAATTTTTAATGGGGGGCCAATAAGCTGCTGAGTTCCTAAGCTCGTACTGAACTACCTCGAGGCAGGCATAATCCTTTGACTTTTTATAAAAAAACACCACAAGAAATATATCCATGTGGTGTTTAAATTCAAGTGGTGATCCCGCCCCGATGACTATCGGGGGACCCTTCCGATAGTCATCGGGATCCCCTACGATAAAAAGCATAAAAAAAGCGGAAGAATATTCCGCTTTTCAAGTGATCCCGCTGGGATTCGAACCAAGGACCCTCCCGATTTAAATCGGGATGCTTCCCGAAATTCTTCGGGACAATCCTACCAGCTGAGCTA
>JBBAKO010000010.1:2500-112291 GCA_040403475.1 Algoriphagus sp. | reverse complement strand
AAGACCAAGCGCAGTACATCGGCGTGGAGGTGAAAGGGCCGTTTAAGCCGGAATACTATCGTTATTAAGAGCCTGCAGGGTAATTCCCTTCTTAGTAAATTTCAAAAAGGAGCTCAAGATGAGCTCCTTTTTCTTTTCAAATCTTCCCAAGGGATGGTATATTTAAAAAAATTAAGCTAAAGACTATGAACTATACCGAAGGAATGCTCCGAGAAGGATCGTTGAAAGGAAAAAACATCTTGATTACGGGTGGCGGTACGGGCTTAGGCCGGGCCATGGGGGAGTATTTCTTGGAGTTGGGAGCCAACCTAGTGATTACCTCTCGAAAGCTGGAGGTACTGGAAGTAACAGCCAAAGAAATGATGGCCAAATCTGGAGGCAAGGTGATTCCCGTCGTTTGTGATGTAAGAGAGATTGATCAAGTGGAAGCCATGTGGGCCAGGTGCATCGCTGAATTTGGACAAATTCATGGGGTATTGAATAATGCGGCGGGCAATTTCATCAGTCCTACCGAGCGACTTTCTGCCAACGCTTTCAATACGGTCCTAGATATTGTACTCAAGGGTACCTCGCAGGTTACGCTGACTGCTGGCAAGCATTGGATTGCAGAAAAGCAGCCTGGAGTATTTTTAAATATTGTCACCACCTATGCCTGGACAGGTTCAGGCTATGTAGTTCCCTCCGCGGCTGCAAAGGCAGGTGTTTTGGCACTTACGCGTTCGCTGGCTGTGGAATGGGCCAAGTACGGAATCCGATCCAATGCCATCGCACCCGGACCTTTCCCTACCGAAGGCGCATGGAGTAGACTACTCCCAGGTGATTTGGTTAAGAAATTTGATCCTGCAAAGAAGGTGCCTGTCGGAAGAGTGGGTGTGCACCAGGAATTGGCCAACTTGGCAGCCTACCTGATCTCTGATTTTTCCGCATATGTCAATGGGGATGTAATCACGATTGATGGAGGAGAGTGGCTGAAAGGTGCAGGAGAGTTTAATAATTTGGAGATGATACCCCAAGAAATGTGGGACATGATGGAGGCATCTCGCGGAAAAAAGCCCTAAGCCCCAAAGTGATTTGGGGCTATGTCAAAGCAAAATGGAAAATTAGAGGAGCCTAATGTTCCAGTTACCGAATACCATCCAATTGATAAAACAGTAATTCAATAAAGACTCGCCAAATAAAGAAATGCAAACCCCATCCTTGAATCTGAACCGTCAGGAGTTTGGAGATCCAATCAACAAAGACAATGTCCTTACTTTGGAGGAAGCTCATGCCCTTTTAAATGAATGGGTACTGAATGAGCGCTTGAAAGTGCACATGAAGCAAGTAGGACATCTCATGAAGGAATATGCCTTGCAAGAGGGAATGGCTGCTTCTGAAGCCCATAAGTGGCACTTGGCAGGATTACTTCACGATGCCGATTGGGACCAATGGCCGGATCAGCATTGTCGAAAGATTATTGAAGAGCTCGAGGCAAGATCCATAGATCCTGAAATCATTCGGGCGATAGCCTGTCATGGCCCCCGTTATTTTGGGGTGGAGCCACGCACGGCGATGGATAAAATGCTCTATGCCTTTGACGAACTGAGCGGGTTGGTACATGCCTACTCCTTGATGCGTCCTGAAGGTTATGCCGGGATGGAGGTGAAGGGCGTCAAAAAAAGACTTAAAGACAAAACCTTCGCTGCTCAAGTAAGCCGTGAAGATATTGATGATGCTGCGCAGCGGGCAGCAATCCCTGTGGATGACTTGATTGCTTTTGTCGTTGCCAAGCAAGGCTTTGCAGAGCTGAGCTAAAAAAAATCGACCCGCAGCACACTGCGGGTCGATTTTTTTTAATCCTCCAACTCCTGGTTGACAGGCTTGAAATTCCCTGGAGGTAAGTCTGGACTCACTTCGGATTTTTCAAAAGGAAAAACTTCCAGAATGGAGCTTTCGGTAATGTCAGGTACCCGGAAGCTCACGAGCATGTTGTTTAGACTCTCTTGGATTCGATCGTAGGCTTGCTTCACATCTTCCGCGGTTACAATCATGTACTGGGTCACCTTTTTTTCCTTCCCATTGTCTCCATCTGCGATCAAGTAGGTCACCTTGCATTTGTACCAGATATCTGCATCATCGTAAAAAAACACATCCACGATGTTGCTCTTGCTGATACCACTTACTTGAAAATCCCCTCGAATCTGTGATCCCAATCGGTCATAAAGGATTGCTTCTGCCTCGGTAAAAGACACCGCATCCACCAGATATTGCTCAGAAATACTTTTCAAAAGACCCTCTTCAGTTTCTTTCGCGTACTTTACTTTACATAAAAACCAAATTCTCATTTCTTGCTAGTTTAAAGGTTCGAATCTACCGTATCTCTTCCAAAGTGCTGTGGAAACTTAGAAAAATATTTTAGCGTGTCCCAGAAAGAGAACTCTCTAGTAAAAATCATCGTCTTGTTTCGATTAAAACAAGGATTCGAAATGGGTAGGTAGTGATGCACCAAAAAAAGAGTTAAGTTAATCTTTTGAAAAGCCTGCTCACCTCAATCTTTGGAACCTTGATTCCTTTCTTGCCACCAAGGATTGGATAGCATATGGGTTGCAAGAATTCCTTAAACCAACTGACCATGTGGCAGAGTTTTGTTCGTAGTTTTCCGATACAGCTTTTTATTCTTCACCTCAAGAAGAATCTTTCTTTGCTGTTGATTTGGTTGGTTTTATTGGGGTTTGTGCTGCAACAGTTTGGGGTAGTCCTGGGTATTCCCTATTTATTTCTAGATCCCGAATACCTGAATGAGGTCTCTTGGTTGAGTTTTTTTTGGATGGGATTGGGCTTGGCAGTATTTACCATGACCTTCCACATGACCACCTACATCATGGATGGTTGGCGATTTTCATTTCTTGCCGTAGTGCATCGCCCCTTTATTCACTTTTGCTTCAATAATTCCCTCGTCCCCCTAATTTTTTACCTGATTTATACGGTTGAGTTTGTGCTATTTCAGTTGGATAATGACCTCGGATCCAACTGGGAAGTTTTCCGTCTGTATCTAGGGTTTTTTTTGGGAAGCATCTTGGCCTATGGCTTGCTTTTTGGCTATTTGAGCTTGACCAACAAGGGCTTTTTTATGCTCTTTTCTGAAACCATCGACAAGCGGCTACGAAGGGTGAGCAGAAGTACTCGGTTGAAAGTAGGAGAGGCAGACCCCTTTAATTTGGAGGGTCCATCGGTTCGTGTATTCCTAAATCTACGGCTAAAGTGGGAGCAGGTAAGGCCAGATATCTCCCGTTTTGAGAAGGCAAAGTTGCTGCGCGTTTTCCATCAAAATCACTGGAACCTTTTTTTGATTCAAGTTTTCCTGGTTTCGGTAATTCTATTTTTGGGAGTATTTAACGAACAGGAGCCACTGCAATTCCCAGCTGCAATGAGTGCTCTGCTTTTGCTCGCCATTCTCTTGATGGCGATTGGCGCCTTGATCTTTTGGCTCCGATCATGGGCAGCAGTGGTGGTCCTGATCCTTGCATCAGGTGCAAATTTTCTTTCCTCGTTTTCTTGGTTAAACAAGTCGCATCAAGCGTATGGAATGGATTATTCCATTGCTCCTGCGACCTACAACCTTTCAAGGTTGGATGACTTGACGCACCCTGATACCTTGCAGAAAGACAAGCAGCAGGTGCTGCAGATTTTGGATCGCTGGCGTGCCAAGTTTCCGGAAGATAGCAAGCCCAAGTTGGTGCTTGTGGCGGCCAGTGGGGGTGGACAGCGGGCGGCCTTATGGACCTTGAAAGTGCTTCAGGAGCTGCATACGGCTACTTCTGGGGAACTTACGCAACATTCATTTCTTTACACTGGCGCTTCTGGTGGCGTTTTAGGGGAGGCGTTCTTTCGTGAACTTTATTTGAGATCTCAGACTGAGCCCAAGCTAGACCTTGGTGCTCCGGAATACCTAAATCAATTGGCTGCGGACAATCTGAATCCTATCTTATTTAGCCTTTTAGTCAATGATCTCTTGTTTCAAACCCAAAAACTGGAATACAAAGGGAGAGTCTATTCCAAGGATCGGGGATTTGCTTTTGAGGAGCAGCTCAACAAAAACACGAAAGGGATAATGGATAAGTCCTTGGCAGACTACAAAGAACCAGAGGCAATGGCAAAGATCCCTTTAATGCCCTTGACCACCTTGGTAGTCAACGACGGTAGAAAATTGGTCGTGTCTCCTCATTCCCTCTCATTTTTTGGAAGCAGTGCCCTTGATAGCCCCTTGCCACAAGAGAAAAAGCAGTCCATTGACTTCATGCGGTTCTTTGCTCAGCAGGATCCTGGTAATCTACGCTTTCTGACTGCCTTGCGAATGAGTGCAACGTTTCCATTTATTACACCGAATGTGGAGCTTCCTTCCAATCCGAAAATGAAAACAATGGATACTGGTTTATCGGATAACTTCGGGATTCAAGATGCGCTTCGATTTGGCTATGTCTTTAAAGAATGGATTGGAGCCAATACTTCAGGAGTTGTGCTGATCACCATTCGTGATTCGGAAAAATCCCCTGAAATCGCTAATTCAGCCTCCTCCAAAATCTTGGAAAAAATCATTACCCCCCTTAAAAACATCTATGTCAACTGGGACATGGTGCAAACTATCCACAACGAAGTGCTGTTCAATTACATGTCCGAGTCCATGCCCTTTGGCATCGAAAAAATTGAATTTGAATATGCTCCCGGGAAACTTTCTGCAGCACAGGCATCTGAAATTTCGGGTAGTATGCAGCGTGCTTCGCTCAACTGGAGGCTGACGGCAAAGGAAAAGCGTTCCATTGTGGCCACTATCCAAACCCAGTCCAACCAAGCTGCATTGGTTCGAGCAAGGGAGATCTTTGCTAAATGAGAGGTATCTGGAAGGAGCTATTCTGAAATTAGTAACCGATACCGATTTTTTTGTAGATAAAATGCATCAGCCAAGCAGGTCCGATCATCAAAAACTGGACGTCTTTTAAAAAGGATGGTTTTTTGCCTTCAATCTTGTGTCCATAGAACTGAACGATCCAAGCCAATACAAATACAGCGATGCTGATGTATGCCAACATACCCGGGAAATTAATCGCCAGGTAATTGGATAAAAACAAACAAAAGGCAGAAAAAAGCAACATGCCCAGCGTGAGTGCAGGGGATAGCGAAATGTAATAGATCAACATTATGAAAAGGGTAAGCGTTGCCCAGTTGGCATAATCCCCTAAAAAAGGAAGCAGGTCTGCTAAAAACCCAGTAGGAATGCTAAATACCAGCCCTACCACACTAAAGAAGATTGCAGGAACACAAAACCAGTGAATTAATTTATTGGTTTTATTCTGATGGCTTTCGCCATATTCTAGCAGTAGTGAATCAATTTTTCTCATGGATTATTGGGTTAAAATGCGGTTCTTGTAGTCACAAGTTAACCAACCAAGTTTAAAAAGTAAATTCTCTTTACCTATGTTGAGTTTTTGGGAGCAAAAAAATTTTTTGCACTACGATTTAATCGTAGTTGGAGCCGGTTTTACGGGTTTATCAGCTGCAATTCATTTTAAAAAGAAGCATAAAAAAGCAAAGGTGCTTGTGGTAGACCGAGGAGTTTTTCCTTCTGGAGCAAGTACCAAAAATGCAGGATTTGCCTGTTTTGGCAGTTTGACAGAAATTCTAGATGATTTTTGGACCATGACTCCTGATGAGGTGCTCCACTTGGTTGAGAAAAGATATTCCGGTTTAAAACAGATTCGGAAAGAATTTGGAGACCAAGCACTGCGCTACCAGCATCGTAATGGCTATGAACTAATAGGTACCGAACAGTTGGATGCATTGGAGCAACTATCCGACATCAATCACCTCCTCAGGAAATTATTTAGTAAAGAGGTTTTTTCTCTCGTAAAGGACCCTCAAAAATTTGGATTCTCCGAAACGGTGAAGGCAGTAGTCAAAAATCGTTTTGAGGGGGAGTTGGATCCTGGTGCTTATTTGAATGCACTTTGGACCAAAGCCTCTAGCCTTGGAGTACGAATCCTGACAGGATTGTCTGTGGTAGAAGTGGACCATGAAGAGGGTAGGGTGTTGGCAGAAAAAAAAGATAAAAAGGAGGCTTTGGAATTTTTTGGGGAGCGCGTAGCTATTTGTACCAATGCATTTACTCAAAAATTATGGCCTTCCTCACCCTTGGAGCCGGGTAGAGGATTGATTCTTTTAAGTAAGCCAATTGACGGAGGGATTCCTTGGAAAGGAGCCTTTCACCTAGATCGAGGCTATGTATATTTTAGAGAAGTGGAGGGGCGCCTACTTTTGGGAGGAGCTCGAAACAAAGATTTCGAAAAGGAGAAAACCACCGAATTTTGGGTAAATCCTGTGATAAAGGAGCATTTGAATCGTTTGGCTCAAGAAGTAATTTTTCCTGGAAGACCTATAGAATGGGAAATGGAGTGGACTGGGATCATGGCATTTGGAGCGAAAAAATCACCCATCATCCAACAGATTGGAAAGAAAACAGCAGTAGCAGTTCGGCTGGGCGGCATGGGTGTAGCCATTGGTTGGCAGGTGGGTAAGGAGGTTTCTGAACTACTTTCAGACCTGTAACTAATTTTTTTTCTTTAGCTTCATGGCTTGTAAACTCTCGACTTCAATCGAATGAATAAAATACCAAAAGTCCCGAAGGTGCTCGAAGCACTTATCCCTCTGGTTGTTTTAATTATCCTCCTTGTTCTGACGATTAAAATATTTGGAACCGATGGGCTTTCAGGTTCCAATCAAATTGTATTGATTTTATCGGCCACGGTGGCAGGTTCTATCGCTGTTTTCAGATTGGGCTACACCTGGGATGCGCTTCAAGAAGGTGTCGTTAAAAGTATCAGCTCAGCGATGAGCAGTATCCTCATTTTGTTTTTGATTGGAGCCTTGGCAGGAACCTGGCTACTTAGTGGCATAGTACCTGCCATGATTTATTATGGGTTGCTAGTGCTTAGTCCAACCTTGTTTTTGTTTGCAGCATGTTTTATCAGTGCCATCGTATCTACAGCTACTGGCAGCAGCTGGACCACCGTAGCTACCGTAGGGGTAGCCTTGTTGGGAATAGGAAAAGCATTGGGATTTGAGGAAGGAATCATTGCTGGAGCCATCATCTCGGGAGCGTATTTTGGGGACAAAATGTCTCCGTTATCCGATACCACTAATCTAGCTCCTGCGATGGCGGGTACGGATTTATTTACCCACATCCGACACATGGCCAAGACGACCATTCCTACCATGTTGATCACGCTCATTTTATTTTTTGTGATAGGGCTTAACTACCAGACTGAAGGTAATGTGGAAGATGTGAAAACTATTTCCACCATCATTTCAAGTACGTTTACCCTTACTCCTTGGTTATTTCTTGTTCCGGCAGTCGTCATTTTTATGATTATTAAAAAAGTGCCTGCCTTGCCTGCCTTGTTGGTAGGAGCCTTGTTGGGAGGGGTATTTGCCTTGATTTTTCAGCCTCAGATCATTGCACGCGTGGTAGGTGAAGAGGGTTCATTCGCCTATTTAGGATTTAAAGGGGTGATGATGGCCATGTATGGGAAGATCAGCATTGTGACTGATAATGCCCTTGTCAATGAATTATTGATTACCAAAGGGATGGCAGGGATGCTCAATACCATTTGGCTAATTGTTTGCGCCATGGTGTTTGGAGGGATCATGGAAGAAAGTGGTATGCTCAAGGTATTGGCTGAGGCCATCATCCGAAAAGTACACCGCGTTGGATCACTGATTGCTACCACAGCGGCTACCTGTGTTTTCTTTAATATCACCACCTCAGACCAGTATTTGGCTATTTTGGTACCTGGAAGGATGTTTGCTGATGTGTACAAAAAAAGAGGGCTGAAACCGGAAAATCTTTCCCGAACCTTAGAGGATTCTGCTACAGTGACTTCTGTATTGGTGCCTTGGAATACCTGCGGAGCCACCCAAGCATCAGTTCTAGGTGTGGCTACCCTCGTGTATGCTCCATATTGCTTTTTTAACATCATCAGTCCCATCATGACCATCTTGTATGGGTATCTCAATATTGGAATCAACTATTACGACAAGGAAGAAGAGTTGGTATGATCCCATTTAGTATAAGTAAAGAAGAAATTAGCGAGTTGCCCTTGGGCCAGTTTGAAGGCCCTATCTACCTGATCGATAAGTTAGATCAAGTGGAGGATGCGGTAGATTTTTTAGAAAATCAGCCCCTAATTGGATTTGATACAGAGACCAAGCCTTCTTTTCGGAAGGGGGAGTTCAATCATGTGTCCCTGCTCCAACTTTCCACTGCCAATCAAGCATTTGTGTTCCGACTCAATCAAATTGGCTTTCCACCTCCCTTGAGGAGCTTATTGGAAAAAGAAAATGTGCTTAAAGTAGGTGCGGCCGTACTCGATGACCTCAAGGCCCTCAAAAAGCTAAGCGATTCCTTTTACCCGCAGTCCTTTTTTGATTTGAATGATGAGTTAAAAAAAGTAGGCTTTCACAATGTAGGGGTACGGAACCTCTGTGGAATGGTCTTGAAGATTCGCATTTCTAAAGCCGAGCAAGTATCCAACTGGGAGGCAGATAAGCTCACCGAAAAGCAGCTTCGCTACGCGGCTACGGATGCATGGGCCTGTGTAGAGATATTCCAACACTTGAAAGCTGAAGGATATTTGAAAGACCTTTTGGGTTAAGTTAGTGGCTAACTAGTCCCCTTTAGCCTACGCGAACTTGCACCCGGTCAGGACTTGAAAAATAGCGGTTACCGATAGACAACAGGTCCGCTGCAGTGAATTTTTTCAGGTAGTCAAACCGCTTTTCATAGAAGCTAAAATCCAGTCCAGCATAGTATACACCCTTAAATTGATCAATTAGGTCAAAGGGAGAGCTGAATTTGGTGAACAATTGGCCAATTAGGTAATTTTTCAAAATCTCAATCTCCTCTGGACTGGCCAGTTGTGTACGGAGAATTCGAATTTCCTTTTCGATCTCTTCAAAGACTTCTTCCTGGTGTGCTTTTTTTACATCTGCAGCAATCACCCAATAGGCATATACGTCTAATTCAACCAAGGAAGAATGAATGCCGTAGGTATGTCCCTTGTCTTCACGAATATTTTTTACGAGGCGTGAGCCAAAATAACCACCCAGTAGCGTATTGAATACGGCCAAGGCAGGGAAATCTTCGTGATGCTTTGGGATAGACCAAGCACCAAGTCGGATACTACTCTGCACCGCATCTGCTCGATCTTCTACGAGTAAGGTAGTAGCTACTGGCGCTGGTAAACCTTGTTTTTTTGCCCCCTGCTTGAGTGGAAGCTGGTTCAAAGTGTCCAGAAGCTGCTCTAATTCATGCGGAGTAAAGTCTCCAGAAAGAAACAAACTGCAATCTTTCCACAGGTGATCCTGGTAATAGGCTTGAAGAAGTGCCGGTGTAATTTCCGAGATATGTGCTTCCGTAATTTCTTGACCGAAGGGATGGCTTTGCCCAAACAATCCCTTTTTGAATAGCTGACCTGCTCTAGAACTCGGCTTTTCTTGGTCCATTTTGAGGCTAAGTGCCCGTTGTGACTTTCTTTTCGCTAGGTTCTCTTCTGGAAATGTTGCCTCCGTAAAAAGGGAGATGAATGTGGGTAGCAGGGTAAACAGGTGTTTTTTGATGCACAACAAACTCAATCCTTCCTGTGTATAGCTTAAAGTAGGGTACACTTCCGCTCCATGGAAATCAAAGAGTTCTGCCAGCTGCTGCGCGGTAAATTTGCTTGTGCCTTCTTGAAGCATCTGCAGCGTAAAAGAGGGAATCAGCGCATGGCTATTTGGTAGAAGTGAACGGGAGCTGTTGCCAATTACTTCTAGTTTGACCGCATCAATACCTGGTGTGGAAAAATAAAACACACTACTTCCACCAGCCAGCTGAAATTGCTGGGGAGCAGGCAATGCGAATTCAGTAGGAAGAGAAAATTGAGGCGCTTTCGAGCGATCTAAAGCCATTAATCTGCAGTAGCAATGGAAGCGATTGAATAGCGGAGCGAAAACCGGAGGGTTTCTGCGAGTGGATGGTTTTGAACCTGTGGAACTAAATAAGAGAAGTCTAAACCAAGACGCTTCATGGTGAAGCCAGCACCCATCGAGAAATACCTACGGCCACCTTTGCTGTCGTCCTCATAAAAATAGCCTGTGCGAAGTGCAAACTTGTTCGCATACAAATACTCCATTCCAAAGGAAAGGGTTAATTCACTCAACTCTTCTTGGGAACCTCCAGGAGCATCGTTGAAGGAGCCAAACATTCCAGAAATTAGCGGTCTATTGGGATCTTTTCCAGCATCAATTATCAAATTGCCACTTGCGTCTGTGGCTAGAGTTCCGTCTGAATTCGTTTTGTAGGTAGGTGGGGTGGGAACCATCAACTTATTGGCGTCCAAAGCGAAAGTCAAGGAGCTGGTTGCATTTAAATTAATCATGTAAGCAGTACCCACGCGGAAGGTTGTTGGGATGTAATCCAAATCTTCTGCACTGTTGTAAGTGATCTTTGGACCAATGTTAGTAAGGGTAACTCCCCAAGACCAAACGCCCTCTTTCTGTCCAACGAGAATTGGTTTTTGATGGTAAAGTCCAATGTCTGTACCTACGCTTATTCCAGGGCGAGATTCGGTACCTCCAGAAGCAGACATGTTGCCAGAGAGGTTGGAATGGATAAATCGTGCTGAAATACCTAAGCCTAGGTTTGCGGATAATCTTCTGGAATAAGTACCTCCAATAGCGATATCACGAGGATTAAACTCTCCGATAGGATTGCCTCTTCCATCTGTGAGGGAGATATCTCCCATGTTGAAGTAGCGAAGATCCAATCCAAAAGCAGAATTTTCATCTATTCTTTTGTAGCCTGAAAGGTAGCTCAAGGACATGTCATTGACCAGTTTTCCTAGCCATGGAGAATAGGAAAGCGAAAAGCCGTAGTCATCCTTGATAAAGGCAAGCTTTCCTGCATTCCAATAAGTCGAATTTGCGTCTGGGGAGGTTGCTACACCTACATCACCCATGGCCGAATGGCGGGAGTCTGGAGCAAAATTTAAAAAAGGAACTGCTGTGGTGATCACTCTCCGGCTAGGATCTTGACCTGAAATGATCACACTGTTTTGTGCAAAGGAGGTAAGCCCTGCAAGTACAAAAACTAGCGTGAAAATATTTTGCTTTCTTAAAATGGCCTTTTTGTTCATTGAATCACCAGTTTTCCGCTTACCGAATCCACTTCCTGTGAAGATTCCGACTGCAATGTTAAGTTGTAAATATAAGTTCCTTTCGCTGGATATTTCGTTTTGCTTTGGAAAAAAATCCATATCCAGTCTCCGATTTTTTCATTCGCATTTACAAAACGTCTTTTCTCTGAAAATAGTACTTGCCCTTGCGTAGAATAAACAGTCCATGTTGCCTGCAGGGTTTCCTGAGGCCGATTATGCTGAAAGCGAATGGAAGCAGTTGTTTGGCTTGGATTGGGGTAGATTTGATGTGAAATCACCTGCAATTGCGTGCTGTTTTGCACTTCAAGGGAGAAAGAATAAATCCCTTTATTTCCAAAATTATCCCAGGCGAGTACTTCTACAGTGTTTTTCCCTTCCTTCAATCCAGTCAGTAAAACTTGGGCTGTACCTTTTTCAAAATTTCCCTCAAGTGCCTGATACGCCTGATAAATCTGTTGTGGAGGGCCCTGGTTTATTCGTAGGTGCATTAGTTTATCTGGAAGTAGCGCTGAACTATTGAGGCCACTTGGATCCCGAAACGTAAGTAGTACTTTAACTTGAGTGCTAGAGATAGGGGGGATATTTGCTATCCCTTTTCCATCTATTTCGGCAGTTATTTGGGGTCCATTTTGATCTAAATCTCTCTTTTTTTGGTTTTTAAAGGGTAAGGATGCCACACCAGCAGCTTGAATCTTTTTCTCCTTGTCCCAAACCTGAATCCGTAGCTGTATTTTTTCAGGGCTGCTTCCAAGTCCTTCTGGAAGGATGAAATTGCTTTCTATTTTTCCATTACGAACAGCTCCCTCTCCTGAGAATAGCCGTTGACTCTCCTCTGAAAACTCAAAAGAAGAATTTTCATCTCCAAGGGTTTTGGATGAACTGGCTTGACCCCAAATCTCTAGCCTGAAATTTCCTTGAATGCCGGATAGGAAGGCTTGTGTGAGTGGATCGATCACCGCAGCTGTAAGCTTCATCGGAGTCAAGTTGGACAAGGTGTCCACTGCAGTTTGATTGGTGAGCGCAACTAATTTTTCAATGCGAATGCTAGCTTCTTGAAGTGCCAATCGCAGGCTTGGATCTCCCATCAGCGAAAAATTCCGATTGTAGGAGCCATTCAAACTTTTATTTTTTGTTTGTCGATACAAAGACCCCAAATCCACAGCGCCCATCTTCCCTGCAGCAGCTAAGGCCTGAATAAAGGCTTCATTGATCGTAAAGTTGACAGAGCTAAAGACGGGTCTTCCCGTTGCGAGGAGGCCTATGGCACCTTTTGAAGTGGCAAAGAGCAACTCCTCTGCTGCCGACCGCACGAAGGGGCTATCGTGTCGTCCAAATTCGCAGGTAGCAGTAAACCAAAGTGGAAGTTGGGCTTGATTTGGCCAATTTTCTAGGTCCTGAACCTTAAAAATCTCTTCGGCAGTGAGGGTGGTTTCATTTCCATGGCCTACATAATTGAGCAAAAGGGTGCCCGAGTTGAGGCTTTCAAGAATTGCTTTTTTTGCAGCAGGAGATTCTTGCCTTCCCCCAGTTTTTGTTTGTTCAAACCGATCGAGATAAAGTTTTTGGCTGCGGTAAAAGGGAAGATTTTTTTCGAGATAGGCAGCATGAACTTCTGAGTCGCGCATGTGAACTCCATTGTCTCCATCGTCTGCCAAGAAGGTGATGGTGCCGCTCGGGAAGGTATCCCCCTGTTTTTCATAGTTGCTACTTTTTTCTAGCCAACTTTTAGCTTCCGCAAAGGTGATCGCAGGTACGCGGCCGACGCCAATTCGTAAGAGCGCATCTCCAGATTTACTTTCTTCCCATTCTCCAGATCCCCAGTCCAAAATTCCGAAGTAATCGTCCGAACTGTAGGTAGTCAAGGGATCTAAGCTAGACCTGCTAGTGTAGATCGGAACTAGGTTAGGGCGGCCTCCCAACTTCTTTTTGTAGTCAAAGGTGCCTTTTCCTAGGAACAATACATTAGCTAGCTGTTTACCTTGGTGGTATTCCTGGGCAATGTAATTTCGAATGGCGCTGACATCAGGGTTGCCATAGCCCATCCAATCGTAGATTTCTGAAGTGAACACCACCTGGGTTGGGATTCCTTGGCTGGCTTTGAACTCCTGGAATTGTTGAGCCACTTGCTTTAACTGTGGAACAGTGATCACCATTAATTTTGGTGAATTGGGTTTTGTGCTTTTGGGAGTAATGGCTTTGAAGTTCCCCAGTTCCTTTGCGTTTTTAGGTAAAAAAAGGACCCATTTTTTCCCAAGCGCAGATTTCCCTTGGCTGTAGCGAATAGGCTGGTAAAAATCGCTAATCTCCCAAGTTTGTAGACCTGTCTCTAGTGCGATTGGATTTTCTTTTTTCCCGAAAAACAACCCTTCTTTTAAGGTTGAATTGGTAAATGGGATGCCCACTAAGGCAGCATCCAAATGTCCAGACCCTACACCTTGAAAGCTAAATCGGAGTTGGTCTAGGCGGTCCCCCTTTGGAATAAATGTTTTATTGATTCGAACCTCATCGCCCTTGATGGCATAGGTGCTGTTGGAGATCGGAGAAAAAATAACCTCTTCCAATTGTTCGGCATCGGTCCACACTCGGATGGAAGATGGACTATAGGATTGGCTCATCAACCGAGCGTGAAGGAGCCAGGGAGCAGCAGTGCCTGCATTTTTTCCAAAATTGATCGTTAAACTCTGGCCTTGGCGAATCGGAAGTGAATACCAGGATCTCCCCGAGTTGAGCAGGTTGATTTTTTCTTCTTTTACTGCGAGGAGCTGGTACCAAATAGGAAGGGTGCTGGGAGTGGTGGCTGTACCGCTTTTTGCTTCAATCCTTCTTGGGCCTGATTTTTTGCCCAGCACATAGCGGAGGGTATCGGTGTAGAGGTGATGGGAATAGCTTAGTTCGCCCTCTTTGGTGAACTCAGAACTATGGGGTCCTGCCAAATAAAAAAAGAGTTGATTTTCAAACAGCCAGGTAGGAATTTCTTGTGGCTGCAGTTGTGCTGAATCCAGCACTTGAGGCAACATGCCTGGATAGCCGTAGAGGGCAACTTCCTCCAAACTTTCAAAACCCAATTTTCGAGCTTGATCAGCGCTTAGTTTGTATACCCCCGGCTCCGTAACGCCTGCAGTGAAGCGATAGGATTGGGAGAAGGTGGTGTGGCAAAACAGTCCCAAAAAAAGGAATAGGGCACAGCTTTGCTTGCTCATTTTTTCCGCAACATGTTTTCCATCCCCGAAAGTAGGAGGTAGGCAAGAATCACCAATGGGATGCCCGCTAGCTGTAGCCAAACCAGGCAAACTGCCCCAATCACGAGCAAGGCATATCGGTAGGAATTGTCTGTGAAACTGCTGTTTTTAAATTTTAAAGCAATCAGGGGTAGTTCAGCGACCAAGAGTAAACTAGTCAGCCAAGCAATCACTACCAAAGCAATGGGACTACTTAGCCAGGGGCTCAACTCAGGCCATCGGGCTGCTAGGTAAGGGATCGTGGTAAGCAACAGTGCATTGGCAGGTGTAGGGAGCCCAATGAAGCGATCACTTTGCCGAGTGTCCAGATTGAATTTTGCGAGTCTATAGGCAGACAGCATGGGGATGATGAGCGTGCAATAGGGAAGGAAGCTCGACTCCGTTTGGCTCTTGGTGAGGGAATACAGGAGTATACCTGGAAGTACCCCAAAGGAGACCACATCCGCCAAGGAATCCAACTCTTTTCCCATATCACTTTGAACCTTTAACAATCGGGCTGCAAAACCATCAAAAAAGTCGAATGTTGCTGATAGGATCACAAAATAGGCCCCATAAAGCGGCTGGCCTTCAAGAACCCACAGGATTCCCAAGACACCAGAAAGGAGATTCAGGAGCGTGATGAAGTTGGGGAGCTGTGCTTTTAGGTTCACGAGTATGCTTTTAGACCTACAAAGGGGTTGTTTTTTTTCTCAAAACCAATGCTTGTTTCTGGACCATGGCCGGGAAAAATCAGTGTTTCTTCCGGGAGCACAAATAGCTGAGACTTGATTTTTTCGAGTAGCAGAGCATGATTTCCACCTGGTAAGTCAGTGCGGCCGATGCTTCCTTTGAAGAGTGCATCACCTGCAATGCAGCGCTTGCTCGCTTCATGGTAGAACACCAAGTGACCTGGCGCATGTCCTGGAACAAAAATACAGCTTACTATTTCTTTGCCGACCTGAATTTCTTGACCTTCTGTTAGAAAGGAGCTTGCCGTAGCGGGTACATAGTCTCGAAAGCCATAGTTGGGGGCATATACTTCCACTGATTTCAGAACCGGAACTTCCAAGGCATGAATCTGTAAGGTGACTTGAAATCGGTCTATGGCCCAGGCATTGCCTAGCACATGGTCGATGTGGCAGTGGGTATTTAACAGTTGGGTGACTTGCAGTCCTTCTTTAACGATAAATGCTTCCAATTCCCTTTTTTCTTCTTCGGTGTAGCATCCTGGATCAATAAGTGTGGATGTGCCCTCCTCATCGTAAAGCAGGTAGGTATTCTCTTGAAAAGCGTTGAAGGTGAAGCACTTGATGTGAAGCATGTGAAAAGTCGAAGAGATTAAAGCAAAGTAAAGAATTATGGGCTTAATTTAGGACATGGAAATTGATTTTTTAATCATTGGACAAGGATTGGCAGGCTCTGCCTTGGCCTATCGATTAATCAAGGAAGGTAAAAAAGTGGTGCTGCTAGATCAGCCGGCAGCGAATCGAAGCAGTCAGGTGGCGGCCGGTTTATTCAATCCTGTGACAGGAAGGAAAATGGTCAAAACCTGGAAGGGGGAACTCTTATTTCCTGAAATAGTGCCTTTTTACCAGGAGCTAGAAGAGGTGACTGGAAGAAAATTCCTGACCCAGCAAACCATTTATCGGCCTTTTCTAACTATCGAAGAGCAAAATGAATGGATGGGCCATTCGAGCGATCCTGCGCTACAGCCTTTTGTTCAAAAAATTGAGGTGGAGAGCCAGCATGAAAACCTCAAAGATCCTTTTGGAGGGGTGAAGCTTCAGCTTTCTGGGTGGCTAGATCTTCCTACTTTTTTGGAGGGGATGGTTGCCTATTTTGGAGATAGATTAATTCAGGAAACGTATCAGGAAGAAAAGTTGCAGCAGGAAGGGGAGGCAGGCTGGAGGTATGGAGCCCTCAAGGCAAAGGCAGTGATTTATTGCAATGGATTGGGTGCGATGGAGTCCCGATTTTTTTCATTTTTACCTTTTGCTCCAGTCAAAGGGGAGATTTTAGAATTGAAGCAGGATTTTTCGCCCCCTTTTATTGTCAATCGAGGTGTTTTTCGCGTGCCTTTGGCCAATGGGAATTTTAGGGTAGGGTCCACCTATACCTGGCATGATCTAGAGGTAGGGCCAACAGAAACAGCAAAAAAGGAGTTGTTGGAAAAGTTGACCGAGGTGGTTCCTGTACCGGTTCAAGAGATTTGTGGGCACAAAGTGGGGATTCGTCCTGCAACAAAAGATAGAAAACCATTTTTAGGGAAACATCCTGAAGCACAAAGCGTTTACATCTTCAATGGATTTGGTGCTAAGGGTGTGTCTTTGGTTCCTTATTTTAGTGCAGTAATGCGGGATTTTCTTTTGGAAGGGCATCCACTACCAGAGGAAGTTTCGATCTCTCGGTATTTTACCTATATTTAAAACCTAACTCTATCGTTGGAAATGCGAATGCGTGTATTTCAATACCTTTTTTTAATCCTCTTTCTTGGCTGCGGGACAGAAGCATGGGCTCAATTTGACCAGGAGCGCTTTGGCAAAAACCGTGTTCAGCACAAGGAGTTCAACTGGTATTTCTATACTTCAGCCAATTTTGAAGTTTACTATTACGACAAAGGTGGCGTAAATGCCAAGATGGCCATTGAGTTTTTAGAGTCTGAATTCAATAAGTTGACTCAAAACATTGGGTATGTAGCCTACACGAAGCCTAGAATTTACCTTTACAATTCCCCGGAAGAGCGACTTCAAAGTAATTTGGACCTCAATGCGGAGCAATATACCGAAGAGGGACAAACCAAATTTACCCGTCTTGTCGCAGAGGTAGCCTACAAGGGGCGGATGGATTTATTCAAAGAAGACTTGTTGTTTGCCACCTCCAAGGTCATTGTACGAGAGATGCTGTATGGTGCTTCTGTTGCGGATGCATTTCAAGCTAACTTAATCACTAATTTTCCAGATTGGTATGTCGATGGGATAGCAAATTACCTAGCCAAAGGCTGGAGCCGCGAAATGGACGATTACATCCGGCGCTATTTAAAGAATACGACCAATCCAAAGTTGCATACGCTCACTGATTTGGAGGCGGGACTTGTAGGGCAGTCGATTTGGAATTACATCTCAGAAAAATACGGGAGGAGGTATGTTTCCAGTATTCTCAATCTTTCTCGAATCAATAGAAGTGAAGAAAACAGCATTGCGAATACGATTGGTGTCAATATCAAATCATTTCTTACTGATTGGCAGCAATTCTATTTAAAAGTCAATGAGCCGGTTTATAGTAATTTCAAAACATTAGATTCTAAAAAAGCCATTGCCACTACTTCTTCTCGTGTAGATGGAGCGATTACAGATGTGAAGTTTAGTCCAGATGGCCTCCACCTAGCCTATGTGCTTAACAATGCTGGTAAAGCAACGGTTTGGGTTCGGGATCTCGCTTCAGGGACTCAACTGCGAATCTATCAGGGTGGATCGAAGCATGAGGAACTGCCACCGAACTTGCATGCGCCCGTCATTGCGTGGAGGGATTCAGCAACTTTAGCGATCGCCACATTCAAGCGTGGGTTGACGACCTTGAGGCAACGATCCTTGGATGGTTCTTCTCGGGACAAGGTATTTCTACGCAACATCACTCAGATTCTAAGTTTTGATTTTAATGAGTCTGGGAAGAACATGGTTCTTTCTGCCATTTCAAATGGAAAGACAGATCTCTACACCCTTAATTTAAGAGGGCAGGGCAAGCGCCTCACTGACAATATTTTTGATGAGCTGACTCCTGTTTTCTTGAATGATTCGACGATTGTGTATTCGAGCAACTTTACAGATTTACCAGATTCGGTTCTTCAAAAAGCTCCTGTCTTGGCTAATTTCCCAGCCCAATACAATTTGTATCGAGTTCAAGTGCTGAAGGATACCACGGTATATACCAAGTTGACCAATGCGAATAGCAAGAATACATTTCCCAGAAAGATCAATTCCAACAACTTGGTTTTTTTGAGTGACCTGAGTGGAATCTCCAACCTGGTAAAGCATAACATCGGAAATCAAGTTTCCACACAAATTTCCTCCTTTGATACGAGTATAGAGGTGTTTGACGTGAATTCCAGAATGAATAAGCTAGCCTATGCTGTCCGTAATGGGAAAGAGTCCGAGCTGTATGTGGATACCTACACCGGAGTCGATCAATTTACACCAAGTACGCCAAGGCTTCAATTGGCTCAAGCGAAAGAATTGAACGAACGCCTTGCTGCGCGAAGAATCCTTGAGGCCAAAACGCAGCAGGCTACTCGAGCCAAGCAGGAAAAGTTAGCAGGCCCAGAACTTGTGGCTCCCATTACTTCCATGGACACGATTTCTAAAAAAACATCTTCCTTGACTACCGATCGTTTGCGATTTGAAACCAGGAGAGGAGTGAATACAGAAAACTACACCTTTGATTCAATCCCTACCAAAACGCCAACCTCAACAGGGGCAGTGGCCAGTAATGCAGAAGTAGGAAAAAGTAATTTGTTGGAAACCTTCCGAAAGCAAAATTTGCAGAAGATGGTTTCTGGGCCTCGCCCAATGGAAACCCAATTCTTCACGAACCACATCAATTCCCGCTTTATAGTGGATCCCCTTCGCGGCTTTGGAATAAGTCTTCAAGGCAAGATGACCGATGTCTTGGATAATCACCTCTTTATGGGAGGCATTATGACTTCCTTGGATTTTGATTCGGGTGGGGACATTTGGTTTGAATACGAATACCTAAAATCCCGACTTGACTTCAGAGGGAGGTATGATCGAAAGACACTTCGGGTAACAGACGGAGACTTCAGTTTTCAGAAATATGTGCTTACCAAAGTGGAGACAGGCGTCTCTTATCCGCTTACGATTCATTCCCGCGTGTATGCAGCACCATTTATAGCCAAAACGCAGTACTTCAACCTGAATGAGGATTCATTAATCTTAAGCAAAATACCAGAGTTGAATGAATTGCAAGTATCCTATGCGGGAGCAAAAATGGAGTTCGTGTACGACCGTACCGAACCCATGGGATTGTATGCATTTACGGGCACCAAAGGCAAGGTAGGTCTTCAGCACTACCAAGGACTGAATTACGGGGATCGATCCTTCAGCAACTTATATGTGGACTTGAGGAACTACCAGAAAATCCACAAGAATATTGTCCTTGCTTCCAAATTCTATTTCGGCTCATTTATGGGTTCCAACCCCCAAACTTACTTGGTGGGAGGGATGGACAATTGGATGTTCAATAGTTTCTACAATCCTCCTGCCAATCGGCCTGAGCCATCACCTGTTAGAAATCCCAATGGGCTTGAAAACTCCAACTTGCTTTTTGCTGATTTTATTGACCTGAGGGGCTTTGATTACGATGAGATCCGAGGTCGAAATGCGCTTACTTTTTCCACTGAATTGAGACTGCCCTTGTTTTCCTATTTAACTCGAGGGACCATCACCTCCAATTTTGTAAAGAATTTCCAGTTGGTTGGTTTTTATGATATTGGCTCTGCATGGAACGATGCAGCACCATGGGAAAAGGTCAATGATCAAAACACGGAAGTAATCAATACCACAGGTTCTCCTTTTGTGATTGTCTTGAACAACTTTAATAATCCATGGCTTCAAAGCTACGGGGCTGGCCTACGTACCGTGCTAATGAATTACTACGTCAAATTTGATGTAGCTAGGCCTGTGAGAAATTATAAAACCGAAGACTTGAAATTTTACTTTACTTTGGGGTATAATTTCTAAAGCTTAATTCGTATGATCAAATCCATGACTGGCTATGGCGTAGCCGGATTTGAGAACGAGCACCTGGCCATTGAAGTAGAAGTCCGCACGCTCAACTCAAAAATGCTTGACCTTTCCATTCGCAGTCCAAGACAATTTGCGGACAAAGAGTCTGAAATCAGAAATCGGGCTCAGGCCATATTAGACCGCGGCAAAGTCAGTATTTCAATTGATTTTTTGGTGAAGGGCAACCAAAGCTTGCCCGTTCAACTCAATGAGGATTTGTTTAAAACCTACTACGCTACTTTTGAGCGCCTTGCAGCTTCTGTAGGAGAAAAGGGTACTGATTTGTTTAAGTTAGCGCTGCAGGCGCCTCAAGTGATGGTGAGCACGACCATGGATCGGGAGGATAGCGAGGATTGGGCTCAGGTAAAGTTGGCCCTAGAAGAAGCTTTGATTCGCTGTGAATCCTTTCGGGTAGACGAAGGGGCTTCGCTTTTTGTCAAATTGAAGGAAAACATTGACCTTATCCGACAGGGATGGCAGGCCATCAAAGCGGAGGAACCAAATCGCAAAGAGAAAATCCAATCTCGAATCCGGGGGCATTTTTCTCAGTGGATGGATGAACATGCCTTTGATGCGAATCGCTTTGAGCAAGAACTGATTTACTACTTCGAGAAAATAGACATCAATGAAGAGCTAGTTCGCTTGGAAACGCACCTTGACTACTTCATGAAGTGTATGGATACTGAAGTGAGCCAAGGGAAGAAGCTTGGATTTATCAGCCAGGAAATTGGCCGAGAGATCAATACCATTGGCTCAAAGGCCAACGATGCGGGGATTCAAAAGTTAGTCATCCAAATGAAGGATGAACTGGAAAAAATCAAGGAGCAATCGTTGAATGTGTTGTAATTAATTGTCGACAGACGACTGTCAACTGTTCACAGCTCACTTACATGAACCTCAAAACTTCACTAGCAATAAGCCGATCTATTGTTCACTAAAAAAGGCCCCGCAAATGTGCAGGGCCTTTTTCGATTCACATTTTTTTGAGCTTCTGCCAATGCGTTCCGTTGATAGAGCAAAAAAAAGACCCGATTCGTATCGGGTCTTTTTTATTATCCAAGTTTGAATCGGATCGGTAATCTCATTCGCGTACGAACTGGCTTACCTCTTTGCTTTCCAGGATCCCACTTAGGAGCTGCTTTTACAATTTTCAATGCTTCTTCGTCGCAACCTCCGCCGATACCTCTCAAAACTTCAACGTCTTGAATGGATCCATCGGTGTTAATAACGAATACAACAATTACTGTACCTTCAACTCCCATTCTTCTAGCTTGAGTTGGGTATTTGAGGTTATCAGAAAGATATTTATTCCAGCCAGACATACCTCCAGGAGGGTTAGGCTGAGTTTCTACTACGTCAAAGATGACGTCGGCTTTTTCTTCTTCGATTACCACTTCTTTGATGGCAACTTCTTTGATCACCGTGGTTTCTTTTACGTCAACGTCAAAGTTTACATCGATTTTTTCTTCGATTTTCACCTCATCTGGAATCTCTTGGATCACAGGCTGCTCCATCGGTGGTGGTGGCGGTGGTGGCGGTGGCTGCTGAGTAATAGGTACATCTAAGATGTCTTCGAAATTATCTGCACTTTCACCTAAATCTTTTAGGGCGCTATCATCGTAAGACTTGTATTCGAAGGCAGCCAGAGTGAGACCAACTGCTACTGCAAGACCCAAGTTGGTAAACATACCCACACTTTTGTTCAAGTCAGCTTTAGGAGTCTTTTTTACTTCCATTATGAATTTTGTTTATGTAAAGATTAATCGGTTTTATTTTCTCTAACAAGTGTAAGAATTATTGGAGATTAATCCAAAATGAATTTACAAGAAGGACGATATAAATATCCAAATAATCCTGAAATAACACCTAACACATTGATAGCTAGATCATTTAAATCAAAGCTTCGATTGGGGATTAGGTGTTGAGCGGTTTCTAAACTAATGCTTGGAATGAAAACCAACAGCATAAAGTTCAACCAAAGTCGCTTTTTTCTCCAGTCTCCAACTTTTTTGTTCAAGCCCATACCCGAACCTAGGTAAGCGAGCACAAAAAAGACAATGAAATGGATGATTTTATCTTGAAAGCTAACTACTGATACATCAGGTAAGGCGGTTCCTGGCGTAAGCATGGCTAGGCAACAAGCGCTCAACCAGGCTCCATACCAGACTTTCCGACTCATGCTAATTTATTCTCCAATAAGATCTTTGTAGGATGCTGCATCCAAAAGATCTGCTGGAAGAGCTCCAGTAATTTTGACCTTCACCATCCAACCTTCGGTGTAGGGAGCGTCGTTGACAAGTTCGGGAGAGGATTCCAATTCATCATTGAATTCAAGGATTTCTCCGGTCACTGGCATGAAAAGGTCAGAAACAGTTTTTACCGCTTCTACAGTCCCAAATACTTCTCCTGCTTCAATAGTTTCTCCTATGGTTTCTACTTCCACATATACGATGTCTCCCAACTCTTTTTGAGCAAAGTCAGTGACGCCAATGGTGGCAATATCTCCGTCGATTTTGACCCACTCGTGGTCTTTGGTGTACTTAAGTTCTACTGGAAAATTCATGATGATTTTTTTAATTCTCTCAAAATTAAAAGTATTCGGGAGAGATTGAAATCTATTGGGATAAATTAAATCTTAATTGCCCTCCAAAAGCAGTATTTGATCTTCTGTAGGCGGTAGTTACGCGTGGATCATTTACTGTTCGCTCAAAGTATAGCGTCAGATTCAAGCTTCGATTGATTACATAACTAAGCGTGGGTCTAAATTGGAAGTTGAAATTCCCATTCGTGACAGTTGCTTTTTCTTCTATTTTCCGTTGCACCTGTTGGGTGTTGCCCACCTTCGTGTCCAGACGCATTTGGAGGTCATTCTTTAAAATCTTTTGCTGTCCACTGATTTTAAAAGGAATTTTCACTCCCGCTTTGGTGTAGGAGAGTGTCAGTCCAAAATCACTGCTGGACTGCTCGGTGATTTGGGAATTGGAGAAATTCAAACCCAAATTGCGCTCTCTATTGTAGTTTATAGCAATATTCATGCGCTGCTTGGTCAAGACATCCACACCTATAAGTGGAGCAAATCGTTCGGTCAACACGACCTGATTCAAAATGTAGATTGGGATGAATTGTCCTTCTAGATTGGTGAGGTTTGGACGTTGAATCTGTTGCAGTGTGTTAAATAGCTCCAAGCCTTTTTGGTATTGAAGGGAATTGGAGAAGTTGCTCACATCGTAGGTCGAGCTGTAGGCATGGGTCAGGTTGATGCTGCTGAAAAGATCGCTGAGCCCTTTCAATCGAGACAGCCCTCGGTAATCCACGCGCCAGTTTGGCAAAGGTGTTTTTGGGAACGGATTCAGATTCGCAGTAGAAGGGTCTTGGCCTCGATAGGCCGCCAAAAAGGAAGGAATCAAGACATCCTGTCCATTAATGGGATATTCTCCAGCTGCAGTAGTTTGTTGATCTAGGCGTTGTTTGAAGATGGCCCTGAAATTCTCAAAGTCGGTAAATAAAGCAGATTCGTTTTGGTCGTTATTTTTTGCAAATGTGGTTCCAATTAGGATGGTGGAGATGCTGTACGATCCCATGCGACTTGGACTCAGCGATTCGAAGGTGCCTGGACTAGCGACACTATTTCTAAAGATTTCACTGTAATCTCCAATTTCTCGTTTGTTGGCCTCTAAGGTTATTCTAAAGTCACGAATAGGTTCTGCTAAGCCCTTGATGGAGAGATTTATGGCCTTATTTTGTCGAAAACTTTGAGTCAATTCAGGGCTAGGAGCCATGTTTCCATTTTGCCCGAGCTGGTAGCGGAGGATTGGGTTTTGGCTTCCAAAAACAAAGGCCCATCCAGGGTTTTCCCAGGCTCGATCCATACCCAATAGCCCTGTATTGGGCATGTATCCAGGCAGGAATGTTCCCTCTATGATTCCATAGTTGAAGGTAACTTCCTTCAGCATCATGGCCAACTTGAGGATGCGTCGCGTCAAAGGTGTACCGATCGTATCGCTGGCATTTGTGCTTGCCCTGCCGGGAGTACTCGGTCGACTTGGAGCGTTGATCGCAGCGAGTGACTTGCTTTTGTTGTAGAGCTTGATCAAATCCAACTTGCCCGATAAGGTTTGTTCTCTGGTATTTTGGATCACGTTACCCAAGGTATCTCGCTGTCCGATCGCTCCTGTCTGCCAGGTGTAGGTGCTCAGGTGTCTGTAGTCGGTTTGAATCCAGTCGGTGATCGGAAGTTTGGCAAAAGGTAAGGTGTAATTGACAGTGGCTGAATGATTGTAATTGGTTGCACGGCCAAAGCGAAGGAAATTGGCTTTGACAGAATCAATCTTTGCTTGTGAGTCTAGATCGCCCTCGGGCTCATCTATGACCGCTGCTGCACTGGCGGCGAGTTCTGCTCGCAAACTGGAAGACAGGTCCCAATTGATATTGAAAGAGCGATTCATGAAGAAGGACTTCTGAAATAAGGGATCAACCCCTGAAGTGCTGAGTTGGTCATTCCGGTATTGAGACCTTGTAAATCTTCGATCGACGTCCATTCGCGCCAACAGCAGCGTAGGCGATAGGTTGAGGTTAATGTCCTTGATGAGTTTGAGGTAAGGGCTTTTCATGCCCTCAGACTTTTCAAAGGGTGCGATCTTTAGCTCCTTCGGTTGGTAGCTGTAGGTCACATTTCCTTTGTTTGTTTTGAAGTTGTAGTTCTGTAGTTGTGCATTGGTTTGTGTAACCGTACCCGTGGCATAGGAAAAAGCCAAATTCGATAGATCGTAAATGCGGCTCGGTGCTTCCTGATTTTTCTTCAGTTTTCGCACGTTATTCAAACTGATATTCTTTCGAGACAATTGATCCAAAGCGATGTCTCGATAGGCGTCTTTGTCAGCGGTGTTTGCAAACTTTTCTAAAGCCACTTCAAAGGGTACGTCCGGGTTGAGCGGATCGTATTCAGGTCTTGTAGATGAGTTTTCAACTGAAAAATAAAGTGGAATACTTACTCCAAGCCCCTTGGGAAGAAGCTTGTCTACTTCCACATTGGTGGAGATGTCGTAATTGGTGGTCGCTTGTCGGCTACGTTGTGAAAGTTTGGTTTCCAAGCCCCCAAACCCGATTGAATTGTACCGAATGGAAGCGGATACTACGGCTACATCGGCAATCTTGGTGTTCAGGTAGGCATTGGCTGCCCAGCCATTCGTTTTCGTAAATCCAGTCACCCGGAGTTCATTGGCCCAGAGACAAATGCTCTTGGAGGAACCGATGCCTTTGCCTGGATTTCGGACACCGATCATCATCCCTTGAACCTGGTTGAGCTCTGGTCTACCCATCACCGTTACCTTGTATTGGCGAATCATCTTACTGAATGGAAGGGTCAATGGAGATTGGGTATTGTCCCGCTCTGCTTTGAGACCCACAATTTCCTGAATGGCAATATCGATTTCGTTTGCCTCAGGCCAAACGATTCGTGGGTCATTGCTTCCCAAGGAGGATATTTTTAAGGGAACCTCAATCTCATAGTAGTTGTCGGTGTAGTCTGTTCCCAATCTCAAGAAAGCAGATACTTCTCCATCCCGTGCATCTTCACTATTCGCATGGAAAAACAACTTGATTCGCTCGTACTGAACCAAGTCAATGTTGATATTTTTGAATACCGCTCTGGCATCTTTGGGTGCCAAATCTTCCACACACAGACGAAGGGATTGTTCATTGAGTCTACGCTCAATTACGGAAGTATTGTCTCGATCCCGTTGAATTCCTGGAGGCAATACGTAAGGGCTTGAAGTCGCGCTGCCCTGTGCATTTTGCTCGATGTTTACCACATCTACTGTCAGGTTGGAGTTGTCAGGCTCGGGCAACTCAAAAAATCCGCGTTCAAAGAGCGACTCCTGGAAGGCTCTCCATTGGCTGCCCACCATTCTAAATTCGGCCATTCTAAGCACCACCGGCTGCTGAAAGTCGGTGAGGTAGGTTCGCATCCATCGGATGGATTTGAATCCAGATATATCGCCTTGAACTCGATCTGGCTGACGCACTGGAATACGGAATAAGTACCAGTTGACTTGCTCTCCACCTTCGGTATGGGTCACCTGATCTACGATGTAGTTGTTGCCTACCTTAAGTTGTCCGGGACGAAGATCGATTTCGTACTCGTAGTAATTTTCGAGCTCGTTGATGGTATTGTCGGTATTCAGGTCTTCGTTGTCGGGGACATTTGTTCCCGATGGGGTGTATGGCAGATTTTGGTCTGCGGAAATAGGGGTATTTCCCTCATTTCCATTGATTTTTTTGTAGCGCTCCAGAATTTTGGTGTTGGCTTGATCAAATTTCGAATCCAAGTAGTATTGAAATCCATCGGCAGAAACATCCTGCGTCAGTGTATTTTTTGCAGCAGGAGAGATGCTGAGTCGATCCAAAAATCGTGCTTTGAAGTAGCTGGCTTCGTCTTCATTTTTGAGTCCATCAAAGCCTACGTCTTGATTAGCCCGAGCACTGGCTGAGTTGTCAAATGCGGGTAGCAAAAACTGCTGACGCGTTATTCTACCCCATTCGTTGGCAGCCGTTTCTGCAGGATTTCCATCTGCAGGTAGGCCATTTTCAAATGCATGGCTTCCATCTTTGATGACATCTTCAGAAATGTCTCCAAGGTTTAAGAATAGTTTTCCTCCTGTAGTGTTGTTCTGATTGAAAATTCCATCCAGCACTTTTCCATTTTCCCCAGGCAGAAAGGGATCCATCATCCAAAATTCCACATATTCAATATTGGTTCGGTCAAAATCTACTTCGGTAGTGATCGCTCGGGTCACCCCTCCATAGTTTTGCCTTGGATTAGGCAATAACCCTGTTGCAGTCAGCCCCGGGTTGTAATTGTACATGCCTCGCTCCTGAGGGAAAAAGGCCAGTTCAAATAGTGGTTGTGGAACAAGAATCACCTCCCGGTCCTGATTCTTGAAAATCTCCTGAGGGATCACCCTTCTTACATAGTGGTTTCGACGATCTTGAGCAGTGATGTTGCTGGGCACGCCTGGTCCCCCATCTCGGTAAAAAATATTATCAATGTTATACCATGCCAAACGTGCACGGCGGTAGCCACTTCCGAGATTGTCTTCGGTTTGGTTGCTCAGATCAAATCGGTTGTCCGCAGTTTTTGGAGTGGAAGCCAACTTCCAATTTTGATTTGCTTGAGCTCCCAAATAAAAGGGGGTGACAGCAGCTTCAAAGTCATCAATGTAGGATGCTGCATCTCCATTTACGGTATTGGAAGTTCCCGGAATGAGGTGGGCAAACTCGGCATTGAACTGTACGAGTGATTTTTCCTTGGTATCGGTGAAGGGTAGCGCATCGGCCAACTTGGTCAGAAAACGAGATTCACTGTTGTAGTTGACATCTAATCCCCACAAGCTATTTCGGAGTGTTTCATTTCCTGTGGCGATACGGGATACATTGGGACGCTCGTTTAGGAATAGGAAGGTGCCTCCAAGGGTCAATTTTTTGTTGGCAATGTAATCCAATCGCGTGCCGAGTAAACTTCTAGTTTGAAACGAAACTAGGTCTGCTTTCTCAAAGCTGACATTGATTTGCTTGCCAGATTGGAGGATGGCGTCGTTGATGATTACAAGTCGGCCAATGTTGTAATCAATCGTGAAGTCTACACCTTCAGTAAGCGGAATATTCCCTGCTTGCACTGTCACAGATCCTGGTGAGATATTCAAGCCAGGGAGTTGGATTTCGCTGGCTGAACCAGCTGTAAGCCTTCCTTTTATAAAAAATTTGTTGAGTCGGGTGACTAGCTCAGCATCTGCTTGCGTGGTTTGGTAGAGCGTATCATAGACGTATTTTTCTTGAAGTACGCGTTCATCTGGGTTGAATTTCCGTGCAAGGTTCGATCCAAAAGGTTCCAGGACCGGAAAGATAAGAAGCCCCCGATCGGAGAGCATCGTAATCCCTTCCACAAAATCAAAGTTCCCATCCGGAGCAGGATCGTTTTGGGGATTTAAGTTGTCCAAGCCTGTCAGGCGAATCAAAGGGATGTCCTTAACCTTGGCACCTTCAAGTAGCGAGGGATTGTCTAGTCCAGTACGGTCGTCTCGGTAGATCACTTGCAATTGAAATCCATCTCGTGCGACTTGGCTTGCATTCAGGCTGTAAATGTTTTTCATCATCAAATCCCAAGTAGGTACCCGGGTATTGATGCGCGCAGGACGGAGGAGTTTTAGGAAAATCAACTCATCTTCTCCACGGGATTGGTAGTCTTCGGTTAGTTCACCCACTTTGAATACTTGCCCATTGTAGGTGTACTCGTAGGAAACTGCAATTACCTCGTCATTTTGCAACCTTCGAAAGAGGGAAATGAATCCCAGCTGTCCATTAAAAAAGAATTCGGTTTGGTCTAGCTTTCGTGCTCCATTGATCTGTTCAAAGTCTACCCCTTTTTTAACTCCTAGGTCTCCCTCCATGGCACGAGCTCCAGAATCAAAGGGCCTAAATGCGGGACTGCCACTGATACTTGCATACAGTCGGTTGGCTCCATTGCTAGCAGGGCTAGTAGCAGTTCCTGGTCCAATGGCAGGGTTTTTTGAATTGAGCAGTACTTTTCCTTCACCTAGATCCATAAATGCAGCAAAATTCCGAAGGGTTTCGGTATTGGTTGCCCGGTTCATTACGTACACTTCTACACGGGTGATGTTCACTCCAGAGGTTACTTGGGGTAGCCCTTTGAGCCAGCGTTCGTAATTTTCCCGAAAGAAGTGACTGAGAAAGAAGTGACGGTTTTCGTCGTATTTGGAACCTTGGATATCAAATGCTCGGCCCTGCCCATTTGCATCAATCACCAAGTTGTCCCGTCTTCCCCGTTGTGTGGAGGCTACGGCAGTGACATTGAGCTTGCCAAATTTCATCTCTGTTTTGACGCCAAAGAGATTTTGGGCGCCTTGAATGAGGCGATTTTGGATGGGTAAGCTCACATTTCCGAGTTCAATCGATTGGATGATGTCTTCATCAAATCCATCGTATTCTAGTTTGAGTTGATTTTGAAAATCAAAGGAGTTGTTGGAGTCAAAATTGGCCCCAATCTTCAGTTTCTGCCCTAGATTTCCATTGACAGCCATTTGGATTTGCTGTTGAAAATTGAAATTCCCATTTTTTTGCTGGCGGATAGGAATCGTGGGGTTGTCAATCCTTCGGAATATGGCTCCAAAATCAAGGTTGACATAGCCAGTGGGAATGATGTTAATCGAATCACCGCCAAAGATGCGGTCGAAGGTAGGGCTCATGGTAATGGGAGGTATGAGCCTTCGGCCTTCTACGGCGCTTTCGCCATCTATTCCTCGAGAGCGAGTTTTCCAATAGTCTTGCCTAACCTGGAATTCTTGCAGTTGTGCGAATTTATCAAACTCATATTCTTGCTGGTTACCTAGTCGGGTGCTATCCAATTGGTCCACAACCTGGTATTTCAGGGTAGAGTCCATCAAGATCTGAACGTCTCTATTTACTGGAGAACTAGGAAAAAAAGGAGATTTCTGTGTTAAAAAAGGATTTCGGTAGGGGTAGAGTGGGGCTGTTCTCTGTGTTTGCCAAAGCAAAAAGGAGGGAGCCAATCTCCGCTCATTTAAGGAATCTATCCGGGACTTGGGATTAGCTGTCTGTTGGGCTTGAAGGGTACTGATGGGAAGGAAGGCAAGGAGCAATCCAAGGAGGATGGTGATCCCCCCAATTGGATTTGCCAAAAAGATACGTAAGTCCTGAACCTTCAATTCAGTGGAAATTAAGAAGTTTTTAACGATGCCTTAATGAGCTCTTCTAGGGAGATAGTTCCACCACTCTTTTTGAGTACCAGGGCAATATTTTTCTCTGCCACAGCTTTTGGAAAACCTAAAGTGACTAGAGCTTGTAACGCTTCTTCTCTGATTTTATTGCCTCCATTTAGAAATCCTAAAGGAGCGGTAATTTCCCCACTACCTGATTTGCCAACCTTGTCTTTCAATTCCAAGATGATTCGCTGGGCAGTTTTGGTTCCAATTCCTTTAACTGCTTGAATAGTAGCTACATCACCAGACAGAATAGCCTGTTCGATTTCAGAGCTTGTCAAGGAAGATAGGATCATGAGTCCTGTGCTTGGGCCTACGCCATTGGTGGAGGTGAGTAGGAGAAAGAGTCGTTTCTCTTGTTCTTCCTTGAATCCATAGAGGGTATGGGCATCTTCCTTGATGTGCAGGTAGGTGAGGAGACGTAGTTGCTCCTGATCCTTGATGGCAGTGTAGGTTTGTAGGGATATTTTGACATGGTAGCCAATTCCCCCTACATCGATAAGTACGTAGGTTGGGTCTTTGTGAACTAGCTTTCCATTGAGGTAATCTATCATAAACTTTCTTTGCTGGATTGGGCATCCACTACGGCGATGGCTACCATATTGACGATTTCGCGGATGGAACTTCCCAGTTGCAGAATATGAACTGGTTTATTCATCCCCAATAGGATGGGACCGATTGCTTCTGCGTTTCCAAGTTCAGCCAAAAGCTTGTAAGCAATGTTTGAAGAAGCCAAATCGGGGAAAATGAGGGTATTGACTTCCTTCCCTTTTTGGGATAGGTCGGAGAACGGGTAGAATTCTTTTTGAATTTCTTGGTTCAGGGCCACATTGGCTTGCATTTCCCCTTCGATAATCAAGTCTGGGTATTTTTCTTTAGCCAAGGCAGTAGCTTTAGCCATTTTCGAGGGGATATCTCCCTGAGCAGACCCAAAATTGGAATAGGAGAGGAGTGCAATCCGTGGCACCATATTAAAAAACTTCACTGCTGTAGCGGTGAGTCCAATGATATCCACGAGTTCTTCAGCGGTAGGATTGAGATTGACCGTTGCGTCTGCAAAGAAATAAGGACCTCGTGGCGTGTTCAAGATATACATGCCTGCCACTCGATTGACTCCTTTTTTCACGCCAATGGTTTGTAGGGAAGGAAGGATGGTTTTTGGGTAATCGCGGGTGAGGCCAGAAATAAAGCAGTCTGCTTCCCCAGTTTCGACCATTAAGGCACCGAAATAATTACGCTCCTTCACCAATCTGTTCGCACCGGCTAGGGTCATGCCTTTACGCTGTCTCTTTTGGGCCAGGATTTTTCCAAACTTCTCATTCATTTTCCGCTCTTCCATGGGGTCAATGATGCTGACACCTTCAAGGTCAAGCGAATTCTCTTCGATTAATTCCAAAATACGTTCCCGATTGCCTAAAAGGATAGGGATCGCGATTTTTTCATCTCGAATCAACTGCGCTGCTTTCAAGATTTTGAGGTTATCCGCCTCTCCGAATACCACTCGTTTCGGATCTTTTTTGGCTCTGCCGATGACAATTGACATCAAGCGCTCGTCAATGCCAATTCGTTTCTGGAGCTCCACTTCGTAGGCGTCCCAATCGGTAATGATTTTTTTTGCTACTCCAGATTCAATGGCTGCCTTAGCCACAGCTGGAGCAATGGTAGTGATGAGGCGTGGATCTACAGGTTTTGGAATTAAGTAAAGTCTTCCAAAACTTAGATTGCTCTCTCCATAGGCTTTGGTGACAATTTCTGGAACGGGTTCTTTGGCAAGCTTGGCAATTGCTTTTGCTGCGGCAAGCTTCATCTCTTCGTTAATTGTGGTAGCGCGCACATCCAAGGCACCTCTAAAAATGTAGGGGAATCCCAAGACATTATTCACTTGATTGGGATGGTCTGATCTCCCAGTAGCCATGACCACATCTTCGCGTGCTGCAATGGCAGTTTCATAGGCGATTTCAGGATCTGGGTTGGCAAGCGCAAACACAATTGGATCTGCTGCCATGGATTGGATCAGTTCCGGAGCGATGATGTTGCCTGCAGAAAGCCCAAGAAAAACATCTGCACCTGGCATGGCCTCGGCGATGGTATGGAAGTTTTGAGTAGTAGCAAACTCGATGTGCTCTCCAGCCAAGCCTGGGCGATCAGCACGTAGCACTCCATCCTTATCGCAAACTACGATATGCTCTTTTTTGACGCCTAAGGTTAAATAAAACCGCAGGCAGGATATGGCAGCTGCACCAGCACCACTAACGACAATTCGGATGTCTTCTATCTTTTTTTCAACCAGCTCAAGAGCATTGAGTAATGCTGCTCCAGTGATGATGGCTGTCCCGTGCTGGTCATCGTGCATGACTGGGATCTTCATCTCTCGCTTGAGCGTCTGCTCAATCTCAAAGCATTCGGGCGCTTTTATATCCTCTAGATTGATGCCGCCAAAAGTGGGTTCTAGAGATTTGATAATTTGAATTAGTTTCTTTGGGTCTTTCTCATCTATTTCCAAGTCAAAGACATCGATGCCGGCAAATTTCTTGAAAAGAACTCCCTTTCCTTCCATTACGGGCTTTGAGGCTTCGGGACCTATGTCTCCTAATCCGAGTACTGCGGTACCATTTGAAATGACTGCCACCAAATTGCCTTTGGCGGTGTATTTGTACACATTTTCTACATCGGCAGCAATTTCCTTGCAAGGTTCAGCTACTCCAGGGGAATAGGCTAGCGCAAGATCCAATTGGCTGGAAACAGGCTTGGAAGGAATCACTTGGATCTTTCCTGGAGAGCCCTGGCTATGGTAGTTTAATGCGTCTTCTTTTCTGATTTTAATCGCCATAAATGGGTGGTATAAGCTGGGTTTATAATCCTGTTTTTTCATTCCAACTCACGTTGGTATTCAGGAGAACGGTCTGAATCTCTCGCAATGCATCTGCGTGGAGTTCGTTCGGAAAGTATACAAAGCCTTCCATGTAGTACAATTTCCCTTTCTTCTCATCAATCATCAAATAGCCTAGGTATGTACCTCCCATGCTGAGGTCGTTGGTCTTCCAAGTACCCCGTATTTCAACAGTAAAATTATCATTAATCACCATGTTTCGGAAAACGGGCGGGATTTGTTTTTCACTTGTCATAAAGGAATTTGGGTCCTCTGGGTCTGCAAAAATATGGATCTTAGCAATTGAATCGCGCAGCTGAAGGATGTTCTCCGGAAAGGTTTGTTCTTCGTTTTTATAGTCCTCGACATGGAAATAGACGCTGATGTCTGGGCGATTTTGGTTAGGGGTTGGCTGTCTCAACCAAAGGAACTCAGGGACAGATTTGGCAATCTGGTAAGAAACAGGAGGCATGATTTCTATGCCTAGGTTTTTGCGCGCATCACTCTGCGCAGTCGCGTTTTTGCGTGCCAATAGGGCCTTCGCTAATCGATCTCTCTCTCGGACTTCGAAAAGATTTTGAAGCTGATCCTTGTGCTTGCGTAGGTTTGCAATTAGCTCTTTTTCAGTGTTTCCAAATAGGTAGAGTACTTCTTGGCCCTGTGCAAACTCATCTACCATCCGTAGCGAATAGATGCTTGGGTCTGCAGCAGCTTTGGCTTTTGATTCAGGTGTAAATTGGGCATTGACCGCTTGGCTTCCTCCTCGCTTGTCGTCGAAGGTGGTGACATATACCAGGTTGGTATACATTTTTAGCATCCGTGTCATGGCGCGTGGATCGACACGATGCACTTTGAATAGCGCTTCCGAGCGAATCATTCCCGGTAGGTCTGCTTCAAAAATTGCGCGTAGCTCATCTCCAACAGGTCCTGCCCATTTGGTCGAATCGATAGCTAAAACTATTTCACCTATTGAACCTCTTGCCTTAGGTTTGGAGCTGCTAGATCCAGTACCTTCTTCGCAGGAAAATAAAAAGAGGCAACACAAGGAAAGGAGGCTCAGGTAAATTGCTTTCATAGGAAGTCTAGTTTCTAAAGGAAGTGTAAAAAGGGAATATAAGTTAGGTTATCTCTAGGTTATTCAAAACAGGCACTATTCAACCTACAATTAAACGCTGACCAGGCTTGATTTGGGTTGTATTCAAGTTGTTCAACCGCTTGATTTGTTCAATGCTGAGCGAGTGCTTTTGTGATATCATCCATAAAGAATCTCCAGGTCGCACGGTGTAGGTTTTAGAGGAGGTAGGATTGTCTGAATTCAGCGCAATGGTTTTCGAACTGGAACGGTTGGAATTGGAGTGTATGATAAGTATCTGCCCTTCCTTGATCAAGTTTGAGCTAAGATTATTCCATTGCTTTAGTTGAGTTAGGGTCACTCCATGTTGACTAGCAATTGTGCCAATGGCATCGCCAGACTTTACTTTGTAGGCAATTCTTGAAGTGCTCTGCTGTGGACTGCTCCCTTTAGTAGCTGTCTCTACCTGGCTGGTGGAAGCCACTAGGATTGGAGCTGCTTTGGATAAGGAGTCACTTATCCAGGCCAAATTTTCCTTGATAAAAAATGCTTTGGATTTTGGAATTCGGATGGACATCGAACGATGAGATTCTGGGATTCTTCCTTGTTTTATGGAAGGGTTTAGTTTCTCTAAATCTTTCAAACAAACTTCTGTAAGTGAGGCCAAAGTTTTGAGCTGAAAGGTTTTATCAAAATTCAGCTGTTCATACTCCATCGGATAGCTTGGTTCTTCCAAGTGCAAGTTGTGCTCCTCTAGGTGATTGAGGATGTATAGCATTGCTTGAAATTGAGGCACATAACTGCGCGTTTCTTTGGGCAGGTAATCATAAATTCCCCAAAACGTATTTTTGCCTCCAGAATTCCGAATTGCTTTTCTCACATTTCCTGGGCCACAGTTGTAGGCAGCTAGGGCTACTTCCCAGTTGCCAAACATTTTATGGAGTGCCTTAAGGTATTTTGCCGCAGCTTTAGTGGATTTTTCTGGATCCATGCGGTCATCGATGTCTTGATTTACCTCCATGCCATACTCTCGTCCAGTAGCAGGCATAAATTGCCAAAGTCCCATGGCACCCATATGCGACTTGATTTTTGGATCTAAGCCTGATTCAATGATGGATAGGTGTTGAATTTCTACTGGCATGCCATAGTCTTTCATGGTTTCTTCATACATCGGAAAATACTGCTCTTTCCGTGCCAAGACCATTTTCATGTACTCACGATTTCGTACAGTGAAGTATTGAATAAAAGAAAAAACGCGGTCGTTTAATTCAAAATCCATCTCTGACTCCATCTTCTCGATTCGCCCGGCTACTTCTTCGTAGGTGAAATCAGGAATATACTCGTAATGATAGTTCGGTAGTACAACCTCTAGCTGTCCTGAATTCGAGGTTCTGCTTTCTTGAGAAAATGCCTGAGTATTTAAAAAAAAGAAACTAGCGACAGTCGCTAGAAATATCCTTAAAATAATGTGCTTCATCACGTGCTAATTTAATGTCAAGGTACTTAAATAGTGACCAAAGGCATACAGTTCTGCTTCTTTAAAGGAGTTTGCAATCACCTGAAGTCCTATGGGCATTCCTGAATCATCTTTCCCATTAGGAATAGATAAGGCTGGAACTCCCGAGACAGAAGCCTGAACTGTAAACAAGTCCTCCAAGTACATCGCAACAGGATCACCCCCATGTTCCCCAAATTTAAATGCGGTGGTTGGGGTTGTAGGGAGTAAAAGGTAGTCAAAATCTGTTAATAAATTGGCAGTAAGGTCTCGGATTATTCGTCGAACCTTTTGAGCCTTAGTGAAGTAGGCGTCGTAGTAGCTAGCTGAAAGCACGAATGTTCCAAGCATGATCCTTCGTTTGACCTCCTCACCAAATCCTTCGCTTCGGCTATTCTTGTAAAGCTGCTCCAAATTTTGTGCTTCAGGAGTTCGGTAGCCATATTTCACTCCATCAAATCGAGCTAAATTTGCGCTCGCCTCAGCAGTAGTCAAGATGTAGTAGGTAGGAAGCACATATTTCAATTGAGGGAAGTCAACTTCTTGAACTTCATGTCCCTCGGTTTTTAGCTTTTCGATTACCTCCAAGGTATTGCGCTTGATTTCAGGTTGTAAAGCCGGAGCGTGCAATGCCTCTTTCAAAACAGCAATTTTTAGGGATCGCTTTGGGGAATCAAGCTTGCTGTAGAACTTGACCTCCTCCTTCGAGGAAGTGCTGTCTTTATCGTCATAGCCTGCGATGACCTCAAGAACTAAGGCATTGTCTTTAACAGTAGCTGAAAAAACACCGATGGTGTCAAAGGAAGATGCGTATGCGATCAGTCCCCAGCGGGAGACTCGAGAATAGCTGGGCTTCATGCCAACCACTCCGGTAAATGCAGCAGGCTGCCGAACCGATCCTCCGGTGTCTGATCCCAAGCTGACTGTACATAAGTTGGCCTGAACGGCTACGGCCGACCCTCCAGACGATCCTCCAGGCACACGGGTGGGGTCTAGCTCTTGGTACACTTTCCCATAGGCAGAATGCTCATTTGAGCTGCCCATGCCAAATTCATCACAATTTAGGCGGCCAATAATGATGGCATCTTCGTCGATGAGCCTTTGAACTGCAGTAGCGGTGTATTGGGAGATATAGCCCTCAAGGATGTTGGATCCAGCAGTAGCGGGATGTCCTTCGTAATTGAGTACATCCTTGATGCCAACAATCATTCCTGCAAGCTTTCCAGCAGTACCCTGAGCAATTTTCTCATCAACTAGAGCTGCTTGCTCGAGAGCGGATTGGGCATAAACTTCGACGAAGGCGTTGAGATGCGCCTTCGTCTGAATATTGTGTAAGTAATACTTTACAATCGATCGACAATCGCTTTCGCCTTTCTTCAAGGCGAACTGGATTTCGTCGAAGGAACGATACTTTTCCAAAAGAATGGGGATGAATTACTTTTTCTTATCCTTCATACCTTCTTCAAGGTCGTTTTGGATATCCTTGGTAGCATCTTTGAATTCACGAATTCCACGGCCTAATCCACGTGCTAGTTCAGGGATTCTTTTTGCACCAAACAAAAGGAGGATCACAAGAATGATGAGGATTAACGAACCTCCACCAATATTTTGAAGAAAACCTAAAGTAGTCATAATGTTGTGCGTTTAAAGTTACAATTACAAAGATACAAGTATAGATCGCTTACCCAAGTAGATCAAGTTTTGTTGCGTATCTTTTTTATAAATGTAAGAAAATTTAACCTATTTGGCGCTAATCCAGGTTGTAGGGTCCATTATTTGAAGTCCTTTCCAAGTTTGGAAATGTACTACAGCCTCTCCTTCTGAATTTGTTGCTACTTGTCCGATAACAGCCTTCGCTTTGATGGTTTGACCAGTAGTCACGGAAATAGACTTCAGTCGGCTATACATCGTGAAGTACTCTCCATGCTTGACAATCAAGGTGTTGCCATAGCCTGGGATGCTAGTGATTTTGGTGACTACCCCATCAAATACTGCCCGAACATTCGAGTTGGGCTGGGTACGAATGTCTATGCCATCGTTTTCAAGCATTATACCCTTTAAGGAAGGGTGGGGGAAGGTTCCATATCCTTGGGAGATAATCCCTGTTTCTACAGGCCACGGAAGCTTTCCTTTATTTCCTGCAAAAGAGCTGGAAAGAGCAGCTGCCTCTGGAGTCATCGGCATACTGGTTCCTGCTTTTTTGGTGCTCGTGCTATTTTCTTTTTTGGAGGCAGATTCTGCCGCTCGAATTTCTGCTTCGATGGCAGCTTTAATGATTCGATTCAGCTGTTCCTGTTGTTTTTTGGTAGCAGCAATCTGTTTTTGAATGTCCTTTTCCTTTTTAGTTAAGGTGTTGACCATGCCTTGCTTCTCCTTGCGCATCGCCTCCAATTTTTCTTTCTCCGTTTTTTCCTCCACCAACACTTTTTCTTTGTCCAACTTTCTTTCATCTAGTTGGCTGCGTTGGTTGGCTAGCTCTGCGGATAATTTTTCAATTTGTTCAGCCTGCTTTTTTCTACTTGCGGTGTACTGTCGTAGGTATTTCAAACGCATGTAGAGCTGATTGAAGTTGCTTGAGCTAAACACAAAAGCGACAATCGAAAGCCCTCTATTCAGTTTGGAGGAATTGTAAATCATTCGAGAATACTCTGCCTTTAAGTCAATCAGTTGCCTCTCTAAACTTGCAATCTCGTTTTCAATTTCAACGATGTTGGTGGAAAGTAAATTGACTTCTCTATCCAAGGTGTTGACCAAGCGATTTTGGCTTTGAAATTGGCTAGTAATCGCATTTAGCTGGCCTAACGATGTTTTTTTGGTAGCTGTGGTCTGCTTTAGAATTGCATCAAACTCTTTTAATCGGGTCTGTATTTCAATTTTATCTCGCTCCAATTGCTCCCTAGACTTTTTGGTTTGGGCAGGAGCAGTGGTGCTGAGCAGCACTAGGCAGGAGAAGAAAAATAGACAGGCCAATCTTTTCATAAAACTAAAATCGGAAAGGGAAGGTTAAGGGACTCGTCTGTGGATCTAAGGTAGTCCAGTTGATGTAAATCCTAAAATTTTGAGATCCCGAAGGCTCGGCTAAAGCCACTTTTACCAATGCTTCAGCAGGGAAAACTTGAGATTGGATGTTTTGAAACTTTGGGAAACTAGCTAGAATAGAACCTTCACCTGAAAGAGCCGCACTTGCTAATTCAGTAACCTTTCCATGACGGGTATCGACCTTACTAAAATAGCGAACTTTATCTCGGACTTGAGTTAACTCAAACTTTTTTCCAACGCGCACCAACCGATCTTCATAACTAGCCGGATAGGGAATGTCCCCCCAAAGAATATTTTGAACTAATTCCAGCGATAATTTGATTCCAAACCTTTTCTCAAATTCTGGATAAGTCATGTTGACATCTTCCTTGCCCAAGCGATCCTGAATTTGGATTTTTTCCTGGATAAGCAAACCTCGAATTGCTTCCACACCAAGGCCTGGAGAAAGGGAAAACCAAATCAAACTATCTTTTTTGGCGCGAAGCTGAAGCGTACCGCGCGTAATTTTTCCTGAATCTTCCTCGAGAACTATCTTTGCTTTGGCTTGCAAGTACCCAAATTGAGTGGTACTCGGTACAAAGGACTCCATGGCCTGATTGCCCTCAAAAAGAGTGGTTTTTTTGGCACAACCCCAATTCAAAACTAGAAGCACTAGGGCCGCAAGGATTTGGAACTTAGTCATGGATTCGTTGATCTTTAATTTTTTGTGCAAGTGAATCCGAACTTTCGGGGCTTTCCTTTGCTTTTTTCCACCATCCCACAGCTTCTTCTACCTTACCTAATCGATACAAAACATCCCCGTAGTGCTCCATTAGGACGCCACTCGGTTCTTTTTCGACTTCTAGTGCTTCTTTAAGGTGCAAAGACGCCTCCGAATACCGCTTCATTTGATACAAAACCCAGGCCAAGGTGTCCAAGTAGGTGGCATTTTTAGGATGTTTTTTCACCACACGCTGGGCCATGTACAAGGCCTTTTCCAATTCCTGGTTTGCCAGAGCCAAGAAATAAGCATAATTATTCAAGACCTGTTCGTCAGTTGGACTGAGCGCCAATGCCTTCTCAAAATTTTTGAATGCAGCCACTTGATCACCCAATTGGTACTGGCTATTGCCCAAAGTGCTGTACGCTACTTGCGCCAACTGCGGATTTTTATCGGCGTTCATACGAAGGGCAGTTTCAAGCGCCTGAACTGCCAACGAATCTTTCTTCTGTCCCGATAGGATTACTCCTTCATAAAACCAAAATTCTGCACTTTCTGGGAACTCGTCAATGGCGATACTGGAGTATCGTGCCACCTCCTCAAAATTTCCGCCTGCGTCAAAAGAGTTGACAATCACCTCCTCCAACAACTTTTCGTTTTTGGGTTGAAACGCAAGAGACTTTTTATAAAGCTGTAGCGCTTCTGCTAACTTATTTTCGGCTTTCCTTCGATTTCCAATAGCCTCCAAAACGGTTGGATCTTCCGAGTGCCACTCATTTAAAAGTAGTTCCAACTTGTCGAGCAGCTTTTCGCGCTCAGCTGTTTTCATCTCTTGTGCTACCCCTTGAAATGCAGCGGCTTTGGAAGATGGAGCTAAGTCTGGACTAGCGATAGCCTCTAAAAGAAAGGTATTGGCTTGTGCGATTTGACCCTTTTCTAGGTAAAGGCTGTAAGCTGCCAACTGAAGTTCTGGTTGATTTGGATATTTGACGATTTCTGCCCGTACCAACTGGATTGCTTGGTCCAACTTGGCATTGTTGAACAAAATCTCGACCAGGGAGAGCACGTAATTTGGGTTGCCTGGGAAGGAAGAAATCAATTTTTCTCCCTCTTCAATCGCTTTTCCGAGCTGGTCTTTCCGCAGGTAAATGCGTTGCTTCTGAAAAGTAAACGCTTCTCGAACGCCATAGTAGGCTTCAGCACGATCCAAAGCAACGAGGGCTTTATCAAATTCATTGGCATTCAAGTAAATGGATGCCAACTCCAAGTTGTACTGTTGGTTTTTGGTGGATCCCGCGGTCAACTTTTCCAACAGGGCTGCAGCTTCCAAGGGTTTATTCAAACCGGTGTAAATTTCTGCTACCAGCAAGGCATAGAATAAATTTGCTGGATCTCCAGCGGCTGCTTTCAAAGCAAAGGGAAGTGCTTTTTCGGCTTGGTTATTTTTTAATAGTACCTCTGCCAGTTTGAAGGAGATGGCAGGTTCCTCAGGGGCAAACTCTCGTGCTTTCGCCAAGAATTGGTACGATTTTTCCAAATCTCCTAAGGCGAAGGCTTTTTCTCCTTCAATAAAAAAGCGGCTTGCATTTGCAGCTAATTCCTGTGCCTTGACCTCTTTTTTGGACAAAGACTTCTGAGTAAATCCATCGATGGGACTTAAAAAAACAAGGCAAAGCAGAAGAAAAATGGGAGTAACTCTCACTGAAGAATGGAATTTCAAATAACCGCTGCAAACATAGTGCCTTTTCATCAATTTGGCTGAAGAAAAGGAAGCGGTTCGCTGGGGAAACCTAGGATTTCTTATCCATAAGCGACCTAAAGAACTTTCGTTCCCTAAGGAATACTACTCCTAGAAAAATAAGGGCCCCTGAATTTTTAATCAAAAAATCCAAGGCGATGTCCTCGGTCTGCACATAAAATCCCCCATAGCTTAATGCAAAAGCGAGTACCAGATAGCCTAAGCCGCTACGCGTTTGATAGGGGATGGGGTAATATTTTTGCCCAAAGAAGTAGCAGATAATTGCCATCACCAGATAGCAGGCCACCGTGCTGAGGGCTGCACCCATAAAACCCAAGATCGGTACGGAGAAAGCAAAGCCTGCTACACTGACTACCGCTCCCAAGAAGGTAATCCAGAAGCTGTAACTCGTTTTGTCAGTTAGTTTAAACCAGATGGACAGATTGAAATAAATTCCCAACAGCAGGTAGCCTAGCAGCAACATGGGGACTATGGAAAATCCCATTTCATATACCTCTCCTTTTAAGAATAATGGCCCGATCCATTGAAGGTTCACGGATATCAAGATCATGAGTAGGGAGCAGAATAGGATAAAGACATGCATTACCTGTGCATACATGTTGGGTGAATCCTTTTCCTTGGATTCTCTGAAGAAGAAGGGTTCTGCAGCATACTTAAAGGCCTGAATCACCAAATTCATCAGGATGGCTAACTTGAAATTCGCACCAAAAATGCCTGCTGCCTCTCGGCTACTCAATCCGGGGTAAAAGTTTAATGGCAGCACATACTCAAACAATAGTCGTGATATAAGTTCGTTGGTTACACCTGCCAATCCCATAAATAGCAAGGGCAGCGAGTAAGTCCACATGGGCTGGAGAACTTCTTTTTCGAGGCGGAAGGAAAAAAATCCAGCCTTCCACCACACAAAAGGAATAATCAAGCCATTGGCTAGTAAGTTGGCAAGAAGGATGTATTCCACGCCCCAAGTAGACTGGTAGCCCAAGATTCCTTCAGGTAGAATTCCAGTTTGAATCCAACTAGGAATCCAAATCAGCAAAAGTAGGTTGAAGGTGACATTCAGTAGAATGTTGATCAACTTGGCTCCTGCAAAGGTTTTGGCTTTATTTTCTAGTCGGAGTTTTGCAAAAGGGATTGCTAAAACTGCATCGAAGACAAGCAATACTGCAGTCCACTGAAACAAGTAAGCTTGGCCAGGATAGTTCATCCATTCCGCCAGTAACGGTCCTGCGAGGTAAATTCCCGATCCCAAAACGAGGCTAGATAAGACCAATAGGGATTGCGTGTTGTGGTATACTCGTGTGGGATCTTGATTTTTTCCAGTTGAAAACCTAAAAAAGGCGGTTTCCATCCCATAAGTAAAGACAATATTTAAAAATCCGATCAAGGCGTAGATGCCTGTAAATGCGCCGAGATCCGCCTTACTCAGGTATCCAGTATAGACGATGATCAGCAAAAAATTGATGGAGCGTCCTAAAATGCTGCTTAGGCCATAGATGGCAGTTTGTCCGGCGAGTTTTTTTAGTGTGCCCATGGGTTGCTGGATCACTTACTCTCCACGGAAGACAGGCTTTCTTTTCTCCAAAAATGCCGAAGTACCTTCCTTGTAGTCTCCCGATTTGACGCAGCGCGCAAAAGAATTGGCTTCAGTTTGGTAGCCATTTTCCTCCAGAAATACTGCATTTACGCAATCTACTACCATGCCAATTGCAAGGGGCGCTTTGCCCATGATTTTTTGGATAATCCCTTCTGCTGCAGCAATGGCTTCTTCCTTGGTTGGTAGCACATGGTTGACTAGTCCTAAGGTTTTTGCTTCTTCGGCACCAATCATATCGCCCGTCATCATCAACTCGTTGGCTTTGCCTCGGCCTACCAAATGGGTGAGGCGCTGGGTACCGCCGTAGCCTGGAATGATGCCAAGGTTCACTTCGGGTTGGCCAAATTTTGCATTGGAAGTTGCAATACGCATGTGACATGCCATGGCCAATTCACAGCCGCCACCGAGGGTGTAGCCGTTGGTAACAGCGATTACTGGTTTGTGGCAGTTTTCGATCATCGCAAAAATTTCTTGACCGCTTTCCGCAAATTTGCGAGCATTGACCTCATTGAGGGAGGCAATTTCGGAGATGTCTGCACCGGCCACAAAGGCCTTCTCTCCAGCGCCGGTTAGAATCACCGCCTTGATGGCCTTGTTATCCATGACTTGATCAAAAACAGACCTCAACTCAGCTAGGGTTGCGAGGTTCATGGCGTTGAGTTTATCCTCTCGATTGATCGTTAGGTAAAGGATACCTTGTCGTTCTTCGGTGAGAATAGTAACAAATTCAGACATAGTCAGGCGGCATAGTTCAGACAAATATACCTCCCCCTCCAACACTACCAAATTCAAGTCAGGAGAAAAAACTTAATAATGGCCAAAATGGCATGGAATCGACTATTTTTTATTCATATCATAACGAGAATTTTTGAATTTCAGAGCCCGTGTTCTGGCGTTTTTTCGTACTTTTGCGGCACGAAAGAGAAGAATTTAAACCCATATCCTACCCATGAAATCCAAAACCAAAATTACCGTAGCCTACGGAGACGGAATCGGACCTGAAATCATGAAAGCGACCCTGGCCATCTTAGATGCTGCAGGAGCCCAATTGGAGTACGAGGTGATTGAAATTGGAGAAAAGGTGTATCTCAAAGGGATTAGTTCCGGCATGGAACCCAATGCGATTGATTCGCTTCGGGCCAACAAGGTTTTTTTGAAATCGCCCATCACTACACCTCAAGGTGGAGGCTTCAAGTCTTTGAATGTGACTACGCGTAAGTCCTTTGGATTGTATGCCAATGTGCGTCCTTGCAAGGCCTATTCGCCTTTTATTAAAACGCATTTTCCAAAAACGGATTTGGTGATAATCCGCGAAAATGAAGAGGATTTGTATGCGGGAATTGAGCATCGCCAAACCCAGGAGGTGTACCAATGTTTGAAGGTGATTTCGCAGCCTGGATCTGAAAAGATCATTCGCTATGCCTTTGAGTACGCCAAGAAGTACGGCCGCAAAAAGGTAACCTGCATGACCAAGGATAATATCATGAAGCTTGCAGATGGCTTGTTTCACAAAACCTTTCTTGAAATCGCGAAGGAGTATCCAGGAATTGAAACGGACCACAAAATCATTGACATCGGAACAGCTTTGATTGCAGATCGCCCAGAGATTTTTGACGTGATCGTGACACTCAACCTGTATGGAGACATCATCTCCGACGTGGCAGCACAAGTGACCGGATCTGTTGGCTTGGGAGGTTCTGCGAACGTGGGCGCTGAAGTAGCCATGTTTGAGGCGATTCATGGTTCTGCACCTGACATTGCAGGCAAGGACATCGCCAATCCATCTGGGCTGTTAAATGGAGCCATCATGATGCTCGTGCACATCGGCCAGCCTGAGATAGCAGAAAAAATTTCAAACGCCTGGATGAAAACCCTAGAAGATGGAATTCATACCGGAGATATTTACCAGGAAGGACAATCTGCCAAGAAAGTAGGAACTCAGGAGTTTGCTCAGGCAGTCATTGCTCGCTTGGGACAGGTGCCTAGTCAAATGGCTCCCGCGATTTTCGGAAAAGAAAGCACTGCTCCCATGGATGTTGCCCTCCGACCAAAGCCAAAAGCAAAAAAGGAATTGATTGGCGTAGACATGTTCCTAGACTGGGACCAAGACCAACGGGATCCCAATGTCTTGGGTAACCTCCTAAACACACTCGATACAGGGGATTTGAAACTGAGCCTCATTACCAATAGAGGCGTGAAGGTTTTCCCTGATGGCATGAAGGAAACCTTCTGCACCGATCACTGGAGATGTCGTTTCAAAGTGGAAGAAAGAAAAACGATCAGCCATGCCCAGGTGATAGATCTTCTCCAAAAAGCCGATCAGCTAGGACTTGATTTTATAAAAACAGAGCACCTCTACACCTTTGATGGGGTGAAGGGATATTCCTTGGGACAAGGAGAATAATTTTGAACTTTAAGAAGATGAAGGGGGAAGGAAACTTTCCCCTTTTTCTTTTTTGTACATTTACGACTCAAAGTAGTGGCAACTCCTGTGACAACCATCCAAAAACGCGTTTTAATCATTACCTACTATTGGCCTCCAAGTGGAGGTTCGGGAGTTCAGCGTTGGTTGAAGTTTGCCAAGTACCTACCTGAGGCAGGTTGGGAGCCTGTGATTTTTACGCCTGAAAATCCCGATTTCGATCTCCAAGACGAAACCCTGCTCAAAGAAATTTCTCCCAACCTAGAAGTCATCCGCTTTCCGATTTGGGAGCCCTACCAGTTGTTTGCTAAAGTGAAAAAGAAAGGGGAAAGCCATCCTGGCCGTATCCTGGAACAGCAAAAAAAGGGATTTCTGGAAAAAGTAGCCATCTGGCTGCGGGCCAACATCTTGGTGCCAGATCCTCGCGTTTTCTGGGTGAAACCCTCCGTCCAATTTCTGAACGAGCTACTCAAAGAATGGCAATTCCAAGCTGTCATTACCACTGGGCCTCCCCATAGCCTCCACTTAATTGGGCAGCAACTCAAACAAAAACACGGCATCCCCTGGCTTGCCGACTTCAGAGATCCTTGGTCGCAGTGGGAATTTCTAGACACTCTTCCGATGTTGCCTTTTATCCGAAGACAACACGAAGCCTTGGAGCGGAAAGTATTGAAGCAAGCCGATGTAATGGTGACTGTCTCCCCAACCTTTCAGCGTGATTTAGAGAAACTCTCGGGAAGAAAAATTGACCTGATTACCAATGGTTACGATCCGGCAGACATTCCTCAAGATTTTGCCCCACGACCTAAAGCGGCAGATCGGCTTCACCTGGTTTACACAGGGATTATTGACGCTATCCGCAACCCGCTGCCTTTGATGCAGGCGCTTAAGGCAGAATTTGAAGCAGCAGGTGAGGAGGTTTCTTGGACTTTTGTTGGAAAAGTAAGTGAGCAGGTTCAGCAACAGGTACAGGCCGATCCTTGGCTACAGCGCCATATCCACTTTGCAGGTTATGTCTCACACCAGGAAGTGTTTCATTTTTATGCCAAGGCCGATGCATTGGTATTGATTCTCACCGATACCAAGAATGCCAAAGGGAATATTCCAGGCAAACTTTTCGAATACCTCGCCACAGGGCTTCCGGTGTTGGCATTGGGTGATCCGCAAGGAGATAGTTCGGAGATCCTAAGTCAAGCAGGTGCTGGGGCAGTACTATCCCATGGAGATCAACCGGCGATGCGCCAGGCGCTTCGAAGACTTTATCAAACTACAGGCCCACAACAATCCGTAGGTTCCTTGGAAGCCTATTCACGAAAAACGGGAAGCAAGCAGGTAGCTGCGCTTTTGGATAGAATTAGTATTTAGTATTAAGTACAATGATCTGTACGAAGTACCAAGTACAATGTACCAAGATACTTTCTGAGTAGAATTCATCTCCTTCTACGAATCCCTACTTTGTACTTTGTACCTGGTACATTGTACTTTTTGATTACGACATTCTGAATTCAGCGTCCGGCGTTCGACATTTGAAAAGCATCAAGTATCAAGTAGCAAGTAGAACTTTGTACGAAGTACGAAGTACAATGTACCAAGATACTTTCTGAGTAGAATTCATGTCCTACTACGAATCCCTACTTTGTACTTTGTACCTGGTACATTGTACAATCCAAGAGACCAAGTCCGTATAACTAACTATTTTTTTCTACTTTTCGGAATGTCAAATCCTTCCTCTCTTCTATTTGTAGCAGCCACACTTTGTTTGGCAGTGTTTTTTGCAAATTGGCTCACCCGATTTTCATGGGGCAAGTCGGTAGGTACTCCCATTTTTGCAATTTTGATTTGCGCGGTGCTTGCCAATACTGGCTTGATCCCAAGTGCCATGGATGGGCATCCCATCTACGATGGCGTGTTTACCTACATTGCTCCCTTGGGTATATTTATTGCCTTGCTCGAAGTAGATCTCAAAAGCTTGAAAAAAGCGGGGCTTCCCCTTTTGCTCCTATTTTTGTTGGGTTCTTTGGCCACCGTCATCGGGGTACTCACCGCCTGGGTACTCGTTCAACCAGCAGAAGCGATCGGTCCTCTGGCTCCTGCGGTGGCGGGCATGTATACTGGAACCTACATCGGTGGGGCAATCAACTTTAACGCAATTGCTTTGCATTACAAGGTCAATGAAGTGGGAACCTTGTTTGCAGCAACTACCGTAGTGGACAATTTGGTGGGTACACCTTGGATCATTGCTACTTTGATCTTGCCCAAATACTTACAAAAACTCTTTCCTCGGAAAAAAAATGAAACTGCAGCAAGTGGTGAAAAATCCCTATCGCAGGAATCTATCTCCATTAGTTCCATTTCTTCCTTGCTCGCATTGGCCTTGTTGGGAATGGCGCTAAGTAAGGCCGTTGTAATTTGGTTTCCGCAGGTACCCGAGATCCTGGTGCTTACTTCCCTAGCCTTGGTACTAGCCCAATTTCCTGCGGTGCAGCAGCTACGCGGCAAACATACCTTAGGCTACTTCTTAATCCTCTTATTTTTGGCAGTGGTAGGCACCCTGTGTGATTTGGGAGCTTTGGTGGAGGTAGGAGACTTGGCCTATACCTTGATTCTGTTTGTGACTATTCTAATACTGATTCATGGCTTGGTGGTATTTGGTGTTGGGGCCCTTTTCAAAATGGATTGGGACATGATTGCCGTGGCTTCGCAAGCGAATATTGGTGGAACTACCACTGCTTTAGCTTCAGCGGAAAGTTTGCAGCGCCCCGATCTGCTGATTCCTGGCATTCTTGTTGGAAGTTTGGGGAATGCCATTGGAACGTACATAGGATTTGCTGTTGCAAGCGGCTTGTTTTAACTTAGTCCAACCCAAACGAACCACCCAACCTAAATTTTATGCAATCCAGTGTTTTAACCGAGCTTTTCTTGCCTTTTTCACTCGCAGTCATCATGTTTGGCATGGGACTTAGTTTGCGTATAGAAGATTTCAAGCGAATTTTAATTTACCCCAAAGCGGTAGGAATTGGGCTGCTCAATCAGTTAATTCTCTTGCCAATGCTTGCTTTTGGAATAGCGAAAGCCTTTCAGCTTCCTCCTGAATTAGCAGTAGGACTGATGATTTTGGCAGTTTGCCCTGGTGGTGCCACCTCCAATTTGATTACGCACCTTGCCAAAGGAGATGCAGCACTTTCCATCACGCTTACGGCATGTTCTTCGGTGATCACCGTATTTACCATCCCTTTCTTGGTCAATTACTCGATTGGGTATTTTATTCCGGGAGGGGAGGCACAGCAATTGGAAGTCGTGGGTACGGTCGTTTCGGTCCTATTCATTACGCTTATCCCTGTTACTTTAGGGATGATTACCCTTGCCAAAGCGCCTGCATTGGCACAAAAATGGGATCAGCCTTTTCGAAAAATTTCCACCGTATTCTTCGTGATTATTGTTCTTGCAGCGATTCTAAAAGAAAGGGATAATTTGGTGCAGTACTTTATCGAAGCTGGTCCTGCTGCTTTGGCTTTGAATTTGAGCACGCTAGCGGTAAGCTTTGCAATGGCCAAATGGACAGGGCTACCTTTCCGTCAGGGATTGACGATTGCCATCGAATCGGGTATTCAGAACGGTACCTTAGGCATTACCATTGCGGCTACACTTTTGGTAAACTCAGTGATGTCCATTCCATCTGCCATTTACAGCTTACTCATGTTTGGAACAGCCGCATTGGTGATCCTGTGGGGTAATAAGGTAGCCTCAGCGAGCAAAGCATCCACCTGATTGGAGCGAATGAAACTAATTTCGATTCTATTCTGGAGTCTGTTTTTGCTTGGTTTTCAAGAAAAACTCCTTGGCCAAAGCTATTTTGACGAGCGTGGCAAACGAATCCTTTACCCTGAATACGAGGAAAAAATCCTAAGCGGACCCTATTTTGGGGTTCCAGGAAAGCAATCAGGAGAGATGCGGCTCGTGCATCGAATGCCTGTAGGGCTTACCGATGCGCGCCTATTCTATGAGAAGCTGGGAAAAATGGATGCCTTTAGGGCAGGACAGCCTCTGGTGGTGATTTTTTACCCCGGCAAAGACGAATGCAATTCTGCTCGCAGCACCTCGGACCCTAAGACGCTCAAAAGCGATCACCTGGCGGTCCTCAAGTATGTCAAAAAGCACGGTGGAGCTTCACCTGTATACCTCTACCATCAGCCCCATGGCTTGGAAAAATACGAGGGAATACAGGAATGGATTCCAGACCCTGAGGGAGTCTTTAGCCAGCACTTCTTTTCGTTTCCCTATCCCTGCAGAAGTTTCGTCGTGATCAGTCCAAAAGGAAATTACCGAGCTATCCTGGGAGAATTCCCAATTTCACAGATTGATGTTGCCCTTAAAAAATTGTGATATGAGCCCTTTAACACCAGTGGTAAGTTTGAGAAAGGCAGCGTTTAGCGATCTTCCCGAGTTGCTAGAAATCGCCCAAACGTCTTTTGTGCAGGCATTTACGGAAGGAAATAAACCAGAGAATGTACAGGCCTATCTCTCCCAAGCCTTCACTCCAGTTCAATTAGAAAAAGAATGGAGAGACCCTGCTTCTACCTTTCTGCTCGCTATTCTTGAGGGGAAGATGGTAGGCTATACCAAGGTAAACTTGGCTGCTGCTCAAAGCGATATTCAGGACCCGGAGAGTCTCGAGGTAGCCAGGTTGTATACGTTGGAGGAAGTGTGGGGAAAGGGTGTAGGGCAATTTCTTTTGGAGGCAGCTATTGAATTTGCGAAAGAAAAAGGAAAGACCTACGTCTGGCTAGGAGTCTGGGAGCACAATGCCCGCGCCATTCGATTTTACGAGAAAAATGGCTTTAAGGCCTTTGGAAGCCATCCCTTCCCTTTTGGGGACGAAATCCAAACCGATTGGTTGATGCGGGTGGAGGTTTGAAGGAGGGCTTATCTAAATAACTACTTCTTGCAGGGCAAATGGAGTCTTCCTATTTTTAAAGAAAAAAAATGAAGCGCTCTTTTCTAGTTTTGGTGCTGCTGCTGTCCGTTTGGACTTCGACTTTCTCTCAGGAAAAAGAGCCCATCGTCATTTTGATTTCTTTGGATGGATTTCGTCACGATTATGTGGAGCGATTTCAGCCGGAAAACTTAAGTAGATTTATTGCAGAGGGAACGGCTGCCAAGGGCTTGATTCCTTCATTTCCAACCAAAACTTTTCCCAATCACTACACCATCGCCACAGGAATGCTTCCCGAGCACCATGGCTTGGTGGACAATGCCTTTTACGAGCCAGCAAAGAATCAAGTCTACACCATGGGCAATCGGGATATTGTACAGGACGGCTATTGGTATGGGGGTACGCCGATCTGGGTGCTTGCAGAGCAACAGGGGATCAAGGCGGCGAGTTACTTTTTTGTAGGCACAGAGGCGCCGATTCAAGGGGTTCGCCCGAGTTATTACTACGATTACGATGGTGGAGTAGCTAACCTGACTCGAATTGCAAAGGTGTTTGACTGGTTGAGGCTTCCTGAGGCGGAAAGGCCTCGACTGATTACGCTCTATTTCTCCGATATGGACGACACGGGGCATCGCTATGGGCCCAACAATGACTTGGAGTTGAAAAAAACTTTATTTCGACTAGACCATGAACTTGGAGCCTTGTTTGAAGGGCTGGAAAGCTTTGACCTCCCAATTCATGTTGTATTGGTATCTGACCATGGCATGGCACCTGTCAAGAAAGATCACCTGATACCGCTGGATCAATTGACGGAAGGGATCTCTGCTCGCGTGGTCAACAATGGGGCCTTGGCCCATCTTCACTTGGAAGATCCTAAAAAGAAAAAGGAAGTGATCAAATTGCTTCTAGGTAGAAATCAACACATCACCGTCGATGACCTGACTACCACCGCCAATTACAGTGACTTGACTGCCTTCCCTCAGCGTAAAGGAGATCTGCTGATCCTGCCCAAGGAGGGCTACTACTTGGCCGATGCTCCAGGCATGATGCGCTACCAAACTAATGCTGCCCGCTTCCAAACGGAAACCTTTGGGGAGCATGGATTTAGCCCATCATACCGCGATATGTGGGGAATTTTTTATGCCAAAGGGCCCCAAATCAAGGAAGGCTTGAAGCTGGAGCCTTTTCAAAACATCCACATCTATCCCTTGCTCTGCCGCATTTTGGGCCTTCCTATTCCGGAGGGTATTGATGGCAAGGGAGACGTACTGCTTCCTGTCCTGAAGTAAACCTGGGCTGGGAGAATTCTCATGGTCTTATTTTACAAGTAGAAACTGGATTTTTTGCCTGGATTCCGCTCCCTCCTTTTTGTTGGGTTTAAACTATTTTTTGCAGATTTTACTAAAAAGGGGTCTTTCCAACTTTGTTTTAGTAAAATCTACTAATACGATTCACTAAAAACCATTTTTTAGTATTTTTTACTAAAACTATTCACTTAACATATCCCCCATTTTTCACCATTGAGTCCATTTAAGGGTATCTTTCCATCACTTACCAAGCAGGAGATGGGGCGACAAAAGGGTGATTTTTTTATCTACTTTTTTAGCTTGTCTTTAAGAGGAACGGGCAAGTCTTCTTAAGGGAAATTTTTTTGACTGATTTTTTAATCTGCTCCTTCTCCTAGCTTGGTGTAGATATAGACAATAAGAAATGCTGTGAGGCTAGTTTTTTAGAAGGGTACTGGATTTCCGCCCTGCGTATTGCAAAAGGGAGCATACTTAATTTTTTGAAAATGGGAGTAATAAAGGGTAAAAGGGTGTTGCTTGTAGGGGTTTTTGCAAGTTTATTTTTCCTGCCGACTCAGGCAGATGCCAAAATGTTTGGTCAGGAATGTGAAACGGTGGTCACTGGGGGAGGAGAATCCTGTGTGATCACCCAAACGATTTGCAAACAACGGTTTTTTTGGATCAATGTGGGAACACATTTGGCGGATTACGATCAAGATTGTAGTGCTTTTATAAAGTAATCTAATTAGGGGAGAGGGAATCTACCTCTCCCCTAATGTATTAATCAACTGATTATGAAAAAGATAGGAGTATTTTGTTTTATTTATTGGCTGACTTGGCATGCTGCGTTTGGTCAAGAGGCTCAAGTGATCGAATTGGCTCCTGTGGAAATCATCCCTACGGACAAGATTTTGGTACATTCCAATTTTTCAAAAAAGCATAGAGAAATCAATGGAACTGTACGAGGTCCTTCAGGAGGGAAAAAAATTGCTATGCTGTCTGGGTTTAAAAATCCTGAAAAATCCACCATTGAATTGGAGGGGCTAGAATTCTTCTTCAATTACAATTGGACGGAAGATTCGTCTGGCTTCTACATACAGCCTTTGGTGGTGGGAGAAGATGGATTGCCGGTTGGTGTTGGAGTCGATTTTCCAGAAAAATACTTGGTGACGAGCAAGCTTCGAAACCGTCTCTTTATTGATTTATCCTCCAAGGGCATCCGCTTGGCTCCCCAAGAACGGGTGCTGCTGGGTATTCGGTTTTTAGAAAATGTAAATCCTGAAACACCAAATAAGTTCGATATTACGGTTTTGAGTGGTAGAATGGATGATTCCACCTACCTATTGTACTGGGATGGCCGGTTACCTGAGAAAATATACGATTCAGGTAAGCATTCGGCTGGTCTGAAATATACTGTGGTGTACAAATTGAAGGAATGAGGGTAAAACTATCCGCAATCTTACCTATTACTCAATGTCCCTGTTGACCACTTGGGGTTATCGCAGATAAACGGTAATTCATGGTCTACGGGCATACCACAGCTCCCTTAATTGAACTTTAAATAATGTTTAGGCAACTGGTAAAAAGCGGAAAATCCTATCAAATAAACGAACAGTATGAATAAGGAAACGATTAGTAAACTGAATAAATCATTCGAAGAATCCGCATACGAACAAGATGGTGTCGAGTTTTGGTTGGCAAGAGAACTCCAAGAACTTCTTGGTTATTCAGATTGGAGAAATTTTGTGAATGCGGTGGATAAAGCCAAGGAAAGTTGTAAAAACACCTTAGAGACCATTTCAGACCATTTCGTTGACGTCAACAAAATGGTCAAAATCGGGTCTGGAGCTGAGAGAAAAAAGGATGATATCATGCTTACCCGATATGCCTGCTATCTCATTGCTCAGAATGGTGACCCAAAAAAAAAAGAAATCGCATTTGCACAAAGCTACTTTGCAATTCAAACAAGGAAGCAAGAATTGCTGGAAGAACGGATTCGTCTGAATGAGCGATTACATGCTCGTGAAAAATTGGCGGCAACCGAATTAGAGCTTTCGAAAAATATTTACGAAAGAGGTGTAGACCATGCCGGTTTTGCAAACATTCGGAGCAAGGGGGACTGGGCATTATTTGGCGGATTCACCACCAGCGCTATGAAACAGAGGTTAGGAATTCCGGAAAATAGACCCTTGGCAGATTTCCTTCCTACGATTACCATCACTGCCAAACAGTTAGCAACTGAAATTACCAATTTCAATGTACAGCAACATGATTTGAATGGTGAATTAAGAATCACGGATGAGCATGTAAAAAACAATCAAGATGTTCGAGGGCTTCTTGGAAAAAGTGGAATAAAACCCGAACAATTGCCTGCTGAAGAAGATATTAAGAAACTTGAGCGCAGTGTAAAATCTCTTGATAAAGGGACTGAAAAGAAAAAACTCAAGGGAAAGAATTAGAATGTTCGGAGCTTGGGTTCCGCTCAACATAGCAGCTCATTTTTAAATTGATTGCTACCCCTCCGCATTCCAATAAGCCATTCGCTCCATGCGCTGCACCTCGAGGGAGTAGAAGCCAAACTCTTCTACCACCTTGCCTTCAAGGCAGTAGATCGCACGCCCTTTGAAGGGATACTGTTTGACCGTAGGAGGGAAGTGAACCGTATCGATCCAGTGGCCTTCCGAATCGATAAAGGTTCCAAAATTCATGACCTCCCCCTTGATCGTTCGGGTGTACTTGACGGTGACCAAGTAGCCAATTACCTGTACTATTTTTCCTAACCGCTGCGGTAACTCCTTCGCCCTCACCCCTTGGATGCCTGGATCTTGGAGCAAGTGGAAGGGGGACTCCAGTGGAAACTCCAAAATATCGATTTGATCCAAGATGTCCTGACGCACATCCAGCTCCTCCAATACCGGCACCTGAGGAGGCAAGCTCTCCCAGGAATTGCCTCCTATTAGGCCTGCAAACAGTTCCTGCGTAGGTCGTGCCCCCACCTGCTTGTGGTGGAGAAAGTGGGCCTCCCATAAGAGCTGCTGTTTGGGTTTGCCCGTAAACCGGAATGCCTGAATTCGAATTAAAATCAGCAGCTGCTCCAGTCCACAGGAGACCCTCCTTACAAAATCCTCCAGCCCCAAAAAAGGTCCCTGAGCCTGTCGCTCCTGCAAGAGGCGCTCCACGGTTCGTTTTTCAAGGTGCTTCAGGTGGATCCAGCCCAAGTAAACGGTGGTTCCATTGATTCGAGTCAGGTACTCACTCTCGTTGAGGTGGGGGGCTTCTATCGTGGCCCCCTGCATGCGTAACTCGTGTACGTAAAATTCTGTGGAGTAAAACCCTCCAAAATTGTTGATCACCCCCACCATAAACTCCAAGGGGAAGTAGGCCTTCAGGTACAAACTCTGGTAGCTCTCCACCGCAAAGGAAGCAGAATGCCCCTTGGCAAAGGAATAGCCTGCAAAACTCTCAATCTGCATCCATACCGCAGCAGCCTCGGCATCCTGCCTCCCCAGCCGCTTGCAGTTGTCAAAGTAGGCAGCCTTCACCCGCTCAAATTCATCCTTGGAGCGGGATTTGCCACTCATGCCCCTGCGCAGCACATCGGCCTCGGCCAGGCTCAGCCCCGCAAAATGGTGTGCCACCTTGATCACATCCTCCTGGTACACCATGATGCCGTAGGTCTCGGGCATGATCTCCGCCAGCACAGGATGGGCCTGCTTCCTGCGCTCCGGGTCTCGATGCCGCAAGATGTACTCCCGCATCATGCCCGATCGAGCCACCCCAGGGCGGATGATGGAGCTGGCCGCCACAAGCTCCAAGTAGGTGTCGGCCTGCAGCTTAGACAGCAGCATGCGCATGGCAGGAGATTCTACGTAAAAGGCGCCAATGGTATGTCCACTGCGGAGAAGTTCCTTGATCTTGGGATCTTGCTTAAATTGAGCCACTGCTCGGATATTCACTTCAATCCCCTGGTTGCGGTGGATCAGCTCCAAGCTGGACTTGATGTGCCCTAGCCCCCGCTGGCTGAGCAGGTCAAATTTGTGTAAGCCGATGTCTTCGGCCACGTGCATGTCGATATGCGCCACCGGGAAGCCCTTGGGTGGCAAACTGGTGGCGGTGTAGTAATGCATGGACTTGTGCGACAGCAGCAGTCCGCAGGCATGAATGGTCAAGTGGGAGGGCATATCATGCAGCACCTGCGCATAGCGAAGGATCAACTTGCCCAAGCCATCGGGACTATAGCCTGCTTTGTCGGCCTGCTGCAGCAGGGATTCAATCTCTGCCTTGGGTAGGCCAAAGACCTTGCCCAATTCCCGAATCACGGAGTTGTATTGAAAGGTGCTGTACGAACCCAGTAATGCTACATAGGCCTCTTGACCCACATTGTATTTTTTAAAGAGGTAGTCAAACACCTCGTCTCGGTCGGTCCAACTGAAGTCAATGTCGAAGTCGGGAGGATTTTCTCGGTAGAGGTTGATGAAGCGCTCAAAATAGAGATCCAGCTCCATGGGATCCACGTCGGTGATTCCCAAGCAGTAGGCCACCACGGAGTTGGCTCCGGAACCTCGACCCACATGGTAGAAATTTCGGCGATGGGCAAAGCGGATAATGTCGTAATTGATCAGGAAATAAGACACAAAACTCTTTTGTTGGATCAGTTCCAGTTCCTTTTCAATGCGCTTGCTGACGGCTGCGGAGAGCTGTGGGTAGCGCTGCTCAGCTCCTCGGAGGGTTTCTTGGCGGAGAAATTCAAAGTCTTCCCCGCCATTTCCGAGTAGGTCTCGCTTGTTTTTGATCGCCTGAAAGTAGAAGGAAAACTGGCACTGCTCCAGCAGTTTCTGGGCATTGAGGAGCAGGTAGCTGTGGTTTTCGCAACGGGCAATTAGCGCTGCATAGCCGTAGAGCTGGTCCGAGGGATCCGCCTGTTCCTGTACAGGAAGCTTGCTGAGTAGCGTATTCAGATCCATGCTTCGCAGGAGTCGGTGCGCGTTAAATTCTAATTTGGAGGAGAAGCTGACCGGCTGCAGGAGTACTAATTTTTCTCGTTTCCGGTACCAGGGCGAGGAATGCAGCTTGTTGAGTTGGCTGGGATGAATGCCGACATACTCATGCTCAGCCAAGGGGAAGTACTCCTTCGGAAAAGGGTAGACGACAAAGCTATTTGCAAAGGGAGGGGCCTTGTCTGCAAAAGGACGCTGCTGGATCAGGTGCTCCGAAAGGTGCTTATTGAGTTCGTACATTCCCTCCTGATTTCGTGCGAGGCCAATGTACTGCTGCGAAATGCCATTCCTGAAATCAATCCCAATGACCGGATGAATGCCTGCTTTTTGTGCCGCTCGGATAAAGGGAAATACGGCAGCACTGCTGTTGATGTCCGTGAGGGCTAATGCATCCAGCTTTTTGTTTTTTGCCTCGGCAACGAGCTTATCTACGGATAGGGTCCCGTATTTGAAACTGAAGTGAGTATGGCAATTGAGAAACATGGAGTCGGCAAGATCTTTCCCGAAGACTGTCCTCGGGATGATGTGGGATAAGTAAAATGGAACCAATGGAGTAGCCCTTTCCTGAAGGGCAGGTAGGGATCAGAGAATTAAAATGTTAATATTGTTAACATTTTAATGTTTATAATGTAAACAAAAAGAAGAATAAAAAAAGCCGACTCCCAGAAAATAAAGAAAATTTTCTATTCGTTTCCCGCAGATCGAACGAATTAAATCAGCGGACTTTTTCTCCTAAGATCAGCGTGAAAAAAAAGGCCCACGCAGATTAGCATGGAAAAATAACGCAGATAGATCAGCGATTTTTTTCTTCTTTGATCAGCGTAAAAAAAAGCTCACGCAGATTAAGGCGGAAAAAGCCCGCAGATCTATTGGGTTGAATCCCCTGGTAATTTCTTTCCTTTTTGCTCCGGAGGTGCGCTATTGTTAGTAATGTAAATTTGAATCAGGACTAAACTTAAAAACAACAGTTAAACTGTAAACTTTTTTTAGGACGGGTCAGTAGTTTGATGTCGCTCCTCTGGAGCTTTCCGAAAAACACAAGCTGTGTTTTTCTATTAACATTCAGCCCCTCTGGGGGCAGGCACAACTTGGGCAAAGGACTAGTATCTCAAGTATCTCACCATTGCTCCGGAGGGGCAAAATGATTAATCAGCGTATCCTTTCTGTCTGTCCGCCGCGGTGGACTGAAAAAAAAAGCGTGAAAAGAAGGGGTGCTGGTAATTACAAGCTTAGGCCTTGGCTAGCAGGAGTTGAAACTCCAAGGCGCTGCAGGGCTTGAACTCATCGGCTTTAAGATCCTCAAAAATCTCATCGTCACCTTCGATCGCTGTTTTTTCGATTTTCCCATCGGGATGTACAATCAGTTCTACACCAGAAAAATCCTGAGGGTTGATCATCACCAAAACTTGGTAGTCGTCAAAAATTCGTTTGAAGTACTGCGAAATTACTTTTGCCACGGTGTCAAGGTTAAGGTCGCTCAAAAATAAGTTAAAAAAAACGAAGGGACGCATTGCATATTCCAAACCCTTTCTAAATTTGCATCATATTATGACAACGAACGCAAACATGTATGGTTGGTGGCATCTCAACTCTTTCCTCGGGAAAGCTCAGAAAGCCGTTGCCTAAACTTTGCGCAATACATACCTCAAAAGGCTTACTGGTTTTCCCGGTAAGCCTTTTTTTATGCCCTTTTCTCTTCCATGACTACGACCTACAGCCTCCATACCCAGTACCGCAAGCGACTCGCAGATATCATCACACCTGTAAGCATATACCTACAGATTCGGGATCGCTTCGCCAATCCCATCTTGCTGGAATCCTCTGACTACCGAGGACAAGACAATAGCTACTCCTACATTTGCTTCAATCCAGTCGCTTCTTTTTCATTTACAGCAGGTACAGTGCTGGAGAAATTGCCCGATAGACAGGAGAAATCTTACGATGTGAGCGCTGAACAACCCCTGATGGATTGCCTGCAACGATTCGGAAATTCCTTTCAATCTCCTCCTGACTCCTTTAAATTTAGTACGAACGGGCTTTTTGGCTACACCCAGTACGATACAGTAGGCTGGTTTGAGGACATCAAATTGAAAGCTTCCACTTCCGTTGAGGTGCCGATGATGTACTATGCCATGTACCAAAACATCATCGTGGTTGATCATTACAAAAACGAGTTGCACCTCTTCGAACACCTAGTGGAAGGCACTAAGCAGGCATCCTACCTAGATGAAATCGAGACATTGCTCAATAACAAAAACATCCCTGCCTACTCCTTCAAAAAAGTAGGGGAGGAAGTGTCCAACTACAGCGATGCGGAGTTTTTGGAACTCCTAGCCCAAGCCCAGAAGCATTGCCAGCGTGGAGATGTGTTTCAGCTGGTGCTCTCTCGGCGATTTACCACAGCCTTCAAAGGGGACGAGTTTAACGTCTACAGAGCCCTTCGCTCGGTCAATCCCTCGCCCTACCTGTTCTATTTTGATTACGGATCCTTCAAGGTCTTTGGAAGTTCCCCCGAAGCTCAAATTGTGGTTAAAAACCGAAAGGCAACCCTATTTCCGATTGCAGGGACCTTCCGCCGCACAGGCAACGATGTGGAGGATGCAGCCCTTGCACGCAAGCTCTACGACGATCCTAAGGAAAATGCAGAGCACGTGATGCTCGTGGATTTGGCACGAAATGACCTCTCCCGTACTTCCGATCGGGTAGAAGTGGAGGTCTTCAAGGAAGTGCAATACTACTCCCACGTGATTCATTTGGTATCCAAAGTTACTGGGCAGCTACCCGAAGGAGCCAATCCCTTGCAGTTGGTGGCCGACACCTTTCCTGCAGGAACCCTCTCCGGCGCACCGAAATATCGAGCCATGGAACTGATTGACGGACTTGAAACAGTGTCCCGCCAATTCTATGGAGGAGCGATCGGGTACCTGGGATTCAATGGGGACTTCAACCATGCCATTGTCATCCGCTCCTTTGTATCGGAAAATAACCAGCTTCGGTTTCAAGCCGGTGCCGGCGTAGTTGCCAAAAGTGATGTCCACTCCGAATTGCAAGAAGTGGCCAATAAACTGGAAGCCTTGCGCGTGGCATTGAAGACGGCCGAACAGATTTAAGCGATGCGTCCATGAAAATCTTAGTCCTAGATAATTACGATTCCTTCACCTACAACCTGGTTTACCTGATCCGTCAACTGGGTTATAGGGAGCAATTGGACATCCGTCGAAACGATGCCTTTACCCTCGATGAGGTGGAGCAATTCGATAAAATACTCCTTTCTCCAGGACCTGGTATTCCTGAGGAAGCAGGGCTGATGCCTGCCCTATTGCAACGCTACAGGGCAACCAAATCCATACTCGGAATTTGCTTGGGTCATCAGGCCATTGCCGAGGCTTTCGGTGGAAAGCTCCAAAACCTAGCAGAAGTGCAGCATGGGGTAGCAGCCACGCTTACGGTAGTTCCCGATCGACTATTTGCAGGACTACCCAGCCAGTTTGCCGTAGGCCGCTACCATTCTTGGGTAGTAGATGAGGCGCATCTCCCCGCTGAATTGGAGGTGATTGGCCGTACCCCTGATCAACAAATTATGGCAATTCGCCACAAGCAATTTGACCTCAGAGGGCTTCAATTTCACCCCGAAAGTATCCTCACGGAACACGGATCCCAGTTGATCCAAAATTGGCTTCAATCCTAAATGATCTCCATTCAACGATGAAAGACATATTAAATCACCTCATTGCACACAAGACGCTCTCTCAGCAGCAGGCGAAAGAGGTCTTGAAAAACTTGGCTACAGGGTCTTACCCAAGCAGCCAGGTGGCCGCCTTTATGACCGTATTTCTGATGCGCAGCATTACGGTGGAGGAACTGCGTGGCTTCCGGGAAGCGATGCTTGAACTCTGCGTACCGGTAGACCTTTCCGAATACGATGCCATGGATCTCTGTGGCACAGGAGGCGATGGCAAAGACACCTTCAATATCTCTACGCTTTCCTCCTTTATCGTCGCGGGAGCTGGACAGGCAGTGGCCAAACACGGCAATACGGGCGTGTCCTCTATTTGTGGTTCCTCCAACTTGCTGGCCCATTTTGGATACGAGTTTAGTTCGGATCCTGACCAACTGCGGCGCAGTTTGGATCAAGTAGGGCTCTGCTTTCTGCATGCGCCGCTTTTCCACCCTGCTATGAAAAGTGTGGCTCCCATCCGAAAGGAACTCGGAGTAAAGACCTTTTTCAACATGCTTGGACCCATGGTTAACCCAAGTTTTCCCCGCAAGCAACTGGTAGGCGTATTCAGTTTGGAACTGGCTCGATTGTATGGCTACCTCTACCAAGAGACGGAGGGCCGATTTGCAATCTTGCATGCCCTAGATGGCTACGATGAAATATCGCTTACCGGACCCTTTAAAATGATTACCAACACGGGTGAGAAACTCTACCACCCCCAAGGCCTTGGCTTGGAGCAACTTTCTCCAGATAGCATTTTGGGAGGAACCACCATTGCCGAATCTGCACGAATCTTTGAAGAAGTGCTTCGAGGCAAAGGTACCTCTGCTCAAAACCAGGTGGTGATTGCCAATGCCGCTGCTGCATTGGTAACGGCTCGTGAAGGGCTTGGCTTTGAAGAAGCAATTGACTTGGCCAAAGAAACCCTACTGACTGGCAAAGCCCTCCGGGTCTTTACAGGATTGATCCAACCCCAAACCTCAGTATCCTTTAATTAAGTTGCTCCGATGAATACGCTAGAAAAAATCATTGCCGATAAGTACCTGGAAGTGGAAGCAAGAAAGCGGCAACGTCCTGTAGCCGTTTTGGAAAAAAGCAGCGCTTTTTCAAGAACTACACTTTCCTTAAAATCATTTCTACTCGACCCCACCAAGTCGGGGATCATCACTGAATTTAAGCGAAAATCTCCCTCCAAGGGGCTAATCAACGGCACTTCTTCGGTGGAGGTGGTGACGAAGGGATACGAGCTGGCAGGTGCATCGGCGCTATCGGTGTTAACCGATCAGGACTATTTCGGAGGCTCTACAGAAGACTTAGAGTTAGCGAGAAAACAGGTGTCTATCCCGATCTTAAGAAAGGACTTTGTGGTGGATGAGTACCAAATCCTGGAAGCCAAAGCCATGGGTGCCGATTGCATTTTGCTGATTGCCGCTGCTTTGTCCCCAGCAAAAGTCAACTCCTTGGCCACCTTTGCCCAAAGTCTGGGACTAGAGGTGCTGATGGAAGTGCATAATTTGGAGGAGTTGGAACAGTCGTTTTGTGAGCCCCTGGATGTGGTCGGTGTCAACAACCGAAACCTAAAGACCTTTGAGGTGTCTTTGAACACTTCTCTGGAATTGGTGGATCGTATTCCCAACCAGGTAGTCAAAATTTCAGAAAGTGGAATTTCGGATCCAGCTACTTTGTTGTCTTTCCGAAAGGCTGGATTCGATGGCTTCTTGATTGGGGAAAACTTCATGAAAACCTCCAGTCCAGAGCAGGCAGCAATGGACTTTATCTTGGAGTTTAGACGATTGATGGAGGAGCAAACTAGTGGATTAGCAGGGCATGGAAATTAAAGTTTGCGGCATGCGAGATCAAACCAATTGTCTTCAATTGGCCCAAGAAGTCAATCCCGATTGGATGGGCTTGATATTTTATCTCAAATCCCCTCGACTGGTGCCTTCTGAAAGTACCGACTGGTTGGTTGACCTGCCTCTAAAAAAAGTGGGCGTTTTCGTAGGGGAGGACCTGTCGGAAATACGTCGCAAAGCCACCTTATTTGGCCTTTCGGCGCTGCAGCTGCATGGAGGGGAATCTGTGGAGGTGGTAAAGCAACTGAAGGAGGATACCGACTTGCAAATTTGGAAGGTTTTTGGCGTTGGGGAGAAGCTAAACTGGAAATTGATGGAAGAATTTGTTCCCCATGTAGATCGATTTCTATTTGATACGGCTACTGCGAGTAGGGGAGGGTCGGGAAAAACATTTGATTGGGGACTTCTGAAAGGGTATCCTTTTGAAAAAGGTTTTTTCCTTAGTGGAGGATTGCGGTTGGAGCATGCTGCTGAAATTTTAGAGTTGAGCAAGGACATTCCCCAGCTGCTGGGAGTGGATGTCAACTCTGGTTTTGAAATTGCCCCAGGGCTAAAATACATTCCTGAATTGAAGGAGTTTAAACAAAAGTTGAACAGATAAGGTCTACCAATTGGAGACGATAACTAGCGAGAAGATGATACAAGTTGACGAAAAAGGATTTTATGGAAATTTTGGAGGCGCCTACATCCCCGAGATGTTGTATCCGAATGTGGAGGAGCTCCGAGAAAACTGGGAAGCAATTGTGGCAAGCCCGACCTATCAAGAAGAGTTTCAAAGTTTGCTCAAGGACTTTGTGGGACGACCTACGCCACTCTATCTTGCAGCTAGACTTTCAGAAACATTTGGAGCTAAGATATACCTCAAGCGGGAAGATCTCTGTCATACGGGTGCCCACAAGGTCAACAATACCGTAGGGCAAATTATCCTTGCCAAGAAGCTGGGCAAAAAACGCATCATCGCGGAGACCGGTGCGGGACAGCACGGAGTGGCAACAGCTACGGTCTGTGCCTTGATGGGCATGGATTGCACGATTTACATGGGAGAGTTGGATATCAAGCGTCAGCGCCCTAATGTGGAGCGGATGCGCATTCTTGGAGCCAAAATAGTACCTGCAGTGTCCGGCTCAAAGACCTTAAAAGATGCCACCAATGAGGCTATGCGAGCTTGGATCGCGGATCCAGTGGGCACGCATTACATCATCGGTTCGGTGGTGGGCCCTCATCCCTACCCGGAGATGGTGGCACGATTTCAGTCCGTCATCTCGGAAGAGATCAAATGGCAGTTGAAGGCTAAAGAAGGCAGGGAAAATCCTGACCTCGTGATTGCCTGTGTGGGTGGAGGGTCCAATGCCGCTGGAGCATTTTACCACTATTACAATGAACCTAAGGTGCGACTGATTGCTGTGGAGGCTGCGGGACATGGGATTCATTCTGGCAAGTCTGCTGCTACCTCGGTACTGGGTACTCCTGGGATTTTGCATGGATCCAAAACTTTGTTGATGCAAACCGAGGATGGGCAAGTGGTTGAACCACATTCCATCTCTGCAGGCTTGGATTATCCAGGAATAGGTCCAGTGCATGCCCATTTGCATGAAATCGGACGGGCGGAGTTTGTCGGGGTTGAGGATGAGGATGCGATGAAGGCAGGCATCCTGCTGAGCCGAACTGAGGGAATCATTCCTGCCATCGAAACAGCCCATGCCATTCATGCCCTGAATCAAATCTCATTTAATCCAAACGACATTATTGTCATCAACCTTTCCGGAAGGGGAGATAAGGATTTGGAAACCTACATCCAATGGGGGAATTATTGAAAGGTGGCGCTCTGAAGAATCGCTACACACCCCTTTTCAACTACGCCTTGATCTTATGAATCGAATAGACTATTTATTTCAAACCAAAAAAGAGCGGGTGCTCTCCATCTATGTGACGGCAGGTTTCCCGAACCTAGAGGATACGCTACCCGTAATGGAAGCCATCCAAGCAGCTGGAGCGGATATCATTGAACTCGGAATACCGTATTCTGATCCGATTGCAGACGGGCCGACCATTCAAGAAAGCAATACCCAAGCCTTGGAAAATGGAATGAGTATCAAAACCCTTTTCAGCCAATTGGTGGGCTTCCGATCCAAAATTCATGTTCCCGTAATCCTCATGGGCTACCTCAACCCGATCATCCAGTTTGGGGTGGAGGAGTTTTGCAAAAAATGCAAGGAGGTAGGCATTGATGGACTGATTCTACCAGACCTACCCATGAGCCAGTATCTGGAGGAGTACAAGGCCCTTTTTGAGGAGTATGGGCTGTTTATCAGTTTTCTGATTTCTCCTCAAACTTCCGAGAAGCGAATTCGAGAAGTAGATGAAAACTCCAATGGATTTATCTACATGGTATCCTCCCATGCAATTACTGGAGCCAAGGCTGAGATTTCTCCAGAGCAGGAGCAGTACTTTGAGCGGGTAGCGAATATGAATCTGACCCATCCTAGGTTGATTGGATTCGGAATCTCGGATGCAGCTACCTTCCAACTCGCCTCGCACTACAGTCAAGGAGCGATCATTGGATCCGCATTTATCAAGAATATTAAAAATTCAACTGACCTGAATCGGGACATCAATTCCTTCATTCAAGGAGTTATTGGTTAGTTCTTTCCTAGGAGAGCGCTTGGGTTTGAAATTTGGTTGTGCCGACTGAAATCCCTGCGTAACTTAGTTTCAATGAAAAGGATAGCCCACTATCTGGCAAATCCATTTTTAAAGAAAAAAAGGTAGAAAAAATTAAGTTGTGGATTTGTGCAACAGCCATAGCTTATCTAGAGTTAAAACTACTGAATAGGGAAGTTGTCTTTCGCCTTCCTTCTTATCCAGCGAGAAGTACCGAGTGAATAAAACCCAAATACAATGATTGAAAAACCCAAAGAGGGGGTCTTTTCGGACCCGAGATTAAAGGTCATGCATCAGGATTATACCGCTTATACGAAAGAGGATTTCCAGGTTTGGAAAATTCTTTTTGAGCGGCAAGTTCCTCAGCTTCCTAAAGCAGCTTCAAAAGCTTATCTGGAAGGCATGAAAGCGGTAAATTTTACTGCAGACCGTATTGCAAATTTTGAGGAGCTAAACGAGATCCTCCGCCAGACCACAGGATGGCAAGTCCAGGTAGTGCCAGGACTGATAGACGATGACTTGTTTTTCGGCTTGCTGAGCAACAAGCGTTTTCCATCTTCTACTTGGCTTCGAAAAATGGAGCAGCTAGACTATTTGGAAGAACCTGACATGTTTCACGACGCCTTTGCGCACCTTCCACTTCTGATCAATCAACCCTATGTTGATTTTCTAGAAAGGCTCAGTGCGATGGCTTTGAAAAATATTCAGAACCCCTGGGCGATCCAATTGATCAGCCGGATTTATTGGTTTACCATTGAATTTGGATTGATTCGTGAGGAAGCTGAGCTCCGGGTGTATGGAGCTGGAATTCTGAGTTCTGCTGGGGAAACTACCTATGCGCTCTCGGATAAGCCCAGTCACTTTCCCTACGATGTACGTCAGATCATGATGACTTCGTATTGGAAAGACCACTTTCAAGACAAGTACTGGGTGATAGATAGTTACGAGCAACTTTTTGAGTCCTTGCCAGAAATTGAGCAAGTACTTGAAGAGCTGTTGGCAACAGAAAATAAAAATTAAACCTAATCAGGCAGGTTTGGGAGCAAACTGGACTGCAAACGCTCAGTTGGCAGTCCAGATTGATCCCACTTGCAAAAAGTCCATGAAAGTAGCTTTAATCAAGTACAATGCCGGTAACGTCCAATCTGTCCTTTATGCCTTGGAGCGACTAGGAGTGGAGGCTGAACTCACAGACGATCCTGAAAAAATCCGTGCTGCAGATCGGGTAATTTTCCCTGGTCAGGGTGAAGCCAGTTCTGCGATGGCCTACTTGAAAGAGCGAAATTTAGACCAAGTCATTCGAGAAGTGAAGCAGCCTTTTTTGGGAGTTTGCCTGGGTTTGCAGCTACTTTGCACCCATTCGGAGGAAAACAACACCCCCTGTTTGGGTATCTTTCCCCAGCTTGTCAAACGTTTTATTCCTAGTGCAGGCGGTCAAAAGAAAGTGCCTCATGTGGGTTGGAATTCCATTGAAAATCTGGTCGAAAATCCATTACTCAAAGACCTTCCCGACACCAAGTACCTGTATTATGTACATAGCTTCTATGCGACTCCTGGGGAAGGAACCCTTGCCACTACCCATTACATTCAGGACTTTACAGCCATTCTCCATCGGGCCAACTATTGGGCGATTCAAGCCCACCCCGAGAAAAGCAGTACTTTAGGAGAAAAGCTCTTGGAGAATTTTCTAGCCATCCCTTAAACTTAACTAAGTTTAAACAAGGAATTTAAGGTTGTAAAACCGTCCCTTAGCCCTAAAACCATGCATGTAATTCCCGCTATTGATTTGATTGGAGGCAAGTGCGTACGCCTTAGCCAAGGCGACTACCAGCGGAAGACCGAATACCACGATGATCCATTGGAGATGGCCAAGCGCTTTGAAGGAGCTGGGCTGACTCGCCTTCATTTGGTGGATTTGGATGGTGCCAAGGCCAAAAAAATCGTGAATGGAGATGTGCTGAAACGTATTTGTTCTGGAACTCGCTTGGCAGTGGATTTTGGGGGAGGCATTCAATCGCAGGAAGAAATCGAAAAGGCATTTGACCTAGGTGCCCGACAAGTGACTGGAGGAAGTATTGCGGTACGGAATCCAAGTTTAGTTGAGGCTTGGCTAGCGAAATTTGGTGCAGATCGGATTATTCTGGGAGCCGATGCCAAGGATAAAAAAATTGCCGTAGGAGGCTGGAAGGAGACCACAGCACTGGAATTGATTCCCTTTATTCAAGGGTATTACCAAAAGGGTATCCGTGAAGTCATCTGTACCGATGTAGCGAAGGATGGATTGCTGCAAGGCCCTTCTTTTGGCTTGTATGCAGAAATCTTGCAGGAGTTGCCCGACTTAAAGCTCATTGCCAGTGGAGGAGTATCTTGCTTGAAGGACCTGGAGGACTTGCAAAAACTAAGCGTTTATGGGACTATTGTAGGAAAAGCTTACTACGAGGGGAAGCTGAGTTTGGAGGACCTTGCCCAATTCCATGAAAATTAACAACCCTACTACATCACTCCATTCAACATCCACTTAACTTACCTGTTTCTATCCTACTCATGCTAACCAAACGAATTATCCCTTGTCTTGACATCAAAGATGGCCGCACGGTCAAAGGGGTCAATTTTGTGGAGCTTCGAGATGCAGGAGACCCTGTGGCTTTGGCTAAGTTGTATTCTGAGCAGGGTGCGGATGAACTCGTGTTTCTGGACATTACCGCTACGGTGGACAAGCGAAAAACGCTAGTAGATTTGGTGACCCAGGTGGCCAAGGAAGTTCGAATACCATTTACGGTAGGTGGTGGCATCGCTTCTATTCAAGATGTCTATGCCTTATTGGCTGCAGGTGCAGATAAGATTTCCATCAACTCGGCAGCAGTGGCTCGGCCGGAACTTGTGGATGCCTTGGCAAGAGAGTTTGGCTCCCAGTGTGTGGTAGTAGCCATTGACTCCAGGCAAATCGACGGGGTAGATTTGGTGCATACGCATGGAGGAAGAAAAGTGACTGCTTTGCAGACTAAAGCTTGGGCGAAGGAACTGGCAGATCGGGGTGCAGGAGAGATTCTGCTCACCTCCATGGATCATGACGGCACGAAAGCTGGTTTTGCAATGGCGTTAACTGCTGCGATTTCAGGTGCATTGCCTATTCCAGTCATTGCTTCAGGGGGTGCGGGAAGTATGCTCCATTTTAAGGAAGTATTTACTTCTGGAAAAGCAGACGCAGCCTTGGCGGCAAGTATTTTCCACTTCAAGGAAATTGGAATTCCAGAATTGAAAACGTATTTAAGTGATGAAGGCGTAGTAGTACGGAAATAAAATAGGAAAGGGAAATATGGTAGAAATACAATGGAAATACACTCCGCTTCGCTCCGTGAAACAGTATAGATTGACGTTTGGAACGACCTATTTCACCGAGCTTGCTCGGTCTATTTCTAGCTTATTTCCATTGTATTTCTTTCATTCAGTTAACAAAATTTGAAAATGAATATTGACTTTAAAAAGATGGAGGGCCTTATTCCTGTAGTGGTTCAGGATTCGTTTACCGGAAAGGTATTGATGTTGGGCTACATGAATGAAGCTGCATTGGCCCAAACGGAAGCGTCTGGCAGAGTTACTTTTTTCTCCCGCAGCAAAAACAGGTTGTGGACCAAAGGAGAGACTTCAGACAATTTTTTGGAACTGGTCAGCATTCAGGAAGATTGTGATGGGGATGCAATTCTAATTAAAGCCAAGCCACTTGGACCAGTTTGCCATACGGGAGCAGATACTTGTTTTGATGAAGTCAACCACAGCTCTCAAACTGCATTTATTGACCAACTTCGCGGGATTATTAAAGAGCGAAAAGAAAATCCAAGTTCAGCATCCTACACCGCCAGTCTCTTTGCAAAAGGAATCAATAAGCTGGCTCAAAAAGTAGGAGAGGAAGCAGTGGAGTTGGTGATTGAGGCCAAGGATGACAACAAAGAGTTGTTTCTAGGAGAGGCGGCAGATTTGCTATTCCACTACCTGGTGCTTCTGGAGGCTAAAGGCTATGAATTGGACGAGGTAGTTGAGGTGCTCAAGCAGCGGCATAAAGCCGAATAGGTTGAGAAAAAACCTTGAAAAGATGCAATCAAACCAGTAATTCAAAGAAATCTTTAGCTACTGGTAAGATTGAGGATAATCCTATTTATTAATTAACAACATTCTTCAACCTCAGTCTGGAACATAGTTTTTTATGTACTTGATCGCTGCTGCCAATTGAGGGTCCTTCGTATTTCCCCAATTTAACCGGGGATTATCGGCAGCGGAAACGTAGGCATACCCCGCTTTTTTAGTAGGGGTAGTAGGAAAGCTTTTTGGAAAGCCATCCCAGTATTCAGTAATTCCAGTGGAGTTTGTTAAGATGTACTTAACTGCCAACAATTCCACATTAAATTTTGAAAAATTTGAATTGCCAGTAGTCCCGATTCGATCTAAACCCACAGGCATTCCAGACGTGCTTTCACCGATTTGCACCACTTTCAGGTAGGGTTCCATGACGTTCAAAATGAATTCTGCAGGACCTTTTGTCTGTTTGCTGGTTAATATAATTACCTTATTAAATGCTAGGCTACCTGCTTTACCAAAGGGAACTGATCGATCATACTTCGTCTGTTTGGAGTTATTTTTTAAAGAATACATCAATTTACCATTATGTTCAGCAGGCACGATGTAATTACAAAGCCTTTCTACTACCTCTACTTCACCTCCATAACTGTATCGGAGATCGATAATTAGCTCTTGAATACCTTGATTTTGAAAATCCTCCATACTTTTCTGGACTTCAGCACTACGTTGTGGAAGCAAACCTTCGGTAGCAATAAAATTTTGGAAAGCCCAATAGCCCACTTTGACCTTTTTATCTTTCTCTTTGCCTGTGGAGTCTACGGTGAATACTTGTTCATGTAAGACTGGATTAACTTTATATTCGGCGCTCACAATACTTTTGGAAACAAATTCATTCTCTGCCACTTGGAAGTTGATATTGAATGTAGTCCCAAAACTCAAATTAGCAGTAGCTAATTTCAGGTCGTAATTCTCTGGGATAAGCGTTTTATTGATTTTAAGGATTTCCCACCCTCTTTTCACACCAGCTAGGTCGGCTGGAGAACCTTTAATCACATAAGCTACATACAGTTTTTTTCGCTCGTCATGAGCAACGTTGATTCCTGAATTAGTTGCCTTTCCTTGAACAATTAGGGATTCAAATATAGAATTGGGGTAGAGTTCTGAAAACTCATCATTTGGCTTGAACTTAAGTGCATTTAGAACGTCTGTAGCAGTTTTAAATTTAGTCGCATCAAAGGTCAAAGGAATGGAATTATTCCAAAAATAAGTTTCTTGCATCACGTCTAAAATGGCTCTTTTGAGCGTGTCATTTGTTAGCGCTTCCTCATATTTTTTCAATTCTGCCAGATCAGCCTCTGAAAGCTTAGCACCTGCAGGGACCTCGTTTGGACCACAGGCTATTACGCCAAGCCAGAGTACTGCCCAAAGCCAAATTAAATTTTTCATCGGTACTATTTTTAGAATTGTTTGCTAATCCCCAATTTTGTAGAATAATCATAAACCGTAAACCTAATTTCCGATAACTACAAGTTCAAATCGGAATTCATGGTGTAGTTTTATTCCCAATAAACTTACAAAACTTTTTAATCAACCTGTAATTTTAGTTTTTATGATTATAAGTAGTTGTCAAAAATAAGTGATGTGTTCTACTTAGGATATAAAAAAAGAGCGCTGCAGAAATGCAGCGCTCTTTTTTTATGAAAATCGTTCTGTTTAGAATACTGGAAACTCTTGTTGCAAGCCTTTGAAGGCATCGATAAGCTCCCAGCTTGGCTTATAATAGGTGTCCATGGTTCGGTTACCAACGGTGCCAGTACGGATGTACTGTATAGCCGCAGCCAAACGAAGGTCTTTCACATCTCCCCAAGCAAACTGAGGACTATCCCCCACCTTAAAGTTGGCAGGGAACCCATCGAAATATTCTGCTTTCCCAGCTGAGTTTGCAATGGCGAAGGTAATCGGCACCACTTCCACATTATTGGTTTGTAGGATGCGGTTGTAGCTAGAAAGTGGGAAGGAACCTACCGGTTTGCCAAAGGTATTGTCACCGATAAGCACTACTTGCATGTAAGGATCTAGGGCATTAATAATTAATTCGGATGCTGAGGCTGAACTCCCCGAGGTAATGAAAATCACCCGACTCAAGCTGATGGTTCCAATTTTGCTGAAATTCCGAGAGGTATTTTGAGCGGTTTTCATGGCATTCAACTTATTGGTATACATCAGCTTATTATTATTTGCAGTCTGAATCAAGTAATTGCAAATCTGTTCGGCCACGGCCACGGAGCCACCACCGTTGTAGCGTAGGTCGATTACAAGCTCCTGTACGCCTTGATTCTGGAAGAATTCCATGCTGGTTTGTACTTCAGCACTTCGAGTAGGGCTCAAACCTGCAGTTGCTTTGAAACTTTGGTAAGCCCAATACCCTACCTTTTTGGTATCCACTTGAATCACGCGTTGATCCAAAACAGAATTGGATTGGTACTCTGCTTTCGTGTTGGCACGAGTAGTAGTGGTTCCGTCAGGCAATTTGAAGGTAAAGGAATTGATGATGCCTGGGTCAGGTCCTCCTAGTTTAAAGTCATAGCCCCCAGTTACTTTGTAATCAGCGATGGGTTTGCCATTAATCTGGGTGATTTCCCAGCCTCTTTTCCAGCCATCTTTTCCAGCAGGAGATTCGGCAAATACAAAGGATACATAGAGTTTTTCATCGGCAGTAAAGGCAAATCCAAATCCATGACCTGCATTTTTACCTACAAATGCATTGTTGAACGCTTCCTGTGTGGTCAAATAAGAGAATCGATCGATCGGTTTGTAAATGATACCATCTAAGAGTGCTTCGTTAGAGGCATATTTAGTTAAGTCAACGGTCACAGGCACCTGCCCATTCCAGAAGTACCATTCACGCATGACGTCTACGATTGCTTTTTTCACCTCGTCAACTACCGGCTTTGTAGGGTCTGTAGTTACAGGATCCTCTTCTTTTGGTTCGCAAGACCACAAGCCGATCCACAACCAAGCACTTATCCAAATCAATCTTTTCATAGAAGTAGTCTAATTTTTTATTATAAACGTAAAATTTCAATTCTTGTTTTATAGTTGAATGTCATACACTTTCACAGTCTTCCAGAAAGATGAATATTTGGCAATAAATTCCAAATGAAGTGGATCCTTCTGGTATGCTGCTTGGCCTTCCAATGAATCAAAGAAGAGGGTGCAGGACACATGAAAGCTGTGATCTACCACTTCTCTTTTCTCCGTAGGAGCAGGGATACCCTGGTAAAACTGGGTTACATCCTTGCAGCGACCAAGCATGGGAACTGCGTCTTTATAAAATTCGGTCACATCCGATTCTTTGTGTAGCCAAAAGTAAACTTGGTGAATGATTTTTTGCGTAGGCATAGCAGTAGAATGACTGAGGTGAATGGGGACTAGGCTTGCAGCACTTGCAAGTGTGAGGGTTTGAATAAATTTCCGTCTAGATTTCATGTTTTAACTTTCAGGCACTCGAATGAGATCCAATGAGTTTTCCTGAGGAGGGTTAAATATAAAAATTTATCTTGCTTTCTCGAAGAGCGCTAGTAGATATGTGCTGGTTTGAAAACTACTAAATCATTTGAAACTATGAATTACCGTGTACTTGGAAAAACTGGCTGGTCAATTTCAGAAATTGGGCTAGGTACCTGGCAGGTAGGAGGGGGTTGGGGAAAGCCTTTTGATTCCAAAATAGCTTCTCAACTGTTGCATGCAGCTTTTGATCAAGGAGTAAATTTTGTTGACACTGCCGATGTATACGATGGAGGCTTGAGTGAAGCGGCCGTAGGAAAGGCGGTTCGAGAGCGAAGCGAAAAGATCTATGTTGCCACCAAGTGTGGTCGACGATTGCAACCACATGATGCCGCTGGATATACGCCTAAAAATCTTCAAAAATTTGTGGAAGATAGCCTTCACAACACCGGATTGGAGCGGTTGGACTTGATTCAGTTGCACTGTCCACCCAGTCAAGTTTATGGTCGCGATGAGGTCTTTGGACTTTTTGAAGAGTTGATTCAGCAAGGAAAAATAGCCGCGCTTGGGGTGAGTATCGAAAAGGTAGACGAAGGAATTCGCGCGCTTGATTATACCGTAGTGTCTTCCATTCAAGTAATCGTCAATTTGTTTCGGCAAAAGCCAGTTGAAGAACTTTTTGATCTTGCCGAGGAGAAAAATCTGGGATTAATTGTACGCGTTCCATTGGCTAGCGGATTGCTTACGGGGAAAATTACTAGGCAAACTACTTTTGATGCCGAGGACCATCGATTTTTCAATCGGGAGGGCAAGGCTTTTGATAAAGGGGAGACCTTCTCTGGAGTACCTTTGGACTTGGGTTTTGCGGCAGTGGAAGAACTAAAAATCCATTTTTCAGAGAGACATGACCTGGGTGCGCAAGCACTTCGTTGGGTGCTGATGCATCGGCAAGTGAGTACAGTGATTCCTGGGGCATCTTCTTTGGCACAGGTTGACCAGAACATTCGCGCAGGTCAATTGCCTCCCTTGAGTCCCAATCAGATGCAAGAGGCTTCCCGTATTTACGAGCAGCACATCAAAGCACAGGTACACGGGCAGTGGTAAGCACAAAAAAAATGTCCCCAAAAATTCTTGGAGACATTTTATAAGTTGAGTCGGAAGGATTAATCTTCCTTCTTCGCCATTCTTGTTCTTTCGTTTTCGTCCAAGTAGATTTTTCGCATACGGATGGATTTAGGAGTGATCTCCAAGTACTCATCTTTTTGGATGTATTCCATGGATTCTTCCAAGGAGAAGCGTTTTGCTGGAGTGATTCTCACGTTATCATCCGAGCCAGAAGCACGCATGTTGGTGAGTTTCTTACCTTTCTGTATATTGACTACGATGTCATTGTCTCGGGAGTGTTCTCCGATTACTTGTCCAGTATACAATTCATCACCTGGATCAACGAAAAATACCCCGCGATCCTGAAGTTTGTCAATGGCATAAGCGGTACATGGACCACCTTCCATAGAGATGAGCGAACCGTTTATTCTACCTGGGATTGGACCTTTGAACGGCTCGTAATCTGTAAAACGGTGGTTCATGATGGCCTCACCCTGGGTAGCAGTAAGGACGTTGTTTCGAAGACCAATTAGGCCTCTTGAAGGGATTTTAAACTCAAGGTGCTGTAAGTCGCCTTTCGGCTCCATGATCAGCAATTCTCCTTTACGTTGGGTAGCCAATTCAATCACTTTACCAGCTGTTTCCTGAGGCACGTCCACCACAAGGGTTTCAATAGGCTCGCATTTTATACCGTCAATATCCTTGAAGATTACCTGAGGCTGTCCTACTTGAAGTTCGTAACCTTCTCTTCTCATGGTTTCGATCAATATCGACAAGTGAAGAATGCCTCTTCCATAGACCAAGAAACGGTCTTCAGAGTCTGTGGACTCCACACGAAGCGCCAAGTTTTTCTCGATTTCCTTCATCAAACGATCTCTCAAGTGGCGAGAGGTCACGAATTTACCTTCCTTACCAAAAAATGGAGAGTTGTTGATCGTAAATAGCATGTTCATCGTCGGCTCGTCGATGGAAATACGTTCCAAAGCCTCTGGATTGTCTATGTCTGTAATTGTGTCTCCAATTTCGAAGTCCTCTATACCAGTTACCGCGCAGATATCACCTGCAGTAACGGTCTGAACTTTGAATTTACCAAGACCTTCAAAGGTATGAAGTTCTTTGACACGCATCTTTTTGATGGAGCCGTCCGCTGTACAAAGTGCAATCTGCTGATTTTCAGAGATACTTCCTCTAGCAATACGGCCGATGGCAATACGTCCCACAAAGTTGGAGTAATCCAAGGAAGTGATTTGCATTTGCAAAGTGCCTTCTTCAATTTTTGGCTCTGGGATGTGATCAATAATCGCGTCCAAAAGAGGTACGATGGAGTCGGTTGGGTTTTTCCAGTCAGGACCCATCCAGTTTTGCTTCGCTGATCCATAAAGTGTTTGGAATTCTAACTGCTCTTCAGTCGCATCGAGGTTGAACATCAGTTCAAATACAGCCTCATACACCTCGTCTGGTCGACAATTTTCTTTGTCCACTTTGTTGACCACTACTATAGGCGTAAGGCCAAGTGCCAAAGCTTTGCCCAAGACAAAGCGTGTTTGTGGCATAGGACCTTCAAAGGCATCTACAAGTAGGATTACTCCATCTGCCATTTTCAATACGCGCTCTACTTCTCCTCCAAAGTCGGCGTGACCAGGCGTGTCAATGATGTTGATTTTATGTTCTTTGTAGCGTACCGAAACGTTCTTGGAAAGAATGGTAATGCCGCGCTCTCGCTCTAGATCGTTGTTGTCGAGAATAAGGTCACCAAACTGTTGGTTTTCTCTGAATATTTTTGAAAGGTGGATAATCTTATCCACGAGGGTAGTTTTACCGTGGTCAACGTGAGCGATGATCGCGATATTCCGAATTTTCTGCATGATTTACCTAATTGAAGCCGCAAAAGTACAAATATTATTTGGTAATAAGGTTACTAGTATGTGAAGTTTCTAGCGTTCTGACTACTGCTTTGTTCCATCGAGGACTAGATTTAGGCTGTTTTAGATCAACCTTTCGGGATTATTCTTGTGGTAGGTTTTGTCTTTTTCTCCCCAGTTGCCTTAAATCCCACTTATTTGGTAAAAAATGGTGCAAATAACTGGTCCCAAACTAGATAGCCTTTCGCATTCAAGTGCAATTGATCCTGGATATACAGTTCGGGTCTAGGATTTCCTTGGGGATCTATCAATGCATTCCACGTATCCTGGTAACTCACCTGTTCTGTTTGGTCGCAATAGTCTTTTAGTAGCTGATTAAAGGCTAAGTAATTTTCCTTTTTCTCCCAGCGAGAAGGACTAGGTTTAGCACCAATGAGGATAATTTCTGTCCCTGGATCCACCAAATGGATGCGGGTTACAATTTGTTTGAGGCTTTGCAAAATCTCAGCTGCCGGTACACCTGCCCAGAGGTCGTTGTCTCCTTCATAAATAAAGATGCGCTTGGGGTCAAATTTTAGAACTAATGGAAAAAGGTAGCGCTCCAGGTCCGCAGCCTTAGAACCTCCAAAACCGGTATTGAGGACTACTTCTCTTCCACTGATTTCTGGAAGGCTTCGCCACATTCGAATGGTGGAACTGCCAGTGACTACAGTTGTTCCAGGGTTCCAACCTAGGCTGTCTAGCTGCGCACTTAGCCTTCGCACCTCTTGTTCAAAGGGGTGTAGCTGGGCAAAGCTTGAGTTCAATGCGCTTAGAAAAACTAGAACTAGAAAAATGAATTTTTTCATCAATCAAACCTACTAAAAATTAGTGAGTCAAAATCGATCATTTTTTTGAACGATACTGAACATTTTTCAGGCTTTTGTCCGTTTAATGCTGTTGTGGACAAAACCGGTTTTCTGCTATTTTTCTTGATTAAGGCTTGTTTGCAAATGAATTCGCCCAAAATCCATTCCATGTAAATTTTTGGTCGCGTTTTCGCTTCATTCGAAAAAGACTTCTAAAACTATCCAATTCATGCAGGTACTTACCCGATTTTTCTGGTTTTGCAGTGGTGCAAATTTCTCCATCCTCCAGAAAGTACCCACCGAGTCCAATAAATACCTTGGAATCGGTGCAACGGTGTTTTTTACTGGGGTGTTTGCGGCTCTGGCTGGATTTTATGCGCTTTACACCGTTTTTCAATCCTGGGGGATCGCGCTGTTTTTTGCCTTGCTCTGGGGAGCGATGATCTTCAATTTGGATCGATTTATCGTGTCCAGCATGCGCAAAAAGGAGCAAGGCTGGTCGGAGTGGAAGCTGGCCCTTCCTCGATTGGTCTTGGCCCTGCTTCTGGCAGTCCTGATTTCAAAGCCCTTGGAGTTGAAACTCTTTGAGCGGGAGATCAATCGCAAGTTGGATGAGCAGAAGATCGCTTTCATCAAGCAATCCAAGGATAGTCTGGCCAAGGGATTTCCTGAAATCCAAGCCTTGGAAGGAGAGAAGGAAGGACTAAAAGAAGAAGAAAAACAGGCCCGGGATTACCGGGACAAGTTGCAGGAGGAGTACGATGCAGAGCGATTTGGAGAAAAAACAGCCAGAACGAGCGGGAAGGTCGGATTGGGAACGAATGCCAAGAAAAAAGAGCAGCAGTTGGATGCAGCTCAAGAGGACTTAAATGCCCTTTCTATTCGAAATGAGGCTCGAATCCAGGAATTGGATGTTCAAATCGAAGCCTTCCGAGCCAAGCGAGAAGCGGAGTTTGAGAAGCAGGTGCCCGGCATCAATGGTTTCGATGGATTTGCGGCTCGAATGGACGGATTGGCCAATCTTACTAAGGAAAGTGAGGCCATGGCTACTGCAGAACTGTTTTTGGTGTTGCTCTTTATAGCGATTGAAACTGCCCCAATTTTTATCAAGTTAATTTCTTCCCGTGGACCTTACGACGAGTTGTTGGAGCTTCATGAGGATCAGGTTAAACTGTACAAGCAGGAAAAATGGAAGCGCTCGAGTGGGGAGTCAGAAGCTCGCCTCAGCTACTTCAAGTCTACCCATTTCTATGCATCGGATTTGGCTGCTGCTTCCACCAATGCGGAAAACGAGCAGAAATCCGAATTGAGTAAAAAAAGGTCTATTGGAAAGATGGAGAATCGCTAGTCTGTTAAATTTAATTACCCGCTTTTTCACCACTAACCAGAGAAAAAAAGGTTTGAGGTTCAATTAGGTGAGCTGTGGACCGTTGACTGTGGTCTGTTAGCAAAGTTTTTCAATCACATAAAAAATTGCTCCAATACATCTCCTACAAAGTAGGCCACTACTGCTGCCAAAAGTCCTAAGAGAACGGTTTCTGATATTCCTCTCAGCGCTGAGGTTTGGTTGACAGCACTCTTGAGCCAACCCACTAAAAAGAAGGCGAGGCCGGTAAGCAAACTAGTCCAGAAAAAGAGGTTGATCGGGGTAGGAAAGAAAAAGTTCCAGAGGTACACCGTAAGGGGAATAAGGCCTACAAGTAGAAAGGAAGCAAAGGTGGCTGTTCCAATCTTTAAAGGGCTTTTATGGTCACGCATCATGCCTAGCTCGTCCTTCATCATCTCGTCTACCCAGAGTTTCTTGTCTGCGCAGATGTGGTCGACAACCTGTTGCAGCAGCTCTCCTTTAAAACCCTTGGCAGCATAGATCTCTTCGATCTCGGCACGTTCGATCTCTGGGAGATTTTCAATTTCCCAGTATTCAATCTTTTCGTGTTTATAGTAGGTGTCTCGCTCACTTTTGGCAGCCAGGTAGGCGCCTACGGACATGGAAAATCCATCTGCAAGCAGGTTGGCAAAGCCTAGGATTAGGAGGATTCCTGTATCCAAATTGGCACCAAATCCCCCAGCCACGACGGCAAAGGTGGTCACGGCCCCATCGATTCCTCCATATACAAACTCTTTAAGGTAATTTTGGAGTTTGCCGAATTTAGAATTTTTGAGGTGGATTTCTGATTCCATGGGGGTTTTGTGCGGGTTTAAAACTAAAAATAGAAATTAAGTTGAAAAGATTATCAGCAATTCCACTAGTAGTTCAAAATGAGTGGTAATTCATGCGAATAATCGCTAACGGTCGACAGTCCACGGCCTACTTCTTTAAACTTCACATCAAATACGAAGCGTTAAACCTAAGTACGGCTTTGTTTACTTTATATGGGAAGCTGATTAATTTGAAATTTTATTAGGAAAATCTTTTCTGAAATTTTGATAAATACAATCGATTGCATAGGTTTAGAAAAATTTAATGCAAAGAATTAGTGCTCAACCCAGCATTTTGCAGAAGTTTATATGGTTTTAATCCATTAACAATAACCCTAAAACAGGAGTCAGTTTTTAAGAACTGGCTCCTTTTTTTATTAAAAAAATCTTTACAATTCATAAAAATTGCAAAAGGTGGTTTAAAAACGATTCGATATTTTGAAAATAAATGTAAAAAGTCATGATGTGGGTTTTTCCTTTTTTATAAAAGCTAGTTTCAGAAGATTTGGTTTTGGGTGAAAAAAAGAAAAAAACCTTCACGAAAATTTCGTGAAGGCTTCCGAGTCAAATCAACCAGATAACCGACTTTAAGTAGTTGGAATCTTCTTTTTCGCTAGGTAAAAGCCCAATCTTTGGGACTCCTCTTCAACAGGTGTTGATTTTTTATACCCATTCGCATCAAGATTTTCTCCAAAAAGAAGCCTCACCTTTTCATTCCCTGTGTCTTTCTAGACGCTAGAGTTCCTTTTTCCAGGGATGAGGTTAGGATAGTTAATGAGTTAATAAAAACAACTAATTAAATAAATAATAAAAAAAATAGTAAAAAATCTTTTTTAAATTAAATTAAATAAATTAAGTTTCTCCCATATTAACAATTATCCCAGGCATATTTCAGAGGCTAGCCCCCTCCATTCATGACTCATTTTTTCTAATCATTTACTTTTTAACGCAAAACACATGAAACGAAATCGATCACATTTTTCAAGAATCCTTTTGGTTGGCCCTTTACTTTTCAGCGCCTGCCTTCCCAAAGAGGAGTTACAACTGACCCATGCCGATCCGCTATGGACGCAAACGCTGCCACTGGATGAATGGCAGCAGGTGGAAACAGCCAAAGAATTTTCACAACTGCTCGGCGAGGTAATGCAAGACAAAGAAGCGCGGGCCACCCTCAGTGCGTACATTCAGCGGTACGATGACTTCGGGGATGCAGTTTCCCTAACAACCTTGCTTGGAGAGAAGCAAACCATGCCGCCTTCGGAACTCGCCACGTTAAGTCGTGCAGGTAATATTAGTTCCTTACGTACCGGGACAAATCCCTTTCGGGAAACCCTGCTTCAGCATTCTTTGGAGCATTTGGATGCCTATCCTTTTTTAGTAAGGGGGTTTGAGACCTTTCGTAACCGACAAGATCGTGCCCAGCAACGCGTATCCTTCCAAGAGGATTTGATTGCGTTTTTTGCAAGCCAAGGCCTGGTGATTCACTTTCCTTACGAGGAGCGGTTCAATTGGCAGACCTATGCTGGATCAATCACGACCATCTACGACCCCCTTATTCGGGAAGACTGGAACGAAGGGTATTTGTATTCGCTTACAGGAGGGGGGTCCCAGGGCAGTTTGGTTCCTTTTGTGGACGATGAATATTCCCTTGATCATGCTACGCTGGTGGTGACTTACCTCGATGAGGATTTTAACGAGATGAATACTACCCCTCCAGTTCCCGAATTGCCTACCCCCGCTGCCGATGCAGTGATCTTGAGTTACAACGTCAACCACACCTCCATCTCGCAAGCAGATATTCTATTTACGAGCATTCCGGAGGTGAAAATGACCAATAAAGATTATAAAAAGATTTTTAGTCGTTTTGTTAAAGTGAGGCTTTTTAGAGGTTCAAGCAAGGTAAAGGTCAGTTTCAATGGAACGACAAGCGCAACTGCTGAAGGGGAGACCTTCCGATACGATGTCATTACATTTTCTAAGGACGATATCGAGTCAAAGAGATGGAAAACGGTCAATATTCAATTTGATCCAGATTGGGACCTATCCGAAAATAGCCAGCAGCTTCTTCTTTTCACTGAGCTGAGGAGGCATGGAAAAGCCAAGGGGACTGCCAATGCTAAGGTGGGCTATGATTTTGTAAATCAAAAGCCAACTGCGGAGTTCACTTCTTCGGTTGTAGTTGAAGCTGAATTAGAAAATTCTCTTTTTCGAACCAATTCTGAATTGTCACGGCCATCGGTATTGGCTTACATAATTGGAGCTACCGATTTTGGTGTCCGTACCCGTAATGGAATCGACTTCAATGTGAAAAGTGTGGGTCCTTTACATTTTTATTTTGAACACCGCTTTACGGACATTCCTGGCTAAGTCCGTTTCACTTCTTTTTTTAAAACTTAAATTCTATTCCTATGAAAAATGCAACCTGGTTGGCGCTCCTATTTTTCCTATCCTTTCCCAATGCGATGGCTCAAAAGCTTGATTCCATTTTGTCACGATCTAACCTCAATTTTTCTTACGGGCTTTCTAATGATTTCCGTTCTTACGATCCTATACCAAGAGATTTTTACTTTGAGATGAAAAGTTGGGGGGAGGCATTTGGCTTTGAGTACCTGTATAGACCTGCTGGAAAAAATGAGTTTGGATTTGGGTTTTCAAAGCAAGTGAATTCGGAGGACTACACAGAGGTCAAACAGTCACCAAATGCCTTGATTGTTTTTGAAGATTACCGTATCAGAAAGGTGAAAAACTTCCATTATTTGGTATTCAAACGGCATTTTATCGAAGACAAGTTGATTGGTTCGGCCGGTCTATATTACCTACGTCACAGGGATCCTTTCGTCTCAATTAATTCGAGAAATCCAGATCGAACCGTAGTTCTACTATATGATGATGCTGTAAATTCAGATTTTGGCGTTTTTGTGGGGCTAGAATACTACCATTCCCTTCGCGAAAACTTTCAAGTTGGCCTACGCACGCGTCTCTCCTATACGGAGGGGTATTTAGAGCCTATCGAGAGTCTTGAATTTACTCCAGTACTTCGGTTTACCTTTAATTGAGGGAGCTGTCCTAAATGCAGCGGAGAAGGGAATATCTCCGCTGTTTTTTTAGGAATCCAACTACCTATTCCTTCAACGAAAGTGCTTGAAGCAACAAATGCCGGCGATGGGAATAAGTGAAATAGCGCTCGATATGCGCTCGAGGAGAGGTTAGCTGAGTTTTTCCAGCCATCCAATCTTGAATTAGTGTTTGCAAGGTGCCCAGCTCTTTCCGTTTGAGTAGCAAACCGGTATCTCCAATAATTTCTGGAATGGCACCTACCGCCGATCCGATGGGTACGCAGCCACAGGCCATGGCCTCACCCAAGGCATTGGGAAAGCCCTCCGAACTGGAAAGCTGCAGGTAAAATTCATGGGTATTGTAGCGCTGCACCAAGGATGCTGCGGTCTCTTTTCCCAATACCTGGATATTGGTTGATTGGGGGTTGTAGTTGGAGTCTCCCGCCAAGGTAAAGCTCCACTCCGGATTACTGGCAGCCAATTCTTCAATCAAGTCGTATCCCTTGACCCGTGCTCGGGCAGGGGTGGAGGTACTCGTAGCCACAGAAATAAAGCTGTGCTTCACCCGCTCCAATCCCAAGTCCTTCCAAAAATCCACATCAAATCCATTTGGGATAACTCGAATGGGGGTTTTCAAACCGGGAATCAGTTGCAGAAGCCCCTGCTTTGGGCTGATCCGTTGGTCATAGTTGTAGTGCTGGCTGACCAAGGCCTCAGCAACGGGCAAGATCAAACTGCAATGGGTAAAGGAGTAGGCAGTAGCCCATGCAAGTAGATTTTTCCGAAAGTTGCCGTAGCCAATCTCTGGCATGTTGATGCAGTCGGTTCCTCCTGCTTGGATGGTGCATTTTTTGCCAAAAATGGTTCCGAAAATTACTGGCAGCACAGTGTGGTAGCCTCCAAAGAAACAGAGGTATTGACTCGTTTTTGGGAGGTACCAGAGCAATTGAAAAAATTGGAGCACCAAGTACAACGGGAGTTTCCAAGGGGTCTGGGTAAATTCCAGCGGTACAATCTTGGCCACAGGACGGATCATTTCCAAGTCACGTTCAATAAAGGAGGTTCGTACTGGAAACAAATACAAAATCATGGGCTAGTAGGGTATTGAATGAGAAAGTTACAAAAAAAAGAGCGGGATTTCCCCGCTCTTTGCTTAGTTCACTGCTGGTTAAACGACCAAATTCACAATTTTGCCAGGCACGATAATCACCTTTTTAGGGGCTTTGCCTTCCAGCCATTTTTGCACCTGTGCATCCGCGAGGGCTGCCTTCTCAATCTCGGGAACAGTCAGGGTAAGCGGAAGATCCAACTTGGCCCGCAACTTTCCGTTGATCATCACAGGATATTCAAAATTGCTTTCTACCAAATGTGCCTCCTGGAATTCAGGGAACCTGGCTTTGGTGATCGATTCCCCATGGCCAAGTAGCGCCCAGAGTTCCTCAGCAATGTGGGGTGCGTAAGGGGAAACCAAAATAGCCAATGGCTCCAATACTTCCCGCTTGTTGCAAGCCAAGGAAGTCAACTCATTCACACAGATCATGAAGCTGGACACGGAGGTGTTGAAGGAGAAGTTGGCCATATCCTCTTCCATCTTTTTGATGGCCTTGTGTAGGGCTTTCAGTTCTTCTTTGGTGGCAGGAGCCTCACTAATCGCAAAGGCGCCGTTCTGTGGATGGTAGAGGTTCCACAACTTTCGTAAGAATTTGTACACCCCATCAATGCCATTGGTATTCCAAGGCTTAAACTGCTCCAAGGGTCCCAAAAACATTTCGTACAAGCGGAGCGTATCTGCCCCATAGCGCTCGATGATGTCGTCTGGGTTGACCACATTGTACTTGGACTTGGACATTTTTTCTACTTCTGCCCCACAATGGTACTTGCCATCTTCCAGAATAAATTCCGCGTTGGCTAGATCAGGTCTCCAAGCCTTGAATTTCTCCAGGTTCAACTGGTCGTTGTTCACGATGTTTACATCCACATGCACGGCTGAGGTGTCGTGGTTATCTTTCAACCCAAGCGAAACGAAGGTATTGCTCCCTTTGATTCGGTACACAAAGTTGGATCGACCTTGGATCATGCCTTGGTTGATCATTTTCTGGAAGGGCTCATCGATGGCGACTGCTCTTATGTCATAGAGGAACTTGGTCCAAAATCGAGAATACAGCAGGTGCCCTGTGGCATGTTCCGATCCACCGATGTAGAGATCTACAGCTCCCCAATAGTCCGTTTTGTCTCTATCTGCAAAAGAGTTGGTATTGCTTGGATCCATGTAGCGGAAAAAATACCAGCTTGATCCTGCCCAACCCGGCATGGTCGACAGTTCCAAGGGGTAGCTGCCCGTTTCAGTGGTGTAAGTCCAGTCCTTGGCTCTTCCTAGTGGAGGCTCGCCATCTTCTGTGGGCAAGTACTTATCTACCTCTGGGAGTACCAGGGGTAGGTCTTTTTCTGCGATGAGGTAGGGGAGTCCGTCCTTAAAATAGACTGGAAGCGGCTCACCCCAATAGCGCTGTCTGGTAAAGATGGCATCCCGCATGCGGTACTGCACTTTTCCTCTACCGATACCCTGCTCTTCCAAAAAGGCGATGCATTGGGTCATCGCTTCCTTCATGGTCAAGCCTGTTAGATTGCCCGAGTTGATGACAATCCCTCTTTTTCCAGGGAAGGAGCCATTTTCCATAGATCCTTCAATCACCTGGCGGATTTCCAATCCAAAATGCCTTGCAAAATTGTAATCCCGTTCGTCATGCGCAGGAACGGCCATCACTGCGCCTGTTCCGTAACCGGCAAGTACATAGTCTGCTATCCAAACTGGAATTTCTTCCCCGTTAAATGGATTGATGGCATAGGAGCCTGTAAACGCACCCGAAATGGTTTTGACATCGCTCATGCGATCGCGCTCGGAACGATTTTTTGCTTGCTGAATGTAGGCTTCGGCTGTGGCTCGCTGGGCATCTGTGATCAGCTCGGCGGCTAAGTCTGACTCTGGAGCCAAGGCCAAGTAAGTCACTCCGTAAATGGTGTCCACACGGGTGGTGAACACTTGAATTTTTTGATTGGAGCCTTTCACGGCAAATACTACCTCTGCGCCAATGGATTTGCCAATCCAGTTGCGCTGCATTTCTTTGATGGGCTCAGACCAAGCCAATTGATCCAGCCCCTTGAGCAAGCGGTCGGCATAGGCGGTGATTCGCATGGACCACTGCATCATTTTCTTCCGCTCCACGGGATGTCCACCCCGCTCCGAAAAACCGTCCTTTACCTCGTCATTGGAGAGTACGGTACCCAAGGCGCCACACCAGTTGACGGTGGTCTCTGCCAGGAAGGTCAATCGGTAATGCAATAAGTATTGCTGCTGCTCATTCGTTGAAAAGGCTTTCCACTGTGCAGAAGTGAAGGCAGGGGTGTCTTCGTCACAAACGGCTTTTACCCCAGCATTGCCCTCTTTTTCGAAGAGGGCCACCAAGGAGGCGATGGAGAGAGCCTTGTCGGCCTGTAGGTCGTAGTAGCTATTAAAAAGTTGCATAAAAATCCACTGCGTCCACTTGTAATAGGTAGAATCCGAGGTGCGCACCTCCCTATTCCAGTCGTAGGCAAAACCAATATTTTTGAGTTGCTCGGTGTATCGCGTGATGTTTTGTTCAGTCGTTACGGCAGGGTGCTGCCCGGTTTGGATGGCATACTGCTCTGCCGGCAAGCCAAAAGAATCGTAACCCATCGGGTGGAGGACATTGAAGCCTTTCAATTGTTTAAATCGAGAGACAATGTCAGAGGCAATATAGCCTAAGGGATGCCCTACGTGAAGGCCTGCTCCCGAGGGGTAGGGAAACATGTCCAAGGAATAAAACTTGGGGCGCTTGGGGTCTATTTCAGCGGTAAACGTGCCCTGTTGACTCCACTTCTGTTGCCATTTTTGTTCGATCTCCCTAAAGTTGTACTCCGCCATGGTTGGATAATTGGTTGCTTTTTGACTTGTTGACTGCAAAAATAGAAAAATACTAGGGCTTTGGTAGTCAATTTTCTACTTCGGGTCAAATCCGGCCTTTGCCACTGGTCATTTTTTTTTGCCTAAGGGGTTAATTTTTTGTACGTTTCTCTTTCTAAACTCCTCTCTCATGCTATATAAACTCTCATTCACGCTTCTTCTTGCCGCAGGCATCTGCTTTTCGGCTTTGTCTCAGAAAAAATACACGGCCAAGCAGATCGATGCCTTGAAAGCAGAGGTGAGCCAGATCGTACAGGCCAACCACAAGCAAAGCCAGGTGATGGTAGACAAGGTCTTCAGTTTTGCCGAGCTGGGCTTTCAGGAAGTAGAATCCTCCAAGTATTTGACCGGGATTTTGGAAAAGCAAGGATTTAAGATTGAAAGAGGTATTTCGGGCATTCCTACTGCTTGGTTTGCAACTTGGTCCAATGGACCAGGTCCCGTAATTGCCCTAGGCTCTGACGTAGACAATATCCCCAAGGCTTCTCAATATCCAGGTGTGGCATTTCACAAACCCATGGTTGAAGGTGCTCCTGGACACGGGGAAGGACACAATGCAGGAATTCCACTCAATATCACTGTAGCACTTGCGGTAAAGCAAATCATGGAGCGGGAGCAGATTGGTGGCACGCTCATTCTTTGGCCAGGCATCGCCGAGGAGCTGGTGGCAGCCAAGGCCTGGTTTGCCCGTGACGGCAAGTTTGACGACGTAGACCTGTGTATTTTTACCCACGTGGCCAATAACCTTGGCGTGAGTTGGGGACAGGCAACAGGTACAGGTTTGATTTCGGTAGAATACACCTTTGCTGGCGATGCAGCGCATTCCGCAGGAGCCCCTTGGAGAGGTAAAAGTGCTGCCGATGCCACGGAACTGATGAACATCGGTTGGAATTACAAAAGAGAACATTTACATCCTTTGAAGCGATCCCATTCCATCATCACTGACGGGGGAGATCAGCCCAATGTGGTGCCTTCGCAGGCCTCCATCTGGTACTATTTCCGAGACGTCAACTATACTGGTATCATGGACATGTATGCCCAAGCCAACGACATCGCAAAGGGAGCAGCTTTGATGACCGGGACCAAGATGACCTCCAAAGTATTAGGTACCGCTTGGCCAAGGCATTTCAATAAGGTGATTGCAGAAAAGATGTACCAAAATATTCAAAAGGTAGGTCTTCCTAACTGGGATGAGCAGGACCTTAGCTTGGCTAAGGCAGTACAACGTGAGCTTGGTGCCAAGGAAGAGGGGCTAGCCACCACCTTGGACGAACTGGGTGTGCCGCTGAAAGAACCGGTATCTGGCGGATCGGACGACATCGGAGATGTATCTTGGGTGGTGCCAACTGTGACTCTGCGCTTTCCTTCCAATATCCCAGGGCTTCCTGGTCACCACTGGAGCAATGCGATTGCTATGGCTACCCCAATTGCACACAAGGGCGTGACTGCTGGTGCAAAGGCGGAGGCAATGACTATTTTGGATTTTCTACTGCAGCCCGAATTGGTGACTCAGGCTTGGGATTATTTCAAGAATGTGCAAACCAAGGAGGAGACTTACAAGCCCATGATTACCAAGGAAGATGCACCACCGATTTATTTGAACCGAGACATCATGAACCGTTTCCGTCCTGAATTGGAGAAGTTTTACTACGACGAAACGAAGTATGGATCTTATTTGGAGCAGTTGGGGGTAACTTACCCGACGATCAAAAAAGACTAGGCCGTTTCCTACAGCTCCTTTTATTTTTTTTCCATGGAAACGAATCTCCCTTTTCAGCTCCGCGAAGCCAGCCTTGCGGAGCTGCTTTGGGTTCACGAACGGATTCCGGAGTTTCCGGGAAAAGCTTCCTTGGATTTTTACGCATAGCGGCTGAAGCATCGCCTTCATTTAGGGTTGGTAGCAGAAAAGGAGGGAGAGCTTTTAAGTTTCAAAGTGGGCTATCAAAGTGACAAGCCGGATACTTTTTATTCCTGGATGGGAGGCGTGAGACCTGAGTTTCGTGGAAAAGGAATTGCAACTTCCTTGGCGGAGGAGCAGGAACGATGGGCCAAAGCACAGGGATTTACCGCCGTATTTTTCAAGACACGCAACCGCTTTCCTGGGATGATTCAGTTTGGGGTAAAGCGCGGATTTAAGATCGTGGATCTTCATCCCAAAGGAGGAGTGGAGGATTACCGAATCGTCATGCGCAAGGACTTGTAAAAGATCTATTTCGAAAAAAGAATCATGAGGTCCTGACGATTTCGTACCTCGTACTTCGTACCTTGTACTTGGTACTTTGTACTTTTTCTTTCAATCTTATCGCTTACCTTTGCCATTCTACTAGCGGTCGAATCACCCGCTTTACCAAAAATTCAAATGACAACACAACAATTGGTAGCCTCAGGGTTACAGCTTCCACTCATGGAAGCCTTTTACACCATCCAAGGAGAAGGACGATTTTCTGGCCATGCAGCCTATTTCATACGGCTAGGGGGCTGCGATGTCGGTTGCGTTTGGTGTGATGTAAAGGAAAGTTGGGAGGCGGGTAAGTGGCCGATCCTGGCCATCGAGCAACTAGTAGATGATGCCCTTTCTTATCCAGGCAGGCTGGTAGTAATTACCGGCGGGGAACCCTTGTTGTATGATTTAGGGCCATTGACTAATCTATTGAAGTCCAAGGGATTCAGTACACACTTGGAAACATCCGGTGCTCATCCATTTTCCGGGGATTTTGATTGGGTGTGTTTTTCTCCTAAGAAATTCAAAAAGCCTCATCCCTCCATTTATGAAGTGGCCAGTGAACTCAAGGTGGTCGTGTACCATTCCAGTGACATAGCCTTTGCTAAAGAGCATGCTATGCAAGTAGGTTTGGGCTGTGAACTTCGACTGCAGCCCGAGTGGAGCAAGGCCTCTGAGCGCCTTCCTGAGTTGATCGACTTTATAAAAAGCAACCCAAACTGGAAAATTTCGTTACAAACACATAAATTTATGGATATCCCTTAAGTCCATGTCTAAACTCGCTCTGGTCTTTTTTCTGATGTTATTGGCTTTTTCAGCCGAGGCACAGACCTATTCAGTGACGGATGGCAGGGCGATTAAATTTTTTCAAGAGGGGGAGAATTTACTTTACCTCAAACGGTATCCCGAGGCCTTGCAGAAGTTTCAGGCCGCTTGGGAACGTTCAACAACTTTTTTTGAAGCCTACCAAAAGGGAACTCAACTACTTATTACACAAGGAAAGCTGACCGAAGCGGAGGCCCTCATCAATAAAGGCAAATCAGCAGTCCTGCCTGTAAAAAAACAGTATGCAGTCGATTTTGCCTGGCTGCTCACCAGTATTTATTTGAAGCAAGGTCGATTTGAGGAGGCTTCCAAAGAATTCCAATCTGTGGAGCAGGGGGCAACCCAAGGATTTAAAAACGGAACATATTTCCTAGAAATGATGGCGAAAGTCGATTTTGTACGGAAGCAGCTACCACTAATCCTAAACATTGAAAAGGAGATACTGCCTTCCCCACTGAATGGCTTTGCTTTGCAATATTTCCCAGTGTTGACGGCGGATGGAAAACAGTTGTTCTTTACCAGAAGAGGAGGGACTACAGCTCTTGACAAGGAGGACATCTACATTTCTCAGTCAGAATCCACAAAAACCTGGACTGCTCCTCAAAGTGTTTCTACCCAAATCAATTCTTCTTACAACGAAGGAACCTGCTCGGTGACTGCGGACGGCAATTTCTTGATTTTTACCTCCTGCGATTCCCCAGATAGCCAGGGGAGCTGTGACTTGTATAGTGCGGAAAAAGTAGGGGGAGAATGGCAAGCGCCCAAGAATATGGGTACTAAAATCAATTCTTCTTCCTGGGATTCTCAGCCTTCACTTTCTGCGGATGGTCGCATGTTGTTTTTTTCTTCAGATAGAAGGGGAGGTTTTGGAGGTAACGACATTTGGTACGCGTCTCGAAAAGCCGATGGCACTTGGTCTGAATCAAAAAACATGGGTGCGCCAATCAACACCCCAAAAGATGAAATTTCTCCTTTCTTATTTTTCAACAATGAAACCTTATTTTTTGCTTCCGATGGACACTTAGGTTTGGGGGGAATGGACATTTTTTTGTCGCGCATTTCAAAAGGGGGATTTCAGGAGCCGGAAAACTTAGGGCTTCCTATCAATGATCATTCAGATCAAGTAGCGCTGTTTATTACCGCTCAAAAAGATTACGCATACTATTCGGAATTGACGATGGGGAATGGCCAAAATGACAGGGCTTACCTATACCGATTTAAGTTCCCCAAAGAAATTGAAATTGGCGAAAACTTGACGGTTACGGGTGGGCAGGTGGTTCATTCCAAAACAGGGGAGCCAATTTCGGCAAGTCTTTCCTTAGTGTCCTTGTCCAATGACAGTACTAGATATCAGTTTCAATCCAGCGGAGCAGATGGTTCCTTTTTGATGTTGTATCCCGGGGAAGATGCTGCAGGGCTCTATGTCGAGAAAAAAGGCTTCTTGCCTAAGATTTACAATGTGGGTCGAGATTCCATTAAAAATGTAAAAGATTTGAAAGTGGAATTGATTCCTATTGCCTCAGGAGAAGAATTTGTATTTGAAAATGTATTTTTTGGTTTTGACAGTTTTGAACTGAAGCAGGAATCCTTGAGTTCGCTCCGCCGCCTCGATCGCTTTTTAAAAGACAATCCTAAAGTAGCTATCCTGATCACTGGGCATACTGATAATCTGGGTTCGGATGAGTATAACTTAAAACTTAGTTTACAACGAGCACAAAGTGTTCATAACTACCTTCTAAGAGCAGGGATCAAGTCAGATCGGATAAAAGTAGTTGGAAAGGGGTTTCGGGAGCCGATGGTTCCCAATAGCAGTCCGTCCAATCAAGCACTAAATCGCAGAATTACGGTGTCTGTTCAGTAAATAGATGAAAATTTTATAAAATCTATTATGATTATCCGCAATCATACCAGTAGCTCAGTTCAACTATTTAAAACTGCGGATAATCGTTGACTGACCACGGTCAACGGTCCACAGCTCACCTAACTGAACATCAAACCTTTTTTTCTCTGGTTTGTGGTGAAAAAGCGGATAATCAGAAAATCTATGATTAGAATATTAATATAAAATTAATCTATATAATCTCCAATTTTTTCAAATTTCATTTTTGAATTAAAGTCTCTAGAACACTGCTAAGCTGACCTCGAGCCCACTTCAAGTGTTAAGCGAAAAAAAAGACAAAAATGGAAGGTGCTACCGAAATTGTAATTTTTTTATCCGCTCATCCTTTATTTTTTCCAAATTGTTAAAAAAAAATTCAAAAAATTAACTTTTGTTAACATTAAGAAAATCCAAATAATGAGGTGTTTGTGTTTTCTAATGCGCTCTAAACAACATTATATTTGGAATTCTTATAAATAACCAATTTTAAGCTAATCAAAGGTTTAAACTTTTCCCTCTTTTTTGGTGTCATGAATTTGAGTTATTCCGTTTTTCGGGATATTATTGAGTTTATAAATCTAAAAATTAACCGATATGAGGAAAATTTTACTTCTAGGACTCATGCTGTTTTTGGTAAATGCAGTCGCATTTTCGCAAGGCCGTGTGATCACCGGTACCGTCACTTCCACAGAAGATGGTTTGGGCGTACCAGGTGCAACAGTTCTGGTAAAGGGAACTACAATTGGTACTGCCACAGACATTGATGGTAAGTATTCAATTAATGTCCCTTCCGGAAGCAATGTATTGGTCTTCACATTTGTGGGACTAACTTCTCAAGAGGTGAACATTGGAAACAGATCCACCATCAATGTGGCTTTGGAGTCGGATGTGACCGCCTTGAGTGAGGTGATTGTAACAGGATATGGCACGCAGCCGAAGCGAGAAGTGACCGGTGCGGTTTCTTCCGTAAAAGGTGATGCGATCCAAAACCTTCCTTTGCAATCTTTCGACCGTGCCTTACAAGGACGTGCGGCAGGTGTACAGGTTAGATCTTCTAACGGTCTCCCAGGTGGTGCGGTAAACATCCGTATTCGTGGTGTAGGCTCTGTAAACGCAGGTAACGAACCGCTATTTATTGTAGATGGTGTGCAGTTGAACAACCAGTCCAACGCATCATTTACCCAGTCTAACCCACTTGCCTTCTTGAACCCGAATGACATTGAGTCTATGGAGATCTTGAAAGATGCAGCATCTGCTGCAATCTACGGTTCTCAGGCTGCTAACGGTGTTGTGATCATCACCACCAAAAAAGGTAAGCAAGGAAAAGCGAAATTTGAATTCAACGCCTTCTCTGGAGAAACTCAGCCGATGAAGTTTTTGGATATACTTGGAGGTGCTGAGTGGTATGGCATGAGAAGAGATGCATTTATCAATTCTGGTGTCGCAAACCCTGAAGCAAATGCTTTGAGCAACATGGGTCGTCTTCCATCCAACTGGACCACCCTTACAAGACCTGCTTTAGATGCGCTTGGTTTGGCTTTGCCAACCTACGACTGGCAGCGTGAAGTAATGGGCGCAGGTAGACTCCAAAATTACGAAATGTCAGTTTCTGGTGGAGACGACAAAACAACCTTCTTCCTTTCTGGATCTTACAACTACCAAGAAGCTTCTTTCCGACCTGTTGACTTTAAAAGAGGAACAGTACGTTTGGCCTTGACACACCAAGCTACCAAACGCTTGAGCATCGAGACGAACATCAACTTATCTACTTTCCAGCAAAACGTACCTTTTGCAGTCGATGGTGCCTTCTTGGGTAACCCAGCGTTCTCTGCATCAGCAGTATTGCCACATAATGCCATCTACAACGAAGACGGCACCTTTAACACGGCGATTGCCGGCGTTTTGGGTCAAAACGTAGTGTTGGTAAACTCCTATAATTCAGGTCTTCAGCGTACCAATACGGTTGTAGGTAACTTGATCACCAACTACAAGATTGCTAAAAATCTTACTTTCCGTTCTTTATTTGGTTTGGACTACCGTCTACTTCAGGGTGATAACTACCGCGATCCACGTACTCCAGATGGAGCAGGTGTAATTGGTAGAAGCTCTGTACAGTCTGACTGGAGAACTCGTTTCATTACGACCCAAACCTTAAACTGGAACAAAACTTTCAATGGCGTACACAACATGTCTGCCATAGCAGGTGTAGAATACCTATCTGAAACAAGAGAAGGAATCTCTGGTGCAGGTATTGGCTTCCCAACCTTCCAGTTTAGAACCATACAATCTGCAGCTACGCCAGAATCCGTATCTGGTTTCTGGACTGGTTACAGAAGAGCATCCGCTTTTTCCTCTGTAAACTATGACTTCAAGAAGAAGTATTTGGTTACTTTAACCGCACGTTACGATGGATCTTCGCGATTCGGTACCGAAAACCAATACGGTCTATTCCCTTCCGTCCGTGTAGGATGGAGCTTGGTAGAAGAGGAATTCTTGAAGAACTCCAGCACCGTTTCTGAAATGAAGTTTAGAGCTTCTTACGGTTTGACTGGTAACGATCAAATCGGAAACTTTGACGCCAGAGGCCTATACGGCGGTGGTGGAAACTACTCAGGTAGTGCAGGTATCGTGCCTTCTTCTTTGGCCAACCTAGGCCTAAGCTGGGAAACTAACAATACACTAAACCTTGGTTTGGATTTCGGTTTCTTCGAAAACAGAATCACCGGTTCCGTGGATGCCTTTGATAGAAGAACCAAGGACTTGCTTTTGAGCCAGCCTATCCTTTGGATTAACGGTTTTGGAGGTATCTCCAACAACGTAGGTGAGCTTCAAAACAGAGGTCTTGAATTTGAATTGTCTACCGTGAACGTTGATAAAGGTGGTTTCCGTTGGAATTCCAGCTTCAACATCACTAAAATTGACAACCAAATCCTGAGCTTATATAGTGGATTGAAGTTCCTTCCAGCTAACCCAGGAATTGCAGTAGGTCAGCCAGTAGGTAGATCAGGCGAAGGTTCAGTATTCTCTCAAGAGTATGTAGGAGTAAACCCTGCTACCGGTCGTCCAATGTGGTTAGACATTAATGGCAACATTACCTACCTACCGCTTGCAGCAGATAGAAAATACCAAGGATCAAGCTTAGGTACGGTGTTTGGAGGTTTGAATAATAACTTCTCCTATAAAGGATTTGAGCTGACTACCTTCTTTACTTACGAGTACGGTGGAGTTGGTGGTGACGGTCAGTATGGCTTCTTGAGAGAAAACGGTACGCGTTTGACTTTGAATGCACTTCGTGAAGTAAATGATAGATCTTGGAAGACTCCTGGTCAGATTACGGATATCCCAAGAAACCTAACGACTAACGGTGGTAACGAAGTAAGGAGTGTCGGTAGAAACTCAGGTACTGCGTCCCTATTGAGGTACGACTTCATCCGTCTTTCTCAGTTTACCTTAGCTTACAGCTTCAAGCCTAGCTTGGTAAGCAGAATTGGACTTACTCGTGCACGTATTTACGCGCAAGGAGTGAACTTGTGGACATACACCGATTATCCGGGCTATGATCCAGAATTTACAGGAGGGGGTACAGGTCAAATTCCTTTGACCAAGTCTTATACCCTAGGTGTACAAATCGGATTCTAATCACCAAAAGGAAAAAAACTATGAAATTAATCAATAAAGCTTTCTTATCTCTCGCACTTACAGGCACTTTGCTGGTAAGTTCTTGCGATAGCTTGCTTCAGGTAGATCCAAGACAGTCCATTGATGCCGATGGTGCCTTGAGTACTCCTGATGCAATGAATGCAGCCCTCAACTCGGTATATGCCAAATTGAGATCTGCAAGACTATACGGGCGTGACCTATTTGCCGTAGGAGATGCCTTGGCCGACGTTGGACAAACTACCTCCAACTCAGGTCGTTTGATTGGAGAAAACAACAACCAGCCCGGATCACACTTCGGTACCTGGCAGACTGCCTACTTTGCAATCAACGAGGCCAACCTTATTTTGGATGGAATCAGCAAAGTGGAAGGTGCATCTGCAGCCCAGATTGCCCGTTGGGAAGGCGAAGCCAAGTTCCTAAGAGGCTTGTACTACTTTGATTTGGTAAAAGTCTACTCGTACATGCCAACGGCAATTTATGAGCCAGGTGTAATCGGTCAAGGAGGTATTCCGGTAGTAACCGAGGGAGTAATTTCTTCTGGTGTTGCCTTGAGCCGCCAAACTCCAAGATCAACAATCAACGAGGTATATGCTCAGATCTACAAGGATTTGGAAGATGCTAAGAGATTGTTGGGTGCCGGTAGAGGTGTTCAATATGGTTCTGGTCCTGCTGCTTCGGCTTTGCTTTCTCGTGTAGCACTTTACAGAGGTGATTGGGCAAAGGTAGTAAGCGAGTCTGGCCTTGCTTTGGCGAGCAGCGTAGGTACTGTCCTTTCAGGATCAGCTTACGTGAACGGTTGGAGAGCTCCTGTGAACCCAGAGTCTATGTTTGAGGTACGTTTTGCCTTGGCAGAAGAGTCCATTGGGGTAAACGAATCGCTACAGTCTACCTACACTGCGCTTTTGAACCTCACCAACAAAAACTCCCAAGGGGGTTGGGGTGACTTCATTCCGAATGCAAGCGTTCGTGCTTTATTTGGTTTGACTCAATTGCAAATTGGAACTCCAGCAACTGACAACAACAACTGGGATGTGACTCGGAATGCAGATGTAAGAGCCCTATTGTTTACTACCGGTAACACAGTAAGAGGTGCTGGTCGTCAAATTGAGAACACCAAGTTTATGTCTAAGTCTGGTTTCGCTTATGCGGACAACGTTCCGGTGATTCGCAAGTCTGAAATGCACTTGAACCGTGCTGAAGCAAACTACCAATTGAAGAATGAAAGTGATGCGCTTACCGAATTAAATGCTTTCAAAGCATTGAGAGGTTTGCCTGCAGTGACCTTGTCTGGTAACGCACTTTTGGAAGAGATTCTTTTGGAAAGATTAAAAGAGTTTGTTGGTGAAGGACACCGTTTCTTTGACTTGAAGCGTTATGGAAGAGCCATTGTGAAGATAACTCCAGCGGTGAACCTAGCGTTCGATGACTTCAAGATCTTGCCTCCAATCCCACAGCGTGAAGTGGATGGTAATCCAAACATTAAACAAAACAAAGGCTACTAAAATCAGAAATTATGAAAAAGTTATTTTCTTTATTGACGCTGGCCTTGGTACTTGGATTCTCCTCTTGCATTGAGCAGAACTACCCCGTGTGGGAAGGTCTTGTAGTTGAATTTCAGGATGCAGTGGTCACTACTCCAGTAGCTGGTCAAGTTTATCCTCGAATCACGGTAGCCAATACCGTTGGAACAGTGAATCTACGTGTCAACCTAGTTGGAAAGCACAGACCATCTGACGAAATCATTACCTACTCGGTAGTGACTGAAGGTACTACTGCAGCGGCGGGTAGAGATTACGTGGCTCCAGGCACCTTGACTATCCCTGCAGGTTCCAGCTTTGGAACCTTGACCGTAAACGTATTGAATACGGGTAAACTTGGTGGATCTGTTGACTTGTTACTTCAGTTAGTAGGTAACGATGAGGTAGGTAATAGTGCCAACTACAACAAGGTTCAAATTCGAATCACTCGATAATCTTCGAGTTAGACGATTATTTTTTTTTCTAAAAAGGCCGGATTTATCCGGCCTTTTTTTTTACTTTCAAGCATGAAAAAAATTCTCGCACTTTCCCTATTTCTCGGGTCTTTGCTCCCGATGAGTTCCTTTGCACAGATGACCTTACTTCGTGACAATGGAACAGGTATGCCGATTACAGCCAACCCTTTCGCTGGTGTCAAAGGCTCGGCCTATTTTGACGAGTTTAAGAAAGGCATCATTTACCTTGCCACGGGGCAAAAAGTAGAAGGATTGTCCATTGCCTTAAACGCCTATAGCAATACCTTGGAGTATAAATTGGAAGGGGGGCTTTTTGCCTATACCCCAGAAAAGGTGACTGGATTTTCCTACCCTCCAGAAGCGGGTGGAAGCGAGTACACTAGCGCTTACGTGGTACCGACCCTTAAATCGAAGCGCTTTCTAAAGATTATGGAAAAGGGGAGCTACACCTTGCTCTATCATGGGTACAAGACCATGACTGACGATCCTTCGGCGACCTATGGAGCGCAGGCCTCCAAAGTTTTCCAAGATCAAGAAGAGTTTTTTGTGGTAGTGAATGAGAAAGTGATGTTGATGAAAAATAAAGAAAAGGACCTCCAGCAGATCTTTGGAGCTGACCTAGCTAAAGCCACGGCCTTTATCAAATCGGAACGGATCGATTTTAAAAAATCAGGAGACCTACAGTCCTTGATTCGTCACATGAACCAGAACTAACCAGAACAAAGGTTTATCAAAAGTCTCCCAAGATTAGATTGCCTTGGGAGACTTTTTTTTCCCTGGTTGAAACCAGGGGTTGTGAATTCGATCACTCCTACGGAGTTCTGGCGCCGCAATTCATTTTATCAACTAGGCTAGATCAGAAGGCACCTGTCCCGTGCGCCGCGGCGTACGAGATCGTTGCAATTATAACCCCCGGTGCAGCCGGGGGTAGTGATAATGGATAAGTTGGTGAACCCCGATGGGGTGAAACTATGATTGTGGATATTATGTATGAATCAATCTGCGTAGTTTTTCCAAAGAATCTGCGGTAAGTTTTTTTTTACGCTGATCCAATAGAAAAAAACACGCTGATTTTTTCCTCTGGTTGAAACCAGGGGTTATGAATTCGGTCACTCCTACGGAGTTCTGGTGCCGTAATTCATTTAATCAACTAGGCTAGGTCCGAAGGTACCTTTCCCGTGCGCCGCGGCGTACGGGATCGTTACAATCTGATCATCAGCGGTCATTAACTGGTATATTCAGTAATCGGCATCATTGTGGATAATCACCTATTTTTTTTACTTTTGTACCTTAGTCCACTCATGACATGATTTACGTTTCCCGAAAGGAACATTTTAACGCCGCACACAAGCTTTGGAATCCCAACTGGTCTGAAGAAAAGAACTTTGCCGTTTTCGGTCCTTGTGCCAATGTCAATTGGCATGGCCATAATTTTGAATTGATCGTGACCGTACGGGGGATTCCTGATCCTGAAACGGGCTTTGTTGTAGACCTTAAGTCGCTTAGTGAGGTGGTGCGCAAGCAGGTGATTGACCGGGTAGACCATAAAAACCTAAACCTTGACGTGGACTTTATGGCCGGGAAATTGGCAAGCTGCGAAGTGCTCGTCATGGAGTTCTGGAAGATTTTGGCACCTGCAGTAAAAGAGATTGCTCCTACAGGAGCGCTGTACAAACTAACGCTTTACGAGACGCCTCGGAACTTTGTGGAGTACATGGGTGAATAAGGTTATTTGCAGGAGAAGTTTTTGGGAAGTAGGCCGAATAGCCTACTTTTATTTTTAGTTCAATAGCTTGCGCAGTGAAAAAAATCTACATCATTTCCGGAGAACGATCAGGCGATATGCATGCCTCCAATTTGGTGCTTGCACTGAAAGAGCTTGATACCAAGATTCAATTTCGAGGAATGGGCGGGAGCTATTCCAAGGAAGCTGGTGTGGAGCTTGCCTTAGACTACCAGGATGTGGCTTTGATGGGGTTTATTGAAGTGATTTTTGGCTTCCGAAAGGTGTTGAAGTACCTCCGCTGGATCAAGAAAGACTTAATCAGCTATCGACCAGATGCGCTCGTTCTGGTGGATTTTGGTGGGTTTAACATGAAGGTGGCTTCCTACGCCAAGAAATTGGGGATTCCTGTTCATTACTATATTCCACCAAAAGTCTGGGCATGGAATCAAAATAGAGCCTATGCCCTCAAAGAAAGCACAGACAAGGTCTATTCTATTCTGCCTTTTGAACCTGCTTTTTTTGAAAAATTTGAGATGAATGTCCCCTATGTTGGCAATCCCCTGTTGGATGAAATCAAAAAATTCAAGGGCCATGATTTTTTCTATCAGAAAAATGAATTGTCCTTCCAGCCTATCGTCGCGCTACTTCCAGGCAGCAGAACACAAGAGGTAACGGGTATGTTGGCAAAGATGATTGCCCTGGTCAAAGAATTTCCGCAGGTACAGTTTGTAGTCGCTGGGGTCGATAGCTTGCCAGCTTCTGTGTATGAACTCGCTTTGGCGCAAGGTATTCGGGTGATTTACAATCAGACCTACGACCTACTTTCCCATGCTACTGCTTCGGTGGTGACTTCTGGCACAGCAACTCTTGAAACGGCCCTTTTTAACGTGCCTCAGGTGGTTGTATACCGTGCTTCTTGGATTTCTTATCAGATTGCCAAGCGACTGATCCGAGTGCCTTATATTTCCTTACCCAACTTGATTGCAGATCATCAGGTAGTCCGTGAGCTGATCCAAGACGATTTTTCATCGATCAATCTTCGCGAGGAACTAAATCGCTTGCTGTCAGATTTGGCTTATCGAAAGGAGATTCTTGAAGGATATTCCCTAATTCGATCAAAAATAGGGGAGGAATCCGCTTCTCAGCAAATTGCTCAATTGATTCTGGGAGTTGAAGCTTCCTAAAAAAAATATAAACCCCGATGCAATCGGGGTTTGAGATTTAAGCTACCTGTAATTGTTTGAATTTGGAGGTGTCAAATTTTGACCTTGCGTAGGCTTCATCGATGTTTAAATCGGTGATACTACTATCGGAAGGGATGTCGTACATGGCGTCTGTAACGATGGCCTCACAAATAGATCGAAGTCCACGAGCACCTAGGTTATATTCCACCGCTTTATCTACAATAAAATCCAAAGCCCCTTCCTCAAAGGTTAAGGCAACACCCTCCATGGCCATCAGTTTGGCATATTGCTTCACTAGTGCATTTTTGGGTTCCGTAAGGATACGCTTGAGGGTATCTTTATGTAAGGGATCCAAATGCGTGAGCACAGGAAGTCTACCAATCAATTCAGGAATAAGTCCAAAAGCTTTGAGGTCTTGCGCAGTGACGTACTGAAGTAAGTTGTCACGATCCGCCGTCATACTTGTAGCCGAAGAGCTGAAGCCCATGGGCTGGGTATGGAGACGCTTCCCGATGTGTCTAACGATTCCGTCGAAGGCACCCCCACAAATAAATAGGATATTTTCAGTGTTTACAGCGATCATCTTTTGATCCGGATGCTTTCTACCTCCTTGAGGGGGAACATTGACCACTGTGCCTTCTAAAAGCTTCAAAAGCGCTTGCTGCACACCTTCCCCACTGACATCACGCGTGATGGATGGATTATCAGATTTACGTGCAATTTTATCCAATTCGTCAATGTAGACAATCCCTCTTTCAGCTTCCTCTACCTTATAGTCCGCTGCTTGTAGTAATCGAGTTAGAATGCTTTCCACATCTTCACCTACGTAGCCTGCTTCCGTGAGTACGGTGGCATCTGCTATGCAAAAAGGAACTTCTAGAATTTTTGCTAGCGTTTTGGCTAGGTAAGTTTTGCCTGTTCCCGTGTCACCGACCATGATGATGTTTGATTTTTCAATCGTTACCTCATCGGCTTCTTGCTTTTGCTGCAAGCGCTTGTAATGATTGTAAACTGCTACGGTAAGCACTTTTTTGGCATCTTCTTGCCCAATCACGTAGTGGTCTAGGTATTCGGTGAGTTCCTTTGGTTTTTTGAGCTTTAAGGCAATTTTGGAACTTAATTTCTTGTTCTTCTTGTCCTCAACAACAATTTCAAAGGCTTGTTCAATGCAGAAGTTACAGATGTGGGCTGAGATACCCGACACCATCAAGTCAACGTCCTTTTTATTTCTACCGCAGAAGGAGCAAGTGGGTTGAGCCATTAGGTTGTTTTTTTAATGAGAACCTCATCAATTAAGCCGTATTCTTTTGCTTCGGGGGCTCTCAACCAGTAATCTCGGTCTGAATCTTTTTCAATTTCTTCAAAAGATTTACCAGTATGGTTGGCTAGGATTTGATAGAGCTCTTGGCGCATGGCTAGAATCAGCTTCAAAGAGATTTCCATATCCGTAGATTGGCCTTGCATGCCGCCAGAGGGCTGGTGGATCATCACACGTGCATGCTTCAATGCAGAGCGTTTGTCCTTTGCGCCACCTGCCAAAAGCACGGCTCCCATCGAAGCAGCGATGCCCGTACAAATCGTAGCCACATCTGGACCAATGTATTGCATGGTGTCGTAAATCCCTAGGCCAGCAGTCACAGAGCCACCTGGGCTGTTGATGTAAAGGAGTACATCTTTTTTGGAGTCTACAGATTCTAAAAAGAGGAGCTGAGCCACAATAATATTGGCAATATGGTCATCTACACCAGTCCCTAGAAAAATGATTCGATCCATGATTAATCGAGAAAACACATCGATTTCTCTAAAATTCTGTGGACGCTCCTCAATGACTGAGCGGGTCATATTTTCAATATGGGTGGTGTATTGGTCAAATGCCGTACCACTAACACCTTGGTTGTGAATGGCGTATTTTCTAAATTCTTCCTTGTTGATCATGTCTTTGGTTTTTCTAGGAGACAAAACTAAAAAAGTCCTTAAAAAAAGGACTTTCAATATAGTTCATAATTCGATTACTTGTCCAAAAGTTCCTTGAATTCGTCAATCGATAAATTTTTGTCTGTCATCTTTATCTTTTCTTGAATAAAGGCAAGCACTTTCTCATTTTGCACAGAGGTCATCATATTCATGTAATTTTGACCCTCGTTGCCCTTGAGGTAGTTGTCTACAAATAAGTCCATGCTAGATTCCAATTGTGCTCCTAATCCTGAAGAAGCAAATTGCTCAAGAACCATTTCCTTTGTTTTCTCGATCACATCTGCATGCTCAGCCTGAATGGAATGATCTTTAGCCACTTGGTTGGAAATTAAAGACCAAGAAAGTTGCTTAGCATAGATTGGATAATCTGCTTCTATCTCAGATTCGGTAACTTTTCCTTCGTTTGCCTTGACCAACCATTCTTTAAGGAAGGCATCAGGAAGAGATAGGTTTGCGGTGTTAACGATCAATTTCTTAAGCTCTTCTTCTGTGAAGACCTTAGATTCTTTGTCGTAACTACCCTGAAGCGTTTCTTTTACTTTTTCTTCAAACTCCTTTTTGGATTTTACTTGATCAGGACCAAAGATTTTATCGAAAAATTCTTGGTTGAGTTCAGCCTTCGCCTTACGGTTGATGTTTTTTACTGTAAAGGTGTAGCTACCCGTAGCCGCATCTCCTTCTGCATCAGAAAGTCCAAAGCCCACAGTCCATTCGTCTTTCTTAACTTCTTTGCTTTCAAACTCGACTACTGCCTTTTTGCTTAGCCCGATAAACTTGCCAGCCAACTTTTTGGAAAGTTTGGCAGTATCAGCGGAAACTGTCTTTGAGAAATCTGTAGTGGAAGATTTCAAATCTCCATAAATGAAGTCGCCCGCTTCCGAAACTTCAGGGTTGGTGCTCTCTCCATACTGAGCCATAAGATTTTCTAGGGTTTCATCGATCAATTTTTGATCAACTTTGATGCTGTACTTTGTGCCTTTGATCTTTTGGTCTAGTTGAACATGGACTGATTCTATGAAACCGATTTTGTATTCGAAATCGAAATCCTTTTGATTTTTCCAGTCGATTGAATTTTCTGTTTTTTCAACAGGAAGCGGTTCACCCAAAACTCTAAAAGTTTGTTCTTTCAGGAAATTATTGAGTGATTCACCCAGTATGGTATTTATTTCTTCTACGAGTAGGGATACGCCATACATGTTTTTTACCATGGTTACAGGCGCTTTCCCTGGGCGAAAGCCTCGGATTACAGCCTTTTTGGCGTAGTCTTTAAGTTTAGCATCAACCTTTGGTTGATAATCTGCCTCAATAAGCTTAATTTTAATAGAAGCTTGATTTGCGGTGTGCTTGTCTACTGTAATTTCCAAAGTATGTTCAATTAATTGGTGTTGAATTAAAAACCCCCAATCTCTTTCCTACAGGGTAGGGGAGTGATTGAGGGCTAGTAGAGTACGGATAGAGGGACTCGAACCCCCATGCCTCGCGGCGCTAGATCCTAAGTCTAGTGCGTCTACCAATTTCGCCACATCCGCATGTGACCAAAGGAAAAATTAAAACTCTTTTCCAATTGTGGACGCAAAGGTAAAGACATATTCTAATTTACTGCAAGGCATTGAAAAAAAAAATCTAAAAATATAGAATTCTGTTTCATTACCTATCAAATTTGAACTCAAATAAAAAACGCCAATGATTCAAGCTGATGTAGCTGAAGAACGTAATGAAATCCTTAAACGGTATCGAAGGTTACTCCGCCAGGCAAAGCCTGTTTTAAAATCGGGGGATACGAAGCTGATCAAAAAGGCCTTTACAATTTCATTGGAGGCGCACAAAGACATGCGTCGAAAATCGGGTGAACCCTATATCTACCATCCTCTTGAGGTTGCGCTCGTATGTGTGGAGGAGATTGGTTTGGGTACCACTTCCATTATTTCGGCATTGTTACACGATGTAGTTGAGGATACGGATCTCGAGCTGGAGGATATTGAGCGCGATTTTGGATATAAGGTCATGACTATTATTGATGGTCTGACCAAAATTTCAGGAGTATTCGAATATGGAAGTTCCCAGCAAGCGGAGAACTTCCGTAAAATGTTGCTCACACTTTCGGATGATGTTCGTGTGATTTTGATCAAGTTGGCGGACCGACTCAATAACATGCGGACTTTGGGCAGTATGCCTCGAAACAAGCAGTTAAAAATCGCCTCGGAAACCATGTATTTGTATGCCCCTCTGGCGCATCGATTGGGGCTCTATGCGATCAAATCTGAACTTGAAGATTTGTTTTTGAAATATACCGATACCGATGCGTATCAGGATATCGTTCATAAAATAAATGAATCGAAGAGTTACCGAAATAAATTCATCAAAAATTTTATCCAGCCAGTAGAGGATGAATTGATTCGTCAGGGCTTTCGATTCACTATTAAAGGTCGCCCAAAATCAGTTTATTCGATTTTTAATAAAATGAAGACTCAAGGCATTCCTTTTGAGGAGGTCTTTGATTTGTTTGCCATCCGAATTATCCTAGACAGTGAACTGGAAAATGAAAAAGCAGACTGCTGGCAGGCCTATTCCATTGTGACGGATTTTTACCGGCCCAATCCAAATAGATTGCGGGACTGGGTTTCTACACCCCGGTCTAACGGCTATGAATCGCTTCATACCACGGTGATGAGCCAGACTGGACAGTGGGTGGAGGTGCAGATCCGTACCAGTCGAATGGATGATATTGCTGAGCGTGGCTATGCAGCGCACTGGAAGTACAAGGAAAAGGATGCTTCAGGCAAGTCTGGACCCGGATTAGACGATTGGATCAATCAAGTGCGCAGCATGTTGGAAACCAACGATGGGTCTGCGATTGAATTCATGGATGATTTCCGTGGCAACTTATTCAACGATGAAGTATTTGTATTTACGCCCAAGGGGGACTTGAAGGTACTTCCTACCGGCTCTTCTGCTTTGGATTTTGCCTTTGAAATCCATACGATGGTCGGCGCTAAATGTATTGGGGCAAAGGTCAATCAGCGGCTAGTCCCAATCAGCTATAAGTTAAAAAATGGGGATCAGGTAGAAATCCTAACCTCGAGCAAGCAGAAGCCTTCTGAAGATTGGCTGCATCAAGTAGTCACTTCTCGAGCCAAGGCCAAGATAAAGGACGCCTTGCGTGAGGAGAAAAAATCTGCAATCCTCGATGGACGCGAAATTGTGCAGCGCAAATTAAAATCCATGAAGCTGGACTTCACCTCAGAGGTGATTGAACAGTTGAGGGCCTTCTATGAATTGAAGACAGCGAATGAATTTTATTATCGGGTTGGAAGGGGAATTATTGATCCTACCACAATCAAATCGTTCAAGGAATTTAAGGAACTCCAAAAAAATAAATCCAAATCTGCAGGGAAGGTGAAGGACGAATCCTCCTTTACGAGGGAGATTAAGAGTTTGAAAGGGCCTGAACACGATCAGCTCCTGATCGGAGAAGATATGGATATCGTAGATTACAAACTCTCCGTTTGTTGTAATCCTATTCCCGGCGATGATGTATTTGGATTTGTGACCATCAACGAAGGTATCAAAATTCACCGGACAACCTGTCCCAATGCGGTAGAACTGCTCTCCAATCATGGCAATCGGGTGATCAAAGCACGCTGGACTAGTCAGCGTGAAATCGCTTTCCTGGCGGGTTTACGTATTTGGGGAACAGACCGGGTAGGGATGATCAATGACTTGACGAAGGTCATTTCCAATGAATTGAAAGTGAACATGCGCTCCATTACCGTAGATTCGGATGGAGGCATTTTTGAAGGAACGATTAAGTTGTATGTGAATAATACCGAGCATTTGGACCACCTGATCAAAAACCTAATTCAAATTGAAGGGGTAATTAAAGTTTCACGATTTGATTGAAAGCATCTTTTCAGTTGTTCATGCATTATATTTAGAAAAAATCAACCCACATGGCTTTGAATCCATCCCACTTCGAAGAAGTAAAAAAGATTTTTACCGCGTATTTAGAAACTCAAAAACTCCGTAAAACCCCCGAGCGTTACGCTATTTTGGAGGAGATTTATAGCCGCACAGGTCATTTTGATGTAGAAGGCTTGTATATCAGCATGAAAAACAAGAACTACCGGGTGAGCAGGGCGACAGTCTACAATACCTTAGATTTATTGGTGGAGTGTGATCTAGTGACCAAACATCAATTTGGAAAAAACCTGGCTCAGTTTGAAAAATCCTATGGTTTTAAGCAACACGACCACTTGATTTGCATCGATTGCAATCAAGTGCTTGAATTTTGTGATCCACGAATCCAAACCATTCAAACTACTGTTTCAGAGGTATTGAATTTTCAGGTGGTTCACCACTCGCTTATTCTGTACGGAAATTGCAAGAAAGAAAATTGTCAAAATAAAAAGAGCTAGTATGAAACTCCATTTTAGTGAAAGAAAAGAGGGTCAAGTTCACTTTCTCTTTATGGAAGGGGATTTGATCGGGGATGAAGTAGGGCCGAGAATTGCCGAGCTGGTAAGTGATTCAGTGAAGGCAGGTATAAAAATTGTTGTCATCGACTTGGAAAAAGTGAGATACATCAGTTCGAGCGGGCTAGGATTACTCATTACGCTACTCACAAAAATGAAAAATGCGGGAGGAGAACTGTTCCTAACTGCTCCCTCAGAGCATGTAAAAAAATTGTTGCTCATCACCAAGCTCAATGGTATTTTTACGGTAGTGGAGTCAATTAAAGAATTGAATCTAGACTCCAACTAAAATCCCTTACTGGGACGATTTTTAATTATTAGGCCAGCTTCGTAGAATAAAAACCTGCTTTACTTGGTTTTCTTTTTCCTTATCGCAAATTTCGGCCTTTAAAATCATAGTGCACTGTATAGATTTTGCATCAAATGAAGATGGATGTATTGTTAGGCCTCCAATGGGGCGACGAAGGTAAAGGTAAAATTGTTGACGTATTGGCGCCTCAGTATGAGGTGGTTGCTCGATTCCAGGGAGGCCCTAATGCTGGGCATACGTTAGAATTTGACGGCATCAAGCACGTGCTGCACCAAATTCCATCGGGGATTTTCAGATCCCAAATTCTTAACATCATCGGTAATGGTGTGGTCTTGGATCCTATCATTCTTAAAAAAGAAATCGAGGCGCTCGGTAAATTTTCAATTGACTACCGAAAGAATCTTGTGATTTCCAAGAAAGCCACCATCATCATACCGACGCACAAATTGTTGGATGCGGCTTACGAGCAAGCTAAAGGAGATAAAAAAATTGGATCTACCTTAAAGGGGATTGGTCCAACCTATCAAGATAAAATTGGTCGATCCGCACTTCGGATCGGGGATGTTTTAAGTCCTGATTTTAAGGAAAAGTATGCCACTTTATTAGATAAGCACAAAAGCACCCTTTCTTTCTATTCCTATCCATTAGATGCTTTAGAAGAAATGGAGCGCCAATTTTTTGAGGCGATTGAATTTGTTAAAACCCTTCCATTGATTGATAGTGAATACACAGTCAATGAAGCCTTGCAAGCGAAGAAGCGCATTTTAGCTGAAGGAGCTCAAGGATCTTTATTGGATATTGATTTTGGTAGCTATCCTTTCGTGACGAGCTCCAATACCATGGCGGCAGGTGCTTGTACGGGTTTGGGTGTTGCTCCTTCAAAAATTGGGGAGGTATTCGGTATTTTTAAAGCCTATTGCACCCGAGTGGGTAGTGGACCTTTTCCAACAGAATTATTGGATAGCACTGGAGAGGCGATGCGCAAGGAAGGAAATGAATTTGGGAGCACCACCGGTCGTCCTCGTCGATGTGGTTGGTTGGATTTACCGGCCTTGAAGTACTCCATCATGATCAATGGGGTGACGCAACTGTTTATGATGAAGGCGGATGTGCTCAATATTTTTGAAGAGATTAAGGTTTGTACAGCTTACGAATTGCCTTCTGGGGAGCAGATTGAAAAGTTGCCTTTTGAGATCAATGAGCTTGATGCCAAGCCGGTGTACAAGACGATGAAGGGATGGCATTGTTCCTTGGCTGATGTGAAGACCTACGAGGAGTTTCCAGCGCCGTTAAAAGAATACGTGACCTATTTGGAGCAAGAATTAAATGTTCCGATTAAGCTAGTATCTATTGGGCCAGACCGCACACAAACAATCATGCGATAAGAAAATTTAAGTAGAAAAAGCTCTTGGCAATACCTTGCCAAGAGCTTTTTTTTTACCAAATGACTTGCGTTATTTAAGATTCCAAAGGCGAGGCAGGTGAAGCGACTAATCCATATTCTTTCTGTTTTATTGATTTTGATGCTCCCAATTCGGGCTGCAGCTCAGATAGGATTTCCTTACTGTGAGAGTTTTCAAACTGCAGGAACGCAAGCAAATACCAAATTTGGTGGAAATGCCCAGCTGATTCCAGGGGTTTTGCGATTGACTTCAAATCTTCTCAACCAACGTGGACATGTGTATTTGGATGTCCCCTTCCCGTCCAACTACGGTTTGAAGGCTGAATTTGAGTATTTTAGTTACGGTGGGGCTGGTCCACTTTTTGCGGATGGGCTAACTGTATTTCTATTTGATGGAGATACTCCAGTGTTCAATGCAGGAGGATTTGGAGGATCCTTAGGCTATGCTCCTCGCAACCAAGAGCCAGGGATGTCAAACGCCTATTTAGGGATTGGGTTTGATGAGTATGGAGGTTTTGGAACAAGTCAAGAGGGTAGAACAGGCGGCTTTGCTACCTTAGACCAATCTGGAAGAGCCCCAGATGCCATTGTACTCAGAGGTCCTTCGAATCTGAACTATCCTTTTGTGGTAGGCAGAAGAACCAATGAGGTGGGGCCTGCTAAAAATGGGTTAAATCCAGGGGATCAATTTACCATTAGTTCGGGTGGTACCACTCGCGTAACGGATCGGAACAAGCCAGGATTCCGGAAGGTGTTTTTGGAATTGCAGCCTAATTTAAATGGGCCAGGATTTTTTCTAAAGCTCAGGATGGAGGTGACCACCGAACTCAATCAACCTCGGATAGTGACTATTTTCGATGGTGCGTATCAGTTTCCTGCCCCAAAGAATTTAAAGATCGGATTTGCTGGATCTACAGGAGGGTTTACAAATTTTCATGAAATCCGAAATCTGATTGTGCAAGTGGCTGCTGACGAGGCGCTTCAGAATCCACAAGGGGTAGACTTTACAGATAAAGCTTCATGCGCGGGTCAGCTAAATCAATTTTACATCACCGATGAGGAGGTTCGTCTGCCCAATGAGAATAGCTCTATCCGGTGCCTGCAGTTTTATGCCTCCCTAGCCGATGTCAAAGCGGAAAGTGAAGACCTATGTGCTCAAGCACGATGTTTGGAGGAAAATCGGGTTTTGATTGTGCCTCAGGGAATTTTTCAAGCCAATGATCAAGCGGGTGGCTACACCTTTCTTCCCAAAACAGCCTTTATTGATCAACAGGTGACGGTGTACTATACCATTACAGATAACTATGGGAAAACTTCTCAGCCAAATTCAATCACGCTTCTCATCAAGGAGTCTCCAGATCCCATTACCTTAAAAGTAAGTGGCGCCACACAAGCTCAAAATGAAGTGGTTGTTTGTAAAGGGGAATCTGTAAAGTTGGTTGGTGAAGGAAATGAGATCTACGATCGATTTGAATGGAAGAAAGATGGGGTTTTATTGCAGAATGCTACAAGTAAGGAATTGGTAGTTGATGCCTTCGGAATATATGAGGTCATTGGCTACAATCGCAAAGGTTGTCCTGCTATCAGCAATAAAATTGAAGTCAAGCGGGTGGCGTATCCTGAATTCAAATTGAGCAAACCGATTGCAGGTTGCCTTATTGGGCAATCGCTAGATGTCGGCAGCTTTATTAGTGGATTTGACCTCACCCGCTTTGATTATAGAATGGTTGGGGAGGGTTTGGATTTAGCAAACGAGCAATTGAAAGTGGTCAAGACTTCAGGTAAATTTGAATTGCAAGTAAAGCCCAAAGGCGTCACCTGTTATTCAGATCCTTTTGCTGTAGAAGTTTACATTCAAGAAAAAGCGCTAGAAGTTACCTTTGATTTTGAAGTGGCTGGCACTGGAATCAAAGACGATGCAAGTGGAGGGATTTTTCCTGATGACGTGATTCAATTCACTGATTTATCTGAAGAGCGGATTGTGAAGTGGGAATGGGATTTTGGAGATAAAACTAGCTCGTCGGAAAAGGAGCCCACTCATACCTATAGAAAAAAAGGAAAGTTTGAAGTGGTATTGGTCGCTACGGATCGCTATGGTTGTCAAAACCGATTTACAAAAACTGTAGAAATTACGAGGAGCTATCGTTTGATGGTGCCTAATGCCTTTACTCCGCAGTTGGATGTTAATAAATTCTTTATGCCCAAGTTTAAAGGATTGGTAAGCCTTGAACTCTCCATTTTTAACGTATGGGGAGAGCTTATTTACAGGAATTCTGATTTAGCCCAGGAGGGTTGGGATGGCACATTGAATGGGACTTTACAGGAGGCAGGTTTTTATTTTTACAGCTTGGTGGGTATAGCGACTGATGGAGAAAAGGTGGCGTCAAATGGAAAATTCAGGTTGATACGATGAGGAGTTTTCTACTAGGGATATTTTCCTTGTTTTTTATTCCTATTCTAAGTTGGGGACAAGATGTTCAGTACAGCCAGTATTATGCAAACCCCATCTACTTAAATCCCGCCATGGTTGGGAGTACCAGTATGAGCCGGGTGGGATTTAATTTCCGGAACCAGTGGCCAGCCTTAGATCAAACTTTTTTGGCGTATTCAGCCTACTTTGATCACTACGAGGAGCGGTATAATTCAGGGTTTTCAATAATTTTCCAAGGAGCCAATGAATCTTTCACTGAAACTAGTTGGAATGAGGTGGGTTTGGGCTACAGCTACCGCCTTCAGCTTTCAGAAGATCGTTTTATTCAAGCGGGGATACAGGGAAGTTTTATTACTAGGGACGCCTATTTTGGGCGGGTAATTTTTGGTTCTCAGTTGGATATTAATCGGGGGAGTATTGATTTATCTGGAAATGGATTTGCTGGGGAGAGCCAAGTTCGAGATGTAGATGCACATGCAGGGTTGGTTTACTATGGGAAGCGTGCTTGGTTAGGGGCTTCTTTGGGCCACCTACTGAGTCCCGATATCAGCTATTTGGTAGAGGGCACGAGTCGCTTACCCCAAAAAATAAGCTTGCATGGGGGGTATCGCTTTAGTTTGGATCCAGGGAACATCAATGATTACTTTAA
>JBBAKO010000009.1:91453-164504 GCA_040403475.1 Algoriphagus sp. | reverse complement strand
GAACAGATAATTTACCTCTTAGCCTGACGGCTATGGCCTACCGCAGGCAGGCCGCCAAGCCGCCAAGGGATTTATTCTTTGCGCCTCTCCGCCCTTGCGAGAGTAAAAATTCCTTTAGTTTTCTAAAAAGCTAGGCTCACGCAAAGGCACAAAGCTGCCAAGGGGTTAATTCTTCGCGAGAAAAAGAAGGATAAAATTTAAGCGCCTTATTTAAACTCAACTTTAAAGTTTAAGAATCCACCAAGCCCATCTTGGACGATGCGCATCAGCGTGGATAATCGGATGTCACTTGCATTGTTCTCAATTCGAGAGATGTAGTTTTTTGTTGTGCCACATTTTTCGGCCAATTGCTCTTGGGTAAGGCCTTTTTCTTTGCGAAGTTCTTGAAGCATGACCCCAAGTTTGAATGCCTCAAATTCTTGTTCGTATTTTTCGCGTTCCAAACTCCCAAGTGCATTGTATTGGCTGTCTAGGTGATCTGAAAATGAGCTGAGTTTAATTTCTTCCTTTTTCATTGCGGTGAGACTTGGTATTTATTTCTTTCAATTGTTATTGTAAAGTTACCTAAATAGGTAACTTTTTTGCAGATTTTTAAAAATAGTTTCAGTACTTAAATACTTGGAAATAGATTGAAAAAGACCTATCCAATATTTAGGATGAGGTCTACCAATTTTTGGAATAAAGTTTTAGTTCTTAACGACCCGCCGCGGTGGGTCAAACTTTGAATAGCCGCGGGTATATCCGCCTTGGCGGATGTACCCGTGGAAATAGGAATGGTTAGGTATTTTCCAGGACCCGCTGGAGCGGGTCCAACCATGCATGTCAGGCCCAATCCGGCCGCTAGAACATCTTCCTTGATGGAAGGATATTTCTTAAAAAGTCTTTTTAAATCCTTAGCAAATTGTTCGCTTGGAACTATGTTATAGTTCGTTTAATACTTCTTGAATGCTTTTTGGAACTCTTTCTCCTTTTTCTAAGGACAGCGATTCTTTAAATCCGGAGGCAATTCCTTCAAGAATTTCTTACTTATCTTTTTTTGCATCTATTTAAGCAATCCCAATGAATTTCATTCGCATGGTTTTTGCAAAATCCGTGAGCGCTTTCAATTGCTCGTCATTGTCTACTTCTAGTGCTGCTATTTTAATACAATTGAAGATACGGATTCTAGCTATTTCAGTTTAACCAATTTTAAAATTCTTGTCGAAATCCAGTATTTATTTTTTCATGACTTATTTCGATAGGTCTGGGCATTAGATTTAGGATTCTCTCAGAATCGTTAAAAGACAAAAACAGTCTGAAACTTTGCGACTCCGCGTCTTGCCCGCCGTGGCGGGTCTTGGCGAGACTAAATGTTTTTAATATTTTTCAAAAAAAGGTAAGCTCACGCAAAGTAGATAAGCCGCTAAGGGCAGCAATTCGTTGTTCATGCCTGCCGCTGCGGATGTACCTGCGGACAAAAAAAAGATTAATGAGCCTTGATGGCAGTTTGGTAAGGAGGCCTGTCAAATGCCAACCCTAATTGTTCAGATGAATCAAGAGATTACCTACAATACGTGCTTAATGGATCGGCGGCACTTTCTAGCCCTAGTTCTAAAGCTCTACTCCAATCAGAACAAGCTCCTTTTTTATCTCCAAGTCTATGTTTAGAAAAACCTCTGGAGTAATACGCTTCGAAAAAATTTGGAAAATGCTCTAAAGCTTTGTCATAGTCGGCAATTGCGCCTTCATCGTCTCTGAGCTTGGACCTAGCAGAACCCCTGTCGTAATAGATCGCTCTATAATCAGGGTTAAGGTCTAATGCTATGTTAAAATCAGTAATCGCACCTTCGTAGTCCTTTAATTTAATTTTGGCCAATCCTTTATTGGAATAAGCATCTGCGTAATTGGGATTAATCTCAATTACTTTATTGTAATCCATTATGGCGCCAACATAGTCTTGCATTTCACTTTTGATATTCGCTCTATTGCTGTAAGCTTGTACATATCTTGGGTTGATTTCTATAACCTTGTCATAGTCGCTTAAAGCGCCTTCTAAATCTTGCAGACTATACTTAGCAATGCCTCTAAAGTAATAGGCATCTTCAAAATTGGGATCAAGTTGAACTACCTTATCAAAATCAAAAATAGCTTCTCTGAAGTTACCTAAATTAATTTTAGAAGAACCTCTATTTAACCAATCTAGAGCTGTTTGACTAAATGCCTCTCCGCTTACCACTAACAGGAAGCCTAGTACTAAATTTTTCATATCCTTTAACTAAAAATTTTAATCAGATTATTTTCTTACGCTGTAAAAATTAAAATCTCGCTTTTTTAAAGCGTTTTGGGTCTAACTAATTAATGTTAGCGATTTTACGCTAAACCCCACGTGATACCTATAATTATTATGTTTATTAGGTTACGAAAAATGCGAATCATCGAATGTATATTGAAAACGCTCCAATTTTCGAAATTTCTAGAAATAAATAATCCCCTTCAAAATTTCTTCTAAAGGGGTGTTTTGTGGGTTCACCTGGAATCAAAAAACTTAAAATTTTTACTAGCTCAAAAATTTTACCTTAAGGCGCAATAGCTTCAGAAGTTTTAAGTTCAAGCTAAGCCTGTCCGCCGTGGCGGGTCTTGGTGAGAAAAAAATGGATAAAAATTATACCCGATCAATTGTTGACCTTGATTGATCCGGAACAACCATCTCCTTCTTGAGCTCCTTTTATCCATTGGGATAGGGTAGATACCCGATCTAGTGTCAATTCCTCCATATAGGCTGAAATACACAGGGGATGAATACTCCCATAATAGCCAGCTTCTCGATCTGGAAATTTAACTTTTACTTCTGCATCACGAAAAGTGATCCAAATCCTTTGAGAAGCTCTTAGATTTTTGATGAATTCAGTGTTTGATTTATACTCCTTTAGGATAGCCTGATAGACCTCATTCAGCTTTTTATCTGCTTTTTTATAGGATTCATATTGCATCATATTCAATTCGGCTTGGGTTTGTGAAAAACCAGCGAAACAAAAAAAGAAAAAAACGAGGGAGAACATGTATTTCATGGGAGTAAGAATTTAGGGTGGGAGATGCTTTTTAACCTTAGTTAAAAGTATACTTTTTGAATCATTTTTCAATTTGGTTTTTTGCCAAATGGGCTTCGTTCATTTTCAAAAAAAAACAAGGTTCACGCAAAGCTACCAAGCCGCCAAGGAGTTTATTCTTTGCTCTTCAACACGGAAAGTAGGCCGCTAAGGGTGGTTCTGCTTTGCGCCTGCCCGCCGCGGAGGGTCTCTGCGCCTTTGCGAGATAACAAAAAAATCCCCTTCAAAATCTCTTCTGAAGGGGATTCTTTGTGGGCCCACTTGGAATCGAAAAACTTGAAAATTTTTACTAGCTTAAAGATTTTACTTTTATTCTAATATTTATCTATCTCCTTTTTCAGTCTTTCAACCTCGTTTTCCCAGGCCATAATATTTTCTAATTGTTCTTGAATTTGTTGCTGTTTTTCAGATGCTGTTCTTAATAATTGAAATACCTGGATTTCTTTAAGTCTGATTTCAGATGCTCGCAAATTTGTAATTGCCTGGCTATATTCATATTTCAATGATTCAAGTTCTAATTGTCTTTGTGAAGCAATTTCGGCCATTTTTTTATTTTGTTCTTCAGCCACTCTTTCAGCTTCAATTTTTACCAGTTCTTGAATTTTTATTTTTTGTTCTTCGATTTGACGTAGCATTTCAACCTCCTTAGCTTGTTGAATTGTATAGAAGTAAGACCCAAGACCCCCATAAACAATGTTAACAAAACAACTAAGATTAAGCCCTTTTTTTTCCTGGAGAGTTTTTCTTCATTAATTGATTTGTTTACATCTTCAGTTTTTCTGTCAACCAATGGTGGTGGAATGCTTTTAAAAATTTCTTGGAGGTCTTCAATCTCTATTGCTTGTTTCCATTCGTCCGCACCTTCAAACCAAACCATGGTTTCCCTTGTGATTTTAAGATCCTTCAATTCATCTATGGTAAAAGGGCCTTGTTGCTGGTCGTCTTTGTGAATGTAAAAATTTGACATCTCTTATGAATTTAATTGTCTTTCTTTTTGATGTGAGTTCCTTTATTAGTGTAATTCACCTGTTATCTTAAAAAACTTGTACCTAGGAATTTAAATATCTGTATTAACTTTTAGATAGTCAAGTGAACTTTGGATATTTAAAGATTAAATATTACAAATGTGGTAAAGCTCAAAAACAAAAATCCCCTTCAAAATCTTTTCTGAAGGGGATTCTAGGTGGAACCACTTGGAAAAAAAAACTTGGAATTTTTACTAACCCAAAGATTTTATCTTAAAGGTCTAAAGCTTCAGAAGTTTTAAGATCATGCAAAGCCTACCTACGGTAAGTAAGACGCTAAGGATCTTCAACTTTGCGTCTCTGCGACTTTGCGAGATAACAAAAAAATCCCCTTCAAAATCTTTTCTGAAGGGGATTCTAAGTGGGCCCACTTGGAATCGAACCAAGCACCTACTGCCCCGAAGGATCGGGGGAGTCAGTTGCTCAGTTCTTAGTCTTGTTGTGAAAATGATGTGAAAATGAAAAAGGCACTCAGAGCAAAAAACTCGTAAGTGCCTGATTCTTTGTGGGCCCACTTGGAATCGAACCAAGCACCTACTGATTATGAGTCAGTTGCTCTAACCGAATGAGCTATAGGCCCCAAAAACGTATTTTTTACAACCAAAAAGGAGATCAATTGATCCACTCACCTTGGTTTTGGGACTGCAATGTTACATATTTGAGTTGAATTAATCAACCTTCATCCCCCATGAAAAATAGGCCTGACGTGGATTTTGTCATCTTTGACCTAGGCAATGTGCTGATAGACATTGACTACCACCAGTCCATGGACCTGATGAAGTCAGCCCTGCCCACTTCCATGCATGCTAAGGTCGATACCTGCTATGCAGCGGAGTTTCACAAGGCCTACGAAAAAGGACAGCTGAGTTCGGCTGAGTTTCGCCAAGAATTCCTCCACTACTTCCAAACCAACTGGTCCGATGCCGAGGTAGACTACTACTGGAACAGTCTACTGAGCTCCATTCCTGCCCACCGCCTCGATCTGGTGCGCCAACTCAAGAACCAGTACCAAGTGGGTATCCTCAGCAATACCAACGAAATCCATATCGAAGCAGTCTATGCCCAGCTTCAAGCCGAGCACAACCTGGCGAATTTTGATCCATTATTCGATTGGGTGTTCTACAGTCACGAAATGGGGCTCGCCAAACCGAACCAAGACATTTACCAGCAGCTGCTTCTTGAGCTGGGTACGACCGCAAATCGGGTACTCTTTTTTGATGACCTCAAAGCCAATGTAGACGGTGCTGCTTCACTTGGCATTCAGGCCGTTCAGGTCACGGGACCCACCACGATTTTTGATTTTTTTGGAAATGTATAAACCCAAGGAATACCTCATTCATGGTTTATTGCTTCTTTTAACCCTAGTCACCACCACGCTTGCAGGTGGGGAGTGGGTTTATGGAAAATCCATTCTTGCCTCAGGTGACGCTGCCTTGACCTGGCCTATTTTTGTTCGTTCCCTGAAGTTTTCCATTCCATTTATAGGTATCCTGCTCGTCCACGAGTTGGGCCACCTCTTTACTTCCATGTACCACAAGGTGCGCTGTACCTTGCCTTACTTTATTCCAGCTTGGCTGGGGTTTTTGGGAAGTCCTTCCCTGGGTACCCTTGGCGCAGTGATCCGGATGAAGGGGATGGTGAATAGCCGTAAAAAATACTTTGATATCGGCATTGCTGGCCCACTAGCTGGCTTTGTGCTTGCGCTAGGCGTGCTGACCTATGGGATGCTGACTTTGCCGCCATCGGACTTCATCTACGACGTACATCCTGAATATGCTGACCCCAATTTCAAGGGCTATGGAGCCGAAGTGATGGAGTTTGAACTGGGAAATAACTTGCTTTTTTGGGGGATGGGGGAGCTTTTGGCCGATCCTGAGCGTCTGCCTGCGATGTCGGAAATGATCCATTATCCCTACTTGTTTGCAGGGTACCTGGCGCTATTCTTCACTGCACTCAATCTACTCCCAATCGGGCAGCTGGATGGGGGGCATGTGGTTTTTGGTTTGTTTCCAAAGAAGCATGCACTGATTTCCCTGATTGCCTTTGTGGCATTCCTTACTTATGCCGGCATGGGGCTGATTCGTCCCTCTTCGTCTTTGGAGGAATTGGTGATTCGCATTCCGCTCTACTTGGGCTTTCTCTACTTGTGCCTTAGCAAGTCGGGATTGTCCCAATTGAATACCATTACCCTTGCCCTCACGCTGGCGGCAGGACAATACTTACTTTCCTTTTTTCAGCCTAGTTGGGAGGGGTATCAGGGATGGTTGTTTTTTGCCTTCTTACTTGGAAGGGTGATGGGTATAAGACACCCTGAAGTGACGGGCAGTACTCCAGTGGATACCAAGCGAAAGGTTTTGGGTTGGCTCGCTCTCCTCATTTTTGTACTTTGCTTCTCGCCACAGCCATTTCAGACGAATTAATCGTCAATGAACCAAGTACTATGTACCAAGTACGAAGTACCAGGTAGGGATTCGAGTGGTACAATGTACCAGGTAGGTAGTCAAATGTGAGGTTCGAAATACCTCCATGCGGCAGGCAGACGAGGTACGGACTAAAAACTAATGTCGAATATTGAACACCGATTGAAGAATTTCGAAGTTCGGATTCGTTCTCTGCCACCCCATTTTAAAATCCAACCTTCATTTTAAGATACTTTGTACATTGTACTTAGTACTTAGTACATTCTACTTCGTACTTGGCCTGCCCGCCGCGGCGGGTACTTAGTACATTGTACTATTGACTAATCCGTTAAGGCTCTGTAGGCAAGAATGCCGCCAAGTACATTTCGGACTTTAGTAAAGCCTTTGGTCTCCATAAACTTCTTGGCATTGCCACTGCGTGCTCCAGAGCGGCAGTGCACGACGATTTCCTCGTGCTTGATTGCTGCGAATTGCTCCAGCTGGTGGTCTAGTTCCCCCAAGGGAATGTTGTTGGCTCCAAGGTTATCCTCTTCGTATTCCCATTCTTCACGCACATCGAAAAAGTGAAATTTTTCTCCTTTTTCTAACCTCTCTTTTAAATCCTTGACGGTAATGTCTTCCATATTATTTTTTCACTAAGATTCGATACGACTGTGGGCCCGACTTACCCTGTACATAAATCAGGTATAATCCAGGATGTTGATCTTCAAAATTAAGGATTTCTCCTTTAGCGGATGGTACGCGAGCAGGGAATACTTCTCTACCAAAGGAGTCCAATACCTGCAAGGAGGAGAATTCTCCTTCCACCTGAACTTCGTTGACCGTGGGATTGGGGTAGATGCGAAGGGAGGTCGAGGTGTCGATGCTCCCACCAGCCTTTCCGGTCAAGCTGACATGCGGGCGAATGAGTAGGGAGCCGATTACCTCTTTATTTTGCAGCCATCCGCCGCCGACATTGTAGAAGATGCGGCCACTAAAGTCATTGCTTTTGTCAAGACCTACCTGAAGAAAGTCGTTGGTAAATTGTGTGAATCCTACAAAGAAGGTACCTGATACAGCTACGGCTTCTTCTAGAGGGAAATAGTGGATCTCTTGTCCTTTAACTTTCGCGGGGATGACTACTTCTTTGGAGTAGAGTGGTTTTTTGTCAAGGGCAGACCAGACGACCAAGTCCAGCACCTGATTGACCTGTCTGGCATTGGAAAAATCAATAGATATTCCTTTCAAAAAAACCGGTTCGGGTGTGGAATACTCAACTGCGATCTGCCCGGAGCGCTGATTGATACCGGCGGCATAGTCTGCTTTCCCCTGATCGTAGGCAAAATAATCGCGGATTGCGAAGCGGCTGCTCACGCGGTCATTGGAACGAAAATCTACCTGAGAATAGCGAATGGTATCGCTGCCATTTATCTCGGTGAAGAATCCATCCCCAGTAATCAAAGCCATTTCAAAAACCACCTCTGTAGGCTTGGCTGGCAAGGGGATTTCGGTGAAGGACCTGCTTACGATTGTTCTTCTTTCCAATGCATTTGGAACCGGATTGAATGGCGTTGTACTATTGATTGGAAGTAAATCAACCCCAGTACTGTCCCGAAGGGTGACGGAGTACTCCATGGCCTTAAAGCGATTCTCAAGATTTTGAAATTCACTCTTGGCGGTTGACCATTTCCCTTTTTGATTTTTTTGAAGGAGGTCCCAGGGGTAGGCTCCAAAGTCTCCGAGGCGAACAGTGGTTCGTTGCGTAAGGGCTCGGTCGGGGTAGGAAAGGTCTGTGCTGCTCCGTCGGCTATTCAGGTAGATGTAGTCCAACAGCCAGGAATCGAAAGGGCCACTTTGTCTACCATTTGAAAAAAAGCGAAACTGAAAGTTGGCATGCTGCCATTCCGGACGGATGGTAAGGTTTTCTTGAATAAATCGATTCCGATCTACTGTCGTTCCTCCTCTTTTTTCCCAAATGTTAAGCCAGGTGCCGCTCGGAGTCAAAATTTGTAGCGTTAGTCGGTCGTTGCTGTCGGGAACTTCTCCTTTTCCTCCTGCCTGCCAATAAAAACTGAGGTAGACTGTAGCTTGCTGAGCCGCTGGAATTCCACTTAAATCTAGGGGGATGCTGCTGAGGTAATCTCCCTCACCTTGGTCTTTTTCCTGCAAGGAGTACGATTTACCTGCTTCGTCGACGCCATCAAATAGAACCATGCCGATGGAAGGTGCTTTGTTTCCAATGGTCTCGGTGTAGGATGCTCCTTTGGGAATCCATTTGGTAGCTTGGATGCCATTTGAAAAATCATCCCAGAAGGGGAGGGTACCTGAGTTTACCTGTCTTGACGAGGGAGCTAGTTCCTCAGCTGAAACTTTGGAAGGCTCTTGTACAGGGCCAAAAACAACAAACTGTGCGAAACTGGGTACTCCTTGACTCAACAAAGAGAAGAATAGGAGGTAGAAGAATAACCTGCTTGGCTTCAAGGTATTAATTTTTGGAAATCCAGAGATCAATTACATCGCCTGATTTCAATTCAGAACCCACGGAAGGGCTTTGCAAATAGACTCTTCCAGGGGCTACAGAGTCCGTCTTGTTGTAGATTTTTCTTCCCAAACGCAAGCCAGAGCCTACTGCCAAAAAATCGGCATCTTCTTCCTCCAAGCCAACAAAGTTTGGAGCACTAAGCATCTGATTTCCCATGCCATCACCTACTACCAAATCAATTTTTGATCCTTTGGCAATTTCGGCTCCTTCACGGATAGGGGAGCCTTTGTAGCGTTGTTCCAAGACCACATTGATGCCGATATCTGGCACATAGATGATGTCTCCACGTTGCAGTCCAATGTTGGCCAAGATTTCTTGTACATTTTTCAAGGGCATGTTGAGCAAACTCGGCATCTTTAGGATTGGGGCATTTCGCGCATTCAAGGTTAAAAATATCTTCCGATCTTTTTTGACCAATGCATTTGCCTCTGGGAGTTGCTTCAAAATAACGAGTGGATCTTCTTCTCCACTGAATCCTGAATCTATGGAGATTTCATACTGCAGGGAGGCGCTTTTCAATACTTCCTCTGCCTTCTCATAAGTCATTCCAGATAGGTCAGGTACAGACACTGTTTCCCCATGGTTGGTATAGAATGGTAGGTAGACTTTTAAAAAAATAAAGCCGAGGGTAACTGAAACTCCTGCAATCAAGAGCAGGTGTAGCCCAACTTTTTTTAGTTGTGGAAGGAGTGATTGCATGGTATACATAAAGTGCCTAGCAAAGTTTTGAGTTCTTTAGTCGTAGAACAAAATTCAGTAAAACAGCTTAAAGTGAAAAAAGGTAAGCCGAAAGGTGTCTTTCGGCTTACTTTTCATCACTGGATGATTACACGCTTAATTTCTTGTAAGCTGGAACTGTTTATTTTGAAAACATAAAGTCCTGAGGTAAACATCTCTCTACTAAACGTATAGGTTTGGTTTAAAGTATTTGGGAAAGTGAGTTCCCGCACCAAGGCACCAGAGGAGGATATTATCTGTAAGGTTACATTTTCTCTTTTCGGAAGATTAAAGGCTACATTGACAAATTCAGAAGCTGGGTTTGGATAGATAACGGTATTCCTTTCCGCTGGAATTACTGGATCTGGATTTGCACTTAGGAAAAGTTCCATATTGTCCAAATACACAGGTGAATTTTGCGTTCCAAATACATCCAAGGCAAAGGCCAAACGAATGTCTTTTTTCCCATCGCCAGCATAGTCGGTTAGGTTGACGTACTTCCGTTCGTAATTCCCTGCAGTGGCCGGGTTGGCATTGCCTGTGGGTACAGTAGAAAGAGCGGTTCCGGCTTCTGACCAGATGACTTTGTACGTTTCTCCTTGATTGGTGCTTGCGAGTAAGTACAAGGTAGTCCCTGGATTTACTGCTCCTGCTGCAACATCAAAGAAAACACTGGCTTGACGGCTCACAGACAAATCGAAGGAAGGTGTAGCCATCCAATAGGAGTTTCCATTGGTAGCACCTTCAATTCGGGCCACATTGTTTGGCCCTGTTGCCCCCGTCACGGCGGTCACTTGCCATGCAGCCTGGTCACTTTCTGGATTAATGGTAAGCCATGGAGCTAGGTCGGTACTGCTGTTGAAGTTTTGTCTCCAAGGCACTTCAAGTCTAGCCGTGTTTTCGATGTTATACCAATTGATTTGAGGCGCTGCTGGTATGTTTTGATCAAAATTCGGTTCAGCTACACCAAACTTCAAGTTGTTCTTTCCTGCAGTAGTGGATTTGGCCAAGGTAACATTGATGGATTCTCCAGGAGGGATGGATGTACCAGAACCAACGAAAACTCTGTTTCCTGAATTGTTGGTATTTCTTGAAAACAAGAATTTGGATACTGGAAGGTTACCTGTATTGGTAAGCCGTACAATTTCTTGTGCATTTGTTCCCGCACTGACAGGACTCGGAGCGATTACATCTTCAATCTTCAAGTCATACTTGAATTGTTCTGTGGGCACTACCCGAATATTTCGAAGGTAAATATTGTTACCAAAAGCATTTTTAGTCACAATTGCCACTCGAATTTTACCTAAATCCTTGAATTTATTGAGGTTGACTAGCTCCGTTCTAAATTGCGTAGCACTTGTCGGGATAAATTCTTCCACAGTAGCATCGGAAGTTTGAAGTCTCGTTCCACTCTTTTTGTAAGGAGGGGTGATTATGTCAAAATCTATGCTACAATCTGGTGCTATTGCCACCAGTAACTCATCTTGAAACCCTGCTTGATTGTAAGGACCGTGAGCAACTTCAAATACCAATTGGGCATTCGGATACTTGGTTAGGTCAATTTGCGGAGAAACAAAGTAGTCGAACTGTCCTTGCGCCTCGTATTCGTAATGGCGAATGAAAAGGGCTGGTTGAGCACTTCCATCGATGGTAACATTGGTTTTCTCCCAAGTCAAAAACTGATCAGGATTTCCAATGATCCAGGTAGAAGGTAGTGTGGTCAAAGGAACGGAATAAGGAAGGGTAAGCTGACCTTGTTGAATAGGCTTAGTAGTTAAGGTATTGTTTGAAGTAACCAAGTCGGCTACGTTATTTACCTGAATTATTGTAAAGGCAAATTCACTTTCCAATCCTTTTGTATCGAAGGCCGAAAAGCTCACTACTGTTCTCTCTGAAGATTTTAGATTGGTTGAAAATTGCTTGCTTTCGATTAAGGTTCCGTTCCATCTAAATTCAATACTCACTGAAGAGACCAATTCATTTCCTCTATTTTGAATTTCCAACTGAGGGGTGATGCTTGGTTGGCACAAAGCATCAAAAGGAGTGATAACTCTCAACAAGGACACATCTCTAGTCGTAAGGACTGGATCTTTCGTTCCACGACTGTTAACCAGCGATGCTCTTCGAGGGCTATTGGCAAGCACCACATCAAATCGTTCTACTTGGCCCTTGGTAAACAAGTTCATGCATGGATCTGGCGTGTAATCCATGTAATTCTGGATCATGTTGTTGTTGCCACAAGAAAAACGGGTTGGGTTGGCATTGCAAATGGTATTGTTTGGATTGTCCTGATTGGGTGTATCGAGGACGAAATCATCTACTTCGCAGCCTCCATCGCCCCAAATGTGACGCAAGCCTAGGTAGTGGCCTACTTCGTGTGTAGCAGTTCTCCCATTGGTATTGGCAGCTGTGCCAGCACCAGTTCCAAAAAAGAGGTAATCCACGGTTACCCCATCACGAATTGCTGCCGAAGGAGCAAAATTAAGTCCGGGTAGGTTAGAGGTGGGAAAGGTCGCATAGCCTAAGTAAGGATCCACTAAAGACACAACCCATACATTCAAGTATTCTTCAGGATTCCATTGGGAGGTCTGACCGATTAAAGTTGCGTCTTCAGGCCCATAAATGGTTTTAGGCCCCTGCTTCCGGACAATACCATTGGTAGGGAGACCATTTGGGTCTTGTTTGGCGAGCACAAATTCAATATTCGCATCTGCTGCTACTGGAAGAAATTCCGCGGGAGTAAGGATGGCATCTGCATTTTTTCTTCGAAAATCCTCATTCAATACTCGAATTTGCTGAAGAACCTGCGCATCCGAGATGTTGGCTTCAACGCCTATGGATGTCCCGTTGTGTAGGACGTGTACTACCACTGCAATCACGCGTGGTTCAGCCTGAACCTTCATGATCTGTGGTTTGCTATTTTTCTCAACGATCTTCTTGTTGATCCAATCTTCAAAAAAGGGCTTGGAACCAAAAACTCCTAACTCTCTTTCTTGCTGGACCTCTAAAAAGGTATGTCCACATTTTTCATTGTGTCCGCTGCCTTGGTGACTCGTAGCTCCTGAAGAAAATTCTTGAAGTGTAATCCCCTGCCCAAAAACAGTGAACGAACACATAAAAAATAAGACTGCAAGAAATTGTGATTTCACTGTATGTTGGATGGGATTTTTCATTCTGAAGATGGTTAAGCTACGGTTAAATTTACTGCTTCCACTCTTTTGATTTCAGGAATTGACCTCAAAATAGCTTCTTCCACTCCAGCTTTTAGAGTCATGGATGACATAGGGCATGAGCCGCAGTTGCCCAGCATTTCAATTTTTAAAACAAAATCTTCTGTTAGCTCCACGATGCGCACATTTCCTCCATCTGCCTCCAAATAAGGGCGGATGGTATCCAATGCGAATTCAATTTTCTCTCTCAATACATCTTCCATAAGCATTGCTTAAAGTTTAATTTCTACTACTTCTGTTTTCTCGGTTGAAGAGTTGCGTATGGCAATTTGCCTAGCTACTTCTTCTGCGAGCTTTAGGTAAGCATCCTGGGTGGGTCCCGTTTTCAACACCGCCGGATAGCCAGAATCTCCGCTTTCTCGGATGCTTTGCACAATTGGAATCTCTCCAAGGAAAGGCACCTCGTATTTTTCCGCCAACTTCTTGCCTCCATCTTTGCCAAACAAATAGTACTTCTTGTCTGGCAATTCCTCAGGCGAAAAATAAGCCATATTTTCTACAACACCTAAGATGGGAACATTAATTTGAGCTTGTCTAAACATGCTCAATCCCTTGGTAGCATCGGCAAGTGCGATTTTTTGCGGAGTAGTGACAATGACCGCGCCCGTCACAGGTACTGTCTGCACCAGCGTCAAGTGAATATCTGAAGTTCCTGGAGGTAGGTCAATCAACAAGTAATCCAGTTCTCCCCATTCCACATCTGCAATGAATTGGCGTAAAGCAGAACTTGCCATCGGTCCTCTCCAGACTACAGCGCTGTCTGTGGGTGTCAAAAACCCAATTGACATCATCTTTACGCCGTATTGGGTGATTGGAACGATTATATTTTTTTCGCCCACTTTTTTGACCGCAGGCTGCTCTCCCTCCACATTAAACATGGTGGGTATCGAAGGGCCTGAAATATCCGCATCAATCAATCCAACTTTTGCGCCAAGCTCAGCAAGCGCAACAGCTAGGTTCACCGAAGTGGTGGATTTGCCCACACCACCTTTTCCAGAGGCTATCGCAATAATGTTCTTTACTTGAGGTAGAATTGGCCCAGCATCTCGTACGGTAGTGACGGTAGCAGTCATGGTGATATCCCATTCCCAATCCGATCCAAAATCTTCAGTCAATACTTCCAAGCAATTATTTTTGATTACCTCCTTCAAGGGGCAAGCTGGAGTCGTGAGGACTACCGTAAATCGTACTTTTTTGCCAGTTATTTCAATCCCTTGAATCATTCCTAAAGAGACCAAATCCCGCTTAATGTCTGGGTCTTGGACTTTAGAAAGGGATTTCTTCAACAATTCTGGAGTCAATTGCATTGCTTTTGTAAATTTTCTGCAAGTTAGGTCAAGAATGCGTCTTAAGAAAACGCATGCATGCATTTTACCTGCCGCTAAGCAGTAAATTTCTTCTCTTGCAAGCGGTATCGATTTCCCCTCGGTTCCTTACCTTTACGTTTCCTAAATCAGTCCATGTCCATCAGTAAACTCACCACCAACAAAGTAAAAGAACGCGTTGATATCGTCGAGGTGATTGGGGATTACGTGCCTTTGAAAAAAAAAGGGCAAAACATGTGGGCTTGTTGCCCTTTTCATGGGGAAAAAACACCCTCTTTTTCCCTTTCACCAGCCAAACAAATCTACAAGTGCTTTGGCTGCGGGAAAGCGGGAGACCCCATCCAATTCGTCATGGACATCGAAGGCATCGGTTTTCAAGAAGCCATTCGCCAGCTCGCAGGCAAGTACGGAATTGAGGTCGAAGAGGAGGCAAACCTTAGCCCTGAGCAAAATCTGGAACAAAATGAGCGGGAAAGCTTATTTATAGCAGTTAATTTTGCCAAGGAATTTTTTGTAAAAAACTTAGAAACCGACGAAGGGAAGGCCATAGGGCTGAGCTATTTCAAGGAGCGGGGATTTACCCCTCAAATCATCCAAAAGTTTGATTTAGGCTATGCCTTAGATGGCTGGGATCATTTTCTCAAAGCAGCAAAATCGGCGGGCTACCAAGAAGAAATTCTACTCAAAGCGGGTTTGATTTTGCAGAAAGAAGGAGAGGCCGAGCGCCTATACGACCGCTTTCGAAATCGGGTCACCTTTACCATCCACAATGTCAGTGGCAAAGCCATTGGCTTCGGTGCGCGAATTCTAACCAAGGACAAAAATCAGCCCAAATACATCAACTCCCCTGAAACTCCGATTTACCACAAGAGTGATGTGCTCTATGGAATGTTTCAGGCCAAAAAAGCCATTCGAGATCAAGACAATTGCTTCTTAGTTGAAGGTTACACCGACGTAGTTTCACTGCATCTATCGGGCATTGAAAATGTGGTTGCCTCTTCGGGTACATCTTTGACCGATGGGCAGATCAAGTTGATCCGACGATTTACCAACCAAGTGACTGTCCTATACGATGGAGATTCGGCGGGTATCAAGGCTTCCCTGCGCGGGATAGATCTATTGCTGGAGGGAGGCCTCAATGTAAAAGCTGTGGTATTCCCCGATGGAGAAGATCCGGATAGCTACTCCAGAAAGGTGGGTTCTCAAGCATTTCAGGACTACCTTAAAGAAAATAGTCGCGATTTTATTGGGTTCAAAATCAGCCTCTATCAAGATGAAATTGATAAGGATCCCATTCGGAAGGCAGGAATCATCCGGGAGGTGGTGCTAAGCATAAGCAAGATCCCTGATCCAATTATCCGATCGGTGTATGCCAAAGAGGCCTCGCGGCTTTTGAGTATTGAAGAAGAGATTCTGCATGCTGAACTCAATAAAATTCTCCTAAAAACACAGAAGGATCAATTTGAGCTAGCGAAGGAGGAAAAGGCGATTGAAGCAAGCATCGACCAACTTTTGCCAGTTCCGGAGGAGGCAACTGCTGAGGATAACTTGCTGTTGCAGGAACGTGAAATGCTTCGGCTTCTGCTGAACTATGGCGGTCAAAAATTGGATGTTCAAGAACTCCACTTTTGCCAGTACATCCTTTCTGAAATTGAGGAGGTTAGTTTTCAGACTCCCATTTACCAAAAAATGATTCAACTCTACCGAGACGGCATTGCCTTGGGTCAGGTGCCCACTGATGACTTGTTTCTGAGTCATGTGGATGCTGAGATTCGGCAAGAGGCCATTGCAATGATTACACAAAGGCATGAGGTCTCAGCCAATTGGAAAGATAAATTTCAGATTTTTGTGGTCCTAGAATCCGACGATTTGGCCAATACAGCATTCAAGTCCATTTTACGACTCAAGCGTAGGCTTCTCCAAAAAATGATGGAAGAGGCAATGGCAAAAATTAAAGAAGCCGAGCAGCTGCAATTGGAAGTAGAAAAGGTGAGCGAATTGTTGGAGTTTTATTTGGAGCTAAAAAAAGTAAAACTCAAGATTGACAAGGAGCTAGGAATTGTCATTGGTTAATTCCAAACTTTCTTTGGCTGCTTCCGGTTTTGTAGACAAACAGGCTACATTTGTATCCTAAACCTTCTTTTTAACACCCAACTTGTGGAAAATTACACCCTGGATCCCATTGAAGATGCCATTGAGGCGATAAAAAACGGTGATGTCATCATCGTTGTAGATGACGAGGACCGTGAAAATGAAGGTGATTTTGTGTGTGCGGCGGAAAAAGTCACTCCCGAAATCATCAATTTCATGGCTACCCATGGCAGAGGTTTGATCTGTGCGCCCTTGATTGAAGATCGCTGCGAAAAGCTGGGTTTAGATTTGATGGTGGGAAGCAATACGGCAGTATTTGAAACTCCTTTTACGGTGTCTGTAGACTTGATTGGTCACGGTTGTACCACGGGAATATCTGCGTCAGACCGCGCCAAAACCATTCAGGCCTTGGTAGATGACCGCATTCATCCCAATGAACTAGGTAAGCCAGGGCATATTTTTCCTCTGAAAGCAAAGCGTGGAGGAGTTCTTCGAAGAGCAGGTCATACTGAAGCAGCGATTGATTTTTCAAGGCTCGCAGGGCTTCAGCCAGCAGGGGTATTGGTGGAAATCATGAATGAAGATGGAACCATGGCACGTCTGGAAGATTTGTTCAAAGTGCGGGAAAAGTTCCAATTGAAGTTGGTGTCTATCAAGGATTTGATTGCTTACCGTCTCAAAAATGAGTCACTAATCACGAAAGAGATTGGAGTGGACATGCCCACTGTTTGGGGTGATTTTAATTTAGTAGCTTACCGACAAACCAATACCCAAGAGATTCATTTGGCCTTGATCAAAGGAACTTGGGAGAAGGATGAACCCATTTTAGTTCGTGTACATTCCTCCTGTGCTACGGGAGATATTTTTGGCTCCTGCAGATGCGACTGTGGTCCGCAACTGCATGCTGCCATGGAGCTTGTCGAGCAAGAAGGCAAAGGCGTGCTTCTGTACATGAATCAAGAAGGAAGAGGCATCGGCTTGATCAACAAGTTGAAAGCCTACAAACTCCAAGAGGAAGGCATGGACACGGTGCAAGCCAATCTGGCCCTAGGATTACCCATGGATGGAAGAGATTATGGGGTGGGTGCTCAAATTCTTCGGGATTTAAATATCTCAAAGATTCGCTTGATTTCGAATAATCCCCAAAAACGTGTAGGTCTGCTGGGCTACGGTCTAGAAATTATAGAACAAATACCTATTGAGATTCAAGCCAACCCCCACAATGTAAAATACCTGCAAACGAAGCGGGATAAAATGGGGCATACTATTCTGAAATAATCAAGTTTGGGAGGAGCTGTCGGTTTTAAAAACCTGAAGGCCATCCTCCCGTTTGTATACCTTATGCTACGATTGAAAATATTCCTATTCTTAATACTGGTTGGTTTGAGCTTCCAAAGTTGGGCCCAAACTAAAAATCAATTCCCATCTCAAATTTGGCACAAGGGCACCTTGTATTTGACGGATGGCAGTTCGGTGAATGGCATGGTAAAATACGATTTGGAAACCAACTTAGTTCAACTACAGGAGGAGACGGTGATTACGTTTACAGCCTCCAATGTGACGAGCTTTGATATTTTTGATGAGACCTACCAGGGTGTTCGGAAGTTTTACAGCCTTCCTTACGCATTGAATGGTAATTACGATACGCCTGTGTTTTTTGAAGTGCTTACCCAAGGGGAGCACATTGCCTTGCTCTGTCGAGAATACATTGCTACAGATACTCGAGGAATTAACAACTGGGCAGGAATGGGCATGAATCCATTTTGGGGGCCCCAAAATATAGCTGGGTTTCGATTGGCATTTACCTATTATTTTTTAAAAAATGGGCGAATGGAGCGCTACAGTGGCAAGAAAAAGGAGTTGTTTGACATGCTTCCTGGATACGACGAGGAGCTCGAGTTATACATGCGGAAAAATCGCCTTGAATACAATCAACGCGGGGATCTACTTCGGATCACTGCCTATTACAACGAATTAAAAAACAACTAAGCATGTCAAGACCCTTGATTCTAGTTTCCAATGACGATGGGATCACCTCCAAAGGAATCCGCGTTTTGGTATCTGTCATGAAAAAATTGGGAGATGTGGTGGTGGTAGCTCCTGATAGTCCCCAATCGGGCATGGGGCATGCCATTACCATTGGCCAAACCTTGCGGTTGTATGAGGATGATATTTTTGATGATGTAAAGGCTTACAAATGTAGCGGTACACCTGCCGACTGTGTGAAGCTTGCCAAACACCATGTGCTGAAAGACCGCAAGCCCGATTTGGTGGTTAGCGGGATCAATCATGGATCCAATACCTCCATCTCTGTCCTTTATTCTGGAACCATGTCTGCAGCCATTGAGGGAGCCTTAGAGGGTTATCCATCGATTGGATTTAGCCTTTGCGATTTTTCATCGAAGGCAGACTTTTCTCATGTGGAGGAATGGGTGGAAAAAATTGCCCGTCAAGTATTGGAAAATGGCATTCCCAAAGGGATAGCCTTGAATGTGAATATTCCTCCCAAGCGGAACGAGGAGATTCGAGGAGTAAAAATCTGTAGACAGGCAGATGCGAAGTGGCAGGAAGAATTTGTGGAGCGCTTTGATCCTACGGGAAGAAAATACTTCTGGCTGGCAGGTAACTTTGTGAATTTTGACAAGGGGGAGGATAACGATGAGTGGGCAATCGCCAACAATTACATCTCCATCGTTCCTTGCCAATACGACCTCACAGCCCACCATGCCATCTCCCACATCAATAAGGAATGGGACTGGACCAAACTAGGGGATTAAGGATTATCCGCTATCCTGTTAGCAGCTCAATGGGAATTTAACCCTAGCGGATAATCGCTCACAGACGACAGACCACGGTCTACAGGCAGTTCACAGTCCACGGCCCACCTATTTGGACTTCAAACCCTGTTTTCCTAGGTTAAGGCTAACAAGGCGGGTTATCAAATTGGATTTTTTGTTTTTTTAAACAAGTTGGGTTTTACTTTGATCCTATTTGTGTCGAAACCAGCAGTCGTTGCGTGCCTCTTCGTAGGCTTTGAAGACGGTATTGACCGGGAAGCCGTGGTGCAAGAGCTCGTTGAATTTGGTTCGGACCAGGTAGTTAAAGGCTCCCATATCTCCCGTGTAGGCTGTTTTATTTTCCGAATTGTAGCGTCGATGGATGGCACAGAGCTCTTGGAGAAAGGCTAAAAATAGGGGGTAGGCACCGCCAATGATGCCACAATTCAGCAGCGTATCTCCAGCAAAGCGTGCTTCGTAGTCGGCATAATCATCGATTTGGCTCCTGAGACTGCTTGCATGGGCGAGCATCCATTCGTTAGCTAGGACTGTGGGCTCGTCCCCACAAAATAGGGTGGAGGTAGATGCGATAAACAGTGGGTCGGTGAAGGGATTGTTGACTAACGTGACGTCCGATACATCCGTAACAAAAATATTGGCAGGGGGATTGGCCTGCTTTTCTAAAAAATCCAGGTAGACCAGGTAACGGTATACGTTGGGGTTGAACTGGGGATTATAGGTGATTTTTACGAAGGTAAGGTGCTCGCTTTCATAGGTTTGGCAGGTTTCTTCGCTAAAGCCATTGTGAAATAGCAGTCCATTTGCTTTGGCCGCTGCCACTGATTCAGCCCAAGCACGTACCAGTTCGAAATTATCGTTCTGCAGCGTGGTGCTTCGGTTGACATCATAGACCCCTGTGATGTGGCAAGCAAGGATCAGGTTGCTGTTTGGAGGCAGTTGTGGGTAATTTTCACTCACAAGCTCTCGGAAAGGAGTTGCTGCAATTTCACCTGCGAGCAGGTACTGTTTGGGTTGTTTCGGTAATAGATATAGGTTCGCAGGTCTACCTTTTTCACCCGATAAACTGACTTGGCACGCTCAAAAAAGTCGGAATCCGCAGCAAAACCATCTCGAAATTGGAGGTTTAAAAACACTTCCCTAAGTCCAAATAGGGTTCCGAAAAGGGTGGCTTCGTCCAAATGAATCTGTTTGCTCAAGTCATTTCTATCGGGCACGAAGTAATCCTCCTGTGTTTCGACGATGGTTTCGGAAGTGGAGCAAATCAAGTCGGCAGACTCCATCTCCCGAAGGCAGGAGCTGAGGTGATTGGGCTTGTACTCGTCGTCGCTGTCCAAAATGGTAATGTACGTTCCCACGCTATTGAGCACACCACGATTGATGGATGCTGCTTGGCCACGGTTGCTGTGACGAATGTAGCAGAGTCGGTCTTCGTGTGCTTCGATGTACTGGATCAAGGATTCGCGGTTGTTTTCTTTGCTCCCATCATCAATGATGATCAACTCAAAGTCTTGGTAATCCTGATTTAATACGGAGTCAATCGCTCGTTTGGTAGCGGCGAAGTCGGTGTTGTATACCGCCATCAACACCGATATGTGTACTTGTTTCAACATGAAGCGTGAGGGATATACCCTCTTTATTTGTTTAGCTGCTGGCCCTCGTTTCTTTTCTACACTTTTTCGATTGGCCAAACGTCCTATATCCCAAAGGTAAGGAGAACTAGGTTAAGGAGGGGTTAAAAATCCATGATGGAATCGTTAATACCCTAAATTCTTCTCGAAAAATCTCGAATCTAAGGGATTAAATTGTCAACGGCTGACGGTCAACGGTCCACAGCTCAATTAATTGAACTTCAAAACTTACTTTCTTTACCAGTGAAAAAGCGGATAATCAGAAAAATCAAAAATCCGATAGGAGTCTATTCCTACCGGATTTTTGATTTTAGCTGAGTCACTCAATCGTGCGTAGACCGTCTATCTGTAATCAGTAGGTTGCATAGCCCAGCAACAATGAGGAGAGTTCCGGCAAGCAGCATGGTATTGATGACCGCTTCGCCAAAGAGGATTTTGTACAAGAAATTAACCCCACCCAAGGCGGCAACAATCTGTGGGATCACAATAAACATGTTGAAAATTCCCATGTAAGTACCCATTTTATTCGATTCTACGGAACCGGAAAGCATGGCATAAGGCATGGAAAGAATACTGGCCCAAGCAATACCAACCAAGGCAAAGCAGATATGCAGCATCCAGGGCTCGCTCACGTAGTAAATTAAAATAAATCCAAGGCCACCGGCAAGTAAACTGAATAAGTGGAGGAGTTTTCGGTTGATTTTGATTTTTGAGGCTACGAAAGAGAGGACCAAGGCAAAAAACATGGAAACTAGCCCATAGGTACCGAGGTAATTTCCCACTTGGTCCGCAGCGGTATTGTAGGCGGCGGAACTGGTGTCTGTTGCTCCGAAAACATGCTCCGTAATGGCAGGAGTCGCGAAGCTCCACATGGTGAAGAAGGCGAACCAGGAGAAAAACTGTACCAGGCCCAACTGTTTCATCACCGTGGGCATGGTTACTATCAGCTGGAAAACCTCTTTAGCTCCTGTAAAAAAGCCCTTTTTACTTTCTTTTTCTCGTTCAAAAGCGTCTAGGTCCTCGGGAGGATATTCCTCTGTCTTGAGGATGGTAAAGAGGATGGAGGTAAACAAAACGAAGGCGCCGATCCCGAACGCGTACTTGACAGAATCAGGAACTACACCTGGAGCAGCGGTATTGGCAGCACCGAGCTCGGTCATCAACCAAGGGAGGTTGGAAGCTACCCAGGTGCCAATGCCTATGATCAGGGTTTGGACCACAAAGCCAAAGGAACGCTGCGACTCTGGGAGTTTGTCAGCCACTAAGGCTCGGAAGGGTTCCATCGACACATTGATGGAGGCGTCCAAGATCCAAAGTGCACCCGCCGCCATCCAGAGTGCTGAGGAGTAGGGTGCAAAAAACAGGGCAATGGTACTCATCACTGCACCAAAGAAAAAGAAAGGCTTTCTTCTTCCGAACCGAGGATGCCAGGTGCGATCACTCAAATAGCCCACGATTGGCTGAACCAATAGTCCAGTTAGCGGGGCTGCTATCCAAAGAAAGGGGATGGTGTCTTTTTCGGCACCGAGGGTTTGGAAGATACGAGACATGAATCCACCTTGTAGTGCGAATCCAAATTGAATCCCTAGAAACCCAAAACTCATGTTCCAGATCTGCCAGAAACTCAACTGCTTTTTTTCTTGGGTCATTGTTGGGGTAGTAAAAATGAGTAGGTATTAATCCAAACCTTTGATTTCCAGTTCAGCAGCTGTGTGCGTGAATTCAATATACGGAAGTTGCTTGATTTGGAAATAGGGATGTACTTGATCAGGTAAGGGATCAAACTCGGTTAATTTATCCAAGAAAGCAAAATCTGTGAATTTTAAATCCTGTTTTGTTCCATTTACCAGAGGATTTGGGCTTTCAAAACCATGGAAAAAGAGTCGAATTTTGGCATATTGGCTCGATTGCTGACCTTTTGCCTGCTCAATTTTAAGGGAACCATTTTCAGGTTGATACTGAATTTCTCGACTGAAAAATTCACCGTCTAGGTAGTCCAATCCTTCTCCTGCATCTTCGTAATGGATGTAGGTAGATCCTGTGCTGCCTCGATACAAGTGGAGGTTCAAGGTGCTATCAGGAGCCATTCCTGTATGCTGGGTAGGGGATTGCTGCGCAAAGATTTTCCCTGCTTGCACATATACAGGCAGGTAGTTGAGCGGGGAATCTTGGTAGATGACTTGACCTCCTTGGTGTTTTTGATCCGTGTACAAATAGTACCAATCTCCTTGTGGCAAATACACTTTGCTGATTTCTCGGAAGCTTTCTACAGGAGCTACTAGAAAGGTGTCGCAAAACAAATATTCGTTTTGAAAAGCCGTCTGGTAGATCGCCTCGTCCTGAGGATAGTGGATGGCCAAGGAAGCAGCTAGCGGAAGCCCATTATGCGTGCTTTGGTGGAAAGCACTGTAAATAGTAGGGAGTAATGAGTACCTAAAATTCAAGTAGTTACGACTAATTTCCTCTACCTCTTCTCCAAATGCCCAAGGCTCTGCATCCTTGGTATTGATCATGGAATGGGCTCGGTACAAGGGTGAAAAAGCAGCGATACTCATCCATCGTGCAAATAGCCCTTTGCTGGCCTCACCTGCAAAACCACCTACATCGTAACCTGCAAAGGATACGCCACTCATGCCGAGGCTATTGACTAGTCGAATGCCTGCAAGCATGTGTTCTTCGGAGGCGACATTGTCTCCAGTCCAGGCAGCGGCAAAGCGTTGTATTCCTGCGAATCCAGAGCGTGTCAGCACAAAAGGGCGTTTTTTAGGAGCTTGTTTGGAGGCCCCTGCCTGAGTGCTTCTTGCCATCTGCATGCCAAATACATTCCTTGCTTTGCGGTGCGAGGCTTTTTCTCCATCAAAATCAAACTCCAACAAGTTGGGTGTGCATTGACCCCAGGAAGCAGGCTCATTCATGTCTGTCCAGAACCCATCTACTCCTGCTTCGGTGTAGAAGGCCATTTTTTCCTCCCACCAGGTGCGGGTAGCGGGATTGGTAAAGTCAGGAAAGGCGCACCATCCTGGCCAAACTTGTGCTTCGTAGGTTTGACCGTCTGGGTAGTTGACAAAGAGCCCTTGTTCCAAACCTTCTCGATAGGGGGAATAACTCTCCTCCGTTTTGATGCCGGGATCGAGAATAACCACCACCTTAAATCCTTTCTCCTTCAGGCGAGCAATCAAGGCCTTTGGATTGGGGAATTTTTCTCTATCAAAGGTAAATACCTTGTAGGCTTCCATGTGGTGGATGTCTAAGTAGATAACATCTGCCGGCAATTTTTTATCGCGAAATGCTTGCGCAACAGCACAGACTTCGGATTCTGGGTAGTAGGAGTAGCGGCATTGCTGAAAGCCCAAAGCCCACTTGGGTGGCATCTGCATACGACCGGTGAGCCAGGTGTAGGCTGTAATGATTTCTGAAATGCTGGGGTAGTGGAAAAAGTAATAATCCATGTCCCCATCCTCAGCACTGAAGGAAGCAAATCGATTGTTGGAGGCCCCGAAGTTGAACAAAGACTTATGGGTGTTGTCTAAGAAAATGCCGTAATGTCCTTGATTATGCACTCCTAAGTAAAATGGGATACTTAGGTAGAGTGGATCATCGCCAACTCCGTATGCAAAGTAGTCCGTATTCCAGTGGGTATAGGCATTTCCAAAACGGTTGAGGTTCCCTGTTTTCTCACCCAAACCGATAAATTTTTCGTTTGGCTGAAGCTTTTTATAGGCGGTAACTTCAGTTCCAATCCAAGCAACTCCAAAGGAATCGTCTTGGTTGAGGAGCTTGCCGTTTTGATCAAAGAAAGCAAGTGAAAAAGACTGAAGGTTGATCGCTACGCGAAGGATGCTGGTACTCAAAATCAGCTTGTCCTCAAACTCTTCCAGATCAAAACCGATGGATTTAGGTTGAACTACTACCGAGTAAGGATTGGATTCAAAGGACTCAAATTTGCTCGCTTGCACGCGGACAATTCCAGTTTCGAAGACCGTAAGTTTAAAGTTTGCAAAATCACTGCTTCCGGTTAGCCCATCGGGAGTTTTACTCCATTTTAAGACCTTCCCAAAGGCTTGATGGCGAAAAGAATTTCGTGGATTCGTGGTGGGGGTATTGCTATCGTTCATCCGTAATGCTTGTATGAATTCCTAGTTGGAACCTTGTGAAGTTAGAAACGATTAATTAGGATAAAAAATCAGTTATCCTGAATTCTGAGCTCTCTTTTCCAGCTGTAAAATGGAAATCTGTCCTTATTTTAAAATTGACCCTTTTCAACCGATTTATCCCTAGCCAAAGTAATAGTATTTGCGAAGAAGTGGCAAGGCATCTGAGACACTTGAGAAAAATTAAGCAAGTCATTCCTACTTAATTTAAGTACATTCCAGTAGTTTTGACCAACATTCGGGCAGTTCTGAATGTCTGTTATTATTCAATCCAACCTGGCATGACCCATTTTTCAAGAATCCTGATTTTTTTCAGTCTTTGCCTACTTCTAGGACTAAAAGCAATCGCGCAAGTGACTACCGAACCAGCGGTTCCAAACGCCGGGGCTGCAGTCAAAATCATTTACGATGCTTCCAAAGGAACTATGGGATTGAAAGATTGCAATTGCGATGTGTACATCCACATCGGGGCGATCACAGCAGGAGCTGCCTCAACTACCTGGAACATCGTGCCTTTTCAGTGGGGAACTGCCACGGCCGCAGCCAAAATGACCAAAGTAACGGGTCAGCCCAATACCTACACCTACGAACTCACACCCAACTCCTTTTTTACCAATCCCAACAACCTGACCATCTACCGACTTGGTCTTGTGTTCCGGAATGCCAATGGGAGCAAGGAAGGAAAGTCAACTGCCAACGGAGATTTTTTCATAGACCTTGCCCAAGGCTTTGATGTCAAATTCACGGAGCCTCAATCCTCGGGCCCTATTTCTTTTTCGGTAGGAGATCAATACACCTTCAAGGCTACTGCGAATGAAACAGCAGATTTGACCCTTGAATTGGATGGGGTGAAAGTCGCTGAAGCAAAAAATAGCCAGCAAATCAGTTATGCCTACACGGCGACTACCCCTGGAAATTACAAACTGAAAGTGACAGCGGTAAAAGGAACTACTACCGATTCACAAACCCTCGATCTGGTCGTATTTGCGCCTTCGGAAGTGGCTCCCTTGCCAGCAGGGGCCAAACTAGGAATCAATTACCTGTCCACCACGGAGGTGATTTTGGCCTTGCAGGCCCCCGGCAAAAGGATTGCTCATGTCATTGGCGACTTCAACGACTGGAAGGTGCTCCCTGAATACCAACTGAAGAAAACCGCGGATGGTGCCATTTTTTGGATTAAGTTGACCGGCTTGGTGCCCCAAAAAGAATACATTTTTCAATACCTAGTTGACGGGGATATCCGCATTGGTGATCCCTATGCAGACAAGGTGTCCGATCCCTTCAACGATCAAGAAATCATCAGCCAAAATAGACATCCTGGCTTGCTGCCTTACCCAACTGGTAAAACAGAATTTCAAGCAACCTTCCTGCAAACAGGTCAAGTGCCATACGCTTGGAAAAACACCAGCTATACTCGCCCCAAGCCTGAGGAGCTAAATGTGTACGAACTTTTGGTTCGTGATTTTGATCAAAAAAGAACTTACCAAGCAGTCATCGAACGACTGGATTACTTGAAAGAATTGGGGATTAATGCAATTGAATTGATGCCGGTAGGGGAGTTTGAAGGAAATCTTTCTTGGGGCTACAATCCCTCCTTTTTCTTTGCTCCTGACAAATACTACGGCACCAAAAATGACCTCAAGCGACTTATTGATGAAGCCCATGGTCGTGGAATCGTGGTGATTGTAGATATGGTGCTCAACCATGCTTTTGGCCAAAATTCCATGGTTCGCCTCTACAACGATGGCGATTATGGAGCTCCTACAGAGGACAACCCATGGTTTAACCGCGTTGCCAAGCACCCTTTCAATGTTGGCTACGATTTCAACCACGAAAGCACCTACACCAAAGCCTTTGTGGATTCGGTAAACAATTATTGGTTGACCGAGTACAAGGTGGATGGCATCCGCTTTGATCTTTCCAAAGGCTTTACTCAAGTCAACTCCGGCTCAAATGTGACTAGTTGGTCTAATTACGATCCCTCTCGCGTCAAAATATGGAAGCATATCTACGACCGAATCAAGGCCAATCATCCCAATGCCTATGTGATCTTGGAGCACTTGGCTGTGAATGAGGAGGAGAAGGAATTGGCTAATTACGGCATGCTCTTGTGGGGAAACATGAATGGGGCTTCTCGTAACCTAGCTAAGGGGAATAACGATACTATGGAATGGGGGTATTTCAAGAATCGGCAGTGGACCAAAAATGGCTTGATTGCGTACCAAGAATCTCACGACGAGGAGCGGGTGTTTTGGGAAACGATGAATTTTGGAGCTACGAGTCCACTTAATTTAAAGAGTCTGGAGAATGCAGTGAACCGAAATCAACTGATGACTGCCTTTTTCCTGGCTATACCGGGCCCGAAAATGATCTGGCAATTTGGAGAATTTGGCTACGATCAAGAATTGAACAACGATCGCTTGGGAATTAAGCCTACGCGTTGGGAATACCCCAGTAATCCTGACCGCCTCAGATTGTCTAAACTCTACAAGGAGATGTTTAAGCTGCGGGCAAAGTACCCGGTATTTAACTTTCCGAGCGATGCCTCCCTCAACCTTAGCTCTTCGCTAAAGACCATCCATTTACAGCACCCGGACCTGCAGGTCTTTATGTTTGGCAACTTTGAGTTGGTGTCCCAAGGGAATCTATCCATTTCCTTCCCTAAGACAGGAAAGTGGTACAACTATTTTACAGGCAAGGAATTGAATGTGACTTCAACTCAGGTTTCTTTTGGTCTGCGGCCCAATGAATTTTACTTGTTTACGGATAAGCCACTTCCTCTGCCTGATGCAACTATTCTGCAGGCTGACTTCATTACAAGTATTCCAGAAGAAGTGGATGAGGATGGCTTTGCAATCTATCCCAATCCTACTCGCTCGAGTTTGGTGGTGGAATTGCCCAAAGAAATGAAGGGAGCAGATTACCGGGTACTAGATGTGACTGGTAGGGTAATCGCTGAAGGAAAAGGGAGTTCCAATCTGTCGATTTTAGGGCTGGATTTAGCTGGAATTCAACCAGGGATGTATATCTTTGAGGCATTTGATAGTCGGCGCGTACTACACAAGCGCTTTATCAAGCAGTAATCAAACCTAAGCACACTATGAAATTTAAACCTGGAGTAAAGTACGGAAATGAACTTCGTGATTTATTGGCTTATGCCAAGGAAAATGAGTTTGCCTTGCCTGCTGTCAATGTAATTAACAGCAATTCAGTAAATGCTGTTTTGGAAACAGCCAAAAAGGTAAACTCACCTGTGATCATCCAATTTTCAAATGGAGGAGCACAATTTTTTGCGGGTAAAGGTCTACCCAACGACAAGCAGCAAGCAAGCATCGCAGGGGGTATCTCTGGAGCACACCACGTACACCAAATGGCTGAGGCTTATGGAGTACCAGTAATTCTGCATACCGACCACGCTGCGCTAAAGTTGCTCCCTTGGATCGATGGGCTACTCGAAGCGGGCAAAGCCTACCACCAAGCATACAAGAGACCCTTGTTTAGCTCACACATGCTCGATCTTTCCGAAGAGCCTTTACATGAGAACATTGAGATTTCTGCTTCCTACTTCCGTGAATTCGTGAAGTTGGATATGGCGATTGAGATCGAATTGGGTGTAACGGGTGGTGAAGAAGATGGTGTAGACAATTCGGATGTTGATTCTTCCAAATTGTATACCCAGCCTGAGGAAGTGGCCTATGCTTACAGTCATTTGAAAGAAATTGGGGACTTGTTTACCATCGCTGCAGCCTTCGGGAATGTGCATGGGGTCTACAAGCCAGGGAATGTCAGTTTGAAGCCAATCATCCTTAAAAATTCTCAGGAGTACATCAACAAAAACTTTGGCACCACGGGCAAGCCGCTCAACTTTGTGTTCCACGGTGGTTCTGGTTCCTCGGTAAAAGAGATTCGCGAGGCCAATAGCTATGGTTCTATCAAAATGAATATCGATACCGATATGCAGTGGGCCATGTGGGAAGGCATCCTTAATTATTACAAGAAAAATGAAGGCTATCTTCAAAGCCAGTTGGGTAATCCAGAAGGTCCAGATAGCCCAAATAAGAAGTATTATGACCCACGCGTATGGTTGCGCAAGGGTGAGGAGAACTTTGTCAAGCGTCTCGAACTTGCTTTCGATATGCTGAATGCAGTGAATCGCAATTAATAGGAAAAGGGTTTGCCTTTACTTTTGGAGTAGGGAATTGAATTCCATTTTCTTTGATTTTAATCTTCATGAAAAAGTCACTTGTAGAGGTGACTTTTTCTTTTCTTTACATCACTATGAAAAAACAGATCGGATTTAGTTTGCTGGCAGTTTTGCTCCTGCAGCTTACCCTTACCCAAGTTGCAGCCCAACAAGCCAAGAACTATTGGCCAAAGGCAGGGCTGACCTATGAGATTTTTGTGCAGTCCTTCAACGACAGCAATGGCGATGGGATTGGGGATTTCAATGGGGTAACCGAGAAATTGGATTACATCAAGGAGTTGGGCGCTAATGCGATCTGGTTTATGCCGATCATGCCCTCGCCAACCTACCATAAGTACGATGTGACCGATTACAAAGCGGTACACCCGGATTACGGGACAATGGCTGATTTCAAGCGATTGCTAGATGAGGCCCATGCCCGTGACATCAAGGTGGTCATCGACATGATTATCAACCATACAGGAAGTGATCATCCCTGGTTTCTAGCCTCCAAAAAAGGTCGAGAAAATCCTTACCGAGACTACTACGTATGGGCGCTAAAGGATACCATTGCTTCTTATTTGAATAAGAAAACGGTCACCTTAGATTCTGATAACATTCGGCAATGGCATGATCCAGGACAAGGCCAAGATTACTATTATGGATTTTTCTGGGGAGGGATGCCTGACCTCAACTTTGATTCACCCAAGGTGCGTGAAGAAATCGTTTCGATCGGCAAATTTTGGTTGGAAGAAGTGGGAGTAGATGGGTTTCGCTTAGATGCAGCCAAGCATATTTTCCCTGACGATCGTCCACTGGACAATCATACGTTCTGGAAGGAGTTCCGCAAGGAAATGGAGGCCATCAAGCCCGATATCTATTTGGTAGGTGAGGTCTACGACAAAAAAGAAGTTGTTGCCCCCTACCTCCCAGGCTTAGCAGCCTTATTCAATTTCGACTTCCATTACACCATGATTGAAGCTTTGAATACAGAAAATGGGCAACTGCTGTACCAAAAGCAAAAGGACGTACTTGATTTTTACCAAGGCATTACGCCTGATTTTATCGACGCTACCTTTTCCTCAAATCACGATCAGCCACGCTTGTTGAATGACTTGAAGAAAGATCCTGCCAAGTACAAGCAGGCTCTAGCGATCCTAATGACCTTTCCTGGAGCCCCGTACTTGTACTATGGAGAAGAAATCGGAATGCTTGGGTTGAAGCCAGACGAACAAATCCGTGAGCCTTTTCTTTGGGATAAAAAAGAAAATGATTCCGGTAGAGCCACCTGGATTGTTCCTCAATACAGCACAGATGCGACCGTGACCCCATTGGCTCAACAGCGCTTGGATCCAAACAGCTATTTTAACCATTACAAAAAAGTGATTGCTTTGCGTCAATCCAATCCTGCCTTGGCAATCGGTAGCCTGGAGTCGGTTAAGCAAACTTATCCTAAGTCAGTGATGGCCTTTATTCGACGAACTGCCGATCAGGAATTGTTAGTGGTGCATCACTTGGGTAGTAAAGGCATGGAATTTCAAATTCCTGAAGGCTTTAAATCTTCGATTTATGCCACAGAGGGGGTGACGGTTAAACAAGGAACCATGTTCCTGCCTCCAAATTCAACTTTGATTTTAAAGAAATAAAAAGAGGGGCATAGGGCCCCTCTTTTTTTAATTTAGGTAGACAGGATATTGGCTATTCGTAGGTCTTCATCATCTACTTTCTTGTCATCTACAATTGCTTTGACAATTGGCGTAAAGACCACCTTGTTGTTGATCATCCCGGCCATTGTATCGTATTTGCCTTGAAGTAGTCCTTCTACAGCAGCCACACCAAGTTTGGAGGCGAGTAGTCGATCAAAAGAGGTAGGGGATCCTCCGCGTTGCAAATGGCCCAAGATGGTGACTTTGATGTCGTAGTGCGGAAGAAATGTTTTTACTTCATCTGCGATTTGCTGCGCAGAACCACTTTTTCCTCCCTCGGCAACAATCACAATGTTGGAAGATTTTTTTGCTTTAGATCTTGTTTTTAGCTTTTCAATTAACCAATCAATAGATGTTTTTCGCTCAGGAATTAAGATGGCTGCTGCTGCACTTCCTATGCCGGCATTGATTGCAATAAATCCAGCATCTCTACCCATTACTTCCACAAAAAATAGGCGGTCGTGTGAGGTAGCTGTGTCTCTGATCTTGTCAATGGCTTCGATGGCTGTATTGCAGGCGGTATCAAATCCAATAGTCAGGTCAGTACCTGAAAGGTCGTTGTCGATGGTACCTGGAAGCCCGATGGCGGGTATTCCATATTCTTCGAAGAACAGGTGGGCTCCTGTAAGGGATCCGTCTCCACCAATTACCACCAAGGCATCGATGCCATGGCTTTGCAGATTATCAAAGGCTTTTTTCCGGCCTTCAGGGGTTCTAAATTCTGCGCTTCGTGCAGACTTTAGAAATGTTCCTCCTCTTTCCAAGATATGGGTAATGTATCTCGAGTCCAATTTTTTGATGTCGTTCTGGATCATTCCTTCGTAGCCCCGGTAGATGCCGTACATCTCCATTTCGTAGTAGAATCCAGCACGCACTACTGCGCGAATGGCAGCATTCATGCCTGGAGAATCCCCACCAGAGGTGAGTACTCCAATTTTTTTAATCGTTTTAGGTGTCATAGGTTTGTGTCAATGCTTTAAATAGCAGTCCAGCTGATGCTGGGTTTGTTGCCAAGGGGATGTTGTGCACATCACAGATCCGCATGAGCATCTGTACATCTGGCTCATGGGGGTGCTTATCCAAGGGGTCTCTAAAAAAAATCACAGCGGTTAATTTTTTTTCTGCAGCGAGCGCTGCGATTTGAGCATCCCCTCCATAAGGTCCTGAAAGTAGTTTTTCTACTTGAAAACCAGCCTTTTCAATGTGCGAACCCGTGGTGCCTGTGGCTACGAGTTCAATATCGCTTCGGTGAAGGGCTTCACGGAATCCACTCAGAAAATGGACCATGTCGGCTTTTTTGCCATCATGGGCGATTAAGGCAATTTTCATGAATTGATATGCAATAGGTTTGTTTTCAAAGTTAGGGAAATTTCAGTTTTTCTTGGATTTCTAAGCCGCCAATATCTAGGGAATTATTTAGCTTTATTTCTTTGTCTTTTCCGCAAGCAACAGTAGGAAGGCGTATTCCAAAGCAATTTCCTTCAAGGGACTAAATCTACCAGATGCTCCTCCATGCCCTGCCTCCATATTGGTGAATAAAAGGAGTAGGTTTTGATCCTTTTTTAGTTCTCTGAGTTTTGCTACCCATTTGGTCGGTTCCCAGTACTGTACTTGGGAGTCGTGCAGACCAGAGGTCACCAATAAATTGGGATAGGCCTGCGCGCTGACATTGTCATAGGGAGAATAGGAGAGCATGTACTCGTAGAATTCCTTTTCCTTCGGGTTGCCCCACTCCTGAAACTCTCCTGTGGTAAGCGGGATGCTTTCGTCGAGCATGGTGGTGACCACATCCACAAAAGGCACATTGGCGATGACCCCATTAAATAGATCTGGACGCATGTTGATCACTGCACCCATCAGCAATCCTCCTGCACTGCCACCCATGGCATAGAGGTGTGCAGGGGAGGTGTATTCCTGTTGAATCAAGTGCTCGGCACAGGCGGTAAAGTCGGTAAAGGTATTTTTCTTCTTCAATAGCTTGCCGTCCTCGTACCAGGCTCGGCCCAAATCCTCACCTCCGCGGATGTGCGCAATCGCAAATACAAAGCCCCGCTGAAGTAAACTCAGTCGATAAGAGGAGAAGTAGGCATCCATGCTGTACCCATAGGAGCCGTAAGCATAGAGGAGCACTGGATTTTTTCCGGTTTTGGAAAAAGTAGATTTCTGGTACACCAAAGAGATGGGGACGAGCACGCCATCTGCCGCCTTGGCCCAAATGCGCTCCGAATGGTAGTCGCTCGGTTCATGACCACCCACCACTTCTTGTTGTTTCAGGAGAGTTTTTTGATGGGTGACCATGTCGTATTCGTAAACCGAACTTGGGGAAACCAGGGAATTGTAGACAAAACGAAGCAGATTGGTATCAAACTCAGGATTGGTCCCTACATAAGCCGTGTAGGTCTCATCTTCAAAGGCTAGGGAATGCCCCATAGCTTCAGACTCCCAGGGCTGGATGTTAATTTGCGTCAATCCATTGCTTCGTTCTTGTGTGACGAGGAACTTGGAAAACAAATCAAAATCTTCAAATAAGGTCTCTGGACGATGTGGGATCACCTCGATCCAGTTTTCTTTGCCAGGATTTGCTAAAGGAGCCTTGACCAATTTGAAATTTTGGGCTTGGTCATTGGTACGGATGTAGAAATGATCTCCATAGTGGTCTGCAGCATACTCCAGATGCGGAATTCGTGCTTGCAAAATTTGAAAAGCTGCCATAGGTTGATCTGCTGAGACAAACTGGACCTCGGAACTGATGGTACTCTCTGAATGAATAAGGATGAATTTTTCAGATTTGGTTTTGTGGACCATGCAAGAAAATTCCTCGTCCAATTCCTCGTAGACAAGTTGATCCGTGGAGGAGGAACTACCTAAAATGTGCTTGTAAATTTGAAAGGAGCGGAGCGTTTCGGGGTCCTGCTTGGAATAAAAAATACTGCGCTGGTCCGCAGCCCATACAAAGTTCCCCGTTACCTCAGGAATCTGATCTTCCAAAAATTCATGTGTATCTAAGTTTTTGAAGCGAATCGTATAAATCCGTCTGCCGACCTCATCGGCTGCAAAGGCAAGTAGTTGCTGATTGGTACTCGTCGCAGCTTGGGCAACTTGGAAATAACTTTTTCCTTCTGCAAGTGTATTGACATCCAGGATAACCGCCTCTTCTGCTTCGAGGCTCCTTGGCTTGCGACAAAAGATTGGGTATTCACTTCCTTTTTCGTATCGCGTATACCAGAAATAACCAGACTTAAAGTAGGGGACACTTTCGTCTTGTTCTTTGATACGGCCCTTCATTTCCTCAAAAAGTTGCTTTTGCAATCCCTCTGTAGGCTTCATCACCTCTTTTAGGTAGCTATTTTCTGCATTTAAGTAATCGATCACTTCTTGGTTTTCTCGATCATTCATCCAGTAGTATGGGTCTTGGCGCTGGTGGCCATGAATTTCAAGGAGTTGCGGTTTTTTGGGTGCAAGAGGTGCAGACATAGGGGAGTGATTTGGATGCAAGGTTACTGAAAATTTACAAATCTAATGGGGCATTTGCCGAGATTACTAGGGAAAGCTGAATTCAGTTGGATTAACCTAGCCTGTATCCTCTTTTTCTTGAGACAAAGGGTGATTTAAACTAAGAAATCATGTAATTTAATAGAAACGATTGCTGTTCTAACTCATTTTTATTCTCCACTTAAATCCAAATCAGATGACTTTTTTCAAACAGTTTAAAGAATTTGCAGTCAAAGGCAATGTACTTGACTTGGCTGTCGGCGTGATCATCGGTGCAGCTTTTGGCAAAATTGTTTCTTCTTTTATCAGCGATGTGGTGATGCCTCCCTTGGGCCTGCTGGTTGGGGGAGTGGATGTCAAGCATCTCAGCTTAGTCCTGAAGGAAGGAACTGTAGACGCTTCGGGTGCAGTGGTTGAAGCCGTAACCTTGAATTATGGAATGTTTATCCAAAATGTGGTGGACTTCACCTTTATCGCTTTTGTGATTTTTGTGGCGATCAAGGGAATTCATACCCTCAAAAAGAAAGAAGAAGTTCCAGAAGAAAATCCGGTAGCCAGTCCAACAGAAAAGCTTTTGGAAGAGATTCGAGATTTATTGAAAAAATAAGAGCTCCTTCAATCAAGAAGGAGCTCCTGCTTAGTTACTAGTTGGTTTAATTCCCTCTTTCTCGTCCTCGTTCGTACAGGTGTCGATTGAAGTCTTTGGCAATATTTTGAAGCAGAAGAAGCTGTTTGTAGGTCAGCACCTTTGCCGCCTCTGAAACAAAGATTTTTTCATCTTGAACCAATTTCTGTTGGATTTGCAGCTTTTGTTGGATTCGAGACTTCGCTTCCTCTTCGCTCATGCTTTCTACGCCTCTGCTGAGTTCTCCCATGGTACGCATGGAGGCATCTCTAGATTCGGTAAAGGAATTGAATAGGGGCCAGAATTTCTCTGCTTGCTCGGTCTTCAAACTGATTCGCGTGGTGATGTAGGCAATCCGAGCCGCTTGCAAGCGTTCTGGATCTACTGGCTGTCCATTGCGCTGCGCAAAAGCAAGACTTGAGGCAGCCATAAAGAGTAGGAGTAAATAGATTTTTAGTGCTTTCATAGGGTTTAAAACCAAGTTTCTTCTTCTGTCCATAGGGGTGCTGATTTAGCGTATTCTTCTTCAATAATTTGGTCCAATAGTGCATTCGGGTCCTCAGAAAGGCTGAGTACATCTTCTGTGCTCCATTGCTCACTTTCAATGTAAAGCAAAGCCTCCTCTTCAGGGCTTACTAAAACGGGTTTGTCCTCATAAAATCCACCCGCCTGCCATAGCCCAAATCCAAGTAGGACTACTGCAGCTGCAGCCCAGGGCCAAGAAGGATTTACCTTTGGACGGCTTGTTTTTGCGAGGATTTTTTCAGGCAGCTCCTCAAAGTAATGATCAGGAGTTTGAAAAGGTTTTAGTTTAGGAATCTGTTGCATGCTTTTCTTAGACTACGTTAGCTGTCAAGGGTTTATTCTTGGCTGAGTTCTTGTTCAATTTTTTTTACGGCATGGTGGTAACTGGCCTTCAATGCCCCCACAGTCGTACCTGTTATTTTTGAGATTTCTTCATAACTTAAATCCTCCTCGTACTTAAGATGAAATACAAGTCGTTGTTTGTCAGGAAGTTTCAATAAGCATTTCTGAAGTTTGATTTGAATCTCGTCTCCGCTCAGTGTAGCGCTAGAATCGACATAAGACTCCAATTTTTCTTGGTGATCGTCCAAGGAAAAGAAGTAGCGTTTTTTCTTTTTTTCGAGAAAGGTCAGGGACTCGTTGGTGGCGATTCGGTAAAGCCAGGTAAAGAGGGTGGAATTGCCTTCAAACCGATCCAAGGCCTTGTAGGCTTTGATGAAGGTGTTCTGTGTGAGATCATCTGCATCCTCATGAATCAGGACCATGCGACGAATTACCTGGTAAACAGGTTTTTGATAGGTTTCGATCAATTGCCTGAAGCCAAGCTCCTTGGTGAAAGGAGAGCGGATACGGTCCAAAAGTTCTTGATCGTTTACCTTCATGAGTAGCTTTTAGACGGAGGGAAGAAGGTAGGGTTTAATTGGCTTCCTAAAAACCTGTACTTTTCATGATAGTAAACTATCCAAGATTTCAATCTTGTTACCACTTGGATTTAACTACGGTAACTACCTATGGATTTTAAACTCCTCAAGTTTAAATCTCTACCAAATAATCCAGGACGCCAGCGTTTTTCCCTTTGGGTCTGCTTACGAGTAAGGGCACGCGGTTATTGAATTGGATGAGTCGCTCGGCCATGCTTCCAATATGGAGCGCAGTCGATGCTGTTTTTCCTTTTGTGCCAATTAAAATTGCATCTACCTGAAGCTCTACCGCTGCTGCTACAATCTCCTGCACAGGGTTATCGTCTTCATCCGGGGTATATACAGGCGTTATTTTGATCCCTTTGGTATCTATTTTCTGAATAAATTTCTTGAAACTCTCTGCTGCATTATTTTTCAAGAGCTGGGTAAATTCCTCAAAACTTTTTCCCGTAAAATGGTAGCCTGAAGGGACGGTAAATACATTTTGAAAAAATAGTTCGGGGTCCTTTCCGTATTTTTTGGACCATAAAATCCCATCCTCCAAAGCGTTTTTCGAATGTTCTGAGAAATCACTTGGAACTAGTAGCTTGGAGAATTTGGGTTGTGCATTTTCAGGAACGATAAGTAAGGAGCAAGTGGATCGTCTCGAAAGCCTTTGGGTACCAACACCTGTACCTACAAAATCTACTTTTCTTCCCAACAGGATTAAGTCAGCGGATTTTTCATCTGCTAGCTTCAGGATTTTTTTGGATAGGTTTCCTTCCTTTACCACAAAACTTAGGTCAAGGCCTTTGGATTTAGGGAAGTTTGCCGCAACCAGTCCTTCCATGTATGCCCTTCGTTCCTCCATCATCTGATCGATCAAATTTGGAAACGCCTCCTGCAATTCCTTTGGAAGGGAGAAGTTTTTGATCACGTTGGTAAAGTAAATCTTCTTTACTTGGTTCACTTTTGCGATAAATCCAGCGAAGGCAATTAAGGTCTGATCTAAAGGACTTTGATCCAGACAGACAATCAATTTTTTTATCGGATACATGAGGTTTGAAAGTAACTTAGAGTAAAGGTAATCGTTGTCAATTATTCTTTGGGTTCCTCTAAAAGAATTTTTCTGATTTGAAGCGAGCCATCCTAGGCTTTGAACTAGCAAATAAGTTTTTAGGCCCTTAAAAAAGGTTGGGTAGCTGAATCATTTGCAAAAAAAGGAATAAGAATCGTGTAAATTTCTTTATCCCCCAAGATAGAGTTGTGCACATCTCGCCGTATCTTAGTGGCATCCGGGCCGTCGACTTGTTCGAACTTCACAAATTATATACAATACCGAGTACAGCCCCCTTCAAAATCAGGCCTCATCCCGTCCCGATAGCTATCGGAATCGGGCCTCGCTTAAAAAGCAGGATAACAGTGGAAGGTTGCGAAATCAAGGCAGCTCAAATCTTGTCAAACTAGAGGTTTCGTAACACTCTTAGGCCCGGATTATTTTCCTCTATTTTTTAGCCATGCCCACTCTTCTTTGCCCACTCCAAGTAGGGCGGAGCTTCCCACAAATACTGCGATCACAATGAGGGAAGTGGTAAGGATGGATAAGAAGGGATTGGTTAGTGCGGGACTCAAGTACAGCGCGGATACAGTAACTATCCCTACCCCTAAGATTTTTAGTGTTTCTAGACTAAATGGATCCAAGTTGAGCCGCCATTTGAGGTAGCCGTACTTGACCAGGTTGTAGGCGAGCATGACTGCCGCCGAACCCAAGGCAGCACCTTCGATACCCATTACCGGAATTAAAAAATAGTTTGCAGCGATCAGTAGCAGACTCATGCTTACCGTAAGCACCAGGTTGAAGCGGTAGTAGGAGGAGAAGACCAAAATCTCCGAATTCAAGGAAAAGGCGACATCCACCAATTTTCCAAGGGCAATAATAAAAACGACCCATTTCCCAGTTTGGTAGATTTCCCGATTGGGCACAAAGTGGTAAATCGAATCGATATTGGCCCAAATAAGCGCGAATAGCAGTAGGCAGATGTAGAGTTGCCGGTTTGATAATTGCCGGTAAAGGAGGTTGATTTCTTGAATTCGCTGCTGCGCAAAATGTTCGGCGATCAAGGGCATGGCAACCTGTGAAATAGCCCTTCTTGGAAGTTCAATCACGAGAGCCATGTAAAATGCGATGGAATAGATGGCATTGGCTTCCAAGCTCAGCATGGAGCTGATCATGACCGAGTCAATTTTTAGGATGAGAGTGGAAGCTGCCGTAGCCAAAAAGGTCAGCAGGCTGTATTTGAGCAGCGAACTTTTAAATCCACTCGGAAACTTACTCCAGGAAAAATCGAATTTAAACACGCCCAGCCAAACCATGTAAATGGCGACTCCAAGCATGGATAGGCCATATACACCCACCAATCCCTGCATCACTTGGTCAAAATTAATCCACTTGAGCAAGTAAAGTGCCACCAAGATTGAGGTGAGCAGTCGAAGGAAGACCTCCCTAAAGAAAGTAGGGATGCCAACTTTGACGAAGGACCGCGCGAAGGCATCTAAAACACTACTCCAAACTGAAAACAAGGCAACAAGCAAGGCTACGCCAAGAAAATTGACCACCTCTGGGGAATTAGAAGCAAATAGGGAAATCACCTGTTGCTTAAATCCAAAAAATAGGAGGGACACCAACCCAAATCCCAAGAAAGAGAACAGTAACGAAAAGGTCAGTAGGGCAGGATGGTTTCGCTCGAGTTTGGGGAAATAGCGCGTGATTCCGTGTCCTAATCCCAACTGCGCAAAGGGAACTAGCAGCAATCCTAAATCTTGAATGGTGCGAAATGTCCCCAGTTGCGTGGTATCCAATGCATAAGGATAAAGCCACAAGACATTGATATAGCCCAAGACCACCCCGAAATAAGAGAAAATGGTAGTTTGTATGCTTTGAAAGGCTATTTTTCGCATAAGCCAAACTTCACAAAAATAATTGGGAATTCCATGTACCCCTGCCAGACTTTAGGACTTGGCACATTTGTCGCAGCATGCGCCTCCTTTTGGTTTTTGAAAAAATTTACGGAGGAGGTAGTAGCTAGCCCCAAGCACGGCAAGGATGACGAGGAGTTGCTGCCACATGTTAGGAGAAAATTTGGAAGGTGATCCAGGCCATGAGGTAGGCCAAGGCACTCATGTAAACCGTTTGAATAATTGGCCATTTCCAGCCCTTGGTTTCTCTTTTGACCACGGCCAAGGTACTCATGCATTGCATCGCAAAGACATAAAAGACCAGCAAGGAGTAGGAGGTGGCAGGAGTGAATGTTTTCTCGCCCGTGCTGGCATTCACCTGGGAAGCGAGTTTCTCCCGAATAGTCAGATCGTCTTCTAGATCCCCTCCAATGCTGTAGATGGTGGCAATCGTAGAAATAAATACCTCACGTGCAGCAAAGGAAGTGATGAGTGCGATTCCAATTTTCCAATCGTAGCCTAGGGGCTGAATGACGGGTTCAATCGCCCTTCCCATGATGCCAATGAATGAATTCTCAAGCAATAGGGAATTGGTTTCTGCTTCAATAAGGGCCACTTGCTCAGGACTTGTGGCCTGCTCCTGCTGTGCGATTCCCTGCTGCCGAATCTCTTCCATGCTGGCAGGAGGCCCATAAGATGCCAATACCCAAAGCACGATGGATATGGCCAAAATAACTTTGCCAGCCTCAAAAACGAAGGTTTTAGACTTTTCAAACATGGTGATGCCTACATCTTTCCATCGTGGAATTCGATAGGATGGGAGTTCGGTCATCAAGAAACTCTTCTCATCCGTTTTGAGGATCACTTTAAGTAAAAATGCTGTTCCCAATACTCCCAGCACACCCAATACATACAGACTGAGTAGCGCAAGGGCTTGAAGGTTGATAAAGCCAAATACTTGTTGATTCGGAACGCTTAGGCCAATCAAAATGATGTATACCGGTAATCTGGCAGAGCAACTCATCAAAGGGGTTACCAAGATGGTAATCATTTTTTCCTTCCAATTGGAGATGTTTCGAGCGGCCATGACGCCTGGGATCGCGCATGCCACCCCCGATACCAAAGGAACGATGCTTTTGCCATGAAGTCCGAATGGACGCATCCAGCGATCTAGCAAGAAAACCACTCGTGACATGTAGCCTGTATCTTCCAAAATGGCTAGGAAGCCAAACAGCATTGCGATTTGTGGAATGAAAATGACTACTCCGCCAATCCCCGGAACAACCCCTTCGGCAAGCAAGCGCGTAAGTGGCCCATCCGGAAAAGTGGCTAAAACTGCTCCGCTGACATCGGCAAAAAAGCCATCAATCCAGTCCATGGGGTAGGAAGCCCAAGAAAAGAGCGTTTGGAAAATTAGCAGAAGTACTCCAACAAAAATGACATAGCCCCAGAAAGGATGCAACACCACTTTATCGAAGGTAGACTTTGCTTTAGGCGCAGATTTTTTGGTTAAGGCTTTGGTTACTAATTCGGTAATCTTCTTGTAGCGGATCTTGGTTTCCTCGAGTTGCGCTTCTTCTATATTGAACTCACTTTCCACCAAGACTTGAGCCAGCCAATTTCGTTTCGCTTCAGAGATGGACTTGTCCTTTGCTCCAAATCGGATCATTTGATAGGCCTGGTAAAGATTTTCAAGATCAAACTTCTCCTTCACTTGGTCCAGCAAAGTAGCAGGTACTACCTCTAGGATGTCGATAAACTGTGGTGCTTTTGAAAAATTCCGTTGCTGAATGAGCTCCTTGATTTGCTCCAGACCTTTTTGATTTCGAGCATCCGTTTGCAAGATGGGGACGCCAAGGCGCTTAAAGAGTTCGTAACTCCGAATCTCAATATTTTTAGCCGCTGCCAAGTCCGACATATTCAGCAAGATGGTCAGGTTGATTCCCAAATCGATCAATTGAGTTGCTAGAAAAAGACCTCTTGAAAGCTGGGTAGAATCAATCACGAGCAATACGTAATCCGGCCTTTTTTCAAGTTGTGGATTATTGAGCACGCGGTGTGCAATGATCTCGTCTTCGGAATTGGGAAATAAGCTGTAGGTGCCTGGAAGATCTAGGATTTCAAAATTTTCACCTTGAATTTGTACTGTCCCGGTCTTTTTATCTACCGTTACCCCTGGATAGTTACCGATTTTCTGATTTAGACCTGTGAGGTAATTGAATATGGTGGACTTGCCCACATTGGGGTTACCAATGATGGCAATTCTGGGTGGAGAATGAACTTCAGAAAGGTCTTTTGCAGCCATGGTCAGGAGAGCAATTCGATTCGAATCAATGCTGCTTCATTTTTACGCAGTGCTAGGAGCGTTTCCTCCAACTGAAAAGCCAAAGGGCCTCCCAAAGGTGCTCTGTGCTGTAGTGTCAATTGTTTTCCTGGAAGAAAGCCCAACTCCATTAAATTGATTTTTAGTGGGGAGGAACTGATTTCCAAGATTTTACCAGATTGATTGAGCGTGAGTTGGTCCGCAGTCATGAATGTATCCTAACCTTTGTCCAAAAGTACGGGTATTTGGAATGAATCTAAAGAAAAATAAGGAAGAAATTTTATGTGATTATCCGCAAGTATTTCAACGGGGTATTCAGGCAGTTAACTACTGCGGATAATCGCTAACTGTTGACAGTCCACGGTCCACAGCCCAATAATTGTTCCTCAAACTTTGTTTCTTGTTTACTGGAAAAAACTGGATAGAAGTAAAATTTTAAACAGTTTACATGAGTTTTAGTCTGAAAGGCAAGCAGTACTTAGAGTCCTTAAAAAGTTCCTTTGACCGATACTTGGAAATTACGTCCTGGGCTGACAATTCCAGAACTGTACCCTCGATACTGCAGATCACCCATGTTTTCAACTCCAAGATTCACTTGGATGTAAGGACCGATAGGAACACGAGCAGCTAGGTTGAGGATCATCCAGGAAGGGGAATAAGGCTTGCCTTGGGTATCTTTGGCGTAGATTGCAGGTTTACCGATTTCTTCCTGAGGCATTTTTTCAAAAGGCATGGCTGCACTGTACTGTGAACTCAATTCTAGAGTCATTTTTTTACCTTGAAATCGAAGTTTAGTTGCTCCAAAGCTAGGAGCTGCATGCCGCGAAGGACTAGTGGTCTTGTCATCTAATTCTTCCACTCCTTTTTGCCAGTTGTAGTTGGAGGTGAGCAGGAGCCTTTTGCTTAGCGCAACTTCCATTCCCGCTTGAATTCCTTTTACTTCGGCAAAAGCAGCATTTTGGAGTGAGAAAAGTTTGCTTAGCTCTCCACTGTAAAGTAATTCCGTCTGGCCATTGAAAGTGGTAGGTCTCCGAACCATCGCTTGATCTAGCCAAGTGTAATACCCTGTTACATCCAATTTAATTGTCCCAAAGAGTACCTTGTTCAGGTTTAACTCGGCATTGTAAGCATACTCGGGCTGTAATTGGGGATTCGGCAGCATGAGGCTGCCCGGCTGGGAATCAAAAATTTTTCCCATATCGTCCACATTGGGTGCACGGAATCCCGTGGCCACTTGTGGGGAGATGCTGAAGCTCGGATCCACTTGATATACAAAACCTAAGTTGCCTGTAATCGAATGGTAGTTATCCTTGAATTGGACTACAGGTAGTGGATAATAGTTTAGGTTGTTGGTGAAGTCTGCATTGATGCCATTGATGTTGTAGCGCAGGGCGGATTGCATCTTCCATTTGGTACTGAGTGGAGCTACATAATTGGCATAGACCGCCCACGAAGTCCAGGTGGAATTGGGATAGCGAGCAGAGGCGGTAGCCACTTGTTGATTCGAAATGTTTACCGATTGCCCTTTCGAATCCACTTGATTGATTACCGCTTCAAATCCATAGTTGAAGAAGTGTGATTTGAATAGGGTTTTGATAAAGTCAGCATTGATCGAAGAAGCCTGAACCTTTTCGACACGTTCAAATTGAGTTGCATTGGCCACCCGACGGTCGATTCGACTTTCTTCGAAGAACTGAGAGGCTGCTGTAATTTTTGCCTGGTCGTAGATCTTTGTCTGTTTTGTGGTCTTCCAGTTGAGCTGCTGCATCATCCAGCGTTGAGGGCCATAATCCCATCGGGCAAATCTAAAATTTCCGTCTTTTCTTTCAATTAAGCGATCGTAGCGAGAGATATCTCCAGTGGAAGAATAATGAAATGCATAGTCTATTGTTGAATTTTCGGAAGCTTTGAAACTGATTTTCTGCATCAGATTCACCTGCTTGTAACCGGTGCCGATCTGCTTTCGTGGGTTGGGGTTGGTGATTTCTTGGTCTATGCCATTGATTCGTTCCACGTAGGAGTTACGAAGATAGGAGTCTTGCCCCTTATTTTTTCCCATGATCAAATCCCCAAAGTCAAAGTAGGAGGCACTTGTAACGAATGCCCATTTCCCTTTACCATAGCTAAAGTCTGCATGAAATGTTTCCTCCGAATAGGCGGAGGAAAACCGGCTTACCACGTTTCCTTTGAGTTGCTTATTTTCATGGTCAGGGCGGAGGGTTTCAAAGACCATCACCCCACCAATGGCATCCGAGCCGTACATCACAGCTCCTGGTCCAAAAAGAACCTCAGTATTTTGAAGCGAAAATGGGTCGATTGAAATCACCTGTTGGAGGTTGCCACTTCTGAAAATTGCGGTATTCATCCGCACCCCATCGATGGAGTAGAGGAGTCGATTGGCTGAAAATCCCCGGATCATAGGGCTTCCGCCTCCCAGTTGGCTTTTTTGAACAAATACCTCTCCGGAGGACCCTAACCAATCCGCAGTGGTAACGGGATTGCGCAAGTCAAGCCATTCGGAGTCTAGTTGCCTCACTTTTCCCGAAACGTCGGCTTCATTTTGGTTCCACCGTGATGCAGAAATGACCGTTGTGGCGAGGGTAAGCGAACTGGATTCTAGGTAAATCAAGTAATTCAATGCCTCGAGTTCTTCCCAAGAAAGCGTTTTGTTTTTGTATCCTAGTCGAGAAAAGGTAAGCGGATTTCTACCCTGAAACTCAGAAAGGCTGGCAATTCCTTCTTCTGTAGTGGAGGTACTTACTTTTAATTTTTTATCAACGAGTTGTACACCAGAAAGGGGTTTCTGGCTTTCGTAATTAAAGACACGGAGTTGCTGAGCTAGTGCAAGAGGACTAGTTCCAATTAAAAGTAAAAGAAAGTAACTTAAGAATTTCATTGCGGATAGCAGTGGCCAAAATTAAGAATTGAATTCACAGGAACGTAGGAAGATTTAGATGAATGGTGTTTTTTTTAATCCCTACTGTGATTTGGATCACCGAATCAAATCCGTAGTCAAATCCATTTTTGTTACTTACTTTTAATTCATGACTCGAGATATCCTTAGGCAGGCGCTACCCAACCTAACCGATCCCAAACTAGTGGATCGTCTACTGGAAAAAGGTCAGTTTTTAACTTTTGAACCGGGAAAAACGCTGATGGAACCTGGCCAATTTATTAAGGCTGTTCCTTTGGTACTAGAGGGATCCATCAAGATCATGCGGGTGGATGAGGATGGAAAAGAGCTTTTTTTATATTACCTAGAATCGGGAGAAACCTGTGCCCTTTCCTTGACCTGTTGCTCGGCAGCGAGACCGAGTGAAATCAAAGCTGTAGTAGAAGAGAAAGCCTCCATGCTTTTTATCCCAATTCAACTACATGAGCAATTGGTAGATGAATTCAAGCAATGGAAGGATTTTGTTTCGAGCACCTACCAACACCGTTTTCAAGAAATGCTGACCGTATTGGATGCAGTGGCTTTCAAGCGGATGGACGAGCGTTTGATGAACTACATTGTCACGAAGATGAAGCAATTGAGGTCTAATGAATTGCACACTACGCACCAAGAAATTGCCAATGAATTGGGAACGGCTCGTGAGGTAATCTCCAGATTGCTGAAGCAATTGGAAAAGAAAAAGTGGATTGAATTGGGTCGAAACGTGATCTACATTCGCGACGATTTCGAAGAGTTGATTGCCAAATAGTTAACGCAAAACGAGTAGAGGTACCTCACCATGAAAAGCCATTTGAATGGAATCGCTCTTGGTGAATAGCTCTTCCAATAAGCCCTGTTTTGCATGACACATCACCAAAACCCCTGCCTTTGATTTCATGTGGGTGCTCAATGCTTCGGTAGGCTTTTCTCCAGATAGTTTTAAGAATTCAGCCTTCAGACTCGGATACTTTTTGCTGAGGTACTGCTTGATTCCTAATTCCAAAAGCACCTGTTTAAATCCTTGTTTTTCAAAAGGTTTAACATAGATAACTTGAAGTTTTCTTTTCCATTTTTTGACTTGCTTGGCTAATACATCCAGCATTGGAGGTTCGTGATCGGCAAACTCCAATCCTAGTACAAACTGATGAAGGTTTGTTTTGGTAGTTGTGGCAGGAACTACCAGTACAGGGCAGGGTGCCGCCCGAATGACCGAAACTGCCACGGTACCGATTAGCGATTTTGTAATCCCACTCGCACCTTTTGTTCCCATCACGATCAAGTCTACTTTTTGTTTTGTGGCCCACTGGGTGATTTGGAGAGCAGGATTCCCTTCTGCTAGTTTAAAGCTTAAGGAGATTTTAGAATCCTTATGCTTTGCAAGCAATTCCTTTCCTCGTTTTTTACCTTCCCCAAGTTGCTGCTTCGTGAAAAATTCGACTTGACTTGCAAAGTCATAGTGCGTTTCAACTATGTGGACAAGTGTGATGCGATCCACTTTTGGAGAAGCCAATGCTATTGCAAAGTCAAGGGCTTTGAGTGAGTTGTCCGAAAAATCTATAGGAACGAGGTAGTGCATGCTTGAAAAGAATTTAGAGGTTTGAAAAGAAGTGGATGCAGCAAGAGGCCCGGGTTTACTAGAAATTAGGCGGGCTTGGAATAAAAAAACTTAGGGAGGTATACGGAATCTAAAAGACTAAAGTTTAGGGTTTTGGGTAGTTGTGTAACATTTGTCACCGCATTTAAGTAACCGCGAGCGCTACTTTTGAGAAGTAAATTCTAACTTGCCTCTAGAATGGATAGTATTGTGATTATTGGTTTTGCTGCCGCAATTTTGATTGGTATCAGCTTAGGGCTGATTGGCGGTGGAGGATCTATTTTAACAGTTCCTGTACTCGTTTATATTTTGGGTGTGAATCCTGTCTTGGCCACTGCCTATTCCTTATTTGTGGTAGGGAGTACCTCCTTGGTAGGGGCGGCCACTTACATGAGAAAAGGATTGGTGAATTACAAAACAGCTTTGGTATTTGCTGTTCCATCCTTTATCGCAGTCTTTCTTACTCGTAAATTTTTAGTTCCAGCACTTCCAGATCCATTGTTTACAGTAGGAGAGGCCATCATTACCAAAAATATTGGAATCATGGTCTTCTTTGCACTAATCATGCTTGCCGCGTCCTACTCCATGATTACGACCAAAAAATGTGTGGATTGTGATGAAGATGAACCAGTCGCATTCAACTTCCCTATGATAGCGCTGGAAGGCTCAGTGGTAGGAGTAATTACAGGGATTGTAGGTGCTGGTGGGGGATTCTTGATTATTCCAGCCTTAGTTTTGCTGGCCAAGCTGCCCATGAAAATGGCGGTGGGGACTTCCTTGCTGATAATTGCTGCCAAATCCCTAATTGGATTTTTGGGGGATCTCACTACCCAGACGATTGATTGGCAGCTATTACTTATCTTCACGGCACTATCTATTGTAGGCATCTTCATAGGCTCAGCGTTATCCAAGAAAATTAATGAGGAAATCCTCAAAACAGGATTCGGCTGGTTTGTGTTAGCGATGGGTATTTACATCATTACCAAAGAATTATTGGCTATTTAAATCACGATGCAAGCATACTTTCAGGTCTTCCTAGATGGCTATTATGGGTACTGGAACTACCTCAGTTCGGAAATTCTATACCCTTCTTGGCACAACTATTTTTGGTGGCTATTGGGTATTTCGCTTGTGGTATGGAGTCTTGAATTGGTTTTTCCTTGGCGCAAAAATCAGGCAGCCATTCGAGAAGATTTTTGGCTGGATGGTTTCTACATGTTTTTCAACTTCTTTCTATTCTCCCTGATCGGTTACAATGCGGTTTCCAATGTAGCCGTTGAAGTATTCAATGATTTCCTAGCGCTTTTTGGGATCACCAATCTAGTCGCATTCCAAATTGCTTCTTGGCCAATCTGGTCACAATTCTTGCTTTTATTTGTGCTGGCAGACTTTATTCAGTGGAACGTACACCGTTGGCTGCACTATAGTCCTTGGCTATGGGAATTCCACAAGGTGCACCATTCGGTGGAGCAGATGGGATTTGCGGCGCACCTGCGCTACCATTGGATGGAGACAATTGTCTACAAATCAGTACAATACATTCCACTTTCCATGATTGGCTTTGGGCTGGATGACTTTTTTATCCTGCACTTGGTCACCATTTTGATTGGTCATTTGAACCATGCGAATGTGAAAATCACCTATGGTCCTCTGAAGTATGTGTTAAATAATCCGGTAATGCACTTGTGGCACCATGCCAAGGAAATTCCAGCAGAGCGCAATGGGGTGAACTATGGGATCTCGCTTAGCCTCTGGGACTACCTGTTTGGCACAGCCTATATACCAAATCAAAACGCAAATGAGCAGCTGGGTTTTGAGGATCAAGAGACTTTTCCAAAGACATTTTTCCAGCAACTCATACATCCATGGAACAGCAAGAAGTAAAACGCCCCAAGTTTTACAACGACCTAAAAATGGTCGGTTTTTTATGTTTGCTACTGGGGTTGGCGCCTTTTTTTCCTGAACCCCATATCTGGGGTAAAATTCGATGGATAGCAGGTGGAGCGGTAGGGATGGGGACCATGGATTGGTTGGACCTATTCTGGCATGGTGCTCCGTGGATTTTATTGATTCGCTTGGGTGTACTTGCCGTCCAAAAAAGAAGAAAAAATAAGGGGATCTAAGTCCTTAGCGTGACTTTTATTACCAAAGTTCAGCTGCTAGTCGTCGTAGATTTGTCAAGCTAAAACAACAACAACTATGTTTAACTTCTTTTCTTCCAAAGCCAAAAAATACGAAGACATTCCAGCGGGACCTTTTCACGACCTGATGGTTCAACCCAATAGTGTGGTGATTGATGTGCGCACAGCTGGTGAATTTGCGGGAGGCAAACTTCGTGGGGCTCGAAACATCGACATCATGTTCTCTAATTTCGTGTCACAAATCAAAAACCTTCCCAAAGACAAAACCTACCTTATCTACTGCCGAAGCGGCAATCGAAGCGCACAGGCTTGTGATATCATGGGCGAAGAAGGTTTTGAAAATGTAAAAAATCTGGCCGGTGGCATCATGAGATGGCCATTTGAAACGGTTTGATTAAATTTTGATTACAATAATTAGCCTTCCTCTTTCGGGGAAGGCTTTTTTGTTAGCGTTTGGGCATTTTATTCAATGCAATTCCTCTTTGCATCCTAGATTTGAAGGTAAGTAGATCTTCAGGGGCTTTTTTGCTGTGTTTTGTACTGCGACCTTGCACCCGAGCACGCCACATTTTGAATGAACTTTTCTTCATGTGGAGGCGCATCAGTTGAATGGTTTCCCCCTCAGTAATTCCAAATTGACTCAAAATCGCATCAAAAGGAGTACGATCCTCCCAGGCCATTTCGATAATGCGATCTATATCCGAGAGCGGAAGCTCTTTTAATTTTTTCATATTCTTAAAACCTTGAGCTGCTCCCAAGGTTTTAGAAATATGAAAATTTCTGTGGTTTGGTTGAAGCGTGATTTAAGGTTGAGTGATCACCAACCCTTGGCTGAAGCCATTGCCGCAGGATTCCCCATACTTCTGCTGTACTGCTTTGAACCTTCGCTGCTGGCTGCTCCGCAAAGCAGCGATCGGCATTGGCGCTTTGTGTGTGAAAGCCTCAAAGACATGGAGCAGCGATTAGTTCCACTGCAGGCCAATCTGATGATCGTTAAGGTCGAAGTAAAAACGATTTTTACCCAAATTCAGCAAGACTATTCCATACAATCCGTCTATTCGCACCAGGAAACGGGTATCGCGGTCACTTACGCCCGAGACCGGGAGATGGCAGCCTATTTCAGCGCCCAGGGCATCACTTGGAAAGAATACCAGCAGCAAGGGGTGCAGCGCAAACGCAAAAATAGAAAGGGATGGGAGTCTTTTTGGCATGCGTTCATGACTGCTCCACTCGCACATCCGGCCTATGATCGTGCTACCTTCGTTCCCATTCCTGAAGTGCAGCAACTCAAGCAAGTCTTCACCAACTTGCCTGAAATTTGGACTACTTCACAGGATATCATGCAGCCTGGAGGAGAACGAAACGGGCGCAAGTACTTGAAAAGTTTTCTTGAGGAGCGTGTCAAAAACTACAGCAAACAGATTAGCAAACCCGAAGGAAGTCGAACAGGCTGTAGCCGATTATCGCCCTATTTGGCTTGGGGATGTCTATCGCTACGGGAAGTGTTTCAAGCTTCTATGCAAAAGTCAGCCACTGGTTTTCAATCCCGTAACCTGGCTAATTTTCAGTCGCGCTTGAGGTGGCATTGCCACTTTATCCAAAAATTTGAGATGGAGTCCCGGATGGAAAAAGAGCCCATCAACCGTGGATTTTTGTCTTTTCCCTATAGCCCGCAGCCCGCATGGATTAAGGCATGGGAAGAGGGCAAGACAGGCTTTCCTCTCGTGGATGCCTGCATGCGCTGCTTGAGCGCCACAGGCTACATTAACTTCCGCATGCGGGCCATGGTGGTTTCTTTTCTTACCCACCACTTGAGTCAGCCTTGGAAGTCGGGTTCTGCCCACCTTGCGCAGCAATTTTTGGATTTTGAGCCGGGCATTCACTATCCCCAATTGCAAATGCAGGCTGGTGTCACAGGGATCAATACCGTACGGATCTACAATCCCGTCAAGCAATCTCAAGAACAGGATCCAGAGGGTGTCTTTATCCGCAAATGGGTGCCTGAGCTGGCGCCTGTTCCCCTTGCATTTTTGCATACACCTTGGGAACTGACACCCATAGAGTTGCAGGGGCTCGGCTTTGCCTATGGTGAAACGTACCCTTATCCCATTGTCGACGTGGAAAAGGCAGCAGCTGAGGCTAGGGATCGCATCTGGGCGGCTCAAAAGGCTCCCGAAGTGGTAGCCGATTCAGTACGCGTATTGGCTAAACATACCCTATCTAAACGCTGGTCCTAACATGAAAAAGCAAAATTTACCCACCAAAATTTGTGTGGTTTGCAACCGTCCCTATACTTGGCGAAAAAAATGGGAAAAAAACTGGGAGGAAGTCAAGTATTGCTCCGACCGCTGTCGGGGTGATGCTAAAAAGATAAAGTTGGCCTAGCGGAAGGAGGCTGCATAAAATGCCAACCAAAGCAGTAGGGGGAGGAAATAGGACAGCAGCACCACAGGGATGCTCTCTTGGATGCTTCGACGACTAATCGTGTGAAATCCAAGTACCCAAATTATCCCGTAAACAAGTTCAAATAGGTTCAGTAGGGACAGGGGGTAATGGTATTTTTCTTGTACATTTTCTGGTCCTACGAGCCAGAGGGCAGAGAGTGGCTCAAAATTTTGAATTTCGAGGTAACTCACCGTTCCCGCTGGATTCATGTACCAGAGTAAGCGGAGCAGTTCCGGGAAAATGAAGATGAGTTCGGCTACCAAGGCAAATTGCCAGAGTGCTTTAAACTTGACTTTATAGCCGATAGTTAGGCCGATGGACCAGAAAAGAAAGGCAATGATCGTAAACTTCCAAAGCAGCGCAAAGGGTGTCCAAAGGTAGTTTAGCGTGTTAAAAATATGAAAAAATAGCAGATCTCCCTGAGCCTCCAATCGTTCCGAATCAGGAATGGCTTCCAAAACGAGGGTATTCGTCAAGTACCTGATTACAAGAAAGGTAAGCACAAGTACCACGAAGAAAAGTCGCTTATCAAAGTCTAGGTCCTCTGAAATCTTTTGAGCTAAAGGGGAAGGTGCTGTTGCCATTTTCTCGTCTTATCCTTGTAAATCTAAACGTTTGTATTGAATTCACCGTAGATTTGCAGCGTAAACCAACTAAGAGCTATGCGTCAGGTCTTTCATCTGCTTGCTTTTCTTCTTTTTTTTGTATGCCTCCCAGTAGAAAGGCTACAGGCACAAACGCCAGGAACAGCAAATGCTCCCTATTTACTATTGGATAGGGGGCTTCAATACCGAATTACGAAGTCGATTAATAGCATGTATAATTTTGATTTCGCTACGGCGGAACGGGATTTTGCTGTGATCATGTACCAATATCCTGAACATCCTTTGCCTGACTTTTTGATGGCTATTGCCTACTGGTGGCGAATTGAAATTAATGTCGACAACAAGCGATACGACAATATCTTCATCCAATACCTGGACCGGGCCAATGCCAAAGCAGAAAAAATGTTGGATCAGAATCCTAAAAATAAGGAAGCAGCATTTTTTTTAGCGGCAGGGCATGGATTTCAAGGGCGCTTGTATAGCGAACGCAAAAGTTGGACTAAGGCCACATTTGCTGGAAAAAATGCGTTGAAATACATGGAAATGAGTCGAGGAGAACAGGAGTTTAATCCCGAACTCCTACTTGGCGATGCCTTATTCAACTATTTTTCAGTGTGGATTCCAGAGAATTACCCCTTACTGAAGCCCGTGTTGGCATTATTTCCAAAGGGGAACAAAAAGTTGGGCCTATCGCAACTTGAAAAGGTAGCATCAAACGCTTTCTACACACGAGTGGAAGCCCAGTACTTCCTATTTCGATTGTACGGCTCAGAGGAGAATAGGCCTGAAGATGCCTTGCGGATTGTGGAATACCTTCACGAAAAATTTCCAAACAATCCCTATTTCCACCGTTCCTATGCGCGCTACCTCTACACGACTGGAAAGTGGACGCAGGCCATGCAGGAATCCCTTGAGATCATGGATCGGATGGAGAAGAAGCAATTTGGATACGAAGCCACGAGTGGGCGCTATGCTGCATTTTATTTGGGGGAATACTATTACCGGATAGGAAATACGATAGAGGCAAAGCGTTATTATTCCAAGACAGCTATTTTAGGAGAAGAATCTGAATCGCAGGAGAGTGGCTATTATTTATTTTCCTTGATTTCTTTAGGGAAGATTGCCACTGCCGAAAAAAACAAAGCTTTGGCAAGAACCTATTTCAACCAAGTGAAGCGGTATGCAAAGCGAAAGCATCCGGCGCATCAGGAAGCAAGAATTTTTATCAAAAAGAATAAACTGTAAGATTGCTGACCCTTATTTTTCCCCGTTTGCCATAGATAATTTGAATTCATGTAATAATGTGATCCAAATAAGTGGATTATTCGTTTTATTGTTCCTAATCTTTAACAAAATTCGGATTTTACCCTAAAAAACATTCGCATACTTATAGAATTTTCATCATTTATTGTAAATTTGTACCACATAAAATTTTGTAAATCACAAAAAAATGGATAGCAACATTCGAATTAAATTCGATAAAATCGATCGAAGTATTTTGGAAATACTTCAGAGCAATGCCAAAATCACCAATGCTCAACTTTCTAAGGATATCGGGCTATCTCCTGCTCCTACTTTGGAGCGTGTTAAAAAATTGGAGCAATCTGGTATCATCAAGAGTTACCACGCGAAGTTGGACCCAGAGAAAATTGGTCTTGGCGTGAGCACCTTTGTATTGGTAAGCTTAATTGGTCACAACAAAGGGAATATCGACGCCTTCATGAAGGAGATCAACCTAATTCCTGAAGTGATTGAATGTCATCACATTACCGGTACGGGTGACTTTATTTTGAAGATCATTGCCAAAGACATCATGGCCTACCAAAAATTGATGTTGGAAAAGGTTTCTGAAATCAAAGAAGTAGATTCCATGCAATCCATGGTAATCCTTTCTACTTTTAAGGATTCAAAAGTACTTCCAATTCCAGCTTAATTAGCCAAAAAGAATTTTAGGGTGGCTATGCCACCCTTTTTTTTTGATACCATGATAGAAAACCCTTGGAAAACTAAATCCAAAGCAACGGTATACGAGAACCCCTGGATTCGCGTGGAGCATCACGAAGTGATCACCCCTGCGGGAAAGGATGGGATTTATGGGAAAACCCATTTCAAAAACAAAGCCATTGCCATTCTTCCGATTGATGAAGAAGGGAATACTTGGTTGGTAGGTCAATACCGCTATGCGCTGGATGCCTACTCCTGGGAAGTCCCGATGGGTGGAGGTCCCTTGGATGTTGATACTTTGGTTTCTGCAAAGCGAGAATTGAAAGAGGAAACTGGGCTGACTGCTAGCCAATGGACTGAGCTGCAGCTGATCCATACCTCCAACTCGGTAACTGATGAGGTAGGGTACATTTTCTTGGCTGAGGGACTGACTGAAGGCGAACCGGAATTTGAAGACACCGAAGACATTAGCATCAAAAAACTTCCTTTTGTCGAAGCATTGGACTGGGTGATGCAGGGAAAAATCACCGATTCCTTGTCGGTAATCGCTATTTTCCGCGTCGCAAAAGCATTAGGATATTGAAACTATGGCAGTACGAGAACAAGTAAAAACCACCTTTATTTTGGCTTATCCGGTGATGCTCAGTCAGCTTGGACAAGTAGCTGTAGGCGTAGCAGATTCCATGATGGTTGGGCGCCTAGGTGCTCTGGAACTGGCAGCCTCCTCGCTCGCCAACAGTATATTTTTTGTGCTCCTGATGTTTGGAATCGGGATTTCGATGGGTTTGACACCCTTGGTATCCAAGGCCTATGGCAAAGGGAAGACCAATCAAATCTCGAGACTCTTTAGCAATAGCCTATTGATAAATTTTTTAACAAGCCTTGTAATGCTTGGATTGATTCTTTTATTCGCTAGAAATCTCAATCTTTTAAATCAGCCTGAAGAAGTAGAAGCTTTGGCATTGCCCTTTTTATTGATCATCACGGCTTCGTTGGTTCCGCTGATGGTGTTTCAAGCGTTCAAGCAGTTTGTTGAAGGCCTTTCACAGACCAAGCAAGCCATGTTCATCACCATTGCTGCCAATTTGGTCAATGTGTTCCTGAATTGGTTACTGATCTGGGGATATTGGGGATTTCCTGAATTGGGATTTTTAGGTGCCGCATGGGCAACGCTAATTTCACGTGTATTGATGATGGTGCTGATGGGAGCTTATGTGCTTTATTCCAAGCGCTATGCAGATTTTGGACTACGAATTCTTCGATTCAAACCCAATTGGACGCTTTGCCAGCGGATTTTGAAAATAGGGGTTCCTACGGGCTTTCAATTTATTTTTGAGGTATCCGCATTCAGTGCTGCCGCCATCATGATGGGTTGGATAGGTGTCAATGCGCTGGCTGGACATCAAATTGCCTTAAACCTGGCTTCTATCAGTTACATGATGGCAACGGGTCTAGCTACAGCAGGGATGATTCGTGTCAGTCATTACATTGGCAAAGAAGACTACAAAGGAATGCGGGAGGCTGGAATGGTTGCATTTGGGTTGGTAGCAACCTTTATGTTCGTCTGTGCCCTTCTATTCTTTGTGCTCCGCTTTTGGCTGCCTACGCTATACATTGATGATCCACAGGTTATTTCCCTGGCCGCTTCGCTATTGGTTTTGGCTGGCTTATTCCAACTTTCAGATGGGATCCAAGTGGTAGGCTTGGGTGTCCTTCGTGGTCTAGAAGATGTCAAGGTGCCCACAGTAGTTACTTTTTTAGCCTATTGGGGACTTGGACTTCCGCTCGGATATTTCCTTGCATTTACGATGGGCATGGCGGAAAAAGGAATCTGGATCGGCTTATTGATTGGTCTTACCCTCACAGCAGGGATGTTGTTGTATCGATTTGATCAGCTCAGCAAAAGGAAGACTAAATCCAATACAGACCTCCCTACTACTTCCTAATTTTCCAGTTGCGGCTGTGATTTTTAGGAGGGAAGAAGTATCTTGACGATTCAAAATTTTGTCTTTATGAATCGACTCCTGCTTTCCATCGCCTTTTCCCTTTTTCTTTACCCAGTTTTTGCCCAAGGGCCAGCTGTACTTTCTGTTCGCGAGCAAGCAGCAGTGGTGGACGGATGGTTGGAAGATCGTATCCAGCAGGTATTGCCTAGCATTATGACCGAGACAGGCATTGATTTGTGGATAGTCGTTTCCCGCGAGTACAACGAGGACCCGGTGATTCGCACGCTTTTGCCTGCTACTTGGCATGCGGCGCGTAGACGCACCATCCTAGTCATGTACCAGCCAAGCGCAAATGCTCCCGTAGAAACCTACGCAGTGGCGCGCTACGATGTAGGTAAATCATTTAAAAAGGCATGGAATCCTGAAGCACAACCTGATCAGTGGAAGGCATTACTTGAGATAATTGAAGCCAAAAAGCCCAAAAAAATCGGCTTGAACTTCTCCAAGGATTACGGCCATGCGGATGGACTTACGCACTTCGATTACGAGGAGTTGATGCGCATTCTTCCAACTCAAGAGAAGGCTAAAGTAGTTTCTGCCCAGACGCTAGCAGTACGCTGGTTGGAAACGCGAACTGCAGCCGAAATGGCTGCCTACAAGCACATCCAAGAATTGGCACATTACATCATTGCTGAAGGGCTTTCAGATCGGGTGATCACACCAGGGGTGACGACAACGGAAGATGTGGTGTGGTTTTACCGAGAGAAAATCAAGGAGATGAAGCTAGATACCTGGTTTCACCCAACAGTAGATATTCAAAGACCAGATCCAAGCTCGCAAGAGGCCTCTAGATCCTTTGCCATACGCCCCACAGAGCAGGTGATTCTTCCAGGAGATTTACTGCATATTGATTTTGGAATTACCTATTTGCGCTTGAATACGGATACGCAGGAGTTGGCCTATGTGCTCAAGGCAGGTGAAACGGAAGTTCCGAGCTACTTACAAGATGCCTTGAAGGTGGGGAATCGCTTGCAGGATATCTTGACTACCAATTTTACCACTGGCAAAACAGGCAATCAAATTTTGAAGGCCGCCCGAGTGCAGATGGATAAGGAGGGAATCAAAGGAAGTATTTACACCCATCCACTGGGCTTTTATGGGCATTCGGCTGGACCGACCATTGGCATGTGGGACAATCAAGGCGATACGCCTGGAGCGGGAGACTTCCCAATGCATGCACATACCGGCTATGCGATTGAGTTGAATGCCGTGGTCTTTGTAAAAGAATGGAACAAGGATGTTCGTGTGATGCTCGAGGAAGGGGCTTATTTTGACGGTAAAAAAGTGACTTACTACAACGGTCGTCAAAAATCCATTCTCGCCATCCCTAGAAAAAGTGACTACCTAGGTTACTGAGAGCGGTTCTAGTTTCCGGTCGCTTTTGATGAAAATCAAGAGCAGAAATCCCAGGAAAGCGACCCCGGCTGAGAATAAAAAGGCGATTTGAAAATTTTCCGCCTTGTTGTTGTACAGCCAGCTGGATACAAGTGCACCCAGTCCGATTCCTAATTCTAGGAAAATATACATGGTAGCTAAGGCTCTACCCCGAAATTTATCGAGGGACCGATCTACCACCCAAGCCGTAGTCGTGGGGCTATACATGCCTACCGCCGCTCCAAACAATACTGCAGAACCGAGCAGCATAAATTTGCTGGTTGCAAAAGCCACGGCAATCATGGCCAATACCATGACGGCGCTCGCTACACGCATCACCTTTACTCGTCCGATTCGATCGGATGCTCGACCAGCGATCAATCGAATGCTAAGGGAGGAGAGTGTAAAAACGGCAAAGAATAGTCCTTTATTTTTGACGCCAAGGAAGCTAGAAAGGTCAGGAATCAAGGTAAGGACCACTCCGAAGGAAAAGACAGATAGAAATAGGATGGTAGAGGGAAGAAGTACCCTTTTTTCCAGGATTTCGTTTTTATCCAACTTAAAGAGCCCTAGTCTAAGGGGTTCTTTTGTAGTTAGTGTTTCTTTGAGACGAACCAGAATGAGGATTGAAAAAATCGCCGTGAAAGCTGCAGCATAGAAAAGTACGTTGATGGGCCAGATACTGGCTATCCAGCCTCCCAGTGCGGGTCCAGCTGCCATTCCCAAGGATCCAAAAAGCGATTGAATGCCCAAGGCTTCTCCTCGTTGTGCAAATGGGACCGTGTCGGCAACATATGCCGAAGTACCCGTAGGGGTGAAGCCTGCGGAAAAACCGTGTGCAAAACGGAGGAACAAAAAGCCACTCACAAAGTGAAGGAGCGGGTAGCTTAAGCCAACCACAAAGCAGACACCGGCTCCAAAGATCATGACCGGAATGCGGCCAATGTTATCGGCGAGCTTACCACTAAAAGGCCTTGAAAGTCCAGCAGATAGGGTAAAAAGGGCAATAATCCATCCTTTATAGGACTCTCCTCCCATGGAAGTTAGGTAAGCAGGTAGCTCCGAAATGATCATGTTGAAGCTTGAAAAAAATAAAAAGCTACTTAGGCAGAGCAGAAAGAAATCAAGCGTAAAGAAAGAGGGGAGTAGCCTCATGAGGATTGGAGTAATGAAAAGGCCGAAGATGATTTCCTCGGCCTGGTAACTTAATCTTTGTTTGCACTTTCCTCGCTTTGTGCAAGGAGGAATGCCTTCATAAATTCATTGAGGCCACCATCAAGGGTGCCTTGAGCATCGGAGGTTTCATGACTGGTGCGGTTGTCCTTGACCAACTTGTATGGGTGGAGTACATAGTTTCTGATTTGAGAACCAAAGTCCACGCGTAGTTTGGAGGATTCAATTTTTGCGATTTCCGCATTTCTTTTTTCCAATTCCAGTTGGTAAAGCCTCGACTTCAACATCTGCATGGCCAATTCCCGGTTGGCAAGCTGTGAGCGTTCCACCTGGCACACCACCACAATACCGGTTGGCTTGTGAGTCAATTGCACCTTGGTTTCCACCTTGTTTACATTTTGACCACCCGCACCACCAGATCTAGAAGTATGTAGTTCTACATCTCCAGGATTGATGTCGATTTCGATCGAATCATCTACCTCTGGGTAGGCATAGACGGAGGCAAAGGAAGTGTGTCTTCGCCCTCCTGAATCAAAAGGAGAGATTCGCACCAGGCGGTGTACCCCCGTTTCTGATTTTAGAAATCCGTATGCCAAGGGCCCTTCAAAGAGGAGAGTGGCGGACTTGATGCCAGCAACTTCACCAGGCTGCAAATCCATTTCACGTACTTTGTAGCCATTTTTTTCTCCCCACATGATGTACATACGCATGAGGATGGATGCCCAATCGTTACTTTCTGTTCCGCCAGCACCTGGGTTGATTTCAAGAACTGCATTGAGTTGATCTTCTTCGGCAGAGAGCATTTTCTTGAGTTCGAGTTCTTCAACTGCTTCTTTGCCCAGCAGGAAGTCCTTTTTAAGCTCCTCTTCGGTTACTTCTCCTGCGGCAAAAAATTCATACAATACCTCCAAATCCTCAATTCGCTGGTTCACGCTTTCAAAAGCGGAAGTCCAGCCTTTTCTGGCTTGGATTTGTTTCATTGTTTTTTCTGCTTCTTCTGGGATATTCCAGAAATCAGCTTGGGTCGATACGGCCTCTAGGTCTTGGATTTCTACTTTCTTACGATCGTAGTCAAAGATACCTCCTCAAAGCCGATGTGCGGGCTTTCAAGTCTTTCAGTTGGTCTGAAGTCATCTGTCTAAGTTAAAAATGTGTTGCAAAAATCGGAAAAAATCTCGGTTTTACCAGCCAATGCCCTCATTCAATTTCAAGGAGCACCAATTGCAGCTTGTTTTTGTCTGAGAGGGTAAAGGTTTTGTAACGCAGTGGAAGTAATCCAAATCCTGTACCGAGGAGAATGGCTGAAGTTTTGACCAGTCCTGGACTGAATTGAAGTTTGCCTTGTCGGTATAGGTTATTGATTCCTTCCAAAGCGATGGCCATCGTACCTGCTCCTAAGGAAAGGTTCGTCAAATTGTTTAAGGTTCGATTTCGAGGATCTTTCGCCCGGATATCGATGGCATCAATATCAGATGGATTCAGGATGTTTTCACTGAGGTAAAGGTATTCGGTATCCAAGTTGACGATTCTGTCGGTGACGAAGTAGCCAATCTTTTTGCTTTTGTAGGTAATGTCTTCTCCAGGGTAAAACCGAATTTGGCTCTTCTGATTTGAACCTCGTTTGAGAAGTAAAAATTTCCGAGGTTGTTCCTGAGCGAGCAAGGGCGTAGCCATCAAACCAATAACTAGGAGGGTAAGTAATACAGTTCCTAGTTGCTTAGTGATTGAGGCTATATGATTCATCGTATTGGATATCAGATAGTTAATATCCACTGGTGTGGATCTTGGACCTCTCCGTATTTGATGCTATCCAAGGTGCTAAGTACGCGGTTTGAAAAGGCGTCCGGCTTTGGTTCTGGAAGTAAATAATCTTTCCCGTTCACATTGATTTTATTGATGAAAGCAATAGTTGCGGCGGTGCCTACTCCAAAAGCTTCCTCTAGACTTCCATTTTTCAAGGCTTCCTCGAGTTCTATGACTGCTAGAAAGCGCTCTTCTACAGCTTGCCCCCAATCTTTTGCGAGTTGAAGTACTGAGTTTCTGGTAATGCCCTTGAGGATGGTGCCGCCATGGGTAGGAGCGGTGATAAGGGTCCTCTTGATTTTGAACATGACATTCATGGTCCCACTCTCCTCGATTTGGCTGTGGGTCTTGCCATCCGTCCAGAGTAACTGGTCGTAGCCCTCTTTTTGTGCTTGAAGTGCAGGGTATAGGGAAGCAGCATAGTTGCCCGCAGCTTTTGCTTCTCCAGTACCTCCTTCGCAGGCACGGGTATAGGTAGTTTCTACTTTTACGGATACTGGTTTGGAATAATAGGCCCCAACTGGGCTCGTAAAGATCATGAATCGATAGCTATCTGATGCTTTGACACCTAGGTAGTTGTCCATCGCAAACATAAATGGCCGAATGTAGAGGCTGGATCCTTTTCCTTGTGGTACCCAATCTCGATCTAGGCTGAGGAGCTGCTTGAGCGCTTCCAAGAAAACGGATTCTGGCAATTGTGGCATGCACATTCGTGCTGCGGATTCATTCAATCGCTTCGCATTGGCTTCTGCACGAAACACCAAGACTTCCCCTTTTTCATTTTTGTAGGCCTTCATTCCCTCGAAAATGGCTTGCCCATAGTGTAGGGTAGCATTTCCAGGGTAAATCTCCATCGGGCCATAAGGGACAATTCTAAAATCTCCCCAAGCTCCATTCTGGTAGTCCGCCACAAACATGTGATCAGAAATGGACTTTCCAAAAACTAAGGAAGAGAAGTCTGTTTCCGAAAGTTTGGACTGGGTGGTTTTGGTCACTGGAATCGAAATGGTGCTCATAAGGAAGGGTGCATTTAGTATTGCGAAGAATATTTTCTTGCGTCAGTAGAAGCTTACCAACGTGGTTTCCAGGTTACTTCTTCAACCTCCAACTCTTGAGCCATTTTCCGACCCAAGACAAATAGGAAATCAGAAAGTCGGTTGAGGTATTGGATGACGAGTCCCGAAACTTGTTCTTCGGAGGCTAGCTCCACTACAATTCGTTCGGATCTCCTGCAAACTGTTCTGGCCAGATGACAGAACGAAACTGCAGTATGTCCACCAGGCAGAATAAAGGCGGTCAACATGGGGAGTTCAGCATCCATGGCATCCATTTCTTTTTCTAAGACTTCCACATCCTCTGGAAGGAGATCTGGCTTCTTTACCTTGTCTTTTCCTGGAACAGTTGCCAAATCTGCTCCAATCGTGAATAGGCGATCTTGAATCGATTTGAGTAGTTCTGACCTTTTTTTATTCACTTCCTGATCTCGAAGCAGGCCTACATAGGAGTTTAATTCATCCAAGGTCCCATAGGCATCAATGCGGAGGTCTGACTTGGGTACGCGTACTCCCCCCAACAAAGAGGTGATTCCTTGATCCCCTGTTTTGGTGTAAATTTTCATATCAACGATGCATCTATGTACTGTAAAGGAAAACTGCCCTTGTCAATCGAATTAGGCAGTTACTAGAGCTCGGCTAGGATTTGGATTGACCTTATCGGATTCCACCAAGCCATCTCGGAGACGCACGATGCGGTGAGCATAATGGGCAATATCATCTTCGTGGGTCACCATGATGATGGTATTTCCTTTGGCATGGAGCTCATGAAAAAGTTCCATGATGCCATAAGAGGTTTTGGAATCTAGGTTACCTGTTGGCTCATCCGCCAAAATGATGCTGGGGCTGTTGACCAATGCTCTGGCAATAGCCACACGCTGTCGCTGACCACCAGAAAGTTCGTTTGGACGGTGTGTGGTTCGGTCGCCTAGTCCCACATTGTCTAGTGCCTTGAATGCAATTTCTTGACGCTCTGATTTAGAATAGCCTGCATATACCAGCGGTAATGCTACGTTGTCTAGGCAAGTAGCTCTTGGTAGCAAGTTGAAGGTTTGGAATACGAAGCCAATTTCCTTGTTTCGAATGTCGGCCAACTCGTTTTCACTCATGTCGCTGACATCTTTTCCTGCAAGCACATAGCTGCCAGAGGTTGGAGAGTCCAAGCATCCGATGATGTTCATCAAGGTGGACTTACCTGATCCTGAAGGACCCATGAAAGCGACGTATTCTCCTTTGTTTACGCTGATGCTAACCGATTTCAATGCCTGAATAATTTCAGAACCCATTTTATAGGTTTTATTGATCTCGTGCGTTTCAATGACTTTGCTCATGGTGTGATTTGTTTACTTGTTGGTTTAGCAATACGGAAAGGTACTCATTTGGATTAAAAATACATGAAATCTATCAATTCATCTCCCCCAAAAGTGCTTCAATTTCTTCTTCACTCATCCAGGTCTTCATTTCTTCTCGAGCTTCAGTGGCATATTGATCCAGCCCGAGAGCTTGAGCTGCCTGTACTTTCTTGGCCCAAAGTAGTGGGTCCTTGGTGAATTCACTGGCAGCTTGAAGCAGTTCGTAAGCTTCCAAACCATCCTTGGTCTGCAAGGCTGCGCTCCAAATCAAAGGGCCGAAATAAGGATTGGCAGTGAGTTCCTCTGAGGAACCTATAAACTTGGTGAATGAGCGTAAAGAATTCGCATTGGTCCAATCTGGTGCTTGAAGAAATGCATCCAAATCTGCTATGCGGTCTGTTTTCCCTTTCAAAAAGGCACCAATCTCCTTCAACTGAGGCGTCGTAAGGCCATGTGCTTTATGGCTCAGAAGCTTTAATGCAACCTCCAACTTGAATTTTGCTGAAGGGATGATCTTCCAATCGTTGAATAATTTTTGGGGATGAGACTGGTTGAATGTCCCCAAGAAGGCGAATTCCGGTTGAACCAGCTTGCTCTGCTCGGGTTCAGCAGTTGTTCCTTGCCAATTTCGGATGGCATCGTGGATTGGAAGCGGAGCTTGAAATCCTTTTTCTGCCGAAAGAGCAAAATCCTTGGCAGCTTTTTCAAAATCAAGTTGCTGCGCCAATACAAGCCCAGACAAATTGAGGTAGTAGGCGGCATCACCAGGATTTCGAAAAGCAAGTCCATTCAAATTTTTGACGCCCTCATTGATTCTTCCTGCTCCCAAACTCCTCAAAATCGCTGTTTCCTGAATCTGCATGGTGTACTCCAGTAGGTCTTCCCTTTTTGCTAGGGAATCCAAAAAAGAGAGATCTTTGGTTGGGTCTTCAAGATTTTGTGTAGCCAGCAAATTCCGATACCCCGCTTGAAGTAGAAGGGGTGAACTTTCTTTTGCTAGCTTTTCCTTCAATAGATTCAAAATTTGCGAATCAACTAGCGTACTGTTTTTTCGTTCCGTTGCCACCCGATTGATTAAAAAAATAAGGTCTTCTTCTGCTTCTGGGATTTCCACTTTTTTGCCGAGTTTGGCAGAGATGGCAAGCCAATTTGCAGTTGCTACAGGATTGTTCTTGGAGAGGTCAGCAAAGAGTGCCTGCGCTTCCTTGTCTTTTTTGACGAGGGTATAGAGTAAGGCTAGATTTTGACTGAGATAGGGGTTGTTTGGAAAGAATTGCAAGCCATTTTCAAGGTAAAAAACTGCCTCAAAGGGCTTATTCTCTTTTTGTAGCCGCTCCGATAGGAGTAGGATATTGTCTACCTGCGGAGCTAGGTCGAAGCTTTCTTCCAAATGCTCCTTAGCCAAGCTTGGTTGGTCTAATTCGAACAGGAGTTGTACAGTTAAATTCTTTGCCTTGGGGTTGTATCGATACTGGTCCCAGCTATTTTCATAGAGGATACTTGCTTCAAGCTTTTGATTGGTTTGATAGTAGTAATCAGCCACAATATTGCTAGTTAAAGCACTTACTTGGGATGCAATAATGGCTTCCAAAAAGGTTGTAATAACCATGAAGGCAATCGTTCCACCGATTCGGAGGTGGTAATAGGGCAGAACAAAGGGTTTGTAGAGCACCGGATGAACAGCCTTTCCTCGGTGCATAAGTGGCAAAAAGTTGATTGCTAGGTAAATAAAGAAGAATAGCGAAAAGCCTAGTTGAGTGTAAATCACCAAATGCTTTAGTAGCTCTTCACCTGCTTGATTATGGGAGAAGGTCAACTTCCAAATTGTCCACAAGGAGCATGCAAAACCCAAAAGATATAAGCTATGGAGGGTTTGAGTTGAACTGGCTAAATTATCACTTTGGGCTAATTTTTCTTGTGTGGAATACCATCCCAAAACCCCTAGAGGAAAGATGAGGTAAAGGGGAATGAAATCGGCAATCGGCCAAGTGACATCTCCTTTAACATGGAGAAGTAAAACAAGAAGTAACCCAAGGTAGAGCAGGGTTACTGCAGCGAATTGGATGCTGGTTTTGGTTTTTAGACCTGCATTGGCTTTTGAAATCAGAACTAAGAGTCCCGATAGCATCCCATGACCTTGCCAAAAAATCCAGGCAATGCTAAATCCAATTCCAATAATTAAACTTTGCTCTGCTAAGTAAAGGCTGGGATTAAGGATTGGGCTGATCCAGATGACAGTAAGTAGGGTGCCTACTGTGGTACCTGCAAGGACTAGCCAACGCAACCAAAATGGCGATTGAGTTCCCCAGATATGGAAGTAAATGGCAGGAATCAAGGTGGCGCCTAAAAGTAACAAGAGCGAAAGACTTGAACTAGGGCCTCCAATATTTAATCCATTGAAATTGGAAAGGGTAAGGAGAAGAATCCATACGGCACCAGCTCCGATAAAGGGTATTTTTTTAAACCTACTTAGATTAGCTAAGGCAGTGATGGAAGCAAGGAGGATGAATACACCGAAGAGGTAACTTTCATTCGGTGTAAAAGGGTAGGGGCTGACTTGGTAGTTTTGGAAAACAAGAAAGTGATCTACTTGAATTGGAATTTCGACCTCCCCTACATTTACTTTCAAAAAGGGTACGGGTAACCTGTCCAAAAAAGCTCCTGTTTGGAGATTGGGATGGGTAAAACTGGGGCTAATCAAGGAATATGCTGCTAGGATGGCACCAACTCCCAAGAAAAGGAGTGCTAGGATTTTGCGCAAAGAATAGGTGTTGGTTGGAATAGACATCTTATTCCAAGACTTTGGGAACAGTAAAAAAGCCATTCTCCTGTTGGGGTGAATTTTTCAAGGCCTCTTTCTGAGTGAGTTGTACCCCAATTTCATCTGTTCGGAGTACATTGACTTCAGAAGACATATTTGTGAGAGGAGCCACACCCTCCGTATCAACCTCTTGAAGTTGATCTACCCAATTCAGTACCTGTGAAAGGTCGGCGCTCATCTTCTCTGCTTCTTGGGCATCAAAATTTAGGCGAGCCAAATGAGCGATTTTCTGCAGCGTTTCCTGTTCAATTTTCATGAGAATAGACAAATTTTGGCTTGGAATTAAATTCAAATCAGGCCTTTGGATTCATGGATTATCAGTTAGCAATTGCTCCTGAATTACTTCAAAACAGCAGTGTTTGAGGGCTTCATCCGATTCAAAATCTGCTGGATTGAGCGCTTGATGCAGGACCATTTTGGCGGGCATTCGCTTTAAAATCAAATCTTTTTGATCTGCCAAAATTACATGATTGTAGGATAAGGTTACAGGAATGATGGAGATTTGTTTCTCCATGGCTAGTCGAAATGCTCCGTTTTTAAATGGAATTAAATGTGGCGGATTTTGGGTGTAGATGCCTCCTTCAGGAAACAACACCAAGCTGCTCCCACGATCTAGTGCCAAGCCTGCTCTCCGCATGGTTTCTGCTCGGCTTTTGACACGATCCCGGTCCACTGCGATGTGTAGATTTTTGAAATAGTACCCAAAAAAAGGAGCCTTTCGAATGGATGCCTTGCCAACAAAAACAGCATCTCCAGGAATAAATCCCATCATTGGCACATCTAGGTAGCTAAAATGATTGGCCAAGAAAATATAGGGTTTTCCTTTTTCAAGGGTTCCTTCAACTTCAACTTTCACCGGTAGGAAGATGATTGAAAAGAGCGTTTTGGCCCAATATTGATTGATTTTCCTACCATACTTATTCCAAGCTGGAACCCAGATGCAGCAAAGGAAAAATGGGTATAAAATCGCAAAAGTCAGCACAGCAGCAACTGCGACGTAATAGGTGTAGATTCGTTTACTCCACATGGTCATGGCTGATCATTGCATTAGCGACTTGTGTGAAATAACCCAACAATTCCTCACAAACTTCTTGTTCCAGGGGTACCTTATCTACTGCGTGGAGCATGGCATTCATCCAATGGCCTCTCATTTTAGAATCAATTTTCCATTGCAGGTGGCGCATGCGAAGTCTGGGGTGACCTCGTTCTTCGGAATAGGTTTGAGGGCCTCCAAGTACCTGAACAAGAAACAAGTAGATGCGTCTTTCGGCAGCTTCTAGATCTTCTGGATACAAACTTCTTAGTTCAGGGATTTTGCCAACTTCCTCGTAGAAATTTTTAGCTAATCCTTGGAGTGAAGCTTCACCGATGCGTGGGTAAAGTAAGCCTAAGGAGTTCATGCGTTAAAATTAGCCAATTTTGAATTTTAGGCTTCCCATTTTTTCACTCTTAGGGAAGTTCCTTCGGTAGAAATGACTTCGATCGATTCCCCTTGTTCTAAAAAATCGCCTCGGGAATAGGCATCGTAAATTTCTCCGGCGATCTCCACCTTGCCACTTGGTCGAAGTCTGGAGTGCACGGTGCCAATTTTCCCGACCAAACCTTCTTCGTAGACTCTTACGGTATATCCTTGGGTGCTTTCTTGGGTACTGGCTAAGGTCAAATGCTTAAATGCCCCCCATTCATTCACTTTTGGAGTGAGCCAAAATACCAAGCCAACTCCAGCCAAGGCAGCCAAAATCACGGTAAGCAAAGCCTCAAAAAGTTGTGAAGCGGGCACCAAGTCAAAATCAAAAGCCTGGTTTGGAAGCATACCCAGCACCAGCCCACCTAGGGTCAGCACAATTCCCGCAACCCCAAACACCCCGAAGCCAGGAATAATTAACAATTCGACGGCAAGCAGGATGAGGCCAATTACAAAAGCTAGGATTTCCCAATTTTCCGCCAAGCCATTCAGGTAATAGGGAATAAAATATAAAAGTGCTGCACATACAGCTAGGGCTAGCGGGAAACCTATTCCAGGACTTTGCAACTCAAAATAGATTCCTCCAATGATCAAAAGGATTAAAATACCGCTTACTGCAGGACTTAAAAAGATTGAAATAATGGAGTCTACTGTTTTCTCTTCGTACGCAATGATTTCGGCAGACTGCAAATTTTGGGCTGCTAAAATTTCTTTAGTTGAAGCATATTGTCCTTCACAAAAGCCATTTTTAATGGCTTCGGTCACCGAAAAAGTAATGACCGAGCTAGAATCGGAAATTCCAGGCACTACCAACTTTTCATCAACCATCGCTTCGGCAATTTGTGGGTTGCGTCCAGTGGCCTCAGCGGTGCTGCGCATCATGGAGCGCATGTAGGATTGGTATTTGTCGGGTGCGGCAGCTCCATCGGTTCCATTGACCACTGTAGCTGCACCGATACTTGCGCCTGGAGCCATGTAAATGCTATCGCAGGCAATGGAAATCAATGCGCCAGCAGAAGCAGCATCCTTGTTGATAAATACATAAACTGGTATTTTAGATTCTAAAATTCGAGTTCGAATCTCATCTGCATCCGTTACTGCTCCGCCGTAGGTATCCATTTGGATAAGAATCACATCTGCTTTGATTTTTTCTGCCTGATCCATTGCCAACTTTACCCGACGATTCATTATTGGATCAATGTCTTGATCAATCGCAAAGGTGAACACCTTTTTTTGCGGTTGCTGGGCAGATAATTGACCAGTTGAAATCGTCAATAGAATGATAAGTAGTAATCGAGTCATGTAAAGATCTTTTTCGATGTTGAAAGCTATAGGTCAACTTGGAGCAGCACCTAAGGTGAAATTGATTCTTGGTGAAAGTAATGTTCTAATTTAAGGAAAATTACCGTTTGGCAACTTGAATAATGAGGGATGAAGGTTAATTTTGTTGGCGTTCTTATTTGCCTCATCTCAGATCCTTTTTGTCAGCCCCCTATGTCTGGTAGATTCAAACTCTTCTTCTGTAGCGTTTTTTTATTCCTCAGCTTCCAGTTTGCTGCCCATGCAGCAGCTCCTGTAGGATTGGATTCTGTTGGAATTCAGCAAATAGAAGGCAGGGTATTTATCATTCACAAGGTTGCTTATCAGGAAACCTTGTTTTCCATTTCACGGAGATACAAGGTTCAAATGTCCGAGATTCAACAATCCAATAGAATCTTGAAACAGGGTCTGAAGGAAGGTCAAATGCTGCTTGTACCTTATGGCCAAGCAACTAGTAGTTTGGATTCCTCAGTGCCAAATTCTTCTGATGCTGCGACCTCATCCGAGACTTTACCGAGCTCTCCTGCTCGGGATACAAACGCTGAAAATGCTGCTGATCCAGGTTCCTTGGCTTCAGAAGATACGGCATCACCTGCACCAACAATTCCAGCTAAAAACGATAAAACAACAGCTCCAACTGTAGAGGCACCTGCAACTAATCCAACCAAAACAGCCCCTGCGGTTACCATCCAAAAAGTTAAAATCACACACAAAGTAAAAAGTGGCGAGTCCTTATCTACCATTGCTAAAAAATATAAGGTTTCGGTAGCAGAGCTAAAATCTTGGAATTCGTTGTCGAGTGATAAACTTTCAATAGGAAAGGCCTTGAAAGTAATCACTAAAAAAGCGGTGCCTGTGAAGCAAAACGGTACTCAGACCCAAGCTGAACCCTTGGTGGCCGATGCAGCCGTGAAGGAAGAAGTTAAAAAGGAAGAAACCAGAGTTACTGATAGAAAAACCGAGATTCCCAATGAAACTAAGGAGGTAGTCTTTGTTTCCACAAAGTCCCCATCGGCAACCACAAAAGCGACGAGGGATGGGATTTCACATACCGTCAAGTCAGGTGAATCTTTATTTTTACTTGCCAAGATGTATGGATCCTCCATAGAGGAATTAGTACAATGGAACGGTCTGACCTCCAATAATATAAAAGTAGGTCAAACGCTTCAAGTTGGACGAGCTGCAGCCACTACTGCTGCATCTACTAACCCTATTGCAGCTAATACTACTACTACTACACCTACTACCACTACTTCTGAGGTTGAGGTCGAAGAAATAAAAAGTGAGCCAACTGTAACTGTTACTGCTGCTGAACCAAAGCAGGAGTCCACAGCGCCAAATACTTCAGGAGGATTTACGAATACGAAAGAGTCTGGCTTGGCCGAAGTTATTCCTGGTACCGAAGCAAATAAAAAGTACCTGGTATTACACCGGAACGCGCCCGTTGGCAGTGTGATCCGAATAAAAAATGAGGAAAATGACCTGACCATCTTTGCTCGTGTGGTAGGAGTATTGCCTGAGACGGGGGACAACTCTAAAGTGCTGATCAAACTTTCAAAAGCAGCATTCGAACAATTAAAAGGAGTGAATACACGATTCCCTGTTGAGATCTTGTATTAAAAATACAGGATTTGCTCCAGTAGTCTTTGGGCTGTTTTCAGTAGGCCTGTTCCAATTCAAGTAGGCTTTCTCCCTGATTTTGCATGTCAAAAATCCAGCTGTTCTTTCATCATGTGTTCCGATTTATTTGGAATGGTATTTTTATTCTTTCCTATCCCATCTTGGCAAGTTTTGGTTTGCTTTTCATTGGGCTTACCTTTTTGTTTTCGAAGTTGTCCCAGCTATTGACTCACTTGAAGCCGGATTCTAAAAGTGGGGTGGTGGTAGAGACTGCTTGGGAGACGCTCCCCAATTCCAATGACTTATTAGAGTCAAAAGTCGAAAAACAAATTCTTTTTGGACCGGTAGGAGTAAGGCTTAGACGAAAGGATGGTGTCCCCACCGTTTTAAGTGAACATGTTTTTGGGAAAAAAGTGTGCCTGATTGAGAAGGGTTATATTTTGGAGAAATGGAATACCTTAGAATCAACAGCACTTCCAGATTTTGATATTTGCCTCTATGATCCAGAAATGGATAGCATTCGCTTCCTAACTCAAATCAGTTGTTTCGACTGGCACCTTGCCGAAGAAAAAGACGATGAATTGGTATTCAAATGGTTTGATGGTACCCAAGGAGGGGAACGGATTGTACACCTATGAACCAGCGCATCAAAGATTTTTTAGACCAAAAAGTAGCACTATACAACCGGCCTAATTTTATCGAGTTAGATCCAATCTCCATTCCACATCGCTTCGAAAAAAAGCAAGACATTGAAATTGCGGGTTTTTTTGCAGCAATCCTGGCTTGGGGACAGCGGAAAACCATCCTCAATAAATGCAATGAGCTGCTCGCACGCATGGATGATGCTCCCCACGATTTTCTAGTAAATCATTCTGAAGGTGACTTGAAGGCGTTTTTGGGTTTCAAGCATCGCACCTTCAACGAAGTCGATGCACTTTATTTCATTCACTTTTTATCCTGGATTTATCGGCATCAGGATAGTTTGGAAGGAGCCTTTCTAATCGGTCAAACTGGTGCATTAGACAGCATAGAGTCCATGCTGATTCAGTTTCAACGCCATTTTTTTAGCTTGGAGGATGCCCCATCCCGAACCAAGAAGCACATTTCCTCTCCGGCTACACGTTCAGCATGCAAGCGCATCAACATGTACCTGCGCTGGATGGTCCGCCAGGATGAGCAGGGGGTGGATTTTGGGATTTGGAAGCAAATTAGTCCTGCCCAACTCATTTGTCCTTGTGACTTGCATGTGGATCGGGTAGGGAGAAAATTAGGATTGATTACCCGGAAGCAAACCGACTGGGGCACCGCACTTGAACTCACTCAAGTCCTTCGATCCTTCGATCCGCTAGATCCTGTGAAGTACGATTTCGCGCTATTTGGACTAGGAGTAGAGGAGAAATTTTAGTTTTTTTTGACGTTTATGATTTGATTATTCATAAACCCATGGATAAGATACTGGAACGTTCAATTCACTTTTTAATTTTGAATTTCAAAAAGCTTTTAGGTGCTCGAATACTTGAAATTTAATGAATTAACCTATCCGTGTGCAAACAGGTAGCTTAGGGAAGGTTAATCTATTTTGATGATTCTTTTTTCAATCCACCGGTTTCCAAATTGGACGAAGGTTAGGTAGAGTCCAGAAGCAAGATTGTCAAGGTTTAGGAATACCTCACCGGCAATTGGGGTACATAGTTGGTCAAATACCTTTTTTCCTTTAATGTCGTAAATGGTGAAGCGTGTTTCTTCAACCTGCTTTTGGACGAATCTGAAAGTAATCGACTTTGAAAAAGAGTTGGGATACGGAATTACATCAAAAATGCCCTCAGGTTCTTTATTCGAGGGTTGGACTCCTCTCAAAAATCCTTGCATTAGTATTGAGGGTGAGTTGGTGAATGATCCGATCGCGGTACTTTGACCGATAGACTGATGAATAGTCATGTTGGATTCAGTCAGTTGATGACTGCTGCCTATGGCGCTTATCACTTGATTTTGAAGAGATTGGGCTTGAATACTGGAGATAAAACTAGCAAGTAGAACCAGGAGAAAACTGTATTTTTTGAGGGATATTTTCATAAGATTTTTTTTAATCTGAGGTAGAAAATAAATTAGTAGGCTGCCTTTTTATCAGCAGTTTTTTCAATTCGGATGGCTTCCTGAGCCAGTGCGTAAGTTTATTATGTGATTATCCGCTTTCGTACCAGTGACCAAAGAAAATAAGGTTTGACCTTTAAGAAAGTTAGCTGCGGACTGCCGTCTGTTAACGGTTATCCGCAGTAATTAACCCGTATTCTGAACGTCTGTTAGGATCGCGGATAATCACATTTAGCTTTTTGACTAATCCACTTGGTTAATTTCCTAAGCGGATTAGTGATAAATTTCGAGTACCTATTTTTACATTTCCTGAATTTACTTTCCAATAGATTTCAATCGGTGTATTTGCAGTAGTGATCGAAACGATTGACTGAAGAGAAACTAGGTCATTCAAAACATTGGTGGTTCTTGATGAATTAAGAACTTCTACCCCATTTTGATATATGCTGTACGATGTGCTGCTGGAAGTATCGGCCACAGAACCTGCAGGATATACTGTACCTATATTATTACTATTGGTAAAACCTGAAATCGCACCGAGTCCGGTTCCGACATCTCCAATCACTTCGCAATCCCCAACACCTACTGCACCAACTGAAGTGAACATAGCAAATGAAGAAAGAACACCCAAATTTATACCTGATTCTCCCGTAGGAATAGAGAGACTACTTCCTGCTCCTACAGTCAAGGCGCCGGTGGTAGTGAATAGCCTTCCTTCCAAATCGGTATTGGCTCCGAGAGCAATAGCGCCTATATTTGCGATTAATGTCCCTTTCATGATCGTAGGGGCTGTTGTAGAAATAGTACCTCCGGAAACCCAAAATACATTTCTTGCGACTGCCTGATTGGTCAGTACCACTGTCGCATTTGCACCCGTAGTGATGGCCCCTAAAGTCCTGATGATGAACAAAGAATTTGGATTTCCGAGGCCATCCAAAGTTAAGGTTCCAGAAATAGATAAGGCTGCTGAGGCTAAATCATAGACACCCGGTCGTAAAATTTCACTATTACCAAACACAGCTAAGTGAGAAGAAGATGTGACCTTGGCTGCTGTCAAAGCAGCGTAGAGGCTACGTACATCCAGGTCTCCTTGATTCGAAGTAAAAGGTGAATTACTCGTCATCTGTCCATTAAATAAAGCCAAATAGGTACCCAAGCCAGGACTGAGTGTCATTCCTCCCATTAATAAATTTTGAGTAGAGGAGGTAGTGATAATATTACCTTCGGTGATAGAATTTATAACATAGGCCCTATCTACATAATTTTTTGTGGCGGCATCTTGGGCAGAAATGGGATCCGCTATCCCCGTTAGTTTATTTGCTCCTAGGTCAATATCTGCCACTGCCACACCAAATCCGCTCAATGAGATATTTGCCTTGTCTAATTTTGGATTGGTCACAACTCCATTTGCTAGCAAAGTCGCATTCCCAACACTGGTCACTGCGCCGGTGAGATTGGCATTGGTGGTTGTGGTAGCAGAAATTCCAGAAATATCAGCGGCTATAGTTTCTGTGAAGGTTTTGCTTCCTTCCACAGTTTGATTTGTCAAAAGATTAACAAATAATGCGGATGAAGCAGCTATCCCAGGTTCACCCTGTACTCCTTGAATTCCC
>JBBAKO010000009.1:0-91353 GCA_040403475.1 Algoriphagus sp. | reverse complement strand
TGATTTCCAGTAGTGCCAATCGTGCCCTGTAACCCTTGAATTCCCTGATTTCCAGTAGTGCCAATCGTGCCCTGTAACCCTTGAATTCCCTGATTTCCAGCAGTGCCTTGCAAACCTGTCAGACCGGTGGCTCCAATATCTCCTTTTGCACCCTGCGTCCCTTGATTGCCTTGAGTTCCAGCAGTGCCAATTGTGCCCTGCAACCCTTGAATTCCTTGATTTCCAGCTACGCCACCAGGACCCTGCAAACCCCTTAGACCCACTTCTCCCGGTGTCCCACTTGGACCTGTCATTCCTTGACTTCCGGTTTCACCCTGAATCCCCTGAATTCCAGCCGTAGTATTTCCCGAATTAGAAGCGAATAAAGCAAAAGGGACGGCTGTAAATTCTTGCCTACTGAAGGCTTTGAAATCCACACCTAACCCATCTTTGTCTAAGGAAACATCTAGAAATTTTGGATCCGTATTCCATACAATTTCTCCGAAGGATGCCGAAGAACCCCCAATCCTTTCTCCCGTACCGATGATCACATTGACCATTCCATAGAGGTCTGTTTGGGTAAAAATAATTTCTTCATATTCGTTTGTATTGTCAGCATCATTGAACTTAAACTTCAAACTGATATTTTGTTCGGATAGCGCTACCGTCGTATGGTCCGCACCAGGCAGTTCTTGAGTAACCAAGATTACGGCTTGGTAACTAATTCCTTTTACTTGCGAAAACGCAGGAAAGGCTAATATATAAAGGAATAAAATCAGGTATTTTTTCATGTTACTTTAGGTTAAAATGGATGCCAAAAAAAATGGTATAACTGTTGAAATTTACGTGCTCTGAATCTTGCATTTTGGAACGCCTATTTTTGGTTCGCTGATAGCTAGCACTTAAAAACACACTTTTCACGATTGGATATAAGACCGATGCACCCAATCCGGTTTGAAGAAATTCACCTTGAAATTCTTGATATTCTTTTAGGTCGTGCCTTTTGGTGTTGATGACTTGAGTTCCTGACATCAGCTTATTAACACCTATAATTCCTGAAATCCCAACTTCTAAATTTCCAAGATGGGCCAGAAGGGCGAGTTGGTCATTAAAACCCCCAAAATTTGCTTCATAGAGGTAGTTATTGGTTAGATTCCCAGCATTTGCAGTGTATTGATTTACCGTAAATGATACTTGATTGTGTAGTCTGATTCGCCTATCGCGCTCTTCCTTATCCTCTGGCTTGTTTTTTTTGCCACCAAGAGAAATTGGAAAGCCTAGTCCGATTTCATAAGAGAATCCTGTACCTCTAGAAAGGTCAATAACCTGTTGTCCCAGGCTATTTTTGAAGTCAAAGCTTGTTGAATTCCTTCCTGCTTTGAAGAATAAATCTTGCGCCTTGGTATTTGTTGCAAATACTAGGAGTGAGAAAATAAATAAAATAATCTTCTTCATTAGTTTATAGAGTTTTAAAAGTGAAATTCTTTACAACTTACCAATGGTAAGTATTTAAAATAGATTTACAATAATAAAAATTGAAAAATATTAATTTAAAATAATTAAAAATATAAATTTTATTATAAAAAATTAAATAAAATATTGAACCAATTAGGATAAATTCGTGAAATACCCTAATTGTTTAAAATCTACTTTTATCAGAGGAAAAACTCACCCTCAAAACTGCCCTCTTCAAATGGGGCAAAAAAAAAGCAGAACAACCCATAGGTAAATTCCGCTTTAGTAGAGGTTCTATTGTAAGCTTACATAAATTTCAACGCCACGTATGAGATTTTTTTTAAGTCATTTAACTGCCCTTAACTGGCCGTTTATAGCAGACTTAAAAAGGAGCCTTGAAATTGAAAAAGAGGTTACCCAAGCCCTGCTTGTTGATGGAGTACTCCAATCGAAATACGGCGTCATAACCTGTAACGAGGTCGATACCCGCTCCATAGCCGAAAAGGTACTGATTGGTGAGCGCCAAGTTTTCGGGTATCCGATTGCGATCCCGCACTGCCCCCTGGTCAAAGTTGCCACTGAGGTAAATACTGAGCGGAAGGGTGTTGAATTGATCGTTGTAGATGGTTCGAGAAAGGTCAAAACTGGTCTTGATCAGTTGGTAACGCAAGCTATTCTTATGCACAACTAGTTGCTGGCCTTCGATGACGTTGAGTTCGTAGCCTCGGATGAAATTGGGGGCATATCCAATTCCTCTAACCAAGGTGTAGGGTTGGTTGGGACTGGTAAACCATCCTGCACTCAATCCTGAAGCAAAATGAAATCCCTTGCCGAGCGACACATACTTATTAGCCGTTACGTTGAGTTCCAATTCGTACAAATTCTTCTTTGAGAGAAGCCCATATTTCGTAGCGGTCAACTGTAGTAATTCCCCTTTGGTCGCATAGGCAATGTTATCGCGTTTGTCATGCAAAAAGGAATACTGGAAAAAGGAAAAGGAGAGTCGATTTCCCGGTTGGAGAAAGTAGTTGGGGTTTTGCTCCAGAACCTTTGGAGATACCCAAGTAGTGCTATGGCCAAGCGTCAGTAAATGAAAGTTGTAGAAGGTGCGACGAAACGAGTAGCGAAGTGCTGTGCCGAAATTTTTCCGTAATACTTCTTCGAGGGGCGAAGTATAAAACAGTTGACGATTGTTTTTTGAGGCGATAGGAACAGTTTTCTGATCTCGGTAGCTGAGCTGAAAAGAAAGTCCATGCTTTTGTTGCCGGTCTATATAGGGCTTGGAATAAATTACTTCAAAACCTTTTGTAAATCCCATTTGGCCTGAAAAACGAAATTTTTCATTTCTACCTCCCACATTGGCATGGTTGATTTTTATCCCATAGTTGACACGAGACCAGTCACGATCCTGGTTGGTCCACCACTCGGCAAAGTTTCGGTCGGCCAACTCAAAAATGACAGATGGAAGCACATACCAGCGCTCTTTAACTGCAATCAATACTTCTACCTCTTCTGGGCCTGTGCGTAGTGGCGTAATCTCCACTTCATTGAATAGGCGGAGGTTATAAATTTTTTGTTGATCCGCTTTAAGGATGCTCAGGAAGTTTTCCCAATCGTAGGTGTAATTGGTGATGAAATCCAGTTCGCGAAGAATGATCTCCTTCTCCGTTTTTTCATTCCCGATGATGTAGATGGAATTGACGCGAATTTGTTTTGGAGTTTCCAGAATCTGAAGGCTGTCTTGCCCTTGAACTGGAAGCGAAAAAAGGAATATTCCGCAAATAAAAAGTAAGCTGCGAACCGCAAATAAAAACTGGCGAAAAGAAAATTTATACCGGTAAATTTGCTCCAATCGTTGCATGTTTGAAAAAAATGGTAAGCACTATGTTCAAGACCTACCTCCGAAAGATAGCCATATTTCCTGTACTGGTCTACCAATATGTGATTTCACCAATTTTCCCAGCAAGCTGCCGATACAGTCCTACCTGCAGTCAATACATGAAAGAAGCCGTCCTCAAGCATGGTGTACTCAAAGGAGGATGGTTGGGACTCAAACGGATCGGTAGATGTCAGCCCTGGGGAAGACATGGTCACGACCCTGTACCTTAGTCGATTTTTGGACTTCCCTTTTTTAAGGCTCGAATTACTAGAAGCAATCCTATAGTAATCAGAGGAATACTCAAGAGTTGCCCCATATTCAACTGCATGGATTGTTCAAAATCCACCTGAACTTCTTTGAAGAACTCCCATCCAAAGCGTGATCCAAACACCAGAATGAAAAATAGGCCAAAAAGTAGCCCGTCAGGCAGTTTGGATTTGTATTTATTCCAGAGGCTAAGCAGCAATAAAAAGATCAACAAATAGGTCACTGCTTCGAAGACTTGAGTAGGATATTTTACTCGTCCTAGAGTTTTCACCGTGACGAGGTAACTAGTTGCCTGTTCTTTGATTTCTAGCTGGAGGGGCGTATTCAGTGGCTCCGCCAAAAACTCCTTGGAGGAGTTAAACTGTGTGAGTGCATACTTGATGTCTTGCGTAAGTACAGACTCCAAACTCTCTTTCGTGTAATTGCCCTTCGAGATTACTAGATCGAAATTGACAGGCACAATGCCTGTGCCTTGGATTTCCCCATCTCGATCTAAAGGCTTGTAAGCTTCGATGGATTCGATGGGCACACGTAGCGTATTCAAAATTTCTTCTGTATCGCGAGCATAGACGATTCCAGTGTCCGAGTTGGTGTCTTTCCCACCAATTTCTGAATTCATCAAATTACCCGTCCGAATAAGCGCACCAGTCAATGCTACAACGATGACAATCCGATCCACAACCCAAAGGTAGCGCATGCCCTGGTTCCGTCTACAGTAGAGCCAGAGGGCAATAGGAATAGAAATCGCAGCACCATGGGAGGCTAGTCCTCCTTCCCAAATTTTAAGGATATTCAAGGGGTTGCCCAGGTATTTTTCAGGCTCATAGAACAACACGTGTCCCAAGCGTGCGCCAACGATGGTAGCCAAAACCATGTAAATCGTAAGCTGATCTACCAATTCAGGATTTTTCCCTTCTTTCTTAAAAAAGTAAACCATGATTGGCTGGGAGATGATAAATCCCAAGGCGAAAAGTAAACCGTACCATCTGAAGCGGTCAAAGCTCTCGAAAATCGTAGGGCTAGGATCCCAAACAATAAAGCTAAAAAGAAATGAAAGCATGCTTAGTTCTGATCTAATTGATTTAATTCTTCTTCAAAACCTCCAGAGAGGATAGGGAATCGACACCAGGTTTTGGGGTCTACATTGAAATCATCCAAGTGGAAGGAGGGCGCTAATCGTTCCCTTTTCCATTGATTTCGAGACCAAAGTCGGAAGAATTTTTTAATATATTCCTTCAGTTCGGCCTCTTCAAACTCATTTTTTTTCCGCAGCGCTACAAATACCTCAAGGGGTGAACGACGGTCTCGGATTGCCAAGCGTTCGATCTCCACCAAAAGGGAATAGGGCATCAGGTCCTTTTCATCCGTTTGGCTCCGCTCAAGTGGACGCAATTCAGCGGTAGGGGTCAGTGAATTCACCTCACGTAAACCTGGACGGTCTAGGTTTTTTTCTGCCCACTGCAACCAGTGGATTACAAAATCCTTGTCCACACCAGCAATCGGAGAAATACTTCCACTCGTGTCTCCATCCATGGTCGCATAGCCCACATCTCCCTCACTACGATTGGAAGTGGATAGGAGCAAGGCATTTTTCAAATTGGTTAGGAGCCAGATGATGGGGGAGCGCGTGCGTGCTTGGATATTCTGTAAACTGATATCGTCTTGCTCCCAAGTAAGTGCTCTTCCCAAAGCGGATTCGATTTTTTGGGTATAGCCCTGCACTTCCTCGTCGATGGTCCAACTCATAAAGGTTGCCCCAAGACTCTCTGCAAGCACTTTAGCAGAGTTTAAGGTGGCTTCTGAAGAGTTTTTAGTGCCTTGGTAGGCGGTGGTTAGGAGCTGATTTACCAAGCTTTTCTCTGGATCCTCCTTGCTTGCCTTGAGTGGTAACCCAAGTTTGGATATAAACCCGTCCACTCCAAGTTCTTGAATGCCTCTACGTACCATTTCAGCTACGAGGACTGCAATGGTAGAGGAATCTGCTCCACCAGAAAGGGAAAGGACAAATCCTTTGGCTTTACTCTTGCGGAGGTAATCAAAAAGTGCCAAGCTTGAAGCTTGTACAAACTCCCATTCTTTGGGTTGGATAGGAGCAATAGCCTGGGCTTTATTTTCGAGGGTAAAGGCACATACCTGAACTGATTCAAAGGAAAGCAGCTGGTTTCTTCCAAGTAGCTCACCCTCCTTTGCCAATAAAATCTCCCCATCAAAAATCAATCTTCCTGCCTCATTTCCGAGCAGGTTGACATAAAAATAGTAGCAATTGAACATTGCAGAGCTCTTGGAAACTAGTGCTTTCCGCTCCAGGGTCTTGTTCATTGCAAAATGAGAGGCACTGGGATTGAAAATCAAATCTACCTTCCGCTCACAAAGCCGGAATCCAGGCCGAGCGTCTCCTCTCCAGGCATCTTCACAGATCTCAAATCCGTAGTGTATGCCTTTCAAGTCAAACGTAAGGTCTCCAAAAGGAACTTGTATGCCCTTGATTTCAACAGTGGTTTGTTGCGAAGCAGGCCAAGGGCTAAACCATCGGAATTCATAGTGAACCCCATCGATGGCCATAAATTGCTTGGCTACAATGCCTTTTACCGCACCATTTTCAAGGATAGCCATGGTATTGTAAACCTTCCCTTCCAATCGGATGGGTAGTCCAACAACCAGCGTAATGTCTTTAGAGTGGGGTAGCAGCTGCTCGAGTTGAAGCTTGGCCTTTTCTGCAAACCAGGGGCTTAGAAAAAGATCTTCCGCACCATAGCCAGTGAGGGTGAGCTCAGGAAAGCAAAGTAGCTCCACTTTCGCTTCGCGTGCTTGTTGAATTGCGAGGGTAATGCGCTCAAAATTCCCCTTCCAATCGAGAGGAGTTTGATTCAGTGTCGCGCCGGCAATTTTTAATGCATTCATGCTTTCTTCAGTGAATTTAACGGATCAACGGACAATCTGAAGTTTTTCACAGGCATTTTTTGAAGCTTCTTGCTCAGCTTTTTTCTTGGTTTCTCCTTTGCCTTGAATTACCTCTTCTCCGTTGACCACCACAGCTATAACAAACTCCTTGTACCTTTGGTTGCTGCTCACGTGGACCACTTGAAATTCAACCTGGTTTCCTTCCCGCTGTGACCACTCAATCAGTTTGCTTTTATGGTTGGAAACTGTCGTCACCATGCCCTCCAAATCTAGGTGGATCAAGATTCGCTGAAGAATCAATTTTTTGGAAAATGCATAGCCTCTATCCAAGTAGACGGCACCTAAAAATGCTTCTAGGATGTCCCCATACAAGGATTTGTTACCTACAAACTGTCGATTATCGATCACCTGTTGCAAGGTTTTCTTCAAACCTATTTTTATTCCAACTTCGTTCAGGGTTTCCCGATTGACCAGTTTGGATCGGGTCTCTGTCAGAAATCCCTCGTCTCTGTACGGATATTTTTTAAATAAATATTCGGCAATAACAGCGCCAAGGATGGCGTCACCTAAGAATTCTAGTCGTTCATTAGACTTCCGAAAGCCTTTGTCGGTTTCTTCCCCCAATCCGGCAGGCGTAAGTGCAAGTCGGTAGAGTGCCAAATTAAAAGGCTTGCTTCCTAGAATCATTTGAATCGAGGTAGCAAGCCTTTTGTCTTTAGCACTAAAAAAGAGGGAGTGGATTCCTAATCGCTGAAAGAGCTTCACGCGGATCAGTTGTATTTTTTGAAAATGACAGAGCAGTTGTGCCCGCCAAATCCGAAGGTATTACTAAGCGCGTAGTTAATTTCTCTTTCCTGAGGGCTGTTGAAAGTCAGGTTGAGCCTAGGATCAAAAGCCTCGTCATCCGTAAAATGGTTGATCGTAGGAGGTACAAGGCTGTGCTGCATAGCGAGGATACAAGCAATGGCTTCAATTGCTCCTGCAGCCCCTAAAAGGTGCCCTGTCATGGATTTGGTACTGCTGATGTTCATCTTATAGGCATGCTCCCCAAATATTTGCTGTATGGCTTTGGTTTCGCTCACATCACCAAGTGGAGTAGAAGTACCGTGCACATTGATGTAATCAATTTGCTCTGGCTGAAGACCTGCGTCTTCGAGTGCTATTCGCATTACACTGCTCGCGCCTAATCCTTCTGGATGAGGAGCAGTGATGTGATTGGCATCTGCGGTCATGCCGCCGCCGACCAACTCGGCATATATTTTTGCTCCCCTAGCTTTGGCATGCTCTAGTTCTTCTAGAATCAATGCGCCCGCACCTTCACCCAAGACAAAACCATCACGGTCATTGTCAAAAGGTCTTGAAGCAGTTTGGGGAGAATCATTTCGCTGGGAAAGGGCTTTCATGGCATTGAATCCACCGATACCAGATTCGGTCACGGCAGCCTCGGATCCACCACTGATAAATACATCTGCTTTGCCCAATCGGATGTAGTTAAAGGCATCGATTAAAGCGTTCGTAGCAGAAGCACAAGCAGAAACGGTGACAAAGTTAGGGCCTCTAAATCCATACTTTATGGAGATAAAACCCGCAGCAATGTCGGCAATCATTTTAGGAATGAAGAAGGGATTGAATCGAGGAGTACCATCACCTTGATTGAAGGCGGTTACCTCGTCTTGGAAAGTTTTGATTCCTCCGATGCCAGAGCCCCAAATCACCCCTGCTCGGGAAAGGTCAAGGGTCTCAAGGTTGAGTCCTGAATCACCCATGGCTTCCTCAGCGGCTACCATTGCATATTGGGTGAAGGGATCCATTTTGCGTGCTTCTTTTCGCTCGATAAATTGCTCGATGTCAAAGTTCTTTACTTCGCAGGCAAACTGGGTTTTGAAAAGTGAGGCGTCAAAATGGGTAATAGGCGCGGCGCCACTCACACCAGAAGCTAATCCTTTCCAGAACTCGTCTTTGGTGTTACCGATTGGTGTGAGTGCGCCTATGCCCGTTACTACAACTCTTTTTAAATTCATAAAATGAATTTGAGGGATTTTATTTTACGTTAGCCTCAAGGTACGCTACAGCAGCGCCTACGGTACCGATTTGTTCTGCTTGGTCGTCCGGAATAGAAATGTTGAATTCTTTTTCGAATTCCATAATCAATTCTACAGTATCCAAAGAATCAGCGCCAAGATCGTTGGTGAAGCTTGCTTCCATAGTTACTTCAGATTCTTCTACGCCAAGTTTGTCAACAATGATGGCCTTTACTTTTTGTGCAATTTCAGACATTTTGTGATAAGTTTAGTTAATAACTCTCCGCAAAGAAATATATTTAATGCCTAATTGACAAAGAAATGGGGGAAGTAAATTTTGCATCGTGCGAATATGGCCCTTGCTACGTTTTAATTTCTATTTTTGTCTTTTCCACTGATGTTGCCAAATGAAGAAGGCCAAGCTCCAAATTGAACCTGCTTTTGACTTTGAGTTGCTTGGAATCGTATCTCCAATACGAGAATATCGGATGGCTTGGCTAGTCAACCAGGAGTTGGACCTCAATTTGGTAAAAGCAGATGACTTGGAATTGGAGTTTCTAAATGCGGAGAAGTTAGAAATCGCTCAGTATTTTCTTTCTTTGCCTCACGGATTTATTCAACTTTTAAAAAATAAGGCGATTAATTCCACGCAGCAACTCGCATATTTGATACCAGAACTAAAGAACTTGGATTATTTCCTTTTGGTCCAGGATGAAACAGAAGAATTGGATTTGATTAATTTTGTGAAAAAGCTATCGCAAAATCCATTGGTTCAAAGTATTGTACGAATTGATATTTCCAAGCTGAAATCAAAAGAAAACCTATTAACTTATTAATACCCTATGTCTCATTTACCCATTAAAAAGACAAAAATTTTAGCCACAATTGGCCCTGCTTCGAATTCCTATGAAATGATCAAAAGCTTGGCTTTTGCGGGAGCGAATGTTTTTCGTCTTAATTTTTCACATGGCTCCCACGAGGTACACAAGGAAGTTCTTGAGACTATCCGAAAGGTAAACCAAGAGTTGAATTGCCATTTAGGCATTCTTCAGGATCTTCAAGGTCCAAAAATCCGAGTGGGTGAAGTTGAAAATAACGGAGTTGAAATAAATCCAGGAGATAAAATCACCATTACCTCTGATCCAGTGATCGGCACAGCATCCTTGGTGAGCACCGTCTACAAGAATCTTCCTCAGGATGTGAAAGAAGGCGAGCACATATTGATTGACGATGGAAATCTTGAGCTGGTAGTCAATAGTACCAATGGAAAAGATGTGAATTGCACGGTTATCCATGGCGGCATATTGAAATCTAGAAAGGGAATCAACCTCCCGAATACGAAAGTTTCTGCCCCTTCGCTGACCGAAAAGGATCTGGAAGATTTGGAGTTTGGATTGGCAAATGATGTAGATTGGATTGCTTTGTCTTTTGTGCGTTCCGCTGAGGATATCACGGATTTGCGCGAGCGAATCAAAAAAGCAGGAAAGGATTGTAAAATCGTTGCCAAAATTGAAAAGCCAGAAGCGCTCGAAAATATTGACGCCATCATAGAAGCTACCGATGCAATCATGGTTGCCCGCGGAGATCTAGGAGTAGAGGTTCCCATGGAAATTGTACCGCTTTGGCAAAAGAAGATGGTGGAAAAATGCAAGCTGGCCTGCAAGCCAGTAATCATTGCTACACAAATGATGGAAAGCATGATTCAAAACCCTCGCCCTACACGTGCCGAAACGAACGATGTGGCGAACGCGGTATTGGATGGAGCTGATGCGGTGATGCTTTCTGCAGAAACAGCCTCTGGAAAGTACCCCATTCATGCAGTGAAGGCGATGACCAGCATCATTACCTATTTGGAAGAAAATGCGGAGGTGTACCACAACCTTTATAAAATACCAGAGGAGGATCCTACCTTTTTGAGCAATAACCTGATTCTAATGGCAGCTAGACTTTCTAGAAACGTGAATGCAAAAGCCATTGTAGGTCTTACTTCTTCAGGGTTTACCGGATTCCGATTGGCTTCTCACCGTCCACTTTCCAATATTTTTGTGTTTACGAGAAATAAGAAACTCTTGACCCAATTATCCCTCGTTTGGGGGGTTCGGGTCTATTACTACGAAGGACAGGCCTCTACAGATGGGGTGTTTGCGGATATTGAGGCCATCTTGAAACGAGATGGGCATGTGTACGCAGGAGAAGTGATTGTGAATACGGGAAGCATGCCATTAAGCGAAAAAGGGAAAACAAACATGTTGAAATTACATGTGGTGAGTTAATTGACCGCATGTTGAAAGGAAATAAAAAAAGGAGAAACATCAGTTTCTCCTTTTTTTATGAATGAATTCCAAGATTTAGATTTTATTATTTGTGATTATCGGCTTTTTCATCACTAACCAAATAAAATAAGGTTTGAGAATAAATTAAGTGGGCTGTCGACCGTGGTCTGTCGTCTGTGAACGCTTATCCGCAGTGTGAACACCCCGCTTATGCCACTGGCATAATTGCGGATAATCTAATATTATTATTTCTTGATCACCGAAAAATCGAAGGTTTCAAGGAACTTGGTAGTGAAGTTACCTGCCTTGAATTCATCGTTTTCCAACAAGGCGATATGGAATGGAATGGTGGTTTTGATGCCATCAATCACAAACTCTTCCAAGGCGCGCTTCATCCGAACAATTACTTCTTCTCTTGTTTGACCGCTCACGATCAGCTTGGCGATCATGGAATCGTAATTGGGAGGGATGACATATCCTGCGTAAACGTGCGAATCTACCCGTACACCACGGCCTCCAGGAATATGCAAATTCAAGATTTTTCCTGGGCTTGGTCTGAAACCATTTGCTGGATCCTCCGCATTGATTCGGCATTCCATTGCAAACAACTTCGGGTAGTAATTTCTACCAGAAATAGTCTCGCCCGCGGCTACTTTTATTTGTTCTTTGATGAGGTCAAAGTCGGTTACTTCCTCAGTGATGGGATGCTCTACCTGAATTCGGGTATTCATCTCCATAAAATAGAAGTTGCGGTTTTTGTCTACCAAAAACTCGATGGTACCTGCTCCTTCATAGCCAATGGCTTCAGCTCCTTTGATGGCAGCTTTCCCCATTGCATCCCGAAGTTCATCCGTAATAAATGGTGAGGGAGTTTCTTCTACAAGCTTCTGGTGTCTTCGTTGGATAGAGCAATCACGCTCCGATAGGTGACAAGCTTTGCCTGTTCTATCGCCAACAATTTGAATTTCAATGTGTCGAGGCTCTTCGACAAACTTTTCCAAGTACAGTCCATCGTTTCCAAAAGCAGCACCAGATTCCATTTTGGCATCATCCCAACCTTTCTTGAATTCGCTGTCTTCGCGTACGATGCGCATTCCTTTTCCTCCACCACCAGCAGTGGCTTTTAGGATTACGGGGTAGCCCATTTCATTAGCAATGACTAAACCCTGTTCGATGGAGTCAAGCAAGCCTTCAGAACCTGGAATGGTAGGAACTCCTGCCGCTCTCATGGTGGCCTTTGCAGTTGCTTTGTCCCCCATTTTTGCAATCATGTCTGGGGAGGCCCCGATAAACTTGATGCCGTATTCTTCACAGACTCTTGAAAATTCTTCATTTTCAGACAGGAAACCATAGCCTGGATGGATGGCGTCCGCATTGGTAATTTCTGCAGCAGCAATGATCCGCGTGATATTCAAGTAGGACTCACGGCTTGGGGCAGGTCCAATACAAACTGCTTCATCTGCAAATCGAACGTGAAGACTGTCCTTATCTGCTGTAGAATAGACGGCTACAGTCTTGATTCCCATCTCCTTGCAGGTACGAATTACCCGAAGGGCAATTTCGCCTCGGTTGGCAATTAATATTTTTTTAAACACGTGTTTTTTGATTTAGTGCAAAAATCAACCTGCTGGATCTACTAAGAAAAGAGGCTGGTCGTATTCTACTGGGCTTGCATTGGCCACAAGAATTTTGACAATCTTTCCAGAGATTTCTGCCTCAATTTCATTGAATAGCTTCATCGCTTCGATGATGCAGACTGTTTTTCCCGCGCTGATTGATCCTCCTTCTGTAACAAAAGGAGCCGAATCAGGATTAGCAGTTAGGTAAAAAGTACCAATCATTGGAGACTTAATCTCTACCAAATTTGAACTAGCTACTGGGCTTGGCGCAGCAGGAGCAGCTGCCGCTGGGGCAGGCGCTGGCACTGCAGCCGGAGCTGCGATGTATTGAGGTGCAGGTGCTGCAGTTGCACCATCTGCATATTTTTTTACGGAAAGCTCAAACTCCTCAGTCTTGATTTTTACTTCTGCAAGGCCAGTATTGGAGATGTAGTCAATTAAATCTTGAATTTCTTTAGGTTTCATAGTGTTCTTTTTTTGTTCCATGAAATGGAGCATTTAGGGGTTTAACTATTTCAAAAAGGAATGGTAATTTACTATAAATCGGGAGATTTAAACTACTTATTTAACTCTTTCTGAGTAAGATCCATCTCGGGTATCTACCTTGATTAGGATATCCTGTTCCACAAAAAGTGGCACCATGATAATCGCACCAGTTTCCACAGTTGCCTGCTTTAGGGCATTCGTGGCGGTATCTCCTTTTATTCCAGGTTCGGTATAGGTGATCATCAATTCTACGAATGGAGGAAGTTCTACAGATAGTGGAATTTCATGCTCGGCATGTACTAGAATGTCCACAAGTTGACCATCTTTCAGCAGGTTGAAGCGTTCAATTAAGCGCTCTTCCAAGGAGATTTGCTCATAATTGCTCGTATCCATGAAGTTGTATCCAAGATCATCTTTGTAAAGGAACTGATGGCCTCTTTTTTCAACGCGTGCAGTGGTCACTTTTTCCCCAGCATTGAAGGTCTTTTCAAGGGTCTTTCCGCTTCGCAAACTTTTCATTTTCGTGCGGACAAAGGCAGCACCTTTTCCTGGTTTCACATGTTGAAATTCGACAATCGTGTAGATGTCGTTGTTCATTTCGAGACAAAGCCCATTTTTAAAATCTGCAGTACTTGCCATATTTCTAGTTAGTCAAATAAATTATTTCGGATCCAAGGCCCATTTCATGTAGATCGCGCCCCAAGTAAATCCGCCACCAAAGGCAGCAAGAATAAGGTTATCTCCCTTTTTCAATTGGCTCTCGTATTCCCAAAGGCAAAGTGGAATAGTCGCTGCGGTGGTATTTCCATAGCGCTCAATGTTCATCATTACTTTTTCAGGTCCCACGCCCATTCGATTGGCAGTGGCATCGATGATGCGCTTGTTGGCCTGGTGAGGCACTAGCCAAGCGATATCGTCTCCAGTGAGCCCATTTCTTTCCATTACCTCTGCGCTTACATCCGCCATATTGGTTACGGCAAATTTGAAAACGCTTGTACCCTCTTGGTATGCGAAATGCTCTCGGTTTGCAATAGTCTCCAAGGTCGCTGGCTTGCGGCTTCCTCCAGCTTTTATGTGTAGGAAGCTTTCTCCAGATCCATCTGCTTTCAAAATGGCATCCATGATTCCTAAATTTTCAGTAGTAGGCTCAAGGAGTACAGCGCCTGCTCCATCCCCGAAAAGGATGCATGTGGTACGGTCTTGGTAATCCACAATGGATGACATTTTATCTGCACCAACCACCACGATTTTTTTGTGGGTTCCGGCCTGGATAAATTGCGCACCGAGCTGTAACGCATACAAAAAGCCTGAACAGGCGGCTCCAATATCGAAGGAAAAGGAATTTTTTGCACCTACTTTATCTGCAATAATATTTCCAGTAGCAGGGAAGGGCATGTCCGGAGTTACGGTGGCGCAGATGATGAGCTCAATATCCATTGGATCGGTTCCTGTTTTTTCCAGCAAACCTTTGACTGCTTCAATGCCTAGTACTGAGGTTCCTTGGTTTTCACCTTTTAGGATTCTTCGCTCTTTGATGCCCGTTCTGGACATGATCCACTCGTCATTGGTATCCACTAGAGATTCCAATTCTTTGTTGGTAAGCCGGTATTCAGGAACGTATCCGTGAATGCCAGTGACCATTGCTCTTAATTTATCCATCGTATCGGATTCAGTTCTTTTTACTTTCTATCCAAGTCCTAGAAATAGTCAAGGGGTATTGAAAGATAGCGAATTCAAAAATAACACAATGCCTTCTTAACGCCAAAGCCTTCTGTTTCTACAGAGTTAAGACCCTGTTAATCAGCTTAATTGTGTTTTATAAAAATGAAAATTCCACTCCTTTTGGGAGTGGAATCAGTAATCGGTTGAGGAAAATTAAGCTTTCATCTCTTTTTCGATGATTACTTGTCCCTTGTAGTAGAGTTTGCCATCCAGCCAGAATGCTCTGTGAGGTAGGTGCATTTCGCCAGTGGTAGGACATTTTGCTAATCCAGGAGCCTCCAGCTTGTAATGCGTTCTTCTTTTATCTCTTCTGGTTTTCGAAATTTTGCGTTTAGGATGTGCCATTTTATGCGTGATTTATGGTTATTCTTTATTTTTTAATTTTCCAAGTTTCTCCCAACGGGGATCAACAGGTGTAGTTGACTCTTTTTCTTCTGCTGAATCTCCAGTAGATGCTTCGTCCAAATACACGAAGCCACCTTCCAATTCATTGTCCTCTTCATCCAATTCATTCTTGTAATCCGGATGAATTTTTTTTAAGGGTAAGGCCAGTAAAATAAATTCGTAGATGAGTTGCGCTACATTGATGGAAGGGGTGTCCCTTGTAATCATCATGACGCTTTCGTCTATTTCTTTTACTTCTGACCCAAACTTGTAGATCATCTTTTCAGTGAAATCCAAGGGATGTTCAAATGTTTCTAGACTTCTGTCACAAACCAACTGCACCTTTCCAACGATGTGAAAAGTGAGTTCAATCAAGTTTGCTCCTTTGTCTACCTTAACCCATGCGGTTAAGGTTCCTTTTTCCAAAAGCTCGTTTCCCTCCACCTGCTGAAAGAAAGCATCTCCAATAGGGAAGTCTACTTCGTGTAGTCCTTCCTTATATTTAATGACTTCAATATCAAAGGTTTTCCAAAACTTCACGTTACTTCCTTTCGAATTAAGTTTGCAAATTTAGGTAATAATTAATCATCAGTGAAACAGAAATTGAAATATAATTCGGCTTCATCGATCTTTTTTACTTTTTGACGCTATTCTGTGCTTGGTGAATGCCGTTCCACAATATCAGATGCAAGGAATAATGCGGCTCTCATGGAGGAACAATCCGCACTGTTTTTTCCGGCAATCGCATAGGCTGTGCCATGATCTGGAGAAGTTCGCACCACTGAAAGTCCTGCAGTGAAGTTGACTCCGCTACTGAATGCAATGGATTTGAAAGGGATAAGTCCCTGGTCATGGTAAAGTGCGAGAACGCCATCAAACTTTTGCTGGTGCATCATGCCAAAAAAGCCATCTGCAGGGTAGGGGCCAAAAACGTAATGTTTGGCATCTTTCAATTCTTGAATGGCTGGCTTGAGGATAGTTTCTTCCTCTGAACCCAGTAACCCATCTTCCCCTGCATGTGGGTTTAATCCTAAAATGGCAATTTTTGGTTTATTGATGCCAAAGTCCTGCTCTAGGCTCTTGATGAAAATCTTAGTTTTCTCGATTACTTTTTCTTTGGTAACTGCAGCGGCAACTTGCGACAAGGGAATATGTCCTGTAACTAATCCTACCCGTAGGTCTTCACCTACCAGCATCATCAAGCCCGACTTGCTCCCAGTGGCCTCGATTAAATATTCGGTATGCCCCACAAAAGGGACTGCCTCGGAGTTGATATTGCTTTTTGACAGGGGAGCCGTCACCAAAGCCTGAATTTTTCCAGACTTTAAATCCTCCACTGCAGCTGCGAATGAGGCAAGTGCAAGTTTTCCTGCCTCCTGCGTTTCTACCCCTGGAATGACTTCAGGACATTCCTCTAGGCAGTTGATTACATTCACTTTTCGGTGTTGGATTTCCTCGTGGTTTCGAACCTGGGTAAAGTAAAATTCTTCGAGGTTCAATAACTTTTTATAGTGTGACAAGGCTTTACCATGCCCATAAATCAAAGGAGTAAAATTGCTGAAAACGCGTGAATCAGCAAGTGATTTGAGGATTACCTCTGGTCCAATCCCATTGATGTCTCCGATACTAATTCCAAGGATGGGTTTATGTTTCTTTAGTTGCATGGCTTTAAGTAGTGCAGAGGCGCGAAACAAAATTCCGTGCCATCTGGGAATAATCCCTTAATTTTGAGTTAGCAATTTACAAAAAAAAACCAGAGGGTTACGATGGAAAAGGTCAAACCTAAAAAGCATCTTGGTCAGCATTTTTTGATTGATCTGAGCATCGCAGCACGAATTGCTGAGGCGGTAGATGGCCATATGGGTGTCACTCAGGTGCTGGAAATAGGGCCAGGGATGGGGGTGCTGACTGATTTTTTGGTAAAGGGCAACTTGGAAGTTCACCTCATCGAGATTGATCGGGAGAGTATTGCCTACTTGCATCAGAAGTATCCGGACTTACAAGACCGGATTTTAGAAGGTGATTTTTTAAAGTTTGATTTGTCAACTGCTTTTCAAGCTCCTATAGCGGTAGCAGGCAATTTTCCGTACAACATTTCCTCTCAGATCTTTTTTAAAGTTTTAGAACACAAAAACCAGGTGACGGAGGTGGTATGCATGCTCCAAAAAGAAGTAGCGAGACGAATTGCCTCCCCAAAAGGAAGTAAGGAATATGGCATTCTTTCAGTTTTACTTCAGGCTTGGTACGACATTGAATACCTATTTTCGGTTCCTCCAGGGGTGTTTAATCCACCACCGAAGGTAAATTCTGGAGTCATTCGCCTCAAAAGAAATCAAGTACAGCAGCTGGATTGCAATGAGAAACTTTTCTTTCAAGTGGTAAAGGGAGGATTCGGAAATCGACGTAAAACGCTTCGAAATTCCCTAAAATCATTCCAACTTACAGAAGAGTTTAAGGCTAATCCGATTTTAGATAAGCGTGCAGAGCAATTGGATGTGGCGGATTTTGTATTTTTGACTCAACAAATTGAGAAAGGCCGTGGAGCAAATTAATAAATTTGAGCTTTCCAAAGAGTACCTGGAGCGTCTCCAATCGGGGATTGAGGCTCAGGAAACGGCCTACATTCTCGATTCATTAGCGGGTGTCAATGTGGCTGATATTGCTGCTATTCTGGACGAACTGGATACTGCTGAATCCATCTATGTGCTGCGACTTGTGGAAAGTCAACTGGCAGCGGATATTTTAATTGAACTCTACGATAATACCCTTGAAAAAGTGCTTCAAGAGGTAGAAATAAAGGAAATCGCATCTTGGATCCAGCTGATGGACTCCGATGATGGAGCCGATATTATCAGTTTCTATTCGGATAAGGAACGGGAAGAAATTATCGCTGAAATAGACGATCGAATCAAGCTGGAGCAAATCTTGGAATTGCTTCGCTATGAAGAAGATACGGCCGGTGGCATCATGGCCAAGGAATTTATACGTGCCAACAAAAATTGGAACGTGGTTCAGACCATCAATGAAATCCGGAGACAGGCAGAAAATGTGGAGAAATTCTACTCCATTTATGTGGTCAACAACAAACAGCAGCTGCTCGGTCGGGTGTCGCTCAAAAAAATCATTCTTTCTGCTTCAGAAACCACCATTGAAAGCATCATGGAGGATGAGGTGATCTCGGTACCTGTGTATATGGATCAGGAGGAGGTAGCAACACTGATGCGAAAGTATGACTTGGAATCTGTGCCGGTCGTGAATGCCAAGAACAAGTTGGTGGGCCGAATCACAGTAGATGATATTTTGGACGTCGTGCAGGAGGAAGCTGAGGAAGATATGCAGGCCATGGCCGGGGTTTCGGCTGACATTGAAGAATCGGATTCGGTGTTCACCATTTCAAAAGCTCGATTGCCCTGGCTTTTGATTGGCGTTATTGGCGGGTTGATGGGCGCCAAACTCATTGGCTTTTTTGAAGGAGGACTTTCGAAATACTTGGCATTGGCTTCCTTCATTCCATTGGTCGCTGCAACGGGCGGCAATGTGGGGATTCAAGCATCCTCTCTTATTGTGCAGTCCCTTGCTTCGAAGTCTGTCTTTGACGATACCCCATGGCAACGATTTTTAAAAGGTTTTTTGGTAGCCTTACTCAATGGGTTTGTGCTCGGAGTATTTGTCTTCCTTGTGGTCGCCTATTTGTATGGATTCGAACCTTTATTTGGAGTTACCGTTGGGTTGGCGCTATTTTGTGTGGTGCTTTTGTCTTCATTTATGGGCACGGTTACTCCTTTGGTTTTGCATCATTTTGGCATCAATCCAGCCATTGCATCCGGCCCATTTATCACCACAACCAATGACTTACTTGGTTTGGCGGTGTATTTTGGTGTAGCCATGTTGCTGTTAAATCTCTAAGTATGAAGGTGCTGATAGTGGACCTAATGCATGAGAGTATTCTTGGGCTTCTGGGAAAGTATGGATTTGAGGTCACCTATGCACCGAAGATTTCGCGCGAGGAGATAATTGACCAAATCGCTTCCTATGAAGGAATAATTATTCGATCCAAGACACCTTTGGATCGCGAACTACTCGAGCGGGCTACTCGCCTTCAATTTATCGGAAGGGCAGGAGCGGGTTTAGACCAGTTGGATCTTGATTATTTAGAAGAGCGGGGAGTTGCACTTTTTCATGCTGCCAAAGGCAATCGAGATGCCGTAGCCGAGCATGCAATCGGAGGAATATTGGCACTATTCAATCACTTAAATCAAGCAGATACTCAGGTAAGAAAAGGGATTTGGGATAGAGAAGGGAATCGTGGGGTTGAATTGAAAGGAAAAACAGTCGGTATTTTCGGATTTGGAAATATGGGAAAAGCATTTTCCAAGCGATTGAAAGGCTTTGGGGTCAATGTCCTTGCCTACGACAAATACAAGAAAGATTTTGGTAAAAAAGGGGTTCAGGAGGTGTCTTGGGAGATGCTAAAAAAGGAGGCAGATGTCCTGAGTATCCATGTGCCCTTGACCGCTGAAACCCGAGATTTTTTCACACTTGAGGAATTGAAAAGTTTTGCGAAATCCTTCTGGTTGATCAATACAGCAAGGGGAGAGGTGATCCATCTGGAAACCCTCAATCAAGCGCTAGATCTGGGAATTTTGAAAGGGCTGGTATTGGATGTATTGGAGAATGAAAAGTTTGAGCGCTTCAGTTCCGATCAAAAGGCTCAATTTGAATTGCTTGCCAAACGAGAAAATGTACTTTTTACACCTCATGTGGCGGGTTGGACAGTAGAATCTTATCAAAAAATAAATGAAGTTCTTGTGAAGCAAATTCTTCAAACCTTCGGCAAGAAACTCAAAAATTTCATCAATTAAGGAAGAAAGTAAGGCACTTGCTTTGTGAAAATGCTTTCCTATCTTTGCAATGTATTTAAAGGCAAACGGAAGTAACGGTCTCCAAAAAGTGACCGTTACTTTGTTTTTTGAGCCTTTTGAAAATTAATTAGCTATGTCAAAAGTACAGTATTACACCGAAGAGGGACTTAAGAAATTGAAAGATGAGCTTCACGCGTTGAAGACCAAGGGGAGAATAGATATTGCGCATCAGATTGCAGAAGCACGTGATAAAGGGGATTTGAGTGAAAATGCCGAATACGATGCTGCAAAAGACGCACAAGGACTTTTGGAGCTTAAAATCGCAAAGCTGGAAGAAGTTGTTGGGAATGCGCGCGTATTTGACAACAGTAAAATGGATGCTTCCAAAGTTGGAATCCTGTGTACCGTGAAAATTAAGAATGTCAAAAATGGCATGACCGTTTCCTATACCCTCGTATCTGAGGAAGAGGCGGATCTAAAGGCTGGAAAAATATCTCTAGCATCTCCTTTTGGAAAGGGCTTGGCTGGTAAAGCAGTTGGTGATATCGCTGAAATCAATGCGCCAGCTGGGAAGCTCCAGTTTGAAATCTTAGAAATCTCTATTTAATCCGAGTCCCGATTTAAGGTTCATAAGTTTCTTAATTCCTACCAATGGCTAGTTTATTTTCAAGAATCATTGCCCGAGAACTTCCAGCTGAAATTATAGCTGAAGACGAGCACTTCATTGCTTTTTTGGACATCATGCCCTTGGTAAAGGGACATGTGCTGGTAGTTCCCAAGCGTGAGGTATCCTATATTTTTGATCTCGAGCCGGGTGAATTATCCGCCCTTCATCTGTTTGCACAGCAGGTTGCCAAGGCCTTGGACAAGACCTTGACTTGCACACGTATTGGTATGGCAGTGATTGGCTTGGAGGTACCTCACGTACACATTCACCTGGTCCCTCTCCGAACAGTGGATGACATCAATTTCACCCGTCCCAAGTTGAAGCTGACCCAAGAAGAGCTTGCGGATACGGCTACCTTGATTCGTCAAGGATTTTAAAAAGGGTTGATCTGGCCTAATTCAAGGGCTTTATCCAAATGTTTCGGTAAAGTACATCATGGCCTTCGGCTTGGAGTTTTAGTCCTCCTGGACGATCTGTGATGCCCTTTCCTCCCTCATTTCCACCATCGATACCTGAATTTGGTCCACCCCAAACTTGCTGGATGGACACTTGATCGTGGACTTTAACTCCATTGAAATACAGAGTTACTTTTGCTTTTTCCACCAATTTACCTGCACTAAATCGTGCTGCTGTAAAGTGGATGTCGTAGGCATTCCAAGTACCAATACCGGTGTAAACTTGCTTGATGGGTAGGGTTTCATTGATGACTGCTGCCATGCCATGCAAGCCGTAATCGCCATCTAAAACTTGCATTTCATAGCGATTTTGTAAGTACACGCCGCTGTTCCCGCCTTCTTTTAGAATGAGAAACTCCACATGGGCCTCAAAATCTCGGAATTCATCCTTAGTTACAATATCAGCCGCACCGTATTTGCCCCCAGCACCTGCGGGATCGTTGCTAGAAATCGCTTTTTTCCCATCTACTGGATCTGTCATTTCTGGCCATTTGATGGGAGGCGTTGCCGCCAATCGTGGGCCATTCCAATAGGTCCAATTTTGTTGCAAGGAGGCATTGCTTCCATCCAAATAGAGCTTGGCTCCAGGAGGTGGGAGAGTTCCTAAATAGGATTTTTGCTGGCCAAAACTACTGGTACAGCTAAGAATTAGCAGCAATAGCACTAGGGTAGATTGAAGCTGGACTTTCATCTGAATTTCAGGTTTTTGATGGGTTTGGTGTCAATTGAATGAATAAGTTCTGGAATTTTAAGTCAATTCAAAGCTATTTTTTTGGAATTGCATCCGCTTTAAAACCATCCTAGAGCTGCACCAAAACTTTTAATCCCTAAAATCAGGGTAATTAACCAAATAAAGGCGCCAAAAAGAATTCCTTTGCTTCCAAGGGCATGGCTACCTAAAAGCTTTTTGCTGCTGCTGAGCCAAAGCAACCATCCGCTAATTAGGGGTAGTAGAATCCCATTTGCCAATTGAGCAAGAGTGATCAATGTCACGGGTTTGATTCCAAAGGAAGAAAATAGAATTCCCAGTAGTAAAATTGCTCCCATACTGGCACGCATGGGAGTGGATTGAATATTTTGGCTCCAACCCAAAATCCCGCAAATCACTAGGCCAGCAGCTAGGGGTGCGGTCAAGGCAGAAGTGAGGCCGGCAGCCATTAAGCCAAAGCCCATGAGGTAAGTGCCAAACACTCCAAAAACTCCAGTTAGACCTCGGGCAATATCCTGAGCTGTTTCTAGGTTGGTGGATGGATTGGCAACTCCTGCGACTAAAATTGCGCCTGAAACAAGCCCACCTAAAACAATAGAAATCCAAAGATCGCGTCGCATGGATGGAAGCTCCGCTGCCCTGGTCCATTGTTTTTGAACCAAGCTAGCGTATAGAAATAGGTTGTAGGGAACTACAGTGGTGCCAATTAGCGCTACTAGAGTTGGGAGCTCCTCGGACGAGAAGGTAGGCACAAATCCCTGCAGGAGGGAGGAAAGGTCTGGTTTCGTCAATGCAGCTGCAATGATGAATGCGATGGACATCAGGATGACTAAGCCCACCAAGATGTATTCAAGCCGTTTGTAATTTCCAGTCCAAAGCAATCCGCCTGCAAGAAGACCTACCCCTAAATTTCCGAGTTCAAGGCTTAGCTGTCCGATCTGCCAAGTGGGTACCTCAATAAAAATCCCAAGACCTAGGGAAGTTCCTGTAATATTTCCTCCCTGGTAGGCAGCATTCCCTATTCCGATAGCCAGAAGAATAAGGGACATGATGGAATATCTCTTCCACTTACTTCCTGTTTCAGTTCGGACGAGCTGACTGAGGTCCATACGAGTTAGAATCCCCAGCCTTCCGGAAAGCTCTTGCAAAAAAACCGTTGCCACAATGCTGAGAACCAGTGCCCAAATGAGGGTGTAATCGTAGCGAATTCCTGCTAAAGTACAAACTGTGACTGTACCTGGACCAATAAATGCAGCAGTAATCAGGGGGCCCGGTCCAATAGAATCGGTTAGTTTTTTTAGGTTCACTTGGGTAATTTTTCGGAAAATAGGTAATTGGAGAGAATTTTTGTAGGTTTTAAGGTATACTTTTAAAAAAAAACAAATGAGTTGGATAAAAAGAATTGGAAAGGTTTTAGGGGTTTTACTACTTTTAATGGTACTATTTCTTGCTTCCTTGTATCGCCCGGATTTTTCTGCAGAGGAGGTCAATGCCAAATACCTTACCCCTGAATCTCAATTTATCGAAGTAGGCGGTATTCGTGTTCATGTAAGAATTAAAGGTGAAGGGGAGCCCATTTTTTTACTCCATGGTAGCTTTGCTTCCTTACATACTTGGGAGCCTTGGCAACAGGAATTGAGTCCCTACTACCAAACCATTTCCTTGGATTTCCCAGGACATGGACTTACAGGTCCTGATTCTTTAAAGCGCTATAGCACAAAAGATTACAGTCAGTTAGTTTATGAATTGGCTCAGAAATTAAATCTACCGAAATACCACCTGGCAGGCAATTCCATGGGTGGAGGAGTCGCTTTGCAGTTGGCTTCTGATCATCCGGATCAGGTACTCTCGCTCAATCTGATAGATGCTTCAGGTGCAACAGCACCTGAACGGAAAACGGCAGATTCCACTGCCCAAAAGAAAACAAGTTCTGGAGGTGCATGGATTTTTCAAGTCGCCAGGCATCCTATATTTTCCAAATTGCTGCTTTCCTGCACTCCCAAATTTCTTTTTGAACTCAACATGAAACAGGTATATGGGGATGATGCCAAAGTCACGGATGAAGTTACTACCCGATACTACGAACTGTTGTTGCGCGAAGGCAATCGACGTGCGACCTTAGATCGCCTGAGCATGCCAAGAAAAGGCAATTCCATTCAGTTTGAACGGCTGACTATGCCAACGCTCATTCTTTGGGGTGCCTTGGATACTTGGATTCCTTTGTCCCAAGGTCAGCGTTTGCAGCAATTGATTCCAGGAGCAAACTTGGTTGTTTTCGATACGGCAGGACATGTGCCGATGGAAGAAATACCGACGGAGACTGTTGCAGAATACCTTAGTTTTCTCGGTGTGGAGGTTCGAAAGAACTACCTTCAACCGTCGAAACAAGTAGCCTATGCCAATTGAAACTTTAGTTTACCTGCTAATAGCGGCCTCAATGGGCGCATTGGGTGTCCTACTTTTTGGAAGGAGAAAAAAAGCGGATGATGCAGCTCTGCGTGAGGAACTTCGAGCCTTAAGTAGAACTTTAGATCAGAATTTGGCGGATGCACGAAAAGAAGCTTCAGAAAACCTCCATCGGCAGTTTCAGTTGGTATTTGATCATCAGCGTCTTGCTGGCAAGGAGCAGAATGAAGCCTTACAGCAGTTTGGCGATCGGGTGCGGCAGGCCTTGAGTGACTTGAGTGCTGTCCAACGGGAGAAGCTTACCGAACTGAGTCGCCGCCAGGATGAGCTATTGAAAAATACGGAGCAGCGGCTCGAAAAAATCAGGGAAACCGTCGATGAGAAGCTTCAGAAGACCCTAGAAACTCGGTTGGGGCAGTCTTTTGACTTGGTGAGCACTCAGCTGCAGGCGGTTCAAAAAGGGCTAGGCGAAATGCAAAGCCTCGCAAGTGGGGTGGGAGATCTCAAGCGCGTACTCACGAATGTAAAAAGTAGAGGCATATTGGGTGAATACCAGTTGCAGGCTATCCTCGAAAATATCTTGAGTCCTGACCAGTATGTAGTCAATGCGGCGGTAACAGGAACACGGGAGCGGGTAGAGTTTGCCATCAAGATGCCGGGTCAAAGTGAAGAAATTTACTTGCCCATTGACTCCAAATTTCCTCAGGAGGCCTATTTACGATTAGTCGATGCGCAAGAATTCGCAGACAAGGCTTTGGTAGATCAATACCGCATGGAATTGATCAAGGCGGTGAAAAAATCTGCTTCAGATATTTCTACTAAATACATCCACCCTCCACAGACCACTGATTTTGCGGTGTTATTTCTTCCAATGGAAAGTCTGTATGCTGAGGTTCTTCGGGAACCGGGACTTGCACAATACCTGCAGAAGGAGTACAAAGTAATTGTGACAGGTCCGACCACCCTTTCTGCCATCCTGAATTCCCTGCAGATGGGCTTTCGAACCCTCGCCATTCAAAAGCGTAGTTCAGAGGTCTGGCAGGTTTTGGGTGCCATCAAAACTGAATTTGGCAAGTTTGGAGTCCTGTTGGAACGCACTCAAAAGAAAATTAGCGAGGCTAATTCTGAATTGGATAAGTTAGTCGGGGTGCGTACGCGGATCATCCAACGCAAACTCAAAGAGGTGCAGGAAATGCCAGAAGGGGAGAGCAATCGGTTTTTGGAGGAGTAATCCTTGGGAGTAGATTTTTTAAACCCTAGTCAAGAATCCAAGTCCATCTGTGCCAGAATTTTGGCGATTTTATCTTCCACCGACTCTGAGGATAGGCTGGTTCGGCTCAATCGATCGACTAAGATGGGAAAAGAGAAAGGTGTAAACTGGCTTGGATAGCGAACTTGGATGGATTGGCCGTTGATTTTCCGTACGGCTTCCACAAACATTTCTTGTTCCATCTGCTGGTTTAACGCCTCGGAACGTGCTTGCTTGAGCAGGAGATTTTCTGGATCATATTCTTCAAACACCTGAAAAAGAAGCCCTGAATTGGCTTGAATGTGTTTGAAACTAGTGGGCTTGCCTGGATATCCTTGAAAAACTAAACCTGCGATACTGGCGATTTCCCGAAACTTGCGTTTGGAGAGCTCGCTCTCATTGATGCAGTGGAGGATATCCTCTTCCAAGTGATCTAGGCTGAATAAATCCTCTTCCAGCAATTCCTCGATATCCACACGTACATCTGAAAATAATTCGAAGCCATAGTCATTCATGGCCATGCTGAAGGATATTGGAAATCGCTGCGCAATGCGATAGGCAAGCAAGGCGCTGAGCAGTTCATGCACCATTCTACCTTCAAAAGGGTAGAAAAAAAGGTGGTGCCCTTCCCGAGTTTGCAAAGACTCTATCAAGAAGGTATGGTTATCGGGAACCAAGGATAGCTGCTGCTGCAGGTCTAAAATGGGTAACACTCGCCTCACTTCTTCGGAATGAATGATGCCCTGATTGTAGGACTTGAAGATTTCCCGGATTTGGTGTGCAAGTTTGGAGGATAGAGACATGCGCGCACCCATCCAGCTCACCACTTGGTTGGCTTTCTTCGTGGTCACCTGTACCACGGCATCCAAGCCTTTGACGTAGAGCAACTCTAGATTTCTGCCTGCAAAATAAAAGCGATCTCCCACTTTTAGCTTGGCAATAAAGTATTCCTCTACCGAACCCAAGTAGGCCCCGTTTTTGAATTTCACCTTCATGGATACATCACTTACGATGGTGCCCATGCTGAGTCGGTGCTTCATGGCAATTTTCTTGTTTTTTACTCGGTACATCCCATCTTCCTCCACCACTACTTTTAAGAATTCATCGTAGCTCCCTAGCGAACTTCCGCCTTTGGTGATGAATTCAAGTATCCATTGGTACTCTTCCGGGCTTAATTGCTCGAATGACTTTGTTTTTCGGACGATTTGAAAAAGAGCTTGGGGTTCAAATCCTTCGCCTACCGCTAGCGTCACTAGAAATTGAATCAATACGTCATAAGGAAGAGCTGGTGGATATTGAGATTCCAAATCCTCTCCTTCGATGGCCTGTCGCAAGGCAGCAGCTTCAATGAGTTCCAAGGCATTCGTGGGGACAAAAAACACCACAGAAGGAAGGCCAGGTTGATGGCCGGCTCTACCTGCACGTTGCACAAATCGAGAAACTCCCTTTGGGCTTCCAATCTGAATGACCCGGTCTACCGGCCGAAAATCAACCCCCAAATCCAAACTAGAGGTGCAGACCACCACCTTTAGGATACCCTCGTGTAGTGCATTTTCTACCCAGTTGCGGATGCTGCTATCCAAGGAGCCGTGGTGCATGGCCATCCATCCCGCCCAATCAGGTCTGATTTCAAGAATTTTCTGGTACCACATCTCTGTTTGTGAGCGGGTATTCGTGAATAGTAAAACGGATCTGCCCCCTTCAATGGTTTCGATGACCTGATCCACTAATCGAAGCCCTAAATGCCCGGACCAAGGATATTTTTCTATTTCTTCTGGGAAGATGGACTGAAGTCGAATCTCTTTTTGAAGGTTTGCTTTGATGATATGCAAGGGGAGCTCATGCCCCAGCAAGGTGCTGGCCGCCTCCTGCAAGTTGCCAAGCGTGGCGGATATCGCCCAGCGCATAAAGGGATGGCTGCATTTTGCTTGTAAGTAAGCAAGTGCCAATTGGATTTGCACCCCTCGTTTGTTGCCCACCAGTTCATGCCATTCATCGACTACTACGCAGCGGAGATTTTGGTAGAGGGCTGCGGTTTCTTTCTGGGACAACAGAATATGTAAGGTTTCAGGGGTCGTAATCAGACACTCGGGTGGATTACGTTGGAAGCGAGCCCTTGTTTTGGCATCGGTATCTCCATTTCGTACCGCCACGGTCCAGGGTACCCCCAAGCCATCACAGGCCTCCTGCATGGCCTTTTGTAGATCTTGGGCAAGGGCCCTGAGAGGAGTTACCCAAATGAGTTGAATACCATTTTTTTTAGGTGTTTTCCAATCGTTTGGATTATTTTGAATGTAGTTCAAAAGCACAGGAAACCAGAGGGCATAGGTTTTTCCAGAGCCTGTGGGAGCATTTAGTAAGCCCGACTTGCCATCCAGGTAATCTTTCCATGCTTGAATTTGGAATGGGAATGGGGTCCATCCTTTTTGCTTAAAATAGGCTAGGCCTGGGGTTAACCGTCGATCTTCCATATCAGGGCAGTAAGGCCTTCAGATCCGCCAGGCTGTTTGCTTGGTCGATTGGCTTGTCTTTTCGCCAGCGGGAGATTCGTGGAAATCGTAGTGCAGTGCCGCTTTTGTGCCGTGGGCTGGCTTGGATGCCTTCAAAGGCGATTTCAAAAACTAGCCCAGGGGTAACGGTCCGAACCGGGCCAAATTTTTCCTTGGTATTTTTCTTGACATAGGCATCCACCTCACGAATCTCTGCATCCGTCAATCCAGAATAGGCTTTGGCGAAGGAAACCAGGACTTCCCCATCCCAAACCCCAAAGGTGTAATCTGTAAATAGGTCTGCTCGTCTGCCATGCCCTTTTTGGGCATAGATGAGCACCCCATCGATGTGCATGGGGTTTAACTTCCATTTCCACCAACTCCCGCGTTTTCGGCCTGTTTCGTAGTTGGAGTCCTTCTTTTTGATCATCAGGCCTTCGGTTTGAAGTTCTCTGGCATTTTCTCGGACTTGAGCCAATTCCTCCCAGGAAGTGAAGGAAATAGTCTCTGAAAGTTTAAGTTTTGGGTGATTTACGGAATTCACTAATTCTTCCAACAGCACTTTTCGGCGGCTTAACGGTTCATTTCGAAGGTCTTTTCCTTCCCATTCCAAGAGGTCGAAAGCGATAAAACTTACTGGAGCCTCAAGTAGGACTTTTTTGGATAGGGTTTTTCGTGTGATACGTGTCTGTAGGACTGAAAATGGAAGGGGAACACCTTCTTGGAATGCTAGCAATTCCCCATCGAGAACCGTACCGTCTGGGACTTGGTCTAGGAAGTCCAGGATTTCGGGAAACTTATCGTTGACCAGCTCTTCACCACGGCTCCAAATAAAGGACTGCTGCCCTCTTCGGATCAGTTGGCCGCGGATGCCATCCCACTTCCATTCTGCGATCCATTCTGGGACGGTGCTGCTTTCCAAGAAGTCTATTTCAATGGGATGCGCCAAGAAAAAAGGATAGGGTTTGGAGTAATCTTCCTCGCTGTTATCTGGGTGAAGGAGCTCCTGAAGGCTCATTTTTTCTGGATTCCAGTTGCCCATCAAGCGATGCGCAACCTGGGCTTGCGACAGCTCAGCAAACTTGGACAGGGCTTGAATGAGCAGGTTTTGGCTGACTCCAATACGGAATCCTCCTGTGATCAATTTATTGAATACAAATCGCTCAAGGCTTGTGAATTGATCCCAGGCAGTTAAAATTTTTGTTTTCTTCACTTCTTCGGCATCCTTTTCCAAATTCTGAAGCCAGTCGATCCATTCAGTTAGCGATAAGTTGTGGGTTCCAGTGGTGGAAGGAAGAAGCAAAGCGATTGTTTCTGCTAGGTCGCCTACCGACTGGTACGATTCTTCAAAAAGCCAATCGGGGATTCCTACCTTTTCTTGGCACCAGGTCCGCAATTGTTTCGTGCTCACTTGACGCTTGGGCCTGCGGTGGGAAAAAATAGCAATCACCCAGACTGAATCCGAATCCGAAGCGTGCCCAAAAAACCAAGCCAATGCATCGAGTTTATCTCCAGTTTTGGTGGATTGATCGAGTCTATGGATTAGTTCTGCAAAAATTTGCATCGAAATAAAGATCTAGAAAGTGATTTTTGCAGTAAGAAAGTAGACTAGCCAAAACGAATGCCTAAATTAGAATTTGATTTGAACCACTTTTTAAGAATTGCGTTTAAAAAGAAAACCTACTTCCTATGAAAAAGTTATTGCTTCTTCTTTCGCTAGCGATCTGCATGGGATCTTGTAAAGATGCCGATGAAAATCAATATTCTGGAAGAAGTATGGAAGTTGACCTTTTTCAAGCCAGTACCTATGCCTATAAAGGTAAGGTGGAATTTAGAGAATTGGTAGACGGCAACCTGGAATTAGTGTTGCGAATGGATGGCGCTAAATCCTACACGGATGATACTTTTCCTGCCCATTTACATTTTGGTAGTTACAACCAAGCCGATGCGCCCATCGCGCAGGTGCTGAATCCAGTATCCTCCTGCAAGTTGGAATCCACTACCCAGTTGGGTTCACTTTCGGATGGAAGAAACTTAAAATTTGATGATTTAACTGCCTTCGATGGGCATATCAAAATTCACTTAGCGAATGAAGGGCCCGACTACTCGGTTATTTTGCTAGCCGGAAATTTAGGTCCCAAATCCAAGGCGGATTTTGATCCGAATCAAGTGGCCATCTGCGGGAAGACTTTTTAACAAAAAAGGGGCTAATCTGATAAGATTAGCCCCTTTTTTTTGCGATACCTTTCCTTAGTTTAAAATCACTGGAAAAGTAAGGTCTAAATCTGTTTCTCCACCTGCCTGTGCGAAGTTGGCAAAGTTTGGATTGCTTGCTCCTGGAAAGCTTTTGTTCAGGTCATGTCGAAGGACCACCCGCATGTTGCTGTTGTTGGTGCCTGTAGATGAGGATACCGTTACCGTAGTTTTGAGACCTAAGGCTATCCCTCCGGCATCGGCATATTGAATACTGAAGAAGCTGCTATCGAACACTTGGCCCAAGAAGAAAAACTGGTGCGCTGCAGCCTCAGTCAAGATTTCTTTAGTGATGTCTTCGCCTTTAATCCCATTTGTAACCTCAATCGTCATTTGATACTTTTTGCCTTTGGCAAGGCTGACGGACTGGATGGTAGGAGTCTTGCCTACTACAATGCCTTGTGGGTCACTGGCTTTGAAACTTAAAACAGAACCAACTAGTGCATTTGAGGCATCCAATTCTTGAAACTTCAGGGTTACGTCTGTGATTACTTCTCCATCATTCTCTTTTGTAGGATCTTCACTTTCGCAAGAAGCGAAGCCGAAGGCTACTAACGCTAGGAGGTACAGGGATATTTTTTTGAGGTTTTTCATTGTGGTGAAATTTAGAATTGGTAATTAAGTTTTAGTTGAAAATTTCTACCCATATCGGCAGTGAAATACCGAAAACGGTTCATGTATTCTTTGAATTCAGTATTCAACAGGTTGTTCACCTGGACACTTACACTGAAATCATGTTGGAAAAGCTGTATTTTTTTGGAAAAGCCCAAGTTCACCAAGGTGTAGCCTGGAGGGGCAGGGGCGAGGTCAAAGTCCGGTTCTCGACTTTGTTGGGCGACCAATACCTGGCTTAGGGTCAGGCGGTTTTGTCGTTCCGGATCTTTCCCGAATTTATAGGAAAATCCCCAATCCATTCGATCTGAAGGGATAAATGGGAAGTAGCTGTTGGTTTCGGTATTTTTTGCTCGAATAATCGAACCTTTTGCATAGCCATTGAAGTGATCCGAGAATCGGTAGGTTCCTGATAGATCAAACCCATAAAAGAAGGCATCAGCTTGGAGGTATTCGTAGATATTGAAGGTTCCTCGTAAGCTGACGAAAGTTTGTCCGGTAGGATTCAAGAAGATGTAATCTTGAATCTGATTCGTGTATCCAGTCAGTTCTAGGGTTGCATTCTTACCTTCATACTCCAATGAATTGACCCATTTGAGCGACTTTTCGGTCGACAAGTCAGCATCTCCAATTTCTACTGCAGCAGCGCCATGGTGTAGCCCTTGGCTGAAGAGTTCATTTACATTTGGGGGTCTCCAAGCGGTACCTAGGTTGGAAGTAAATGTCAAATTGGGATTGAGCTGATACATTCCTCCTAGAAAAGCAGAACCATTTTGATAGTTCAGATTGGCTTCCTGAAGGTCATTGCCGATGTATCTAGCAGCTGAAAGCGTCCGGTAATCGTAACGTAGACCTGCTTCCAATTCCAATGGACCTTTCAGGTATTTTTCCATCAGGTAAACGCCCGCATTGACCAGGTCATAATTTGGAATTAATGGAGTAACACCCGTTCCTGGCAAGTTGCTGTTGGCTTGCTGTATCAGGTGAAGGCCTATGGATCCCGTCCAATGGGACTTTAAATTGTGTTCTAAATATAGCTCTGCAGTATTGGTAAACAGTTCCAAATCCAAGCTTGGGAGCGCATTCAATTCTCCCCTTCGCCGGTCAAATTCTTTGCGATTGTTTTGTTGGAAACCATACTGAAAATTGAGTTTCCAAGAGGGATTCAAGTGGTAATGTGCCTTGATTTTGGCCAAGTGGTGTGTGACTACCTGCTTGGGATTGCTGATGGAGTAGGTAAAGTCCGCTTGGGTAAAGGGAGCTCCATTTTTGATGATTTCAAGTAAGTCGGATAGGTTTCCGGTATGTGAATCGCGGAGAATGCCCAATTCAGTGGTGAAAAAGCTGTAGTAGACTTCAGTCCCCAGTTTGGAGGAACTGTAGCCCAAAGCAGCAGAGCCACTTCCCTCAGCCATTCCTGTGTTGCCTTGGAAATAATCAGGAGTTCGAACATTTCCTGCGCGCCTTGCTGCTCCTTGAATTCGGTAGCCAAGGCCTTTTATCGTGCCAGAACCACCAGAATGGGACACAGCCATGTTTCCTGCGCCACCATTGCTGTGGCCTACTAGGTTGATTTCTGTTTTTGATTTGGCTGTTGTCGGCAGAGCAGGAGGGTTGACCAAAATCACTCCTCCCATTGCTTCTGGTCCATAACGCACTGTCTCTGCACCTTTGACCACCGTAAGTTCATCCGCTAAAAAAGGATCAATTTCTGGTGCATGTTCCGCTCCCCACTGCTGTCCTTCCAGTCGGATTCCGTTGTTGAGAATTAAGATTCGGTTGCTGTGGAGTCCATGGATGACAGGTTTGGATATGGTATTCCCAGTGGAGAAGGTGGTTACGCCTGCTACACGCTTGAGGCTTTCACCCAAACTTTCACCTCGCGATTGAAGGAGGGCTTCCCCATAAAGGGTGGATACTGCGGTAGTTGTTTGAACGGCCTCCCGGTGCCCATGTACCTCTACACCCGTGAGTGCTACTGCCTCTTCCTCCATTTTGAAGGTGAAGTTACTGGTACCCGCACTGAGCAGGATGCTTTGCTTTACCTCTTTGTGTCCAATAAAAGTAATCTGGATTGTCTTTTTGCCAGGACAAAGATTGCGGAAGGTGAAATTTCCATTTGCATCTGTAGCCACTCCAATGTATGATTCAGGAAGCCACACGTAGGCAGCTTCAATGGACTGGTTATTCTCCAAATGAAGTACCCTCCCTCGTAGGACGAGGTCACATTCCTGTGCCATAAGGGTACTCAGTGAAGCCACAATCGCCAGACAAAGCAAAATTGCTTTTTGAATCATAGTTGCAAAAGTAAAGTTTCATTTAATACTACCCAATCTTTTTGTAACAAAGTTGCAAATGATGACCAAAGGTAAAATTTATTGATGTACCCGAATATCGTGGTGCTCAGCATACACCTGAAAACAAAAAATCCAGCTGCTGCTGGATTTTTAAATTTCAAATGGCTGAAGTAGATCAATTGCCTAGCCAGTTGGCCCAAGGAATACGGCTTAAGATCAGGACTAAACCTACGGCATACATCATGTAGATGCTTCTAAATTTGGCGGTTGAACTTTCCAATTTCTTTGCGCGGATGAAGCCTACAGAAACCAATACGATCGCTAGAATGTTGATTAATGGGTGTTCCAAGGCGGTTAATCGAGCGGTAGCATCTGCCATGGCTCCACCACCTGCCAGCAAGGAATAGCCCAATGGGCTCACGAAGTAGAGAATCAAACCTACCAAAAGTTGGATGTGGCAAAGGATAAATGCAATCAAGGCAATTTTTCGATCTTTCTCTTGAAAGTCTCTGCCAGAGAGTGCGCCAACTAAGGCCCAAATAATGACAAGAACCAAGGCAAGTAATGCTAAATAAGCCAAGCCTGAGTGGGTGTGTTGAAGTCCAGTATACATGGATAGGGTGTTTAGGAGATGAATTATGGAAAACTAGTTTATTCCGGAAGGCAATATCTTTGAAAACTATTCGACATACAAGACTAGGCCCTTCAAATATTCAGTTTCTGGATGAAAGCAATTGATCGGATGGTCTGCTGGCTGAGAAAGTTGATGCAGGATCCGAACATTCCGCTTGCTCTCGAGGGCTGCCGCGGTGATCGTATTGGCAAAAAGCCGCTTATCTACCACTTGGCTACAGGAGAAGGTAAACAGAATGCCTCCCGATTTGATTTTCCGAAGTGCCTCTGCATTGAGTCGCTTGTAGGCCTGCACCGCATTGTGTCGTGCCTTGAGGCTTTTGGCAAATGCTGGCGGGTCCAAAATGATGAGGTCAAAATCCTCTCCAATCTCGCGAATGTATTTGACCACATCTGCTACGATGGATTGGTGCTTGCCTTTGAAACCTGCATTCAAGGCCACATTTTCATCCGTTAGTTCAATGGCCTTTTGAGAAATGTCAACCGAATGCACTTCGCTGGCGCCTTCCTGCAGTGCTAGGACTGAAAATCCCCCGGAGTAACAGAAGGTATTCAGTACCTTTTTTCCTTTGGAATAGCTGGCTACCAACTTTCTGTTTTCACGCTGGTCGATAAAAAAGCCTGTTTTCTGACCTTTCTCCCAATCAATCTTGTAGGTAGCGCCATATTCTTTGACCAAGTCGGTTTCTGCTTTTCCCCATACCCATTCGTTTCCGAGTGAACTATCTGTTTTGGGTAAGGTTTCGGCACTTTTATCGTATACCCCCTTCAGTTTCTTCCCATAAACAGCCTTCAGTCCTTCGGCTATTTCGGCCACGTGCTGGTGCATGCCCAGGTTATGCGCTTGAATTACCGCCGTTCCTTGATAATAATCAATGATTAATCCAGGCAAGCCATCACCCTCCCCATGTACTAGTCGGTAGACGGTAGTATCTTTTTGGTCGGTAAGCTGCAAGGCTGTTCGAACGGCATGAGCTGCAGTCAACTTTTCTATCCAAAAAGCGAGGTCTATGGCCCGCTCCTCAAAGGAAATAATGCGTACCATAATGGATCCTTGGGAAAAATGGCCGATGCCCAAGAAATCATTTTTGGAAGAATAAACAGCTGCCAAATCTCCATTCTTAAGCCCTTCTGTTCCTTTGGCAATGGCCCCAGAAAATACCCAATGGTGTTTCCGAAGGAGAGATACCTCCTTACCTTTTTGCAATACAATCTTAGGATAGTTCATTGGGTGTTAATGTTTTGGATGGAAAAATAAGGCTACCTATACCCATGGCTAGTCCACTTGCGAAAAGCCCAATAAGATGCGTTTCTTGATCGGGTAGAACCATTTCTGCAGCAAGATAGGCGCCCATTCCCACAAACAAAGCAAGAAATGCTCCACCTGCTGAGGCTTTTTTCCAATACAAGCCAGCGGTAAGTGGAACAAAAAGGGATACCAGCATCAAAATAGATGCTCCAGCTACGAGCTCGTAAATATCTGATTTCCAAAAGGCCATCGCTAAAGCTATGCCGGCTACCAGCACCACATTTGCTCTAAGGATCCATAAAAAATGGCTATCTTTTAATTTTTTTCCAAAGTAGGGGCGAATCAAATTCTCAGAAATAATCGCAGCTGGCGCCAATAAGCCTGAACTGGTGGTGCTCATAATCGCAGAGATCAAGGCTCCAAAAAAGAGCACTTGAATCGGAAGGTTGCTGTGCTGCAAGACCATGGTCGGCAATAGCATTTGTTTATCTGCTAAATACAGCTCTGGGTACAGGATTTTAGCTCCTAAGGCAATAAATAGCGGCAACAATCCAAAAGTAAGGTAGAATATCCCTGCAAGATAGGTGGATTGAACGGCTACTTTCTTTGATTTGGAGGACATCACCCGTTGGTAAATGTCCTGGGAAGGAATGCTACCCAAGCCCAAGATGATCCAGGCCCCAAAGTAAGTAGTCCAAGCTGAGAAGTTGGGTTCGGGGAAAAACTGGAAACTTTCAGGGGGAGCTTTTTCAAAAATCACGCTTACACCTCCCGCTTGGTCAGCTACCAAGTAGGCTACAGCAATTAAGCCCACGACGATTAGGGTAGTCTGCATAAAGTCGGTAATGGAAATGGCCCACATGCCTCCCAAGAAGGTATAAAAGACAACAATACCCGCAGAAATGACCATCCCCTCCAGTAGGCTGAGCTCGGTTACCGCTCCTAAAACCAGGCTTAAGGCAATCAGCTGAGCTGCTACATAGCCAAAGTAGGCAGGAATCATGAAGATGGAAGCAAAAAAGGCCAGGCGTTCCCCAAAGATTTTCTTAAACACATCCCCAATGGTCAGCACATTCATGCGGTACATGGGGCGAAGGTAAAAAAGCCCAAATAAGATTAGGCACAAGGCTCCTCCAAAAGGATCTTCAATCACGCCTAATAGGCCTTCTTCTAAGTAGACTGAGGAAGCTCCAAAGATCGTTTCTGAGCCAAACCAGGTGGCAAAAAGTGCAGATGCCGACAGAAAGAGCGGTAGCGATCGACCTGCAAGCACAAAGTCATTCGAATTTTTGACTAACCGAGCCGACCAAGCTCCAATCGCAAGGGTAATGGCTAGGTAAATAAGAATTGCAGTGAGCAGCACGGTCCTTATTCTTGGCTTTAAACTTTACCGCCGTACATTTTTTCCCGCAAGGCCTTGATTTCTGGGTTCATCAGGTAGTCGTCGTAAGGCATGCGTCGATCAATCGTACCTTTAGGGGTAAACTCTACAATTCGGTTACAGGACGATTGCACGAAGGCATGGTCATAGGAAGACATCAAAACCGTGCCGTTGAATTCAATGATTGCATTGTTGAAGGCGGTGATGGATTCCAAATCGAGGTGGTTGGTAGGTTCGTCCATGACCAATAGATTCGGATTTTGAAGCATCATTTTAGATACCATGCAGCGAACTTTTTCACCGCCAGAGAGAACGGAACACTTTTTAAGGGTTTCTTCACCTGTGAAAAGCATTCTACCTAAAAAGGTGCGGACATAAGCTTCTTCCTGGTTTCCAGAAAACTGACGCAACCAGTCGATCAGGTTGAGATCTGACTTAAAGAACTCGGAGTTGTCGTTCGGCAAATAGGCCTTGTTAATGGTTACTCCCCACTTCAAGGACCCTTTAGTCGGCTCGATTTCCTCCACGATGGTTTGGAAAAATTTATTAACCGCCTGCTTGGTTTTGGATATGAAAGCGATTTTGTCGCCCTTGTCCACCATCAAGTTGACATCGGTGAAGTAGGTCACGCCACCTTCCTTTAGCTCGAGATTTTCAGTCATGAAGATTTGATCTCCTGCCTCGCGCTCTGGTTTGAAAAGAATGCCAGGGTACTTTCTGCTAGACGGTTCAATCTCATCCACATTGAGTTTCTCCAACATTTTCTTTCTGGCTGTGGCTTGTCTAGACTTGGCGACGTTGGCGGAGAATCGGGCGATAAAATCCTGAAGATCTTTTCGCTTTTCATCCGCTTTTTTATTCTGGTCAGAACGTTGTTTCAAGGCCAATTGAGAGGACTCGTACCAGAAGGTATAGTTACCGGAGAAGATTTTAACTTTTCCAAAGTCGATGTCGACCACGTGGGTGGAAACCGTGTCTAGGAAGTGGCGGTCGTGGGAAACGACGATTACCAAGTTTTTAAAATCCATCAAGAAGTCCTCCAGCCAGACGATGGTATCTGCGTCCAAGTCGTTGGTAGGTTCATCGAGAATCAAGATATCAGGGTTACCAAAAAGCGCCTGGGCTAGGAGCACACGAACCTTCTGATTACCCGCCAAGTCTTTCATTAGTGTGTAGTGGATGTCCTCAGAGATGCCAAGGCCCGAAAGGAGGGAAGCTGCGTCAGATTCGGCATTCCAGCCATCCATCTCGGCAAATTCGGATTCCAGTTCGGAAGCACGAAGGCCGTCCGCCTCTGTAAAATCTTCTTTGAGGTAGATCTCGTCCTTTTCTTTCATGATGGTATACAATTTCTTGTGACCCATCAGTACCGTTTTTAAGACGTCTATCTCATCAAATTCGAAGTGATTTTGCTTCAACACCGCCATGCGCTGCCCAGGGGTAATGTTGATTCCCCCGGATGTAGAATCCATGTCACCAGACAAAATCTTTAAAAAAGTGGACTTCCCAGCTCCATTGGCTCCGATGACGCCATAGCAGTTGCCTGGAGTAAACTTGAGGCTTACCTCATCGAAAAGGGTTCTTTTTCCAAATTTGAGGGAGAGGTTATCTACTGAAATCATGTGATGTTGAATTTGAGAATCGCAAATATAGGGATTAATCCCTTTTTTTGAGGATTTGTCTGTCTACTAATCAGCTGAAATTTATCCATTCCTGTGATGCTAAATTGTTTCATAAATTACATTTATATTCACCTCGTTAATTCAAAGAGACTTCCACTTCCATGCGAGTGATATTCCGTACCCTCTTTCTTCTTTTGATTGTGCTGGCTTCTTCCCATTCGGGGTATGCGCAGCTTTCTACTACGGGGAAAGAATTTTGGGTTGGTTTTATGGAGAATAATCGAAGTCTTCCTGCCACTCCGGATTATGCTGTGTTATTGATCACGGCTACAGAAAATACCACTGGGGTGATTGAGTACCTTGGGCAGAGCAGTCCATTTACCCTTACGACGGGGCAGCAGTATACTTTCCGCTTGTCTTCTGCTACTTTGGATTTGTTGCATCGGAGTTCGGGGGTGATTGAAAACCTAGGTATTCACATTACCTCTTCTGGAAAAGTAGCCGTTCATGCCATTAATGAACGCTATCGAAGTGCCGATGGTACAGTGGTGCTCCCAATCACTGCCTTAGGCAAGGATCATTACATTACTTCACATTTTGAAGTTAACCCCTCTGCCAACCTAAATGTCAACAACGAAAGTACGCTCTTGGTTGTGGCAACTGAAGACAATACACGAATAGAAATTACCACTTCTGCAAACTCTATTTCTGGCAATGTTCAAGGAGTTCCTTCAGAAATTACGCTGAATAGAGGACAGAGCTACCAAATCAAGGCCCGTGGAGATCTGACGGGATCGAGAGTTCGTGTAGTCGGAGATAAAGCCGATGATTGCAAAAAAATTGCAGTGTATGGAGGGAATAAGTGGACTTCGGTAGGGGCCTGTGGTCAAGCCAATGATCATTTGTATCAACAGGCTTATCCCATCAATACCTGGGGGAGTTCTTTTGTGCATACTGCATTATTGGGTCGATCTTCAGGTGAATTGGTCAAAGTATTGGCTTCTGAGGACAATACTGAAGTTCGGGTCAACGGACTCCTTCAACCGAAGGTCTTGAATCGTGGCGAATGGATGTCCTTGGAGTTTGGAGCCAATGTGTCCGGAAAAATTGATACTTCTAAGCCTTCTTCCGTTACGGTATTTTCAAAAAGCCAATCTTGCAATAGTCCTTCAGATCCGTTTGCAACCAATGGAGATCCTTTTATGATCACTTACAGCCCTACGGAGCAGTTACTCACCGATTTAACCTTCAATGCTTACGCCCTACCTTCTATCGTCAATCATTACGTCAACATTGTAGTCAAGGCAGGGGAAGAAAATAAAACCCGATTGGATGGGGCAGTTGTAGGGGCAAGTTTTCAAATGCTTCCAGGAGATCCAAGTTTTAAGGTTGCCCGAATAGAAATTACCCAAGGAGTACATACCCTTTCCAATCCAGCTGGCTTTGCAGCCTATGTTTATGGATTTGGCAACATTGAGTCCTATGGCTATGCAGCAGGGGCCTCCTTGACTAATTTAAATTTTGAAACCGAGCCCGACTATGGGTTTGATGTGGTTGGAGAAAAGGTAGCCTGTCTCAAACAAGAAGGGACTTGGACAGTGAATCCCGAAAATCCGGACTTCACTTATTTTGTGTGGAACTTTGGCGATAGCACAGCCACCAAAATTGGTAAAACAGTAACCCATACCTACACCAAACCAGGAAAGTACCAAGTCAGTATTGTCGCCTCCTTAAGCCCCAACTCCTGTGATCAGCAGGAAGAAACCACCTTTGAAGTGGAGGTCTTGGAGACAAAAGTGGAGTTGCTAGGTTCCCAATCTGTTTGTCCGCTGGTAGAAGAGGTGATGTATCGGGTGAAAAACAAGCAAAATATCTCGAAAATGACCTTTGAGGTAGAGGGAGGCACGATTCTACAGTCCTATTCCGATTCGGTTCTAGTTCGTTGGGGTCCATCAAACCCAAATGCCAAGGTGCGAGTACTGCCCTTCTCTGCCAATGGTTGTCCAGGTGCTGCCGTTGAACTTCCTGTCGTCGTCAATCTTCGAATTGTCGTTACTGAAGCAGTAGGCGAAAAAGAGGTCTGCTATGACCCTTCGGTTAATTTTACGTATTCGGCACCAGATCCTTCACCTGGAAGAAGGTATGAATGGATTGTCAAAGGAGGAACCTTAGTAAGCGGTCAAAATTCGGATAAGATCACCGTGGTTTGGGATCAGGCAGATGTTACGGGTACAATAGGGTACACCGCTTACAGTTTGGTAGATAATTCCTGTGCAGGAACAGCACCAGATATTCAAGTGAAAGTGGCAAAAGAGCTCAAGCTGGCCGTTCTGGCGGTAAGTCCAGTGGCTTGCTTTGGCCAAGCCACTGGAAAAATTGAAGTGATAGCCAATGGAGGAACTCCTCCTTACACCTTTACATGGAGCCACGATGCCACCATAAAGACCGTACTCGCGTCAAATCTTAAGGCAGGATTGTACTCGGTGAAGGTTACCGATGGTCTCGGCTGTGAGAAAAACATCACAGGAATTGAGGTAAAAGAGCCACCCTTATTGGAACTAGCTGGAATCACCACAACAGCCACTACCTGCTTTGGAAAAAAAGATGGAAAGGTGAGTTTGAAAGTGATTGGAGGAGTAGCGCCTTACAGTTTGGAATTTGGAGGTAAACAGGTTTTCAATGGGATTTTTGAACTCGATACACTCAAGAAAGAAAAGTACGTTTGGGAAGTAACCGATGCGAATGGCTGTAAAATCCCTGTTTTATTTGAAATCACTTCTCCGCCACCTTTGGTGGTAGATGTGACCCTAGTAAAGACCGCTTGCCCTGGAGAAGACAATGGGGAGCTGCTCGTTGTTCCTTCGGGTCCAGCTGGCCCTTTTCAATACCTTTGGAATCCTTCTTCCCAAATCACGGATTTGGCAACGGGCTTGGCTAAGGGTAGCTACACCGTGCAAGTAACCGATGCCGCTGGTTGCATTTCTTTTGGTTCAGGCACGGTAGTAGAGGAAGCCCCCAAAATCCGAATGCCCAACGCCTTTAATCCTACTGAGGCCCCAGGGAAGTTTACAGGAGTTTCCAACTGTGTAGTCAATTTCTCCATGATTATTTACAACCGTTGGGGGCAACTTGTCTATTCTGGAAATGAAGGTTGGGATGGAACTTTGGCAGGGGATAAAGCCCCAACTGACACCTATGCTTACGCCACCACCTACAGCTACTTGATGGAGGGCAACACAGTTCAGGTGACCTTCAAGGGTTCTGTGGTTTTGGTTCGTTGACCGAAAGCTGCTCTGGCTAGTTCCTTTCTTTACTCCGAATTGGTTTAAATTCCCTAGTTTTGTCTCCTCAACTTTTTTGAAATGAAAAAAATATTGATCACCGGTGGGGCCGGATACATTGGTTCGCATACTGCCGTAGAACTTTGGAATGCAGGCCTTGAGCCGATCATTTTAGATGATTTTTCAAATTCCCATGAGAACGTACTCGACCGCCTAGCAGAGATCACTGGGAAGCGGTTTGCGTTTTACAGAGGGGATTGCAGCCAACGGGAACTTTTGGATCAAATCGCTCAAGAGCATCAGCTAGCCGGTGTCATCCATTTCGCGGCCTTCAAGGCAGTGGGAGAGAGTACCCAGCAGCCCTTGGCTTATTACAAAAATAACCTAGGCTCCTTACTCGTCTTGCTTGAATTTATGCAGGATAAGGGAATCCAAAACATTGTATTTTCCTCTTCCTGCACCGTCTATGGGCAGCCCGATGTCTTGCCAGTGACCGAAGCCACTCCTCGCAAAGATGCCGAAAGTCCTTATGGCAATACCAAAAAGATTGGGGAAGATATTTTGGTGGATTACGTAAAGAGTAAGCCAGGAATTCGAGTGGTGGCCCTTCGCTATTTCAACCCGGTAGGAGCACATCCAAGTGCAAAGATTGGGGAGCTGCCTATGGGGACTCCACAGAACTTGGTTCCTTTCATTACCCAAACTGCCGCAGGCATTCGCCGGAAGCTAACCGTTTTTGGTAACGATTACGATACGCCCGATGGGAGTTGCGTTCGGGATTACATCCACGTGGTAGATTTAGCAGATGCACATGTGAAAGCCCTTCGCTTTCTTTTCGAGAAGCCGCTTGATTTTCATGAGGTTTTCAATGTGGGTACAGGGCGAGGCAATACCGTTCTAGAGGTGATTCATGCCTTTGAAAAAGTCAATGGCTTAAAATTGGCTTATGAAATTGGCCCCAGAAGGGCAGGTGATGTGGTGAAGACCTGGGCCGATACCACCAAAATCAATCAAATCTTGGGCTGGCACCCCAAATTCTCCTTGGAAGATTGTATGAAAGACAGTTGGAGATGGCAGTTGACGCTAGACACTAAATAGGCCAAGGCGCCTAGTAGAAAATAGCAAAGCCTCCTAAAAAAAACTAGCCCCACCAAAATGAGATTTGGTGGGGCTAGTTTAGAAAAAAAGAACTTTATTCTTCTTCCTTCTTCTCATCCTCAGGCTTTACAGCAGTCATCTTTTTCACTTTATCTCCTTCTTTAAGCTGCTTGCTCACGGCAAAGTAAGGGCCGGAGATTACTTCATCACCTTCCTTTAATCCCGATAAAATTTCTATGTTTTCATAATCCGAAATCCCTGTCTTTACCTCACGGATTTTGGCAACACCATTCTCACTGACAAATACGATTTCTTTGGCCTTCACTGGAGCGCCAGCCAAACTGTCCTTTTTATCTTCACGAGTTGTTACCGAAGAAAGTGGGATCGCAAGTGCATTGTTTTTGGAGTTAGTCAAGATTTCTACCGATGCAGTCATTCCTGGACGGAACGGATACTTGTTACCCGCGTTTACCAAATCTTTGTAAGAATCGTTTAGAATGCGGATTTTAACTTTAAATTCGGTTACTGCATCTGGAGAAGCTTTTGTATTTGCGGTATTCGCGATGCTAGTTACAATTCCTTGAAACTTCTTTCCTGTGGAAGAGTATGCATCTACATCGATGATTGTGGTATCTCCTAAAGAAAGACGAACAATGTCATTCTCATTCACATCTACACGTACTTCCATCTTCGAAAGATCTGCAATAGTCATCATCTCGGTACCTGCCATCTGCTGGGTACCTACCACGCGTTCGCCTTGCTCCACTTTCAAGCTGGATACAATGCCGGACACAGGAGAATTTACATTGGTTAAACGAAGGTTTTCAGAAGCTTCGTTTACGGAAGCCTGCGAACTTTTAATGATAAATTCAGAGGCTACGACGCTTTGTTTGGCTGCTTCCAGGTCTTTTTGAGCAGAGGTATAGTTGGCCTGGGCCTGCTCGAAATCTGCATCAGAAATCGCTTTTTGTTGGTGTAGCGTACGCTGACGCTTGTATTCCAATTCAGAGCGGGTAAACTGTGCTTCAGAACGCTGCAAATTCGCACGGGTCTGAGCCAAATTCGCCATTTGCTGGTTGAGGTTGGCACGGGTTCGATCCAAAGCGGATATAAAGTTATCAGGACGAATCTTGACGAGCAGTCTTCCCATCTCTACGGAATCTCCTTCTTGTACATTCAACTCAATAATTTCACCAGCCACATCTGGAGAAAGTTTTACTTCCACTTCAGGTTGAATCTCACCTGAGCTACTCACTTTTTCTACAATGGCAACTCGCTTGGCTAAAGAAAATTCAACCTCGGTTTCCTTTGCACCACCAATCCAGCCAGCAGACTTTCCGATAATGGCAAAAATGATAATTACACCTACTGCTCCGAGTAGGTAATAAAGCAATTTATTGGACTTTTTAGTAGCCATGGTTTAGTTTAGATTAATGGGGTTACCAAGATAAAAATCAAGGACTTTAATTCTGAAAATATAGGTGTACTTCGCGTTCAATAGGTCGGCCTGTGCATTAAACAAGTTGTTTTGAGCCACTTGAAAATCCACGGAATTGATTGCCCCTAAATTAAAGCGTTGCTGCGCAATTCGAAAGGTTTCTTCTAAACTCTTTACGCGAACCAAGGAAGCTTGGTAGGATAGCTCAGAGGATAGGGCCGAATTGTAAGCTGTTTCAATATCCTGTCTCAATCTGTTTTTGGCTTCAGTCATGGATACTTCCGCCAACTGCTGCTGTACTCGCGCACGCTGCAGGTTGGATTTGTTGCTGAATCGAGTGAATAAGGGAATGCTGAAATTGAGTGTGCCAGACTGGGAAAAGTTATTGTCAACCTGGGTTTTGAAAGGAATTATTTCAGTGGTTCCTCGGACAAACGCCTGGTCTACGTAGTTGGAAAATGCAGAAAGGCCCGCGTCTAAAGTGGGTAAAAATCCACCTTTTGCAATTTTCACTCCATATTCAGCACTTGTCACATTGGCTTCTGCAGCTTTGATCTGCGGCATTAGCGCTACAGAAACCTCGAATATTTCGGCAGGAGTACCTGCAGCTAGAGCTTCCTTAGAAACCTCATATACCGGTTCGATCACATCAAAGTCCTCTGTAAAAGGAATTTGAAGCGCCTGGGCCAAAGCTAGTTTCGAAAGGCGAAGACCATTTTTAGCATTGATTACATTCAATTGATTGGTTGCATTTTGAGACTGCAGGTCCAACAAATCTGAATAGGGGAGGGAACCGGCATCTACGAGCTGTTGGGTTCGGCCCAACTGTTCTTTGGTGGTATTGAGTTGATTCTCGGAAATTTTTACTTGCTCCCGGTTGAAAACTACATCAATGAATAGGTTGATTACATTCAAGGTAATGTCGTTTCGCGTAGCCTCCAAGGTGTATTGACCCGATTTCAAGTCAGACTTTGCTTGGTTGATGCTGTTGTTGATTCGCATGCCTTGGAAAATAGGGGCTCCTGTGTTTCCAAAAATATTGACGTTTCCAATTCTTCTCGTTTCAAACAAGTTGGTAACCGGGTTGATAGATCTACCCCAACGGAAGCCTGAACTTGCTCCTGTGGTTAAGCTTGGCAATCTTCTGCCTTGGCTTTCTAAAAGGGTAGTTTCGGTGATGAGCTGGTTCAGTTCTGTCCTTTTTAGCGTCAAGTTGTTTTCTATTGCAATAGAAACGCAAGTGACTAGATCTAAAGGTCCTGAGGGAATCTCCGTTTGAGCCAGTCCCTGATGCCAGGTAAAAGAGCCCAAGAGAAACAGGATAAAAAGTTTTTTCATGTGTAGGTGCAGTTGGTTTATAAATTCGTTAAAGGTCAATGTCTGGGATATAGATTAGTTCTTTTATCCAAGGTAAGGAAAGGAGGTACTGACGAGTAATTTCTTTAATTCCGGAATCCATTTCAATCACATGACATGCCAAATCATGTTTCCCTTTTCTGGACACAGACATGGTTGCAATGTTTACTTTTTCTTGCGCAATCACACTTGAGATGAAGGCAATTGCTCCCGAAGCATCGTCTGCTTTGATAATTAAGGTGTGGTTTTGTGCCGAAAAGTTGGCTACAAATCCATCGACCTCGGAAATATTAATGACTCCCCCTCCCAAGCTTTCTCCAAAAATCTCCACCTGCCGATCTCCTTTTTTAAGCAAAAGTTTGATCGTATTAGGATGGTGAACGGAAGAGTTGCCTATGGATTTGAAGCTGTACTGCACCAACTTTTCCTTGGCAATTTCTAGTGCATCTTTAATTCGAGCATCGTCTGTTTTGAAGTCCAAGAGTCCTCCAATAATAGCCCGATCGCTTCCATGGCCTTCGTAGGTTTTGGCGAAGGAATTGAAAAAGGTGATGATCGCCTCTTCAGGTATCCCTCCAAGCACTCGGATCGCAGCTCGTGCTATCCGAACTACACCCGCTGTGTGTGAAGAGGAGGGACCAATCATGATTGGGCCGATCATATCAAACACACTGCTTTTAGTTGCCATAACCGGATTAACTCCAAAAATGATGCTAGTTCAAAAACCGCTTTAAAATTACTGTTTTTTTTGCATTCAAACCCTATTGCCGAACAAAAACAGAAGCAAGACCCGAATGTGGGACTTTAAAAATCTGGGGCAAATTAGCATTGTGGCCGAAATCGGACAAAGAGGTGATCGGATCTGCGACACTTGTGGAAGTAATCGGCTAGTTGATCAAGGGTTTTACTTTTTTTGGCTGCAAGACTTACCCAAAGTGCAAGGTTTAAATCTGCGATTTGGTTTGGGTCAACCTATTCCAACCGGAAGAATTTTATAATTTTCTTACAATTGCTTTCCAATCATGTGCACACCTTTGCTCCAATCGATTATATTTAGCCACGCTATTTTCATTCAATGGATAGTGTGAACTCAATTCATCCCCAAAAACCTGCTTTCTCTTTGTCCTATGCTCTTAGAACCTCTTGATTTACTAGTTTTTCTCGGCTATGCTTTTTTGATTATGGGCATGGGCTTCTTTGTCTCCCGTGAAAAGGAAGGCCACGTAAAAGATTCCAACGACTATTTTCTTGCCAGCAAGGCGCTTCCTTGGTGGGCGGTAGGGGCTTCTCTAATTGCTTCCAACATCTCTGCGGAGCAGTTTATTGGCATGTCTGGTTCTGGTTTTGCACTTGGATTGGCGATTGCCACCTACGAATGGATGGCTGCGGCTACGCTTTTGGTAGTGGCGATTTTCTTTTTGCCTATTTATTTGAAAAAAGGCATCTACACCATGCCAGGCTTTCTTTTTGATCGCTACGATGGTCGAGTACGTACGACCATGGCGGTATTCTGGTTGCTTTTGTATGTATTTGTCAACCTGACCTCGGTCTTGTATTTGGGAGCCTTGAGTTTGAACACCATTCTCGATATCCCAATGACCTACAGCATCATTGGTTTAGCACTATTCGCCATGCTTTATTCCATTTATGGGGGTCTAAAGGCAGTGGCTTGGACAGATGTAATTCAAGTGGTGTTTTTGATTGCTGGTGGCTTAGCCACGACCTACATCGCGTTAGGCATGGTAGGAGGAGGCGATGCCTGGCAAGGCTTGATTACCCTCAAAAATGAAGTTCCAGGACATTTTTCGATGATTCTATCCAAGGGTGAGATGATTATTTCAGATGGAAAAGGAGGAACACGTGATGCGTATTTGGATCTACCTGGCTTATCTGTGTTGATTGGCGGGATGTGGATTACAAACTTAAGTTACTGGGGATTCAACCAGTACATCACCCAGCGAGCACTTGCCGCTAAGAACTTGGATGAGGCGCAAAAAGGGATGATTTTCGCTGGATTCTTGAAGCTTTTGATGCCATTAATCGTGGTAGTTCCAGGAATAGCAGCCCTTGTCATTGTGAATAATGGAACAGACCTTGGCTTTATCGAATCCATGAAAGATCCAGTTACTGGATTGATCAAATCGGATCGAGCCTATCCTTCCTTGCTTCAGATTCTGCCTACTGGATTGAAAGGTCTTGCTTTTGCCGCTCTGACCGCTGCAATTGTATCTTCCCTAGCCTCCATGGCCAACAGTACCTCCACGATTTTCACGATGGATATTTATGCCAAGTATTTTGGAAAGGACTCATCGGAAACTACCAAAGTAAGAGTTGGCCGTATCACAGCTGTGGTTGCCTTTATCATTGCAGCAATCGTAGCTCCAGCTTTAGGTCAATTGGATCAAGCCTTCCAGTTTATTCAGGAATACACCGGCTTCATTAGCCCAGGAGTATTTGCGATCTTCTTCTTTGGTGTATTCTGGAAAAAAACCACTTCCAATGCGGCACTTGTTGGTGCTTCTCTTAGTATTCCACTTTCTGTAGTGCTAAAGGTGGTGTTCCCAGCTTTGCCATTTATCGACCGTATGGGCTGGGTATTTGTAGTCCTTGCCGTATTGATGATTGGAATCTCTCTATATGAAGGAAAAGGTAAAGATCACCCTAAAAGCATTGAAATATCGGCTGACCTATTCCGTACCAGTACAGGATTCAAGATTGGAGCAATCCTTATCGTAGGTATTATCGCGGCACTTTATACAATCTTCTGGTAATATGCGACAGTTACTCTTAGGCATAGATCTCGGTAGTTCCTCGGTCAAAGCTTGCATTCTGGATGCTTCTTCAGGCAAAGCACTTGCCTCCAAAGCTTTTCCAGAAGTTGAAATGCCCATTCAATCCCCTCAGACAGGTTGGGCTGAACAGGATCCCGAACTTTGGTGGCGTTACGTCAAGCAAGGAATCTCTTTTGTTCAGCAACAAGTACAGGTACAAAAGGGGGAATTGAAAGGGATTGGCATTGCCTATCAAATGCATGGGCTAGTGTGTGTAGATAAAGCGCATCAGGTGCTACGACCATCCATTATCTGGTGCGATAGTAGGGCAGTAGCCCTTGGGGAAAAAGCATTCCAAGCCTTAGGAGAGGCCTATTGCTTGCCTCATCTACTCAATTCTCCAGGTAATTTTACAGCTTCTAAACTTCGTTGGGTCATAGAGAACCAGCCTGAGGTGGCCTCCCAGATCCATAAAATCATGCTTCCTGGAGACTTTATTGCCATGAAGTTGAGTGGTGAGATCCTGACCTCAGAAACTGGCCTTTCCGAAGGTATCTTCTGGGACTTCAAACAAAACGGACTCAGTGACCCGTTGCTTGCCGCAATGGAAATTCCAAAAGAATGGATCCCTGAGGCTGTCCCATCTTTTTCTATTCAAGGAAAAATCTCTGCTTCCGCTGCATCAGAAACAGGCTTGGAAGCTGGTATTCCAATTTCTTACCGCGCAGGAGATCAACCCAATAATGCCTTTTCTCTTCAAGTGCTCAAACCAGGGGAGCTTGCCACTACTGCCGGTACTTCTGGGACAGTCTATGGTGTATGCGACAAGCCATTGTACGACCCAAAATCTCGCGTCAATACCTTTGTCCATGTGAATCATACGCAAAGCAAACCTTCCTATGGCGTACTGCTTTGCATCAACGGGACAGGCATCCTCAATTCTTGGCTTAAAAGAATGTTGGGAGGAAGTTCCTTGAGTTACGAGGAAATGAACACCCTCGCCGCAGGGGCGCCTATCGGTTCTGATCAATTGGCTTTTCTCCCTTTTGGAAATGGAGTGGAACGAATCCTTCAAAATACTCCAATGGGAGCACATTTGATGGGCTTAGACTTGCTCAAACACGATCAAAAGCATATTCTACGTGCAGCTCAAGAAGGGATCGTCGCTGCATTGACATTTGGATTTCGCATCATGAAGGACATGGGGATGGATCTCAAAACCGTCAAAGCAGGACATGCCAACATGTTTTTGAGTCCGCTATTTCGAGAGACTTTCGTGCAAATGAATCAAGTGAACCTGGAACTTTACGATACGGATGGCGCCCAAGGTGCTGCTCGAGGAGCTGGAATTGGAGCATCGATTTACAGCAGCGAAGAGGAAGCTTTCCATGGACTTACGCTACTCCAAACCTTGTCTCCAGATTCAACAAGAGCAGATCGCTACGAAGAAACTTACCAGTATTGGCTCTCTCGTTTGGAGCAGATGCGTCAACCACTTACCACTTAATTTTAAACCTATTCATTAACCTAAACTCAACATAACCTACACTATTATGGCTAAATCATTTTTTCCAACTATCGGAAAGATTCAGTTTGAAGGAAAAGAAAGTGATAACCCCCTAGCGTTTCGCTACTATGACCCCAACCGTGTGGTTGCTGGGAAGACCATGAAGGAGCATTTTAAATTTGCTATCGCCTATTGGCACTCCTTCTGCGGCACTGGGGGAGACCCATTTGGTCCGGGCACCATTGTACATCCTTGGGATGCAAGTGCAGATCCCATTCAGCGGGCTAAAGATAAAATGGATGCCGCCTTTGAGTTTATGACTAAGATTGGAGCAGAATACTACTGCTTCCATGATATAGACCTAATCGAAGAAGGACCCACCTTGGCTGAATACGAGAAGCGCATGCAACTCATCACGGATCACGCAGCTGCGCACCAAAAGGCAAGCGGCATCAAACTTTTGTGGGGTACTGCCAATGTGTTTAGCAATCCTAGGTACATGAATGGTGCCTCCACCAACCCTAATTTTAATGTGTTGGCATTTGCCGGGACGCAAGTTAAAAATGCACTCGATGCCACCATTAAGTTGGGAGGCGAAAACTACGTGTTCTGGGGTGGTCGTGAGGGCTACATGTCCTTGCTGAATACAGACATGAAGCGCGAAAAGGAGCACCTTGCTCGTTTCTTGACCATGGCCAGAGATTATGCACGAAAAAATGGTTTCAAAGGAACCTTCTTTATTGAGCCCAAACCGATGGAGCCTACCAAGCACCAGTACGATTACGATTCGGAGACGGTGATTGGCTTCTTAAGACACTTTGGATTAGACAAGGATTTCAAACTCAACATTGAGGTGAATCATGCCACCCTAGCTGGGCACACTTTCCAGCACGAACTCCAAGTGGCTGCAGATACGGGCATGCTGGGTTCCATCGATGCAAATAGAGGAGATTACCAGAATGGTTGGGATACCGATCAATTTGCGCTCAACTTGCAAGAATTGGCCGAATCCATGCTAATTATCCTCGCTGCAGGAGGTCTACAAGGCGGAGGAGTCAACTTTGACGCGAAAATCAGAAGAAACTCTACTGATCCCGATGATTTATTCTTGGCGCACATCGGCAGTATGGATGCCTTCGCACGTGGACTAATCATCGCGGCAGATATTCTCGAAAAATCCGATTACTTGGAGCGAAGAAAAAATCGATATGCAAGTTTCGACGCAGGTAAAGGAAAGGCTTTCGAAGAGGGTAAATTGACCTTGGAAGACCTTAGATCCTATGCCATGGAAGTGGGAGAACCAACCCAAATCAGCGGGAAGCAGGAATACTTCGAAAATCTAGTCAACAAGTTTATCTAATCTGATTATCCGCAATAATGCAAGTGGCTCAGCTTGCCTGTTTTTCACAGCGGATAATCGTTCACAGACTACAGTCAACGGTCCACAGCTCACCTAATTGAACTTCAAAACTTGTTTTCTTTGGTTAGAGTTGAAAAAGTGTGTAATCAGTTGATCTAAAAAAAAAGGGAGGTGAAAGCCTCCCTTTTTTTTGCGTTTATCCGAATCAGTTTTTTCCTTCTTAGCGGATGCTATCCAATAATTGGGTCGCCTTGGTCATCTGCTCTACCTGCTGCTGGTAGGCTGGATTGGCAGGAACCTTGGCTACCTTCTCGAGGTAATCAATGGTTTGAAAGAGTACGGTTTGCCAGTCCTTGGAGGTGATGGAAGATGCGATCACGTGGTCACCTGTTTTCGGGAAGGGCATTTCTTTTTTTAGTGCTGGAGCAGTGCCCAGTTTTCCAAACATTTCTTGCATTTTGGCAACCGATACGACCATGTCCTTTTCTTTTTCATTTTTGTAATAGTAGCCCATGAATACGGGTTGCTTTACTTGGGTAAAGGTCTCCTTGTTCATCTCGCTATACATCACTATAGCCAAACTTTCGTAGCCATTGGCATGGTATTCTTCGGACCAATACGCTTTTTTCTCTCCCTCACGTTTCTGAATGTTTACCCCATCTTTCAAGAGTGTTTTTTCCATGACCCAGAGGGTCCAAGGCTTAAAAAAACCTTCCAGTAACCTTGCTTCATCCCGGATAGCTGGAGAATAAAGTACAAGCGCATGAAGATCGGGCTGCTGGCTAGCGAGTAGTAGACTAAGTGAGCCACCCATAGAGGTGCCTACGACGATGACTTTATCTCCTAGACTTTTTCCAATTTGGTAGGCTTCGCCTGCAGCATTTGCCAAGTCCTGTGCGGTCATGTATTCCATCCCGTTAGGACGGCTGATGCCATGTTCCGGGAGTCGAGTCACGAAGAGATTCGCTCCAAAATGAGCCGCCAAGAAGCGATGGACCGGGTCGCCTTCCATGGGGCTGGCGCCAAAGCCATGAATGTAAACGATGGAGTAAGGTGTTTTTTTCTTGGTAACAGAATCTGCCCAAAGGATGTATGCTTCGTTTCCAGGTTTTAAGCCCTTTACAGTATCTTCTCGATTTTGCAGGTACTGCTCAAGTCCCTGGGCATCCATTGGAATTTCAGGGTAGGCAATCGTCAATTCCTGTGTTTTTACCTTGGGGCCAAGAATGTAAAGGACCAACAAGATCATGGCGGTAGCAAATAGACCTAGAAATATTTTTTTCAATAGTTTCATAATGAGAAAATAGCCAACTAAATGTGGTGACAAGTTCACAAATATTCTGGTTTTTATTTGGATCTGAACCTTTTGATCCTGGATTTAGGTTAGAATTTCAGATAAACAACCATTCCTATATTCCAAGCGTTTATCTTTGGAAACCTTTAATCTCGATATTCATGAAAAAGCTAGCACTCGCAGTTATTTTTCTTTTTGGTTCTTTAGCTTCATTTGCTCAAGATCAGCCTGTTCCCTACCGCTCTGTTTTTGTAGAGTTGGGAGGATCGGGACTTGCCTATAGCTTCAATTATGATTTCCGATTTGACAAGACCCGAATCGATACTTGGGGGATGCGTGTAGGTGCTGGAGGCTACAAAATAGGAGGGGATTCCTTTTTTTCTTTACCTGTTTTGGTCAATAAATTGTATGGCAAAGATGAGCGATTTTTTGAGTTAGGTTTGGGAATGACCTTTTTTGGAGTAAATAACGAGTCCTATTCCTACTGCCAATCTTTCGATAGTAATGGAAATTGCATAGGCCCTTTGGTCACAGAAAAGTCAGATGTTAATTTTATCCTTCCAGTGGATGGATCTCCAAGCCTAATGGGAACCATGAATATTGGTTATCGAAAAATCCCTGAAAATGGGGGATTCACCTGGAGATTAAACTTGACTCCGATATTCAACAACAATGGCTTTTGGCCTTTATTTGCAGGTGTGGGTTTAGGCTATGCTTTTTAAAGCCTGAGGGAGTAAATTCTACTTTTTCTGTGACTTCAACAGGTGAAGGGTCAATCTTTCTGCCTGTTTTTCTAAATCAATTCCCAGTTCATCACGGGTCACTCGAACTACTTTTTCTCGCTCGGAGACAGGTAGTTTAGCATAGCCATACCAAGCTCCGAGAATTCCACCTGCCAAGGAAGCCGTGGTGTCGTTGTCTCGACCGTAATTGGTGAGGAAGGTCAACGTTCCCATCAAGTCAAAGTCTGTAAATAGCATGGCTGTGAGTGCCTGCAGGTAGATTTCCCCTGCATGGAATGGCATGTCTTGCTGACGGCGATCCAACTCGGTGTAGGCATACCTCAATGCGGGATTGCCCAAACTCAATTTAGTTGGGAGAGAATCCAGTTTTTTTGCTTCACGGACCATGGTCAAGGCATCCTTGAGTAATTTATGGGAGGTTCTACCTACCAAGCGGCTTTGAAAATAACCTTCTGGATCCAAGCGGAGAGTGGCCAAGATGCTGTCTTGACTTGCTTTTGGGGCTATTCCGGCTGCAGTCATTGCCGCCGCAAGGGCTGTCAAATCTCGGGCATAGCCAAGATCAAAAATTGAAAGCTTGTAGGCTTCCTGGTAGGCTTTCATCGGATTTCCCGGGAAAAACGCGCCCAAAGTGGGTGCATACAAGAGTCCTGCACAGACCATTTCACCCCCATAAAATTTGGACAAGGAGTCTGCATAGCCTCCTAAATTATTCTCTTGGTAGGGTGAGGCTACTTTTGACCACTCGGAAAGCCAGTTGGCTTCCTGTAGTGCACTTTCAAAAGGTTCTACGTCGGTACCTTCTGTTGATTTTAGTTTGGCCAAACTCCCTTCGTAGGTTTTTAAGATATGGGATGCAAAATCTTTGGGTTCTAGGGATTCGACTTTTTGGCTGAGCAAGAAGTCCACCGCCAGGCTTTTCCATCGGGTATCATCCGTGGTACCTCCTGCGGGTAAGTTTGCCTTCCAAATCCCTTCTGGAGATACTTCGCGAACCATGGAGTCTAGCCCTTCCACAAATCCATATTCAAGTTGGATCGCTTCTCGAGTCCACATTTCTGTAGGTGCTCCCATGGCATCGCCAATGGAAGAGCCTACCAGCATGCCCAAAACTTTATCGTAGAGTTCTGCCTCGGTTAACCCGAATTCGGTTCGTGTTTCCTTCGAAAAAGCGGTTGAAGTGGCTTCCTTCTCTTGCTGGGCACAAGAAAATGATACGATGGCAATAAAAATTAAGGCTAGCTTTTTCATTAGGACATGACGTAAGTTCTTGCACGGGCAAGAAGCGATTTTTTTGCATTCAAACTTAAAGATACCGGTAGTTGTGCAATCCCAATCAGTCGCCGTAAGATTTCCACTCCACGGTACTGTTGGACCAAGGACCAATCAACGGGTAGGGTGTACTGTTTTTGCACCTGTGCGCTCAAGTCTTCCGCCTGTTCTGAAAGATCAAGATGTGCGAGGAAAACTCCCAGGTCAAATTCTGCATCACCTAGCCCTCCAAATTCCGGGTCGATAATTTTGATCCCTGAGGAGACCTGCAACCAACTGCCTGGATAATAATCTCCGTGCATCAACACTTTTCCATCTGCGAGGTAGCGATTTCCAAGGGCATGGATAACTTGTTTGAGTGGGAGATCGGTTTTATAGGGAAGGCTTACTTCCTGAAGTCCTGGTTGAATGGTATCCAAATCAACCCCATTTTCTTCCAAAAATGGAAAGTTAAAGATGTGTTCGTGATTCAAAGTTCGCATCGCTCCAGTCGCTGGAAAATTGGTGATTTTCAATTGGTGCAAGTGCATCAAGTAATCAACCAAGTGTTTGACTTCCTCATTTTTAAGTTGTCGATGACATCCGTAAAGCGAAAGAAAATCGCTCCCTTCACCAAGATCCTCTAGGAGCATGAGGTGGTTTGGAGCATCGTAATGCAAAACTTTTGGGGATTGGGATGCGAGGAATGAATTGCTAGCCAGCTGCTTTAAAAATTGGTATTCAATCTCAATACGGTGGATCGGAGCTGGAATTTGTGGATATTTCCGTACGTAGGACTTTGCTTGCTTGATAATGTATGAACCCTGGTTGGTTTCAATTCGAAGCACCAAGTTCATGTTACTCTCTCCTGGAACGGAAATCTGACTAATTTTTTCTCCTGACTGCCAAAAACCGAGATTTTGGAGGAGTTCAATGGGTGAATTTTGTTGGATATCGATCATTTTATCACAAGTCGTCAAATTTAGCCTTTCGGGAGAAAGAAGTAGCGGGTTTGCTTAGAATATTACAGTTGAAGGGGAGAATTTGTGCTGGCTATCGGAGCTATTTCTCTATTTTTGGGTAGTAAAACTAAACCCAAATATGTTCGGACTACATCGATCACTCTTCACGGAGGAGCATGACTTATTTCGCAAGAGCGTCAGAGATTTTATTGCAAAAGAGATTATCCCAAATAATGCGGCTTGGGAAATTCAAAAAATGGTCAGCAGAGACTCCTGGTTAAAGCTCGGAAAAAATGGATTTTTAGGAATTCAAGCTCCAGAGGAATTGGGAGGGTTGAATGTGCAGGATTTCCGATACAATGCCATCTTTATTGAGGAACTGGGTTTGAGTGGATGTTCAGGTCCTGCCATTGGCTACCCGCTGCACAACGACATTGTTTTGCCCTACCTTCTGCACTATGCTACTGCCGCCGCCAAGCAAAAATACGTTCCCAAGATGGTTTCTGGAGATTGGATTGGAGCGGTTGCAATGACCGAACCAGGTGCTGGATCGGATCTACAGAGCATGCGCAGTACTGCAGAGGACAAGGGAGATTTCTTCCTATTGAATGGCTCCAAAACTTTCATTACCAACGGCTACCTATCTGATGTGGTGGTGGTGGCCGCCAAGACTGATTCCAGCAAGGGAGCCAAAGGAATTTCCCTATTTCTTTTAGAAAAAGGAATGCCTGGATTTTCCAAAGGGGTTCCCTTTGAGAAGGTGGGTCTGCATGCCCAGGATACCTGCGAACTGTTTTTTGAAGATGTGAAAATTCCAAAGGAGAACTTACTTGGTAAACTAGGGGAGGGATTTACTTACCTGATGACCGAGTTGGCGCAGGAGCGTTTGGTAGTGGCTTTGGCAGCGATTGCGCTCTCTGAATATGCTTTATCAAGTACCATTACCTATGTGAAGCAGCGCAAAGCCTTTGGAAAGGCCATAAGCGAATTTCAGAATACCCGATTCAAGCTTGCCGAGATGGCGGCAATGGTGGAGCAGGGGAGGATTTACTGCGACTATCTGGTCCTTTTGCACAACGAGGGTAAACTTGATTCTGCCATGGCTTCTGCCGCCAAATACAACATGACCGAACTGCAATGCAAGGTAGCCGATGAATGTGTGCAGCTCCACGGTGGCTACGGTTACATGTGGGAATATGGGGTGGCGCGAGCTTGGGCAGATGCACGTGTACAGCGCATCTATGCAGGAACGAATGAAATCATGAAAGAATTAATTGCCAGAAAAATTTTGAAATAGTAGCCTATTTTCTTGGCCAAACCCTGATATTTTAAGTAATTGACCTTTCAGAACCACCCAAAATAGCAAACAAATGAACGATTTCTCTTGGTTTAAATTTTATCCTTTCTCCGTCCCTCAAGAAGTAGATTGCACTGCATATACCAGCGTTACGGAGCTTTTTGAAGAAAGTGTCAAAAAATTTGGAACTGCGGTAGCCTATGAGTGCATGGGTAAAACCCTAACCTTTCAGGAATTAGATCGCTTGAGCGCCCAGTTTGCGAATTACTTAATTTTCGAGCTTAAGCTAAGTAAGGGTTCGCGAGTGGCCATTCAGATGCCTAATGTGTTGCAATATCCTGTAGCCATGTTTGGTGCCCTTCGAGCGGGTATGGTGGTTGTGAATACCAATCCATTGTATACACCTTCTGAAATGAAGCATCAATTCAATGATTCAGGGGCAGATGTGATTGTGATAGTTGCCAATTTTGCTTCCAACCTGGAAAAAATTCGAACAGATATTCAGGCCAAGCATGTGATTCTTACCGAGCTTGGAGACTTGCTTGGGGGCCTGAAAGGTTCGATCGTGAATCTGGTCGTGAAGCATGTTAAAAAGATGGTGCCTGCCTACCATTTGCCTGGAGCCGTTTCATTTAAAAAGGCGCTTTCTCTCGGTGCCAACCATAATTTTAAGAAAGTTGCAAGTACTTTGGATGAACCTGCATTTCTTCAGTATACAGGAGGCACTACGGGCGTATCCAAAGGGGCGGAATTGACCCACGGAAATATTGTGGCCAACATGCAGCAAATTTCTGCCTGGATGAAGCCCAAGCTTGTGGAGAGTCAAGAAATTGTGATTACTGCGCTGCCGCTGTACCACATTTTCGCATTGACAGTCAACTGTCTTGCTATGTTGAAAATTGGTGCGCATAATGTGCTGATTACCAATCCAAGAGACATGAAAGCCTTCATAGGTGATTTGGCTAAAAAACGCTTTACGGTAATTACTGGAGTAAATACGCTATTCAACGGCTTATTGAACCAGGAGGCCTTTGGTAAATTGGATTTCTCAGGATTGAAGATTGCGGTAGGAGGAGGCATGGCGGTACAAAAAGCTACTGCTGAAAAATGGAAAGCGGTAACTGGTGTACCGATTGCGGAGGGCTATGGCCTAACTGAAACTGCTCCTGTAGCTACTTGTAATCCCATCGATGGAACCGAACGAATTGGGACCATCGGGATGCCGCTTCCGAATACTGAGGTGATGATTGCTGACGATGCTGGAAATCCAGTGGCCTTGGGCGAGCGGGGTGAGATTTTCATCAAAGGCCCCCAAGTCATGAAAGGCTATTGGAATAGACCAGAGGAAACCGCCTTAGTGATGCAAGGCGATTGGTTCAAGTCGGGAGATATTGGTGTGATGGATGCGGATGGATTTACGAAGATTGTGGACCGTAAAAAAGAAATGATTCTCGTGTCTGGCTTTAATGTTTACCCCAACGAGGTGGAGGATGCAATTGCCTCTTGTCCAGGTGTATTGGAAGTGGGCGTGATTGGAATGCCTGATCCTAAATCTACGGAGAAGGTGGTGGCCTATGTGGTGAAGAAAGACCAGTCGCTTACCCAAGAAAAGGTCATTGCCCACTGCAAGGAATTTTTGACCAATTACAAAGTTCCCAAAGAGGTGTATTTTACCGATGAACTTCCAAAGACCAATGTGGGAAAAATTCTTCGCCGCAAAATCAAAGAGGCTCACCTGGAAACCCTGGGTTCTTAAAGTAGCCTGACTTATTTCATTCAAAAACCGCGATTCCGCGGTTTTTTTTTGTTTTTTTGTACGCCTATTTCGAGGGTCTCGACCAGGAGTAGGTTTCACCGTTTCCCGTAATTTTCATGACTTGGCAATTGATTAAAGACGCGCTTCTGGGCAAAGAGCAGGATTTTACCCGTCTTCCCTTAAAGACCGCGATATTTATTCTTGCCTTGCCCATGATCTTGGAAATGATGATGGAGTCCTCTTTTGCCATTGTCGACCTATTTTTTGTGGCACAACTGGGGGAGAATGCGATAGCAACGGTTGGATTGACCGAGTCGGTTATCGTGCTGACTTATGCGCTTGGTTTTGGCCTGAGCATGGCTGCTACTGCACTTGTTTCTCGAAGATTTGGTGAAAAAAACTACGTAGATGCAGGCTCCGCAACCTTCCAACTACTACTGGTGGGTTCTTTCATTTCCTTAGTTATGGGGGTGCTGGGTTGGCTGTTTGCAGCAGACCTGCTTCGCCTGATGGGGGCTGAGGAACAGTTAATTGAATCGGGGTCAAATTATGCCAAAATAGTATTTGCTGGGAATACAGCTATTCTTTTACTTTTTCTATGCAATGGAGCATTTCGGGGAGCAGGTCAAGCGCATCATGCGATGCGTTCCTTGATGATTGCAAATGGACTGAATATTGTACTGGATCCCTTGCTTATTTTCGGGATCGGATCTTGGGAAGGATTTGGTCTGGATGGGGCAGCCATTGCAACGACTTTCGGCAGGAGCATGGGGGTGCTGTACCAGATGTACCACTTATTCAATGGCAAGCACAAACTCAAAATACTCAAGGAAAACATTGCCTTAAGCTGGGAGACGATCAAAAAGATCATTGAATTGTCCTTAGGGGGCATGGGACAATCGCTAATAGATTCGCTTTCCTGGGTAGCATTGACCCGAATGAATGCTGAATTTGGTTCTGCATCTCTGGCAGGCTACACGATTGCTTTTCGGATATTAATCTTCACCATTTTACCCGCTTGGGGACTGTCGGGCGCCGCTGCTACGCTTGTAGGTCAAAACCTTGGAGCTCAGAAGCAGCGAAGAGCGGAATTAGCAGTATGGCTTACCGTTCGCTACAATGTCATCTTTATGGCTTCAGTGACGGGGATTTACCTCCTGTTTAGTAAGCAGCTGGTTGGTTTATTTACCAGCATTCCACAGGTGAAAGAAGTGGCAGCAGAAGGACTGTGGATCATCTCCCTCGGTTACGTATTCTTTGCGATTGGGATGGTGCTGACGCAAGCGTTTAATGGAGCTGGGGACACCAAAACCCCCGCTTGGATCAATGCACTCGTGCTCTTAGGCTTAGAAGTGCCTTTGGCCTATCTCCTCGCATTTCCCCTTGGCTTGAGTTATGTTGGAATTTTTATTTCCATTGCTTTTTGCCATTCGCTCCATGCGCTGGTATCGCTTTATTTCTTCAAAAAAGGGAAGTGGAAAAAGAATCAGGTTTAACCCAAAATGGCTTCACCTATTCAATTTGAATTGGAGGACTGAAGTTTATTCCAAGTTTATTCTACCCTCGGCATGGTCTATTCGTTGACCATCCAAACTCAAATAACTGCCCATACAATCCGCCGTCATGCAGGAGTGTACCGGTAAGATTCCAAGCAAATCTCCCACCTGAATCGAGTCCAATAGCTCGTCCGAAGCTTGAATAATGCCATGTTCTTGGGAGATGCTTTTCACAAAGGAACTGTGGCTTGGAATTGTCCAACCTTTGTCATTCAGTAAGACGATCTCTCCAAAATTTTTACTTCCATTTTCGTGGATCAGTACGTCCTTGGCCAAGTGCACCCCGCCACCATGAATGAGGATCTCCTTTCGATCTTTCCGAATGTCCACCACGGGCACGGCTAGGCAGACGGCAATGTCTTCTTTTGTACAGCTGCCTAACTGAACCTGCATCAAATCAAAGAAAACAAAATTGCCTGGACCCAATTCATCCACGCCTCCAAAATCTTCTCGAACTGCACAGCCTGGGGTGTCGCCCAAGCGAGTTACTGCCTTTGGAAAACGGGACAGGTACTTTGCTTTCATCTTTGCAAGTGCCTCTTGACTTTCCAGATGGATTTTGTCCGTGTCTTTTCCGTAGTAGGTATGTCCGGGATGGATGTAGAATCCTTTAAATTTCAAGAACTCACTTCCATCTGCCTGCTTAAAAATAGCTTCCAATTCAGCTTCATCTGTGGGTTGAATGCCAGTGCGCCCATAGCCTGCATCGAGCTCAACAAAGAATTCTACCTGCGCTGTCAATCCCTCCGCTAGTGCTTTCGCCGTAGCTGCATTGACTACTTGTACCGAAATACCCTGCTTTGCCGCCAGTCGGTTGAGCCTTGGGATTTCACGGATATTGAAAGGAAAAGCAATATGGATGCTGTCCCATCCTTGACCGCAAAGGTATTCTGCTAAGGAAATAGAGGAAGCCGTTACCTCCCGGATGCCGTAGTCTTTTGCCCAATTTCCAATGATTCGGGATTGGGCAGTTTTCCAATGAGGAACTAGCTTCTTTCCCAGCGCATGTGCTTTACTAGCCATTTTTTCAAGATTGGCTCGGGTAATTTTTTCGTCAATAAGTAAGGTAGGAGAGGCGATTTGATCTAGGTAGGACATGGGTATCGGGTTAAAAAAACGAATATAAAAAGAATCTTTCGTTTTCATTTTTCGAAGCCTCAATCCGACTTAGGTTGAAAAATACCCAGATAAATGACCTAGAATCCTCTGGAAGCTTTTGTCAAAATCACAAATTCCTGTGCATAAGCCAGCCAATTCTATTAAATTTGTGGCCTGTATTCGTTCCAATTCAACGGATACTGCCCAACTAGTTTTAGCCACTGTACCGACTCTCTTCCATGGAAGCCAAAAAAATCAGAAGTACGTTTATTGAGTTTTTCCAATCCAAGCAGCACCAATACGTTCCTTCTTCTCCCATTGTAGTAAAAAATGACCCAACCCTGATGTTTACCAATGCGGGGATGAATCAGTTTAAAGATGCTTTTTTAGGAAATGAGGTTGCCAAATTCTCAAGAGTAGCCAATTCTCAAAAATGCCTTCGTGTAAGTGGTAAGCACAACGACTTGGAAGAAGTAGGGGTAGATACCTACCACCACACCATGTTTGAGATGCTTGGCAACTGGTCTTTTGGAGATTACTTCAAAAAGGAAGCGATCGAATGGGCATGGGAACTGTTGACTGAGGTCTACAAGTTGCCTAAAGACCTGCTCTACGTGTCCGTTTTCCAAGGCGATGCGGGCGACAATCTAGCCATGGATCAAGAGGCCTACGACCTTTGGAGCGGTATCGTTGCAAAAGACCGCATCATTATGGGTTCCAAGAAGGATAACTTCTGGGAAATGGGGGATACAGGACCTTGTGGGCCCTGCTCTGAAATCCACGTGGACTTACGTACTGCCGCAGAACGTGCTGCCGTGCCAGGACGTGTACTCGTTAACAATGACCATCCTCAAGTAATTGAGATCTGGAACTTGGTATTTATGCAGTTCAACCGTGTGTCTGATGGAAGCTTGAAGGAACTACCTGCCACACACGTGGATACCGGTATGGGTTTTGAGCGTCTGGTACGGGCGATTCAACACAAGTCTTCCAACTACGATACCGATTTATTTATGCCTTTTATCGCTGCTTTGGAGCGTAAATCGGGAAAGTCCTATGGGAAAGATGAGCCCACTGACATTGCATTCCGCGTGATTGTAGACCATATCCGGGCGATTTCCTTTACGATTGCAGATGGACAGATTCCTTCCAACAACAAGGCAGGCTATGTGATTCGACGGATTTTGAGAAGAGCAGTTCGTTATGGTTATACTTTCCTAGGTTTTCAAAAGCCATTTTTATTCGAGTTGACTCCGCTGATTGCAGCTAATTTTGGAGACATATTCCCAGAAGTTCGTGCACAGCAAGAGTTTATTGCCAAGGTAATTCAAGAGGAAGAAGCCTCTTTCCTTCGTACCCTTGATAATGGACTCCGAATGCTTGATGGGATAAAAGCAGATTTGCTTGGCAGCAGCCAGCAGGTGATCCCCGGTAAAACTGCCTTCGAGTTGTACGATACCTACGGATTTCCGCTAGACCTAACATCATTAATCGCCCGTGAAAATGGATTTTCAGTAGACGAAAAAGGCTTTGCTGATGAAATGGAAAAGCAGAAAACCCGTTCGCGAGCAGCTTCTGAGCAAGATACTGGCGATTGGGTTTTGGTGCATGACGATTCAGGAGTAGAATTTGTCGGTTACGATGTACTGGATTCCTATTCCCATATTGTCAAATACCGCACCATCACGGACAAGAAAGGGGACCGCTACCAATTGGTATTGGACAAAACGCCTTTTTATGCAGAAAGCGGTGGTCAGGTAGGCGATACGGGTTGGCTGAAAACTGCGACTGAACATATTCGCGTGTTGGATACCAAAAAAGAGAATGACTTAATTGTTCATTTTGTGGAGAAGCTCCCCCTACATGCGGAAGCGCAATTTGTGGCAGATGTGGATCGCGAAAAGAGACAGCTCACCACGAACAACCACACGGCCACACACTTGCTTCAATCGGCACTTAAGTCGGTATTGGGCGAGCATATCCAGCAGCGTGGATCTCTGGTCAATGAGCAACTGCTTCGCTTTGATTTTTCCCACTTTGGAAAAATGACGGAAGAGGAAATCGCACAAGTAGAAGTACTTGTTAATGCCAAGGTTAGAGAGAATGTAGCCTTATTTGAACAACGAAATGTTCCGATTGAGGACGCCAAAAAAATGGGTGCAACAGCCCTTTTTGGTGAAAAATATGGGGATTTTGTTCGTGTCATTACCTTTGGAAAAGAATATTCTGTGGAATTGTGTGGAGGCACTCACGTGTCTGAGACAAGCCAAATAGGACTTTTTAAGATTACTTCAGAGGGATCTATTGCTGCTGGGGTGCGCCGCATTGAGGCGATTACAGCTACAGCTGCAGAAACCTACATTCGGGAACAAGAATCCTTGGTAAAAGAACTTCAAGAGCTCTTGAAAAATCCAAGAGACCTGGTAAAGGCCGTGGAGTCCTTAGTTCAAGAACGCAATGAATTAAGAAAAGAAATTGAGCAGTTGCATTTAGAAAAGTCTGCTGGCGTAAAGGATCAGTTGAAAGGTCAGTTTGTTCAAAAAGACAGCATGCAGGTATTGATTGCTGCTGTGACGCTGCCCAATGCAGACTCCTTGAAGAAGTTGGTGTATGAACTCAAAAATGAGGTTTCTAAGGCCTGTATTGTTTTGGCAGCCTCGATAGATAATACTCCACAAGTGGCTGTATTTATCGATGAGGCTTTATTGGAGTCCACTGGTTTACATGCTGGAAACCTTGTTCGGGAACTTGCCAAGGAAATCCAAGGAGGCGGAGGTGGGCAGCCTTTCTTCGCGACTGCAGGAGGTAAAGACCTTAATGGTTTGCCCCAGGTGGTTGCCAAAGCAAAGTCTATCTTGTTGTAAGTGATTTTAAAAGAGCCATGTTGTCCAAAGAACTAACAGACAAATACCAATTGGTGGCGGGACTGGAAGTTCATGCGCAACTATCCACTTCCAGCAAACTATTTGCAGAAGATGCGAGCAGCTTCGGGGCTGAGCCCAATACGCATGTTTCTGTGATTACTTTGGGACATCCTGGTACACTTCCCAAACTTAATATGCGTGCGGTTGACTATGCTGTGCGGATGGGTTTGGCTTGTCAATGTACCATCAGCCGCCGATCAAGCTTTGACCGCAAAAATTATTTTTATCCAGACCTACCCAAGGGCTACCAAATCACTCAGGATAAGGAACCGATATGCATCGGTGGCAGAGTCCCTTTTTTTTTGGAGGATGGAAGCGAACTAGAAGTTCAGTTGAATCGGATCCATTTGGAAGAGGATGCCGGAAAATTAATTCATGCTCCTGGAAAGGAAGCTAGTTGGGTGGACTTCAATCGAGCAGGGACAGCCCTAATTGAGATTGTTACCGAACCCTGCATTCGGTCTTCGGAGGAAGCTGTTGCATTTTTAGCTGAGACCCGAAAGTTGGTGATGTACCTGGAGATTTGTGATGGCACGATGGAAGAAGGGTCATTGCGCTGCGATGCCAATGTGTCTGTCAGACTCCGTGGAACTGAAACTCTTGGCAAGAAGGTGGAGGTAAAAAACATGAATTCCTTTCGAAACCTTGGGCATGCTATCGACTTTGAATACCAGCGTCAAGTTGAATTAGTGGAACTAGGACAGGAGATTATTTCCGAAACACGATCTTTTGATGCGGATGGATGCTTTACTAGCAGCATGCGAACCAAGGAGGAACTGAACGATTACCGGTATTTTCCAGAGCCCGACTTGCCTCCTTTATTCCTCACGGAAGAATGGATTGAGTCGGTAAATGCACAGCTGCCTGCCTTGCCTAATGCCTTGTATCGAAAATTTATTGCTGTCTATGGACTGCCGCGCTACGATGCAGCCTTGTTGACAGAAAGTAAAGATGTTGCGAATTGGTATGAAGCCCTTTGCGCGAAGACAGCGCAGTACAAAGCAGCTTCCAATTGGATGATGGGCCCGATTAAGTCTTATCTGAATGAAACTGGGACATCTTTCGCTACGTTCCCTTTGGAGGTGGAAGTTGTTGCCCAACTCATTGCCTTGGTGGAGGAGGGGCAGGTTTCTTTTTCAGTTGCATCTCAAAAGATTTATCCTGAACTTATCCTTAATCCAACAGTTACACCCTTGGAAATAGCCCAGCGCCTAAATTTGATCCAAGAAAGTGATGCAAGCTACCTAGTCCCATTGGCAAAGGAGGTTCTTTTAGAAAACCCAGACAAGGTAAAAGAGTACAAGTCTGGTAAAAAAGGACTCTTGGGTTTGTTTATGGGTGAATTGATGAAAAAATCAGGGGGGAAGGCGGACCCAAAAGTTGCTTCCCGTATTTTCAGTGAGTTATTAGCGAATTAAACTATGAAAAAATTTATGTTAGGAATTTTGGTTAGTGCCACCCTTGCCTTGTTTTCCTGCGGAGGAACAGATGCTACAGGTGAAAAAGTGGTCATCACAGGAAATCTTCAAAATGTACCACAGGGAGTAGTGGTACTTTCCCAATATACCGACAGCAGACCCAAGGTGCTCGATACCTTGGAGATTAAATCAAATGGGGACTTTTCTTTTGAATTTGATTCGATTAGTGCCCCAACTTTTTATGAATTAAATCTGTATGGTCAGCGTGTGGTTAAGTTGGCACTATTTACAGAAGATGTCGAGGTTAAGTTCAACTTCTCTGACCCAGCAAGCCTCCAAATTGAAGGTTCAAAGGACAGCAAAGAAATGTTGAAGCTTGAAAAGCTGATGGAGGAATACCAGGTTAAGGTGAATCAGCTCAATGAACGGTACTACGAGGCAATGAGTAAAAACGATGCAGCGGTAATTCAGCAAATCCAGGTGGATGCCATGACCTTGGAATCCCAGCAAGTAGTAAGCGTGAAAGAGATGATTGAGAGTATGGGGAATTCATTTGCTTCTTTGGCAGCTATTGGGCTATTAAACCCACAAAATGATTTTCCTTTTATCGATGCTTTAGTAACCAAGCTGAATGATGATTATCCAGGTTCCCCTGCAATTCTTCAGATGAAGCAGCAGCTAGATGAATTGAGAGCGTTGGCAGTAGGTCAGGTGGCCCCAGATATCGTGCTTCCCGATCCAAGTGGAAAGACGACGAAGCTCTCAGATTTGAGAGGGAAATATGTGCTGATTGATTTTTGGGCAGCTTGGTGCAAGCCCTGCAGACAAGAAAATCCAAATGTGGTTCGCCTCTTTACCCAGTATAATTCAAAGGGCTTTGAAGTTTTTGGAGTTTCATTGGATCGAAGTAGGGAAGATTGGATCAAAGCGATTGCAGATGATCGTTTGAATTGGACGCAGGTTTCCGATTTGCAGTACTTTAATTCCGCTGCTGCAGAGCTGTACCAAATTCAGGCTATTCCTGCAACTTATTTGATTGATCCAGATGGGAAAATCATTGCAAAAGATTTGAGAGGCCCAAGCTTAGAAGCGAAGTTGGCTGAACTATTCGATTAAGCGAGTTTAGGAAGCTTACCTCAAAGCCTTCTTTCTGAAGTAATCCCATGAATATAAAGGGAGTATTTTCAGAAAGAAGGCTTTCGTTGTTTTAGGTGGGGGGCAAAAAAGCGAAAGAAGGAAAAAATTACTGTGTAGTCCTTCTTCTAAAAATAGATTCACTAAAAAAGAAATGTTAAAAGTTTAATCACCCGTTATAAAACTACCTAAAATACTTAGAAAACAAAATTAAATAAATTAAAATAAAAATAAAAAATTGTAATAAAACAAGAAAATAAAATGAAATTGTTCTTATTATTGAATTTGATTTTGTTAAAAAATGCATCTCTATTGATTTAAGGAAGATTTTGGCTACGATAAAAATCTTGAAAGAATCCAATGAAAAAATTAGAATTAATTTGATTCTCGAGCTTTATCAAGCTGAGTGCTTGACCAAAAGATTCAATTTTCAAACTTTTCGTTAGAACCCTATTTTCTAATCAAGTTCTTCTGAGAAAATTTTACCTTTGTATTTCATCCCCTTCTTTAAATGCCCAAGTATCTTCTTCTTTCCACCGAGCCGATTACCTTTAAACATTTACTCTCTGGTCAGCCTAAATTGATGCAGGAGCAAGGTTGGGAGCCGCTCTTAGTAAGTGCAGATGGAAGAGAAATTCAACAGATTTGTCGAGCTGAAGGAGTGAGACATGAGGCGATTCCTTTTGTCAAGGGAGTCAATTTTGTAGAAGACTTCATTTCTTTTTGGCGTCTCTTCACATTGATCCGCAAGGAAAGACCGGATGTAATTCATAGTTACGATTCCAAGGCTGGCTTCTTAGGCATGCTAGCCTCCAATTTGGCTGGTGTTCCACATCGTATTCATAGCATCACTGAGATGCCAGCGAATACAAAAGTGCCACAAAAGGGGCTTACTTTAATTGAAAAGTGGACCTACGCCAATGCGACAAGGCTATGGGTCAACTCTACAGGAATGCTTACCTATTTGACCAGCAATTCTGGAGTTGAAGCTTCCAAGTTTGAGTTGCTGGGATCTGGTTCTACACTAGGCGTTGACTTAGAAAAATTTAATCGACAGGCCCTCAAAGAAAATCATTTGGTAGCGGCTACCATGCGTATTCTGCCAGGAGAGAATGATTTTATAATTTTGGCAGTAGGACAGCTTACCAAACGGAAGGGAATAGAAGACTTGGTTGCTGCTTTTGTAAAATCCAAGATTGTTTCAAAATCCAAATTGGTGCTTATCGGAGCTTTTGAACAAGAGAAAGATCCGATCAGCCAAGAAACGATACAGGTCATTCGTGAACATCCGCGGGTGGTACAACTAGATTCTACGGATCATGTAGCCCATTACCTAGCTTTATCAGATGTACTGGTTCAAGCATCTCATGAAGAGGGATTTTCAAATGTCCTTTTGGAGGCGGCAGCCATGCAGGTTCCTATTATTTGTTCCAACTGTATCGGAAACACCTCATTGATCAAGCAGCAAAAGACAGGTTTAGTTTTTCCAATTGGAGAGGTGACCGTATTGAAAGAAGCATTAGAGTTTGCCTTTGTGAAGCGGGATGTTTTAACTAATTATGCTGAAGTCCTTTTTGAAGAAGTTGTGGATAAATTTGACCGAAAAGTAATGCAGCAACTTCAATTGGAAGCTTACCGTCAACTTGGAAAGAATCAAGAAAAGGGCTTGCCATGACACTATTTTGTAAGCTAAACTCATTTTATAAATCATGAAATACCTAGTTACTGGAGCTTCAGGGTTTATTGGATTTCATGTGGTCCGACACTTACTCGAGAGAGGAGAGGAGGTGGTTGGTTTGGATAGCATTAACTCCTACTATAGCCTTGAACTTAAGTTTGCCCGATTGGCTGAATTAGGGATCGCAAGGGAAAAGATAGGGTCTGGAATTCCAGTTACCTCCTCAAAATCAACTAGCTACCGCTTTGTCCAACAAGATTTAGTGGATAAAGAGGCTTTACTACGCCTTTTTGAAACTGAGAAATTTGAGGTAGTCATTCATTTGGCAGCCCAAGCAGGCGTACGAAATTCCATTCTTCATCCAGAGGATTACCTGCATAGCAACTTTACTGGCTTTTTGCATATTTTGGAGTGCTGTCGATTTCATCCCGTGAAGCACTTGGTTTTTGCTTCCTCAAGTTCAGTCTATGGGAGCAATGCCAAGATGCCATTTGCTACTTCCGATGGAGTGGATCATCCGATTTCACTCTATGCAGCCTCTAAAAAGGCAAATGAGCTTATGGCGCACAGCTACAGCCACCTTTTTGGAATTCCAACCACAGGACTTCGCTTTTTCACGGTGTATGGTCCTTGGGGCCGACCTGATATGGCTTATTTTCTGTTTGCCGATGCGATTCGCAAAGGAGAGCCCATTCAGGTATTTAATCAAGGCCAGATGAAGCGGGATTTTACCTACATCGATGATATCGTGTCTGGAGTACTTCTCGTGGCAGATCGGCCAGCTACTGCCAACAGCAATTTTGATCGTCAGCATCCCGATCCATCTAGCTCTACGGCGCCCTACAAACTTTACAATATTGGGAACTCGTCCCCTGTGCCCTTATTGGAATTTATCGAAGCAATCGAAAAGGGTCTTGGGAAAAAGGCAAAGATGGAATTTCTTCCCATGCAGCCTGGAGATGTGGTCGAAACACATGCCGATATCTCTGAGTTAATGCAGGACATGGGCTATGAACCCAAAATTTCAGTGGCCCAAGGGGTGGCTGAATTCACCAAATGGTACTTAAATTTTTATCAATCCTAATATGTCAAAATCAATTTTAATTACCGGAGGAGCCGGATTTATTGGATCTCATGTAGTCAAACTTTTTGTGGCTACCTATCCGCAATACCGGATCATCAATCTAGATGCCTTGACTTATGCGGGCAACTTGGAGAATTTGGTCGAGGTAGAAGGTGCTTCCAATTACTTTTTTGAAAAAGCAGATATTCAAGATGAGCAGGCTTTGGAAGCGATTTTTGCAAAGCATGGAATTACGGATGTTATTCACCTGGCTGCTGAATCCCATGTGGACCGATCTATTTCAGATCCTTTAGCGTTCGTGCGAACTAATGTATTTGGTACAGTAAATTTGCTCAATGTGGCCAAGAAAGCTTGGTCAGGAGCCTTGGATCAACACCTTTTCTATCATGTATCAACGGATGAAGTATATGGTTCTTTGCATGATGGAGGGTTTTTTTTGGAGTCTACAGCCTATGATCCTCAATCACCTTATTCTGCATCAAAAGCAGCTTCCGATCATTTTGTAAGGGCCTATGCGAATACCTACAAAATGAAAACAGTGGTTTCCAACTGCTCAAATAATTACGGGCCTAACCATTTTCCAGAAAAGTTGATTCCTCTTTGCATCCATAACATTAAGAATAACAAGCCATTGCCCGTGTATGGTAAAGGGGAGAATGTCCGAGATTGGTTGTTTGTGAAGGACCATGCGCGTGCCATTGATGTGGTATTCCACAAGGGAAAGCCTGGGGAAACCTACAACATTGGAGGTTTTAACGAATGGAAAAATATCGACATTGTCCTCCTCTTGTGCCAAAAGATGGATGCGAAGCTTGGCCGTGAGGCGGGCACTTCTGAGAAGCTGATTACCTTCGTTCAAGATCGTGCGGGGCATGATTTGCGCTACGCCATCGATGCTACCAAGATTCAGCAGGAGTTAGGCTGGGAGCCAAGTTTGCAGTTTGAAGAAGGAATCGAGCTGACTATTGATTGGTATTTGGCAAACGAAGCTTGGCTCAATCGGGTGACCTCGGGAGCCTATCAGACCTATTACGAGGATCTGTATGGATCCAAGTAATCATAAAAAAAGCCCTTTAATGGGCTTTTTTTATGGGTAATCACTGATTAATAGAGTGTCCGGAAGCGAATCGTGCCTGGAATATTCTTTAGGGCTTCAATAGCATCTGGATCATAGACTTTGTCAATGTCAGTGATCACATAACCGATCTTTTCATTTGTTTTTAGGTACTGGCCTACAATGTTGATGTGGTAGTTGGCCAGTACTAAGTTGATTTTCGCCAACACACCTGGTTCATTCTGGTGCAAGTGAATCAGTCGATGCGCATCTTTCAAGAATGGAAGTTGAATATTGGGGAAGTTGACCGAGTTGTAAGTGTTTCCTGTATTGACATATTCCATGATTTTCCCAGGCACAAATCGGGCAATATTTTCCTGTGCTTCTAGGGTGCTGCCTCCAATATGCGGGGTAAGGATGGTATTTGGCAATCCTTTGAGTTCCGATTCGAAGCTTTCTTTATTGTTTTTTGGTTCCTCAGGAAATACGTCTACCGCACAGCCTCCGACATGTCCTGAAAGAATAGCGGCTCTTAGTGCAGGAATGTCTACTACATGCCCACGACTCAAATTGAGAAGGAGGGTGCCTGGCTTCATTTTTGAGATTTTTTCCTGATCGATGAGGCAACTGTTGTCTTTTCGGCCATCCACGTGCAAGGTGATGACATCGCAGGTAGCCAATAATTCATCCAAAGAATTCATTTTGGTGGCGTTTCCAAGGGCAAGTTTTTCAATTACATCGTAATAGAAAACATTCATTCCAAGGTTTTCTGCCAGGACCGAAAGCTGTGCGCCAATGTTTCCATAGCCAACAATTCCTAGTTTTTTGCCGCGAATCTCGAAGGAGCCCGTTGCTGACTTGTCCCAGATTCCTTGGTGCATCCCAACTGATTTGTCTTGGAACCTGCGCATCAAGAAAATGATTTGTGCGATCGCCATTTCGACGACAGAGCGGGTATTTGAAAAGGGTGCGTTGAAAACTGCAACCCCTTTTTTCTGGCATTCTTCTAAATCAATCTGGTTGGTGCCGATACAAAAAGCGCCGATTGCCAGGAGGCGGTTGGCATTTTCAAGCACCTTTTTGGTCACTGTAGTTTTGGAGCGTATGCCAAGGATTGAAATTGTTCGAATCTTTTCACAGAGCTCTTCCTCGCTCATGGCACCCGAAGCAACTTCCACTTGATACCCTTCCTCTTTGAGTAGTTCAAGGGCAATGGGGTGCACATTTTCAAGGAGGAGAACCTTAATTCTGCTTTTTGGGTAGGAAAATTTCGTATTTAGTTTGTTGATGTAGAGGATCTCATCGAAGCTAGGAGCGATGTGATCTGCTTGGCTAGTGACTTTTGGTCGGCTTACATTTTCGGTAAAGGCATAGAATTTATTGGCCAATCCAGATGCCTTAATTTCGTAGTCGGTGTAGCCATCTCCAATGACATAAATGTCTCCATCCAAGTTGATGTCACGGATGGTTTCCGACTTGCCATTATTTTTGGAAAGGGGGTTTTCCCGATTGAAATCGATGATTTTTCCGCTTCCATCGTAAATCAAATCATTGGCAAATACATTCTCCTGCTTAATTCCGTATTCGGTCACGATGGGGATGATGAAATCCTTGAAGCCATTGGAAATAATAAAGACATCGGCAGCATTATCTTTTAACCAATCCCTGTTCCGCTCAAAGGATTTGGAAACTTTTTGCTTCAGGACTACGATCAACTCCGCTATTTGGGATTTGGAGGCTTGAAGGATATCGAGTCGTTGTTCCAGACTTTCTCTAAAAGTAAGGCTTCCATCCATGCCTTTATCCGTGATATCCTTGATGGCTTGCAATTTTTCCTGTTGTCTGGGATCACCTGAAAGTATGATTTCTCCCAAGATATCTAAGGCCTCTACTCGGGTAAAGGTGCTGTCAAAATCAATGATGAACTTTTTGGTTTTTGGCATGGAGCAGCTAAAATTATAAATGGTAAAATTAATGGATTGTCAAAAAAAGCGGCCATTTATTCCGTTATTTGTTACAAATCTTTTTCGTTTTTGTGTTCCTGGAAATCCAAGTCAATTTTAAACCACAGATCCGAAGTGTTTGAGTTGTTTATTTATCGCCTTTTTCCGAATCCGGGAGGAGACTTCGTACAAATTACTTTTGAGGCAAGGACTTTTCAGCTATTTTTAAGACTAAGGTTTGTATCTCAAACAAATGGGAATTTGCTTTGTTTTAGATACCTGTTTACTAAAATTTGAGAAGATCAATCTGAACCATGAAAACGAAATCCATATTTTTCTCGCTGGCGCTAGTTGTCAGCCTTGCTTCCTGCCAAAAATCAGGGCTTTTGGCACAAAAAACTACTTACGAACTGGTGGGTGAAGCCAAGGTAGTTCCTGGAAACTATGGAAATGTGGTGAAATGGGCTGATGTGGTGACTACGGCTACTTTGCTGCAAACAGTGGAAACAGCTGGAACCTTTACGGGAAAAGTTTCTGGAAACATCAAGGAGGTATGTACAAATAAAGGATGCTGGTTTGCGATGGAGTTGCCCAATGGATCCAAAATGCGTGTGACCTTTAAAGATTATGGATTTTTTATCCCTACCAATTCTCAAGGATTTCCCATAACCATTGAAGGGGTGGCTATCTTGACAGAAACGGATGTAGAGACTTTGCGTCACTATGCTGAAGATCAAGGCAAATCCAAAGAAGAAGTGGAAGCGATTACAGCTCCCAAAAAGGAAATCACTTTTGAGGCATCAGGTGCGTTGATCAAAGCGAAGATCTAATGCCACTAGCTTTAGACAACTTGCGCGTAGGACGAATTTACCGATTGGTCAACCAGGGGGAAGTTCGGAAAATTGAAGTGATGTCTCGGATATCGGGAGAGAATTTTAGAATTAAGGATTTGGATACCCTTGAATTTTATACGTTACACGAATTGCTCCAATGGGGTAAAGGGAAAGATTACGATCTGGAGGAGTTGCGTTAATAAGCATTCATTTTTTTATTTTTTAACAAGGGCACTGTACCGTAACAAAGGTTACAGGAATAGCCTTCCTATTCGGCTAGATTTACGCATTCGTTTTTCAATTATGCCAAAAAGTTTAGTTGCTGCCATTGCTCAGGCCAAGTGCCCCAAATGTCGAGAGGGAAATATGTTTCCTGTCTCCCCATTTAGTTACCGGAAACTAACGGTCATCAATACTAGCTGTCCCGTTTGTGAGGCAAGCTTAATTCCAGAACCTGGGTTTTATGATGGTGCGATGTACATCAGCTATGCCTTTTCTGTAGCCTTGATGTTTACTTCATTGGTTGCGATCAATGTATTGGTCGCTGAGCCCAAGCTTTGGATGTATTTGAGCACTGTGGTGGGACTTACGATTTGTTTGATGCCAGCCATGCTTCGCTATTCCAAGACCCTGTATCAATATGGGGTAGGGAAATTGAAATACAGAGGGTTTTAAAACCTTGTCCTGTCCTTGATTTGTTGTATCTTTTTCAATCTCAAAAAGAAAAAGATGAAAAAATTTGTGCAGAAGTTCCTCATTTACAGCATGGGGTATTTTTACCTGGTAGCGGGTGTCAATCATTTTAATACCCCCGATTTTTACCTTCCACTCATTCCTCCGTTTTTCTCCAATCCTGAACTCATCAATATTCTTTCTGGAGTTGCGGAGATCTTACTGGGTTTGGGTGTCTTGTATTTACCTACTCGCAAGCGTGCTGCATGGGGCATTTTTGGCTTGTTGGTTTGTTTTATCCCCTCCCATGTGTACTTCATTCAGGTAGGTTCTTGCATTGAAGGGGTGCTATGTGTTCCGGAATGGGCGGGCTGGGTTCGTTTGCTAATTTTTCATCCCATACTTCTTTTCTGGGCCTATTGGGTTGGGAAACATGACAGTATAAATAGCTGAATATTCTCTTTCTAGAAGCGCTTTCGATTCTAGAATTTTTCAAAGATCCAATCAGTTCATTCGATTTTTCCAGTTTTTTTCGCTCGATTAGAAATCGAGTTGTATAGGTTTGTATATTTTTTGTTATTAATACTAACAATAATGATTGAAAAGCAAACTTTTGATTGGTATCTTTCGTTATACCTAGAGTTTTGAAAGAAAAAATGGAATCTATTTTAAAGAAAATCAGGATTGAGGTAAACACTAATTTATTTCTAAAAGATCCATTTAGTTCGGAATTGGGCGTGCTGATAGTTCAAGAAGGAGCATTCCTGATTCAAGAATTGGGGATGGAACACTTCACTTTCAAAAAATTAGGAGCGAAAATAGGAAGCACAGAAGCGGCTATTTATCGCTATTTTGACAACAAGCATAAGTTGCTCTTGTATCTCAGCGCCTGGTATTGGGCTTGGCTAGAGCACAATTTGGTATTTGTTACAGCCAACCAACAAGATCCAGATCAGCGGCTAGCCGTTGCTATTCAACTTTTGGTAGAAGGCCCGATTTACAAGCAAAATGATTTTCTAGATCCAGAAATATTAAGAAGCATTGTGATCAATGAATCCATCAAAGGATTCCTCACCAAGGAAGTGGATTTAGAGCATGAATCTGGAATTTTCTCTCAGGTTTACAAGTTTGGCGACCGAGTATCTTCCATCATCACGGAGATCAATCCAGATTACCTCTATCCAAAAACCCTAGTCTCTACCATTCTTGAGTCTAGCCTGTTGCAGACCTTTAATTCCCAGCATTTGCCGGGAATGCTTGATGCTGGATCTGAAAGTAAGGACCGTTATCAATTCTTTTATCAACTCGTGACCAAAGCCATTCACTGATGCAGCGCGAACAAGAATTAACACCGATCAAACGATTTTTCAATATTCTCAAAGAAGAGAAAAATCAAGTCTATGCCATCTACTTCTATGCGGTATTGAATGGATTGATTACGCTTACTTTGCCGCTGGGTATCCAAGCTATTCTCAATTTTATTCTAGGGGGTAGGATTACCACTTCCTGGGTAATTTTAGTAATTATTGTGGCTGCTGGGGTGATTTTTGGAGGTTTTCTTCAAATCTCCCAATTGCAGATTATGGAGAAATTTCAGCAGCGCATCTTTTCCAAATCAGGTCTTTCCATCGCCTACCGACTTCCAAGAATAAAAACTGAGATCCTTCATGGAAAATATGCCCCCGAGATTGTCAACCGTTTCTTTGATACAGTAAGTCTTCAAAAAGGAATGGCTAAAATTTTGATTGACTTCTCTGCTGCACTTCTTCAAGTGATTTTCGGACTCTTGTTGCTTTCCTTTTACCATCCCGCTTTCATTGTATTTGGCTTAGGTTTATTTGGGATTTTGGCCCTCATCTTTTATTACACCGCTCCAAAAGGAATGGAAACTGCCATTCAGGAATCTTCCTACAAATACCAAACAGCGTACTGGTTGGAAGAAGTAGGGAGAACCTTGAATTCATTTAAACTAGTAGGCACTACCAATCTTCCAATCCTGAGAGCAGACAAACTGATTCAAAAGTACATTCAGTTTCGCTCTCAGCATTTTAATGTATTGATTTTTCAATATAAGGTGATGATTGCGTTTAAGGTATTGATTGTGACCAGTTTGTTGCTTGCCGGAAGTTTACTATTAATTAATGATCAGATTTCCATTGGGCAATTTGTGGCAGCAGAAGTGATTATTATCCTCGTGGTCAATTCGGTGGAGAAGCTCATTCTCTCCTTAGAAACCGTCTACGATACGCTAGTATCTGTTGACAAACTGGGACAAATCATGGATTTGGATTTGGAACACCATGAGCCACAAGAGAAAGTGATTGACCCTACTTCGGAAGGGATAAAGTTTAGTATGGAAAACGTAATCTTTCAGCCTGCAGATGCACATGTACCTTTACTTTCTGGTATATCTCTTACCATAGAGCCTGGAAAGAAAGTAGTCGTGACTGGTAAAAGTGGAAGTGGGAAAAGTGCCATGATGGCTTTGTTTTCAGGGCTTTACGAAGAGTACCAAGGCAAAGTCCTCGTCAACGACTTGTCCTTGGAATACATTAATCTTGAAAAATTCCGTGGAATGGTTGGTGATTTCCTTGAACTTCAACAGATTTTCCACGGTACCATCCAAGAAAATATTTGCTTGGGACGGGATTGTACTCAAGAGCAATTGGATTACCTCATTGAACTGGTAGGTCTGAAAGATTTTATTTACCAGGCGCCTTTTGGATTGGAAACAGTGCTACAACCTGAGGGTAAGGGATTATCTAAATCCATTGCGCATCAGATATTAATCGCTAGGGGATTGGTAGGTCATCCAAAAGCATTAATCATGGAGAATATCTTAAACTATGTGGATCCCAAGGTAAAGGAAAATCTAATTGACTATGTGATGAAGGGGCCTTGGACCTTGATCATGATCTCCGATGAACCAAAAGTACAGCAGCTTGCAGATGAAGTGATTCTGATGGAGAAGGGGGAATTGGCCTTTCAAGGCAGTTACGAAGCATTCAAGAAATTCAAAAACTAATTGGCTATGTTGAATATTTCAAAAAACACCATCAAAGACTTAACCTCTTTCAGCGGTGCCAAGAGCTTGGAGACTACGCTTCCAAAAAGGGAAAGCAAGAAAAGGTTAAAGATTTTAGTGTGGGTGATTGTCGTCTTTTTTCTGATGCTCTTCCTGCCGTGGACACAAAATATACGTTCCAAGGGCATGGTAACTGCGCTACGTCCTGACCAGCGACCGCAGACAATCCATTCGATCATTTCAGGTAGAATTGAGAAATGGTATGTGGCTGAAGGCGACTATGTGGCCGCAGGGGATACAATTTTGAGAATTTCAGAAATCAAGGATGAGTTTTTTGATTCCTTGCTGCTTCCGCGTACGCAGCAGCAGGTCGATGCCAAAACCCAAGCTGCTGAATCCTATGGGGAGAAAGTTGGGGCGCTAGAAAACCAAATTTCTGCACTCGAGCAAAACAACATCCTCAAGTTGCAGCAAGCTCGAAATAATTTGAAGATTGCAGAATTAAAGGTACAGTCCGACAGCATGGAGTTGGTGCAGGCCAAAGTCAATTATGATATTGGAAAGTATCAATTGGATCGTGCGGAGCAGCTATTGAAAGAGGGGTTGATCTCTGTAACCACTATGGAAGGAAGAAAACTCAAGTTTCAGGAAGTTCAAGCAAAATTGATTGGTTCTGAAAACAAATTTCTGAGCAGCAAAAACGAGTTTATCACTTCCCGTATTGATTTGAGTGCCATTGACAATGAGTTTAAAGATAAAGTGGCTAAGGCTCAATCCGACAAATTCACCGCCTTGTCCTCTCAATTTGATGCGGAAGCAACGGTAACGAAACTTGAAAACCAGTACTCCAATTATGAGCAGCGGGCGCAATACCGGTATATCCTAGCTCCACAAAATGGCTACATCGCCAAGGCCATTCAGGTGGGTATCGGTGAGACCATCAAGGAAGGGGCCGAAATAGTGAATATTGTGCCTGCAGATGCAGAGTTGGCCGTTGAAATGTATGTTCAGCCGGTAGACTTGCCCTTGGTAAAGCCAGGAAATAAAGTTCGATTTATTTTTGATGGTTGGCCGGCCATTGTTTTTTCGGGATGGCCTCAGCTATCTAACGGAACCTTCGGTGGGGTAGTCATAGCCATTGACCAGTTTGCAGGCCCAACGAATCAATACCGTGTATTGGTAACCGAGGATCCAGAGGAAGAGGCTTGGCCAGACGTACTGCGTATGGGCTCTGGTGCGGAAGGCATCGCCTTATTCAATGATGTGCCCGTTTGGTATGAAATCTGGCGACAGCTCAATGGCTTCCCTGCTGACTATTATTCTCAAGAAGAAAAAGATAAAACTGCTTCTGCCACGAAATGAAAAAAGTAGCCCTACTCTTGTTCTTGCTGTTGTCTTCGGCTTCACTTTTGGCTCAAGAAGTCCAAAAGTTAAGCTTTGAAGATTACATGAAATGGGTTCAAGATTTCCATCCCATCTCCATCCAAGCGAATCTTAACCTTCGCTTAGGCCAAATGGAGGTGCGCAAGGCGCGTGGGGGATTTGATCCGATGCTGTATGGCAACTTGGATAAAAAGGAGTTTAACCAATCTACCTACTTCGAAAAGCGGGAGGCAGGGGTACTTGTGCCTACTTGGATGGGAGTGGAGCTGATGGGTAATTTTGAACAGAACTCAGGTGCGTTCCTCAACTCTGAAAGTAACGTGCCAACAAATGGGCTACTCTCTGCGGGTGCTGCGGTAAATTTAGGACAAGGATTGCTGCTGGATGACCGAAGAGCAACCCTTCAAAAAGCCAAACTTTACGAGCAGGCCACAGCAGTAGAGCGCCTTAATTTTAGAAACGAACTCAACCTACAGGCCACCGCTGCCTACTGGAAATGGGCGGCTGCTTATGAAAATAAACTGGTTTTAGAAGAGGGAGTGAAGCTTGCAGAGGTTCGATTTAATGGCATCAAGCGGAGCTACGAACTTGGAGATCAAGCAGCTATTGACACCGTTGAGGCCCTATCTCAATTGTTGAACAGGCAATACCGATTGCAGCTTGCAGACATTACGTTTTTCGAAAACACGCAAGTGCTCAATACCTATTTGTGGAATGATTCAGGGGAACCCATGCTGCTTGATTCAGCCATTATTCCTCAGGCGCTATCCCAATTCCTTAACCCTGCACCTGAGGCAGAGGAACTGAGGACTTTGGTGGGTAGGCATCCAGAATTGCTGCTGACAGATTTTGATTTGGCAAGTTTGAACGTGGAAAAGCGATTGCGGACTCAGGAACTACTTCCTGTGGTCAAGTTGAAGTATAATTTCCTAACTGAGAACCTTGCTGACGCTCGCCCTTCACCTCTTTTTGAGAACAACTACAAATGGGGGGTGACGGTCTATACGCCTTTGTTTTTACGGAGGGCGCGTGGTGAGCTGGGTAGTACCATTGCCAAACTAGAAATCAAACAGACAGGAAGAAACTTGAAGGAGCAGCAGCTCCGAACAAAACTAGAGGCTGAGCTCAATTCTTGGAAGGTATTAAATCAACAAGTACGGACGCTTGCAGAAAATGTAAAGAGCTTGGAAGCCTTACTTACCGGCGAAACCCGCCGTTTTGAAATTGGAGAAAGCAGTTTGTTTTTGGTTAATGCACGTGAAGTTGCGGTTTTTGACGCTAGAGTCACCTTGAATGAGCTTTCTTCGAGACTTCAAATTGCCTATGCCAAGGCTAGATTTGCAGCAGGCGTTGGCTTCGCCGAAAACTAAGCCATAAGGGTATTCTGGAGGCTGGCATAGGCAAGTTCCAAACTTGATCTATCCTGGAAGCCAAACAACTCCTGACTAGCCTGGATGATTTTGTCTAATTCAGATGCATCCCTGTCTTGAATTTCCTTGAAGTACTGTTTGTTTTCTTCGGAGTCCCGCATCAAATCTGGGAATCGCAAGTGACACAATAGCAATGCAACCAATCCCACAGTGATTCGAGGGGGCAATGTTCCCTGTTTTTCTAAATAATAGGTGCAAATAGGTAGCAATCGACTTTTGAATTTGGAGATCGACTGAAAGGAAATATCCTGCAACAAATGCGCCATGTATGGATTTTTAAATCGATCAATGATGGCTAACGCATAGTCTCGAAGGGAATCCAAGGGCTGATCCAAAAAGGGAAATATTTCCTCTTCTGCGACTAGTTTGAGCACCTGAAGTCGATCGGGGTCCTGTACATACTGTTGAACAGTTTGTATTTGTTGCAACCTGCCTAAGGCCGCCATTAGGGTGTGTTGCCCATTTAGAATACTTATTTTCCGCTTCGTGTAGGGGAGAAGTGAATCGGTTAGCACCACCCCTTTGCACTTCCGAAAAGGCAATTTTTCTAGATCTAGGACAGAGCCCTCAATTCCCCAAAAAAGATAGGGTTCTACCTGTACGGTGTAAGGCGCAGCTTTTCCCTCGAGATGCTTTGGGAAGCCAGGGACAATTCGATCCACCAAGGTGTTGTGAAAGCGACAGTTGAGGTGAATCCAATTCAGAAATTGAGGATCCAACTTCCAGGATAAAGCATGCTGTTGGATTAAACTTTTCAAATATTCCCCATTGTTGGGAATGAGCTCGCAAGGAAGTAGAATTGTTTCCAATTCGGGAGCTTGTTCAAATCGAGTGTAAAGCCATTGGGTAAGCCTTCCAGGGAATGAGCTGGCTATTTGGTCTCTGGGACCTTCCTCATTCCAAACCAAACCTGCCTCAGTGACATTTGAAATAATGTATTTCAGTTCTGGAGAAAGAGCAAATGAAAGGAACTTTTCATAGTCCTTGGGTAAGCTAAGCCCATCTTTAATGCAGGTGACCGACTTAAATTCCTCGATGGGCTGGCCTTGATCGCTACCTGCAACATACACTTCATATGCATAATCTTGTGCACGCAATCCTTGAAGGGTGCTGCCATCGGTGCTTTGCACGAGGCAAACCTGCAACGATTCACCTTGTTCGTTTAGTTCTTCGATTAGGGGCTCAATAAATCCACGGAGGAAATTTCCTGTTCCAAATTGGAGAACCTGTATCGATTGACTATTCATTTTTTGTTAGTTTAACTTTTCAATTTAAATACTAAAATTTATGGCAGCCTACATACTTGTTGAAGTAGCTATTCACTCTCCCTTGTTGTATGAAAAATACAAAGAAAAGACCCCTGCTAGTCTCCAAGCTTTTGATGGAAAGTTTGTGCTTAGAGGCATGCCAGTAGAGGCTTTGGAAGGTACCTGGGATCACGATCGACTCGTTTTATTGGAGTTTCCAAACCGGGAGAAGGCCTTGGCCTGGTATCATTCTGCTGCCTATCAAGAAGCCAAACAAATCCGTGATAAGGCTTCTACAGCCCGATTTTTGTTGATCGGTGAATAATAGAATTGCTACTCGACTTAGGGTCGGACTTACAGGCCTGGTTATCACAGCGAAACTCCTCTTTTCCAGGGGATGAAATCAAAATTTCGTTTTTCCTCAGCTTTGGTATGCGTTTGACCACTCGCCACGGCAATTATTAACTCCGTCAACCTTTCTCCTGCAGATGCGGGTGTATCCTCTCCAGAAATGATCGTGCCTGCATCAAAGTCAATGATGTCGGGCATTTTATGCACCAATGTGGTATTGGAAGAAACTTTAATTACAGGACAAATTGGGTTGCCTGTAGGTGTACCTAAACCAGTGGTAAATAAAATCAGGTTGGCTCCACTTCCGGCAAGTGCGGTAGTACTTTCTACATCATTACCGGGTGTACAAAGGAGGTTGAGTCCTGTCTTGGTAACGTATTCTGGATAGTCCAAAACATCTGCAATAGGGGCCGTGCCTCCTTTTTTGGCGGCGCCACAAGACTTAATCGCATCAGTGAGGAGTCCGTCTTTGATATTGCCAGGACTTGGGTTTTTGTCAAATCCACTTCCAGCACGCTTTGCAGCTGCATTGTAGGTTTCCATCAGGTGAACAAATTTTTTGGCAAGCACTGGACTTTCACATCGGTTGATCAAATCTTGTTCTGCCCCGCACAACTCAGGAAACTCAGATAGAATGGCTGTTCCTCCCAAGGCAACGACTACATCCGACACATGTCCAAGGGTAGGGTTCGCAGAGATGCCCGAAAATCCATCTGATCCTCCGCATTCCAAGCCTACCACCAGTTTACTCAGGGGAGCTGGCTTCCGAAAGCATTGATTCGCAAGTCGCAGTCCTGCTACGGTCTCATTGACTGCCTTGGTTAGAAGTGCGTGAGTGGTACCTTCTTGCTGTTGCTCGCAGATAACGACTGGTTTTTTACAAGAAAGAAGGGATAATTTTTCTTGAAGCAGGCTTACTTGGGCATTTTGGCAACCCAAGCTAAGCACAGTTGCGCCAGCTACATTGGGGTGGTGGATGTATCCAGCAAGGAGGCCGCAAAGTGCCGATGCATCGTCTCTAGTACCTCCACAGCCCATGCTATGGGTTAGGAAACGGATGCCATCTACTTGTGGGAAAAGTTTGTTGCGTTCTACCTCCAAGGTGGAACTTGTATCTTCTAGTGCGGTGCCACTTTTGTCTCCAGCGATTAGGGCTTTGATTTGTTGCTCGTAGGGATTGGGTTGGGAAAAGCCTAGGGCATTTTCAAAGGCCTCTTGAAGCAGTTTGATGTTGGTGTTTTCACAAAATACCAGCGGTAGAACAATCCAATAATTGGCGGTGCCTACCTGCCCATCTTCTCGATGAAAGCCTAAAAAAGTTTTGTCTTTCCAATGGCCTACCTCAGGCGGCCTTCTAGCCTCTGTTTTCCGTTCTAAGGAATAGGCTTGGGTTTTGTGTTGGATGTTTTCTAAAGTAAGTGCTGCACCCTTATTGATTTTTTGAGTTGCTTCCGCCACTACGGTCCCGTACATCAGAATCTCATCACCCGGAAAAAAATCTTGAAGGGCAAATTTATGCTTGGCTGGAATGAATTGGCGTATTTCTACAGAATGTAGTTCGAGGCTTACTTGCTCCCCAGGACTTAGGTCGCAAAGGGCTACGCCGACATTATCCAAAGAATCTAATAGGAGTGAGGTGTTATTCATCGTAATAATTTCTTATTTTGGTCAAATTAGATAAAAAATTTATTCTTCCATGAAGAAAATTGTCACTCTTGGTGAAGTCATGCTACGACTCAGTCCTCCTGGAAACCAACGTTTTTTTCAGGCACAGGATCTCGAAATGGAGTTTGGAGGCTCAGAAGCAAATGTCGCAGCTGCCTTGGCCTATTGGGGCATGGATGTCTCACACCTCACTGCCTTTCCTGATCACGAATTGGGATGGGCTGCTGCGGGAAAGCTTAGAAAAAATGGAATAGATACCCGCGCCATTCCCTTTATTCAGGGCAGGATGGGCATCTATTTTTTGGAGCAAGGAGCCATGCAGCGAAGCTCTCAAATTATATATGATCGGGCAGATTCTGCTTTTGCCAATTTTGAGGGAGAGGACTTGGATTGGGAGTCTATATTGGAAGGGGTGTCTTGGCTACATTGGTCGGGAATAACGCCTGCACTGTCTCAAAAATGTGCGAACCTAACCTTGGTTGCCCTTCAAAAGGCAAATGAAAGAGGCTTACGGGTAAGTGGAGACTTAAATTACAGAAGCAATTTGTGGCAATACGGTAAGGCTCCTCACCAGGTCATGCCGCAGCTAATGGAGCTGACACATGTCATGATTGCCGGCACACGGGATTTTAAGCAATGTCTGAATGAAGAATTCAAGAGTTTTTCGGACAGCAAGAAAATGGCCTTTGACCGTTTTCCAAAGCTAGAGTACTTGGTCAAGACGGACCGTATTTCCCATAATTCCTCAGTCAACACTTTGTCTGCAAGCCTTTATGGAAGAAAAAAATCACACACTTCAAAAAGCTACGAATTGACTCATATCGTGGACCGAGTAGGCTCCGGTGATGCTTTTGCAGGTGGTTTGATCTATGGATTGCTGCACATGAGTCCCAAAGATGCCATTGAGTTTGCGATGGCGGCTGGAGTACTCAAGCATAGTGTTCCTGGGGATATTTTGTACTGCTCACTGCAAGAGATTCAGGAGTTGGTGGCAGGAGAGGGTAATGGTAAAATAAAAAGATGATGCGAAATCCTAGTCCATTTATTCGGCGCATGCATGCAGGAGGGATGATGCCCATATTTTTCCATCCTGACGAAAAGATATGTATGGAGCTGGTAGTAGCAGCCTATAAAGGGGGGGTAAGGGTCATTGAGATGGTCAATCGAGGAAAAGAAGCCAAGGCTATTTTCCCAAAGATAAAGGAGCTTGTCGGTCAACTTCCGGGGATGTATCTGGGTGTGGGTACCATCTACCATCCTGCAGAGGCGGAACTATTTTTAGATATGGGTGCAGAATTTATCGTTGCACCCGTGATGAATCCTGCTTTAGGGGAGTATTGTGCTGGGGTAGGCGTTCCATGGATACCCGGTTGCGGGACCGTTTCGGAAGTGTTTTTTGCGCAGGAGCTTGGAGCGGAGCTGGTCAAGATGTATCCTGCCAACTTGTTGACTCCCGCTTTTATTTCCGCCGTACACGCCGTAATGCCTACGATAGAGCTCATTCCAACTGGAGGAGTGGAGCCCACGCTCCCCAGTATCAAAAATTGGTTTGATGCAGGTGCCCTCTGTGTGGGGATGGGTTCCCAGTTATTTCGAAAAGAAGACATTGCTGCTGGCAACTATTCAAAAATCAGGGAGACCATTGCCCAGGTGATGGCTCAAATCGCTTCACTTCGAGACCTTTCCTAATGCAGATTACCCGTAGAATTGTTTTTGTTTTCCTCGCCTTGGTACTAGCTCTTGGGGGCTGTCAGTTGGATACCGGTGTAAAAGTCATCAAGATGGGTCATGCCCAGGTGGTATCGCATCCGGTACATCAGGCGATGGTATTTCTTGGTGAGCGGCTGGAAGAAAAATCAGGAGGTAAAATAAAAGTAAAGGTTTACCCCAATCAACAGTTGGGCACTGAAAGAGAACTACTTGAGCTGTTGCAAATTGGAAGCGTGGGGATGACGAAAGTGTCAGCAGCTTCACTGGAAGCTTTTTCGCCTGAAATTAGTGTGCTGGGCCTTCCGTACTTGTTTAGAGACGATGCCCACATTTCGCAGGTGCTCCAAGGGGAGATTGGGAAAGAGTTGTTGTTGAGTACCGAAAAGTTTTGGTTGCGTGGCTTGTGTTTTTACGATGCAGGCAAGCGAAGTTTTTACAGTAAAACCAAGCCTATTGAAACGCCTGCTGATTTGGATGGGCTAAAAATACGGGTTCAAGAATCCAAAATGGCAATCAACATGATCCGCGGGATGGGAGGATCACCGACCCCAGTATCGTATGGAGAACTTTATACTTCGTTGCAACAAGGGATAGTGGATGCCGCAGAGAATAACCCGCCTAGTTTTTACAATTCAAGACATTACGAGGTTTGTAAGTTTTATGCTATTGATGAACATACCGCCATTCCAGACGTGGTGTTGGTCAGTTCGGAGGTATGGAAAGACTTGAGTGAAGAGGAGCAGCGCTGGTTGCAGGAAGCAGCAGATGAATCTGCGATCTACGAGTCCAAACTTTGGAAGGAGGCGGTAGAAGAAGCACTTCGTGAGGTACAAAAAGCGGGTGTAAAGATTAGCTATCCCTCCAAAGAACCTTTTTTAGAAAAAGTAGCTGGCGTTTATGCGCAAGTAGTTCAGGAACAACCCCAGTTGGCATCTTTGATTCAACGAATTCAACAGACAACAAAATGAAGTTAAAGGCTGCATTAGATCAATTTATCCAATTTACCATTGCCCTTTTGATGGGATTGATGGTGTTGAATGTTACCTGGCAGGTGGTCTCACGCTACCTCTTGGGGGACCCGAGTTCATTTACCGATGAATTGGCGCGGTACAGCATGATTTGGTTGGGACTTTTGGGAGCTGCCTATGTATCAGGTAAGCAGGGTCATTTGGCAATTGATGTGCTGGTGGAAAAGATACAGGGTAAAAAGCTCTTTTATTTGCAGCTTTTCATCCATGGCATGGTTATTTTTTTTGGCGCTGTAATTATGGTGGGAGGAGGGTCTAACCTGGTATACATTTCACAGCTCTTGCAACAGAAATCAGCAACCCTTCAAGTACCGCTGTCTTGGGTATATGCCATGGTGCCTATTTCTGGAATTTTGGTAGTGTATTACCATAGTTTTCATGTGGTGCAACTTATTAAAAGCCAAGATTAACTATGGAATGGATCGCTATTTTAATCTTGGTTTTAAGTTTTGTATCGCTTTTACTCCTTGGTGTTCCAGTAGCCTGGAGCTTGGGTCTTTCTAGCTTTTTCACGCTTCTTGTTTCCGTTTCAGCAATGCCTGCTGCTACCACGATTGCGCAGCGAATGGCCACAGGCTTGGATAGTTTCTCCTTGTTAGCCATTCCATTTTTTGTATTGGCTGGAGAGATCATGAACAAAGGGGGTATTGCAAATCGGCTAATTGATTTTGCGAAAGGCCTCACTGGCAGACTTCCGGGAGGGCTTTTGTATGTAAATATCATTGCAGCCATGCTTTTTGGAGCGATTGCTGGTTCGGCCGCTGCTGCAGCTTCCGCATTGGGTAGTATTTTGGGCAAGCGCATGGATGCCGAAGGATACCCTAAAACCTTGGGTGTGGCGGTAAACATCACCTCATCTACCACGGGTTTAATTATTCCTCCTTCCAATGTATTGATCATTTATTCTTTAGCCAGCGGAGGTGTTTCCATAGCAGCGCTATTTGTGGCAGGATATCTACCTGGAATTCTGTTGGGCGTTTCTTTAATGATTTGCGCAGCCATTTTTATCAAGAAGAATAACCTTCCCTATGCGGAAGCTGTAAGTTTTGGTTATCTGGCCAAAGCTTTTTGGAGGGCAGTACCAAGCCTATTCCTTCTTGTCTTGGTGATAGGAGGTATTGTGGCAGGTATTTTTACCGCTACCGAAGCCTCTGCAATCGCTGTCATGTACACCTTATTTCTTTCACTGTTTTACCGGGAACTCAAGGTATCAGAGCTTCCAGGCATTTTAGTTCGCTCCTCAGAAACCACCGCAGTCGTTTTGTTGCTGATTGGTACTTCGATGAGTATGTCTTGGGTGATGTCCGCAGAAGATATTCCGCAGCTAATCAGCGAGTTTATGCTGACCTTGAGTGACAATAAGTGGGTGATTTTGATTGTGATCAACATCATTTTACTGTTTGTAGGAACCTTTATGGACATCACACCTGCCGTATTAATTTTTACCCCCATATTTTTGCCGGTGGTCACCAAGGTAGGAGTAGATCCTGTACATTTTGGGATGATCATGGTGGTGAACCTTTGTATCGGATTGTGTACTCCTCCAGTAGGCTCCCTACTGTTTGTGGGTGTGTCTATTGCAAAAATTTCCTTAACTCAAGTGCTACGACCCTTATTGCCTTTCTTTTTGGCTATGGTAATTGCCTTGGCCTTGATTACCCTGTTTCCAGAGATCACCCTGTTTTTGCCACGGATTTTTGATCTGATTTAAAAACCAAACAGTTAATCAGTACCAGGAATAGGTCTAGATTCGAAAGATGAAAAAAGAAGTGGTACTCGTATTTCAAAAGAATGAGGTCCTGGGAAAGGTGAAAACTCGCCTTGCCTCTGGAATGGGTGAACTCCACGCCTTGGAGATTTACAAGCATCTCGTTCAGCTTACTTATTCGGCCTTGGAGGCTGTGCCAGTACCTGTTTGGACTTTTTTTTCAGACTTTATCCCAGAATCCACCCACCCAATTGTAGAAAATAGCCTTGTGCAACATGGGCGAGATCTGGGGGAGCGGATGTCAAACGCATTTGCTCGCACCTTTGAATCGGGTAGAGATAAAGTGGTGCTTATTGGGACCGATTGTCCTACTCTTCAAAGCCACCACCTACTTCAAGCATTTGAAGCCTTAAATCATTCCGACTTGGTATTGGGTCCAGCAACGGATGGAGGATACTATTTGATTGGAATGAAGGGCAAGGCAGCGTACTTGTTTGAGGGGATCGCCTGGAGTACTTCACAAGTGTTGTCACAGACCTTGCATGTGGCGTCTCAGCAGGGTTTAATTGTCACTTTGCTGCCCGAACTGGACGATATTGATACCCAAGAAGATTGGCAACGGTATAGTAGCCAATTTGAAAATAAGATTTAACTTAGACTTACGTGAATTGATGATGCAGTTCGCTACCACTAATCTCACCCTTTAATTTCCGATGAATCAACTGCGATATACCAATTTTAAGAGGATTAGCCTGCTCATTTTTCTCTGGATGGGCGTTTCGCTTGGGCATGCGCAAACAGCAAAAGAAACAGCATCTTTTGAAATAGTGGTTCTTGGATTAAAAATTGGAACCCTTACAGCTCAGAAAACTGGTGCAGCAGATTCGTTACTTTATTCGGTAGATAGCCGCGTGAAGTTTTGGTTTTTTGGGGATGTGGATCTTAAATTTTTGACGCGTTCGCATTTCAAAGGCGGAAAAATTTTAAAGACCTTATCTGAATCAAAGACCAACCGTGGTTTTTTTGATTCCAAGGTCAATTGGACAGGGGCGCAATACCAAGTGGATTCCAAATCTTACAAGTATGCCAATCGAACTTCCTTGAAAGGTCCGCTGACCTGGTGTAGCACGAAGTTGTTTTTTCATGAACCTAGCGGGCAGGAATTGTTTCTATCTGAGGTCTATGGTGTTTCTGCCCCCATTAAAAAGATTGGTCTTGGCGTCTATGAAATCGAGGTAGAGGGGAACACCAACCAATACCATTACAAGAGTGGAAAGCTGGAAAAAATAGTCGTGGAAAGCCCGATTAAGGACTATCAAGTACGGAGGGTCAAGTAATTTTTTTAGTAACTACTGATTTTCCGTGCCAAGTCCATTAGCCGGTTGGCATAGCCTGATTCGTTATCGTACCAAGCCACTACTTTGATCATATTTCCTTTGGTGGAGGTCAAGGCCTCATCCAGGATTGCTGAATGGGTATTGCCCAAAATATCCATAGATACGATCGGATCGGATTCCACTTGTAAATACCCTTTTAAATCTGAAGCGGCAGCCTTTTTGAATGCTTCATTCACTTGAGCGGCAGTGACTTCTTTCGAAACCGTCACAATCAAGTCGGTCAATGAGCCATCTGGTACTGGCACGCGCATGGCGGAAGCTTCGATCTTTGAAGCAAGGGCAGGAAGGACACGGTCCAAGGCTTTACCCGCATTGGTGGAGGTGGGAATGATGGAGTAGGCCGCTGCTCGCGCTCTTCTTAGGTCCTTGTGAGGGGCATCGTGCAGGTTTTGATCGTTGGTATAGGAGTGTACTGTCGAGGCAAAACCATTCAAAATACCGAAATGCTCATCCAGTACTTTTACCAGTGGGGCAAGGCAGTTGGTGGTGCAGGATGCATTGGAAACGAGGGTTTCTTCTCCTGAGAGTATCTGATCATTGACCCCGAGAACCACCATGGGGATGGACACCTCTTGGGAGGGTGCAGAAATAATCACTTTTTTAGCTCCAGCATGGAGGTGTTTTTCCGCATCTTTTTTCAGGGTAAATCTTCCGGTACACTCAAAAACAAGATCAATATTGAGGGCTTTCCAAGGAAGGTTTTCTGGATTTGATTCAGAAAAGAGCGCAACATCGTGTTCGTTTACCTGCAAAAAATGAGGTGAAAGCCGAATATTGGCATCAAACTTCCCATGTACCGAATCGTATTTTAATAAGTGAGCTATGGCAGTTGGATCAGCCAAATCGTTGATGGCCACCAAATTGAAATCCGAATTATTCAGAAGAAGCTTGGCGGTGTAGCGACCAATTCTTCCAAATCCATTGATGGCTACGCGAAGGGCTGGAGCAGTAGTGGACATGAGTATATTTTGAAGTGAATTTACAGAAAATGTCGTTCTACAGGTAAAGTAAATTTTTACTGCTTTGGTTCAGAAGATTAAGGGAGGATTGAAAAGAAATTTTCTAGCCACTTTGGGAATATAAGTTCAAGCGGCTATATTTGCACAACCATTGAAAAAACCAATTTTTGTGGGTCAAATGGTCCGTTCGTCTAGGGGTTAGGACGTATCCCTTTCACGGATAAAACACGGGTTCGATTCCCGTACGGACTACAAAAGTGCAGCATAAGGGGACTTTTAAAATTTGGTTTTTTCTTATGGTCCGTTCGTCTAGGGGTTAGGACGTATCCCTTTCACGGATAAAACACGGGTTCGATTCCCGTACGGACTACCAGAAACCACTCAGGCCGAGTGGTTTTTTTTATTTTACGGGAGAGGTAGCAAAGTGGGTAGCGAACTTAGCTATTTATTGAATATGATTATCCGCAATCATGCCAGTAGCTCAGCTCCCCTATTTAAAACATGCGGATAATCGTTGACAGACCACAGTCAACGGTCCACAGCTAACCTAATTGAACCTCAAACCTTTTTTTCTATGGTTAGTGGTGAAAAAGCGGATAATCAGATTATTGAATTCTAATGACCTCTGATTTAATTCTCAATCTTCGCTTTCTTGCATTTCGTTAATTATAATCAATCTTCTAAGAGGTATATATCTTCCTCCAAAATACAGGATGATGTTTAAACTACAAGAATAATTTCAGCTTAACCCCAATGAAAACATCATTATGGAAGGGACACCTAATGACATAACCTACATGATTACCCTTTTGTGGTGCATGCAAAATGGAAGTATTGGATTTGAAAACGAGGAGGACGGTATTTGTAAGTTTGTTTATCGAGAGAATATCAATGAGTTTGATGAAGTACAATTAATAGAAAATAAATTCCGATCCGCTTAATCAAATGGGGCCAAGGTTTATCAAATTAAATCAATTTATACGATAAACTTTAGTTATCTTACACATGTGTTCTAAGTGAATATTTCAAACGACACAATTTTTCAATTGAAAATAATCATAAACTAGAAACCATGAAATTTAAAAAACTTTTACTACCCATAATCGCATTTATCGTAATTATCACCTCCTGCGACAAAGAAAACGACTTTACTTTGCCGGATGGAGGACTATCCGCCAAATCATCGATGATGGCCACTACTACTGGGATGATGGCCACTCCGGTTGTAGCAGCAAGTCAGGTCTCCTATAATTCAGGGAAAGGTGATGCGACTGTATCATGGGATGCTGTTCCAAATGCATCTGGATATGAGGTAAAAGTTAATGGTGTTGTAAAAACGCCAAGTTCTCCATTATCATTATCGCTATCTTTATTAGTCCCAGATTCGTATGTTGTCACAGTGATTGCTTTACCAATATCAGGTAGTACTTATTATCTCAATAGCAATCCTGGCACTGTTACTGTTATATCCGCTCCGCCGATTATCGTTCCTAATCTTGGGCTTGCAGGTAATTTTGGAATTCTTTCAAAGTCAGGGATCACAGATGTTTATAAATCCACAATTACGGGTAATGTGGGTACAAGTCCTATAGCGGGAACTGCACTACTATTAGCCTGTGACGAAGTGGTAGGAACTATTTACACCGTGAATGATGCGGGACCAGCGTGCAGGGTTGTAAATGCTAGCTTGTTGAGTACGGCCATTTTGGATATGGAAGCCGCTTATACTGATCTGGTAGGACGAAAAAACCCTAATTTCATTAATTTGCATGCAGGTGATTTAGGTGGAAAAACATTAGCCCCCGGACTCTATAAATGGGATAGCGCTATAATAATTCCTTTGGATGTTACATTGGAAGGAGGGCCAAATGATGTTTGGATTTTCCAGATTTCAAAAACCTTAGATATAGCATCGGCTAAACAAGTAATCATGAGAGGCGGTGCACAAGCAAAAAATATTTTTTGGGTGGTCGCTGGAGCTGTCACATTAGGTACTTATAGTCATTTTGAAGGTACTATTTTGGGAAAAACTAGCCTAAGCCTTCAGACTGGCGCAAGTATGAACGGAAGAT